>NZ_JBICYQ010000019.1:0-121956 GCF_043201055.1 Streptomyces sp. NPDC048338
CGACGCGACGAGGAACGAGGAGCGCCCTTGAGGGCACGGACCCGGCTGCCACACTCGGAGAGAGGGCGGCCAACCACCAGAAGCCAACGGGGACCCGCCCGGCCCCAAGCGCCAAGACCCGCACTCGCAAGACCGCCCAGCCCCAAGACCCCCCTCACCCCCAGCTCGCCGTGACCTTCTTCGTGTCGATGTGCATGCCCAGCGGCACCCGCCAGGAGTCGACGCACACCGTGTACGTCTGCGTCCGTGTCGTGCCCGCCGCGATCGGGGCCGGGAGGGGCTGGGTGGAGGTGAGGGTCGCCCAGTCGACGCCGAGCGCGCCGATGACGTGCGTGGCGAACGTGACCGTGCCCGAGGTCGCCGGGGATCCGCCGGTGTTGTGGAAGGCGACCGTGACCCGCTCGCACCACCGCGCGTCCCCGTCCGCCAGCGTGGGCGCGGAGAGCGTCAGGGCGGCCGGCGCCGGCGGAGGTGCCGGGGATGTCGTGCCGGGGGCCGGAGGGGTGGTCGTGGCGGGCGTGGTGGTGCCCGGTCGCCCCGGGGCGGGCCCTGAGGTTCCGGCGCCCGGGCTCGTACCCGTACTCCCGCCTCCGGGGGACGTGGACCCGTCGGGCCTGGATCCGGGGCCCGCGTCCGCCGCCGGGGTCGTGCCCGGAGGGGACGTGCCGGGGCGCGGGGGCGGCGTGCCGGAGGCCGTCCTCGGGTCCGACGGGCCGTCCAGCGGGATCAGCGTGACCGTGCCGGACGGTGCCACCGGGCCGTTCGGCGAGGAGCCCGCGCCCACGGCCGCGTACCCCTCGCCGTCTCCTCCGCCGCACGCGGTCAGCGCTCCGCCGAGGCAGAGCGCGACCACCGTCAGGAGTGACTTCTGTCGCCGCATGGCGCCAGTTTGGCTGACGATCCGTCAGCAAGGAACCCGTGTGCGGAGGTTCAGTCCGCGATCAGGCCCTGTCGGAGCTGTGCCAGTGTCCGCGTCAGCAGGCGGGAGACGTGCATCTGGGAGATGCCGACCTCCTCGCCGATCTGGGACTGGGTCATGTTGGCGAAGAACCGCAGCATGATGATCTGCCGTTCCCTGGGCGGGAGTTTGGCGAGCAGCGGCTTCAGTGACTCGCGGTACTCGACGCCCTCCAGTGCCGTGTCCTCGTACCCGAGACGGTCCGCGAGCGATCCCTCGCCGCCGTCGTCCTCGGGCGAGGGCGAGTCCAGCGAGGAGGCGGTGTAGGCGTTGCCGACGGCGAGGCCGTCGACGACGTCCTCCTCCGACACCCCGAGTACGGCGGCGAGTTCGGGGACGGTCGGCGACCGGTCCAGCTTCTGCGCGAGCTCGTCGCTGGCCTTGGTGAGCGCGAGTCGCAGCTCCTGGAGGCGGCGCGGCACCCGCACCGACCACGAGGTGTCGCGGAAGAAGCGCTTGATCTCGCCGACGACCGTGGGCATCGCGAACGTCGGGAACTCCACGCCGCGTTCGCAGTCGAAGCGGTCGATCGCCTTGATCAGGCCGATGGTGCCGACCTGGACGATGTCCTCCATGGGCTCGTTGCGGGAGCGGAAGCGGGCCGCCGCGTACCGCACGAGAGGCAGGTTGAGCTGGATCAGGGTGTCGCGTACGTAGGTCCGCTCGGGGCTGTCCGCGGCGGCGCCTTCGGTGTCCAGGGCGCGGAGCCGGAGGAACAGGGAGCGGGAGAGGGTGCGGGTGTCGATGGCTTCCGGCGAGACGACAAGCGGCGCGGCGGGCTCGGTGTCCGGTGCGGGCGCGGGGGCCGGCACCTGCTGCTGCGCCGGCACGTGGGCCTGTACCGGCGTGTGCGCGAGCACGGGCGTGAGCGTGAGCACCTTCGAGCTGCCCTGTTCTGCGGACATGCCACCCCCTTGAGGTCGCGGACGGTCGCGGCGGCCACGACCATCGGAGGAACGCAGCCTCCACCTGAATACCGGAGGCGGGGCTGCGGCAAACGCGGTTCCAGCAGAATGTCACATGTCGGCAACACGCTGTAGTGACTTGTCGACAAGGTAAGGGGGGAAATCCGCAGGAAACAAGGGGTGTACGGCATTTGGGGCGCCGCAGAACTGCTCCGAACCGGTCTACCCGTTCCAGCTACGCTTCGATCCTGTTTGCGGATCTCAGACGTGCGAAGCTCCGGGCGAGGAGCCTTGACACGTGCATCTGCGAGACTCCGAGTTCCTGACTGATCTGTGACTGGGTCAGGTTGCTGTAGTAGCGGAGCATCAGGATCCGTTGCTCGCGCTCGGGCAGCTGGACGAGCAGGTGCCGTACGAGGTCGCGGTGTTCGACGCCGGCGAGGGCCGGGTCCTCGTAGCCGAGCCGGTCGAGCAGTCCGGGCAGGCCGTCGCCCTCCTGGGCCGCCTCCAGGGAGGTTGCGTGGTACGACCGGCCGGCCTCGATGCAGGCCAGGACCTCGTCCTCGCCGATGCGCAGCCGCTCGGCGATCTCGGCGGTGGTGGGGGAACGGCCGTGAGCGGTCGTCAGGTCCTCCGTGGCGCCGTTGACCTGGACCCAGAGCTCGTGGAGCCGGCGCGGTACGTGCACGGTCCGTACGTTGTCGCGGAAGTAGCGCTTGATCTCGCCGACGACCGTGGGCATCGCGAAGGTCGGGAACTGGACGCCGCGGTCCGGGTCGAAGCGGTCGATGGCGTTGATGAGGCCGATGGTGCCGACCTGGACGACGTCCTCCATGGGCTCGTTGCGGGAGCGGAAGCGGGCCGCCGCGTACCGCACGAGCGGCAGGTTGGCCTCGATCAGGGCCCCGCGCACCCGGTCGTGCTCCGGGGTGCCCGGTTCGAGGTTCTTGAGCTGTCCGAAGAGCACCTGGGTCAGTGCGCGGGTGTCCGCGCCGCGGCTGCTCTGCGGTCGGGGGCGCGGGGTGTCCGGGCCGCCGGCCTCGTTCTGGGGCGGGACCTGAGGCGCTGCACTGGCCGGCACGTTCACGCCCACCCCTCTGGCTGGTCTAGCTGGTCAACTACGGTCAACTCATCCGTCAAAAGCGGTCATAGCATCACAAGACATGTCCACTGTGTGCAAGCACCGCATAAGCACGTGTTGGGGGCATAAGGGCATGGAAAGGGGAGGTCAGAAACCCGCAGGCCCCCCGCCGAGAACGGCGAGGGGCCCGGAAGAAGAGGCTCGGACGGGTCAGAACTCGTAGTCCGCGATCACCCACGTGGCGAACTCGCGCCACTGGGCGACGCCCGCCTGGTGCGCGGGGTGATCCAGGTAGCGCTGCAGCGCATCGGTGTCCTCGACCGCCGAGTTGATGGCGAAGTCGTACGCGATCGGCCGGTCCGTGATGTTCCAGTCGCACTCCCAGAACGTCAGCTCCGGGATGGTCCCGCCCAGTGCCCGGAAGGCCTCGACCCCGGCGACCACGCGCGGCTCGTCGCGCTGTACGCCCTCGTTGAGCTTGAAGAGGACCAGATGGCGGATCACGGGGGACTCCTAGTTGATGAGCTCGGTCATGAACTCGCCGACACCCTGCGCGGCGCTGGATATGCCCTCGAACCCTACCTGGACGAGATCGGCCGCCCGGCTGGGGGAATTGATGATCGTGTACAGCACAAAGACCACGACCGCATAGAGCGCGATCTTCTTCGCCTGCGCCATGTGTCGCGCCCTCCCCTGTCCGTCTCCCCTGAGCGCGCGTGAGTCTAGCCGAGGCTCCTCACCGGGTCTTTATGGACCAAGGGCCCGGCCACCGAGGTCCTTTGCCGCGCCCGGGGCGGGGTCCGGCGCAGCAGGATGGACGGTGAGCCCGGCGGATCTGGCAGGAGTCCGCGGGGCGAGGAACCGGCCCTCACTGCGGGGTCCGCGCCGCGAGCTTCCCCCTGAACGCGGCGAGGACTTGCAGGACCGGTTCTCATCGGGGGAGCGGCTTGTCCCCCCGATGCCGCTCCCCCGTCCGACGGGAAGGGCCCCGGCCGCGCCACACGTGCGCGGCCGGGGCCCTTTCGGCTGCCCGTACGTCCCCTGTCCCGTCGTCGGTCCCCGGGTGTCCTGAGGGCCCCGTGCACGCCGAAGGGCCCGGTGCGATGTACCGGGCCCTTCGATCGAAGCGGTAGCGGAGGGATGCACCCTCGGCGACTTGCGCCACACTCGCTTTCGAGGTCTGTTCGTGCTGGTCAGGTGGTCATTCAGCGGCGTTCAGCCTCGTTCGTTCCCGCCATCCCGCTCCCCGGGTGAACCGATCCGGATTGCTCCGAACGAGGATGAACGAGACGGAGACTGAGACGAGACCTCGCCCACTCACCTGCGTGTCTGACCTTTCGGAACGTCAGGTGCGGAGGCCCCCGGGTGTTCTGTCCCGGGAGGCTGTGGACGGGTGGGGTGTGACTCGGATGCGCCAGAAACCCGCCAGAACTTGATCTTGGCCTGCTGGGTGCCCGACCTCGTCACCCGCGATCAGCTCTGCGCCTCCTCGCGGCGTCCAGTAGCGGCCGCATCGGGTACGACGAGCAGCTTGCCGGTGGTGCGCCGAGCCTCCAGATCGCTGTGGGCCTGGGCGGCCTCGGACAATGCGTAGCGGCCCGTCACGGTGACCTCAAGCGCCTTGGAGCGCACCCACTCGAACACATCGGCGGCCCGTCGGAGCAGTTCGGACCGATCGGCGATGAAGTCCCCGAGGCTGGGCCGGATCAGGGTCAGCGAACCGCCGTGGGCGAGCCGAATCGGATCAAACGGCGGCACGGCACCACTTGCCGCGCCGAAGAGCACGAGATGGCCGCGGGTTCGCAGGCTGGCGAGGCTCGCATCGAAGGTGTGCGCGCCGACGCCGTCGAAGACAACCGGCAGTCCCTGACCGCCGTTGAGCCGCCTCACCTCGGCTGCGAGATCGTCGACTGCGGAGGAAAGGATCACCTCAGCGGCCCCGGCACGCTTCGCCAGCTCGGCCTTCGCCGTGGTCGACGTCGTGCCGATCACCCTGCCGCCGAGATGGGTGATGAGCTGGGTCAGAAGCAGCCCCATGCCACCGGCAGCCGCATGCACGAGCACCGTGTCGCCCCCCTGAACCGGGTAGGCGTCCTTGACGAGATAGTGCGCGGTCATGCCTTGGAGGAGTACGGCGGCGGCCGTCTCGAAGCCGATGTCGTCGGGCAGCGGCACCAGCCGGGAGGAGTCCACGACGGCCCGCTCGGCATACGTGCCGGGAATCTCCACCCAACCGACCCGGTCCCCGACTGCGACGTCAGCGACGCCGGGTCCGACTTCGACGACCGTGCCGGCGCCCTCAGCGCCCGGGGTGAAGGGCAGCGGGAGGCTGTACCGGCCTTCGCGGTGGTAGACGTCGAGGAAGTTGACCCCGGATGCGGCGACCTCCACGACCGCCTCGCCCGGACCCGGCCGCGGCTGGTCCACCTCGGCCTCCTGCAGCACCTCGGGACCGCCCACTTCGTACACCTGAATCGCTCGCATGGCCCTCCAATAACGGCTCATCCCCCACCAACCCCGTTGATGGCGATCCGATTCCCGGCAAGCAGACCCGCCCCCGCCGAGAGCTGAGACGCCTGCTGTGCACCCGGGTCTGGGACAGGAGGCCGAGGCCGTCAAGGGTCGACGAATGGACCACCCGCCGCTCTCACACGCCGCGCCCAGGGCTGCGATCACGGCGCCAGGGTCGCCGTCGTACAGCAGATGCGGTTCGTCAGCCTGAGGAGGGACGAAGCGGGTGCGGTACCGCTGTAGGTCACTCTCGGCGACTGCGGCCGCCGGAGTGCCCGCGAAGGCCAACTGCGACGGAAACGGAGACGCAACGCCATGAAGGGCCGGTCCCTTTCGGGACCGACCCTTCATCTACCAGCGGTAGCGGAGGGATTTGAACCCTCGGTGACTTGCGCCACACTCGCTTTCGAGGCGAGCTCCTTCGGCCGCTCGGACACGCTACCGAGAGAGAGCTTAGCCCAAAGGTGCCCCTGCGATGAAATCCGTATCGCCGCGCAGGTCGCGGTGGGGTTCAGCGGTCCCGGAAGAAGGCCGTGAGCTGGGCCGAGCAGGCCTCTTCGAGCACGCCCTGGATCACCTCGGGGCGGTGGTTGAGGCGGCGGTCCCGCACGAGGTCCCAGAGGGAACCGGCCGCGCCCGCCTTCTCGTCCGGCGCGCCGAAGACCACCCGTTCGACCCGGGACTGCACGAGTGCCCCGGCGCACATCACGCAGGGCTCCAGGGTCACGACGAGCGTGCAGCCGGTCAGCCGCCACTCCCCGGTCTCCGCGGCGGCCCGGCGCAGCGCCAGGACCTCGGCGTGGGCGGTCGGATCGCCGGTCGCCTCGCGTTCGTTGTGCCCGGTGGCGAGGACGGTGCCGTCCGGGGCCAGCACGACGGCGCCGACCGGTACGTCACCGGCCAGCGCGGCCAGGTCCGCCTCGGCGAGCGCCCGCCGCATGGTGTCCCGCCACGGGTCGCGTACGGGGTCGGGCACGGTGGCCGGCGACATGGCGGCGCCCGCGCCGGCCGTTCCGTCCGGATTCCGCGCCGCACGGTGACCGGCACCCGAACCCGGTGCGGGGTCGGGTGCCGTCTGTCCTGCCTCTGTCACTAGCGAACGGTCTCCAGCACCTCCGCGGCGCCCAGCGCGTCCGCGATCTCGGCCAGCACGTCGGAGTCGAGCGCCAGCAGGTCCGCCTCGGACAGGCCGAGGTCGGCCAGGATCAGCCGGTCGCCGACCGGGGCGGCCGGCACGGCGTCGGCGGCCGCGCCCGTCTCCTCCTCGTCGTCGTCCTCGTGGTGCGCGGGCTCCCCGTCCTCGGTGCCGTCGAGGTCCAGCGCGTCCAGTTCGTCGGCGTCGTCGTCCCCGTCGTCGCCGAGCAGTTCCCGGGTGAGGATCTCCCCGTACGAGGAGCGGGCGGCGGCCGCCCCGTCCGACACGTAGATGCGAGGGTCCTCCTCGCCCTCGATCCGGAGGATGCCGAACCAGGCGTCCTCCTGTTCGATGAAGACGATCACCGTGTCGTCGTCGGCCCCGGCCTCGCGGGCCAGGTCGGTCAGATCCGACAGGGTCTCCACGTCGTCGAGCTCTGTGTCGCTCGCTTCCCACCCGTCTTCGGTGCGCGCGAGCAGTGCGGCGAAGTACACCGTGACTCTCCCACTGATCAGAGGTGTGACGATCCGGCGGTGCGCTCCTGGTGCCCCGCCCAATCGGCATCGTGGCAGAAACAGCGGCCAGAGGAGAGGTCTTCGGCTGTTGCGTCGTGCATCAGTCTGATCGGGACGCGGGCCGGGCGGCGGGCCGGCCGCCCCGTCCGACCGGCGCACGGCCGGGGCGTGAAGGGGGCGCAAACGGTGGGCGGACCGCACGGGCGCGGGCGCCGGGCGGATCGGCCCCGTGCCGCCGTCACCAGCGGAAGGTTCTCATCCGCATGGCCTGGCGCATCCGGGCCGCCCGCGCGCGGCGCGGCTGGACGCGATCGCGCAGGGCCTTCGCCTCGTGGAGCTCGCGGAGGAACTGGGCGCGCCGCCGCCGGCGCTCCGCGTCCGTCTCCGGCCGCTCGCCGCCGCCGTCCGCGGCGGTCTCAGCGGGCTCCTTCGCCCTGGGCATCGGCACCACCACCCCACACCATGGGTCCCTGTAGCCCCCACCTTCCCTCCAGCACGTGGGTTGATGCCAGTGCGGGCTAGTGTGGGGGCATGCGTCTCCACGTCGTCGATCACCCGCTGGTCGCCCACAAGCTCACGACTCTGCGCGACAAGCGCACCGACTCCCCGACCTTCCGCCGGCTCGCCGACGAACTGGTCACCCTGCTCGCCTACGAGGCCACCAGGGACGTGCGGACCGAGCAGGTCGACATCGAGACCCCCGTCACGCCCACGACCGGCGTGAAGCTGTCGTACCCGCGTCCGCTGGTGGTCCCGATCCTGCGTGCCGGCCTGGGCATGCTCGACGGCATGGTGCGGCTGCTCCCGACCGCCGAGGTCGGCTTCCTGGGCATGATCCGCAACGAGGAGACGCTGGAGGCGTCGACCTACGCGACGCGGATGCCGGAGGACCTCTCGGGCCGCCAGGTGTACGTCCTGGACCCGATGCTGGCGACCGGCGGCACGCTCGTCGCGGCCATCCAGGAGCTGATCAAGCGCGGTGCGGACGACGTCACCGCGGTCGTGCTGCTCGCCGCCCCGGAGGGCGTCGAGGTCATGGAGCGCGAGCTGGCGGGCACCCCGGTGACCGTCGTGACCGCCTCGGTCGACGAGCGTCTCAACGAGCACGGCTACATCGTCCCGGGCCTGGGCGACGCGGGCGACCGCATGTACGGCACCGTCGACTAGGTCCTGCCAGGCCCTGTCCGGCGGACGGCCGGACACGAGGACAGTCGGAACAGGCCGCCCGGTCGTCGACCGGGCGGCCTGTTCCGTGCGCGGGAGCGCGTACGGCGCTCCCGCGGCGGGTGGTCGTCAGCAGGACGGCGCGGGCGCGGGCTTCGGGTTGCTCAGGGCGACCAGGGCCGCGTCCGCCGTCGTCTTCGGGTCCAGCGTCTTGAAGGCGGTGCCCAGGATCAGGTCGACGTCCGCCGTGGCCCGGGTGTCGGTCTTGGTCGTGGCGCCCTTCAACTGGGTGCCCAGGACCGAGAACGCGCCCTTGGTGGCCCCGGGGGCGGCCAGCAGGATGCCGGCGCCGGGGACCTTCTTGTCGTAGGCGACGGGGGCGTTGCCGACCTTGCCGATGACGAAGCCGCGTTTCTTGAGCTCGTCGGCCGTCGACTTCGCGAGGCCGCCGCGCGGCGTCGCGTTGTAGACGTTCACCGTGATCTGCGCGGGCTTGGGCAGGGCGGCGGGCGCGGGGGCCGTGGAGGCCCTGACGACGGGCTTGCAGTCGGGGCCCTTGCCCGCCGTGGTCTTCTTGCCGTCGCCGCCGGAGAAGACGTCGACGAGCTGCAGCGTCCCCCAGCCGGCCGCGCCGAGCGCGACCACGGCGGCCGCCGCTGCGAGGACGATCCTGCGCCGACGCCGGGGGCGGCGCATGCGCGGGTACTTGTCACCCGTGATGCGGTACTTTCCGCCCATGCCGGGGGGAGTGAGCATGCTCATGAACGCAGGGTAATGCCGCCGGTCGACGTTGGATACTTGACGATCATGTGATCGCGTCCGGATGGACCGGGAGAGCCCCCGAAAGGGTCAGAACGGCAGGTCGGCGCGCGGTGCCGCGGCCGTCGTCGCGGGCCCGGGGAGACCGCCCGGGAGGGGCTAGTCCATCTCCAGCACGCGGGCGTGCAGGACCTGCCGCTGCTGGAGGGCCGCGCGGACGGCGCGGTGCAGTCCGTCCTCGAGGTAGAGGTCGCCGCGCCACTTCACGACGTGCGCGAAGAGGTCGCCGTAGAAGGTCGAGTCCTCGGCGAGCAGCGTCTCCAGGTCCAGCTGGCCCTTGGTGGTCACCAGCTGATCGAGGCGGACCGGGCGCGGCGCGACGTCCGCCCACTGCCGGGTGCTTTCCCGGCCGTGGTCGGGATACGGCCGGCCGTTTCCGATGCGCTTGAAGATCACACGGAGAGCCTACCGGGCAAGCGGCTCCCGGCGCAGCCAGGCAGGCGCAGTGGGATGCTGGGGCAAATCGTCCCAAAACCGAAATCGGGGTCCCGTCATGAGCGTGAGCGACCAGCCGCCGGCCACCGTGGGCGGCCCCCTGGAGGGGCCCGCCGCCGAGATCGCCGCCGGGTACGCGTTCACCGGTGCGGCACTCGATCTGGGGGCGCTGCTGTGGGACGGGACGTGTCACCCGCAGGCGCAGATCCGCATCCCGCTGGGGATGCTCAACCGCCACGGTCTGGTCGCCGGGGCCACCGGCACCGGGAAGACGAAGACGCTGCAGCTCGTCGCCGAGCAGTTGTCGGCGCACGGCGTTCCGGTCTTCCTCGCCGACATCAAGGGGGACGTCTCGGGTGTGTCGGCGCCGGGTGCCGACGGCGGGAAGGTCCGCGAACGGGCGGGGCAGGTGGGGCAGGAATGGGCCGCCAGGGGCTTCCCGTGCGAGTTCTACGGGCTCGGCGGCGAAGGCCCCGGCATCCCGGTGCGGGCCACGGTCACCAGTTTCGGGCCCGTCCTGCTGTCGAAGGTGCTCCAGCTCAACCAGACGCAGGAGCAGTCGCTCGGCCTGATCTTCCACTACGCCGACGCCAAGGGCCTGGAGCTCGTCGATCTGAAGGACCTGCGGGCGGTGGTGGCCTTCCTGGTGTCGGACACCGGGAAGGCGGAGCTCAAGGGGATCGGCGGGCTGTCGACGGCCACCGCCGGGGTGATCCTGCGGGCGATCACGGCCTTCGAGCAGCAGGGCGCGGGCGGCTTCTTCGGCGAGCCGGAGTTCGACACGTCGGAATTCCTGCGGACGGCCGCGGACGGGCGCGGGACGGTGTCGATCCTGGAACTGGCGGCCGTCCGGGACAAGCCGCAGCTCTTCTCGACCTTCCTGATGTGGATGCTGGCGGACCTCTTCGAGGAGCTGCCGGAGGTCGGCGACCTGGAGAAGCCGAAGCTGGTCTTCTTCTTCGACGAGGCGCACCTGCTCTTCAGCGGGGCGTCGAAGTCGTTCCTGGAGTCGATCACGCAGACGGTGCGGCTGATCCGGTCCAAGGGCGTCGGGGTGTTCTTCGTGACCCAGACGCCCAAGGACGTGCCGGCGGACGTGCTGGGGCAGCTGGGCAACCGGGTGCAGCACGCGCTGCGCGCGTTCACGCCGGACGACGCGAAGGCGCTGAAGGCGACGGTGCGGACGTTCCCGAACTCGGCGTACGACCTGGAGGAGGTCCTGACGGGTCTGGGGACGGGTGAAGCGGTGATCACCGTGCTGAGCGAGACGGGCGCGCCGACGCCGGTCGCGGCGACCCGGCTGCGGGCCCCGGAGTCCCTGATGGGTCCCGTCGACGCTGCCGCGTTGGACGCGGCGGTGAAGGGTTCGTCGTTGTACGGGCGGTACGCGCAGGCGGTGGACCGGGAGTCGGCGTACGAGCGGCTGACGGCCGAGCAGGCGGCGGCGGAGGCCGCGGCGCTGAAGGCGGCCGAGGAGGCGCAGACGGCCAAGGAGGCGGCCAGGGCGGCGAAGTCGGCTCCGCCGAAGCGGGACGAGTCGCTCGCGGAGCAGGTGGCGGGCAGCGGACTGTTCTCGTCGCTGGCGCGGTCGATCGGCACCCAGCTGGGCCGGGAGATCAGCCGGTCGATCTTCGGCACGGCACGCCGGCGGCGGTAGGCCGGCGGCGTGCCGGGCCCCGGTGGAACCGCGGCCCGGCAAGGGTGCGGGCCCCGGGGTCGTCCCCCGGGGCCCGCGGTGCGTCGGGTGGCCCGCCGCCTTACTCGGTGACCTCGTGGTGGTCGTCGTGCAGGCCGCCGCCGCTGCCCGCGTCGCCGTCGGTCGGGGTGGAGACGACCGGCTTGCGCAGGGAGCTGATGTCGTGGGCGTAGGTGCCCACGGCGTTGGCGATGACGTCGATGTTGACGTCGAAGGCCGTCATGTTGATGTTCGACAGGTTGTCGCCGGCGGCGTGGTAGTTCACGTCGTAGGCGATGCCCGCCGTGCCGCCGAACTTCGCGGCCTGGGCCGGGGTCTTGATGCCCTCGGCGCCGGTGAAGGTGCCGCCCGACGGGATGCCGACCTCGATGAACGGGCCGTAGTCCGAGCGGCCCGTGAAGTCGGTCCCCTCGTGCGGACGGCCCTGCTTGTCCATGAAGTCGGTGATGTCGCGCTCGAGTTGGGCGGAGCCCGCCGGGCCCGCGCCGGCGCCGGTCGCGTCCGAGTCGTCGCCGTCGTAGACGAAGAGGCCGTAGTTCGGCGAGGCGATCATGTCGAAGTTGAGGTAGAGCTTGACTTCCTTCTTGTCGAGCTCGCTCATGTTCGCCACGTAGTGCTCGGAGCCGAGCAGACCGTTCTCCTCGGCCGACCACCAGGCGAAGCGGACCTTGTTGCGGACCTTCGCCTTCGACTCGGCGAGCTCCAGCGCGGTCTGGAGCAGACCGGCCGAGCCCGAGCCGTTGTCGTTGATGCCGGGGCCGGCCGTCACGGAGTCGAGGTGCGAGCCGAGCATCACGGTGTTGGCCGCGTTGCCGCCCTTGGTCTCGGCGATGACGTTGTTGGTGGAACGCTTCTCCTGGAGCTGACGGATCTCGAAGGAGACGTTCACCGGGCCCTTGGCCAGGTCGGCGGCGAGCTTCTCGCCCTCGGCCTGGGTGAGACCACCGGTCGGGAGCTTCCCGGCCGCGGGGTCGCCGAGCGTGCCGGAGAGCACGCCGTCGGTGTTGTTGTAGATGATCGCGCCCGCGGCGCCCGCCGCGGCGGCGTTCTCCTGCTTGGCGGCGAAGGTGCAGCCGCCGCGCTTGATCAGCGCGATCTTGCCGGTGAAGG
Source organism: Streptomyces sp. NPDC048338 (assembly GCF_043201055.1). NCBI lineage: Bacteria > Bacillati > Actinomycetota > Actinomycetes > Kitasatosporales > Streptomycetaceae > Streptomyces > Streptomyces sp. NPDC048338. The sequence continues at coordinate 12,330 of NZ_JBICYQ010000019.1, forward strand.
CGCCCGCGGCGAAGTCGCCCGGCTCACAGCCGGTCGTGCCGTCCGCGTCCACCGGCACGGCCGCGAGGTCGGCCTTGATGCCGCCGACCGGAGTCGACTTGGTGTACGTCATCGCCTTGATCTCGACGGCGCGCGGCGTGGGCGAGACGACCGAGAGCTTCTCGGCCTGCGTCTCGGTGTAGATGAAGTCGAACTTCTGGTACTCGACGTTGTAGCCGGCCTTCTTGAGCAGCTGGTACACGTACGCGGCGGAGGCGTCGTGGCCGAGCGATCCGGCCGCGCGGTGGCCGCCGGCCGAGTCGGCTATCGCCTGGAACTTCTGGAGGTGCTTGTAGGCGTCCTTCGCGGACGTCTCGCGGACCAGCTTCTTGGCCAGCTGCGCGGCGTCCTTGGCCGGGGCGGCGGCGGGGTCCGCCTTGGCCGTGGCGGGGGAAGCGGCGGCCAGCATGAGCGGGGTCGCGAGTGCGGCTGCGGCCAGAATGGCCGCGGCTCTGCGATGGGATGCGTTCACAGAGGTCCTTCCCGGGTGGAACGAGGTTGAAGGGAAGTTAGCGATCTCCGGGGTTCCTGTGAACAGATCCGCCACAATTCATGTCACATTTAGCAGGATTGACATGCGGAAGGATCAATTCCCGGAAGATTTGGCGGTTTTTGCGGCACGCTTGGCCTCCTGCTTGAACGCGCGGACCTTCGCGAGGGACTCGGGCCCGGTGATGTCGGCGGCCGACCGGTACGCGCCGGACTCGCCGTAGGCGCCGGCCGCCTCGCGCCAGCCGCGCGGCCGCACGCCGTACTGCTTGCCGAGCAGGGCCAGGAAGATCTGCGCCTTCTGCCTGCCGAAGCCGGGCAGGGCGAGCAGCCGGCCGAGCAGCTCCGCCCCGTCGGCGGCGTCCGCCCAGACGGCCTCGGCCCGGCCGTCGTACTCCTCCACCAGGAACGCGCACAGCTGCTGGATCCGCTTCGCCATCGAGCCGGGGTAGCGGTGCACCGCGGGTTTGTCGGACAGCAGCGCGGCGAAGGCGTCCGGATCGTACGCGGCGATCCGGTGCGCGTCGAGATCGTCCTCTCCGAGCCGCTGCGCGATCGTGTACGGCCCGGAGAACGCCCACTCCATGGGAACCTGCTGGTCGAGCAGCATGCCGACCAGTGCGGCCAGCGGACTGCGTCCCAGGAGCTCGTCGGCCTCGGCCTGCTGCGCGAGATGGATCTCGGTCATCTCTCGATGATCCCGCGCCCGGCCGCCCCGCGCGCGTGCTGCGGGGCCGCCGTCACCCGTCCGCGAAGCGCTCCAGGGCCGCCAGGACGCGGGCCCGGGTGTCTCCGCCGCCCAGATGGCCCGCGTCCTCCACCATCGACAGCTCGGCGTCCGGCCAGGCCCGGGCGAGCTCCCAGGCCGTGTCCGGCGGGCCCGCCATGTCCGTCCGGCCGTGGATCAGGACGCCCGGGATCCCGGCGAGCCGGTGCGCGTCCCGGAGCAGGGCGCCCTCCTCCAGCCAGGCACCGTGCGCGAAGTAGTGCGAACAGATCCGGACGAAGCCGAGGCGCGTGTCGTCGATCCGGTCGGTGTACGGGGTGCCCCGGCCCTCCGCCGACACGACCGCGTCCTCCCAGGCGCACCAGTCGGCCGCCGCCTTCGCCCGTACGGACGCGTCCGGGTCGGTCATCAGGCGGGCGTAGGCGGCCACCAGCTCCGCGGCACCGGCCCGGCCCGACCCGCCCGTGAGGTCCGGGCCCGCGCCCGCGCGGAAGCGCTCGTGCGCCTCGGGGAAGAAGCGGGCGGCGCCCTCGTACAGCCACGCGATCTCGGAGCGGCGCGTGGTCGTCACGCTCGCGAGGACGATCTGGGAGACCCGGGAGGGATGCGCCTGCGCGTACGCGAGGATCAGCGTCGCGCCCCAGGAGCCGCCGTACAGCAGCCACCGGTCCACGCCGAGGTGCTCGCGCAGCCGCTCCATGTCCGCGACCAGGTGCCCGGTGGTGTTCACGGACAGGTCGGCGGCCGGGTCGCTCGCGTGCGGCAGCGACCGGCCGCAGCCGCGCTGGTCGAACTGCACGATCCGGTACTTCTCCGGGTCGAACAGGCGGCGGGCGGACGGCGACGAGCCGGAACCGGGGCCACCGTGGACGACGAGGGCGGGCTTCCCCGCCGGGCTGCCGGCGGCCTGCCAGTGGACGAGGTTGCCGTCGCCCACGTCGAGGTGGCCCTGCTCGTACGGTTCGAGATCCGGGAACATTCCGTCGACCCTAAGGGCTGTCCCGAGGGGCTGTCCCGTCCTCCCCGGCGGGTGCCCGACGTCGGCTACCGGGCGGTCAGCCGCACCGCGGGGTCCTCGCACCACTCCAGGACCGCGGGCCAGGGGCCGTACCCCGCGGGCATGTCCAGGTGGCCGCCGGGCACGACGAGGTCCCGGTCGAGCGCGAGCGGGTCGCCGTAGTGCACCGTCGCGCCCTCGGGGCAGTACGGGTCGCCGGCGCCGTACACGAGCCGGGTCGGGGCCTTCAGCCGTACGGCGTCGAGGTCCAGCCCCTCCGCGAAGCCGGCGATCTCGGGGATGGACGCGGTGACCGCGGGCGACGGCGGCGCGACCAGCAGGACCCGGTCGACGTCGAGCGCGTCGGGGGTGCGGGCGGCGGCGTGCAGCCAGAGCAGCACGGAGAGGCTGTGGGCGAGGACGACGAACTCGCCCCCGCCGGCCGGGCGGTGGAGCCGCTCGGCCAGCGCGGTCAGCCAGTCGTCGAGGACCGGCGCGTCCGGCTCGGGGAGCTGGGGGTAGCGGACCTCGTGGCCGCGCTCGGCGAGCCGGCCGGCGAGCCAGTGCTGCCAATGGCCCTCGGGCCGGTGGTTCTGGAAGCCGTGCAGGATGAGGAAGGTCGTCATGGGGAGATCGTCCGACCGTGCGGGCGTCAGGTCCAGTCGATGTCTCTGCATGGATCCGGTAAGCGGAACCTTCACGATCGATCTGCGCAGGCTGGGCGCGCGGCGCGAGTGGCGGAGCGCCCGGCTCCGTGCGGCCGTGCCCGCCCCGGGTTCCGGTGGGGCGGGCGCGGCGCGGGGGGCTCAGCTCACGTACTCCCGCAGGTGGCGCGCCGTCAGGGTGTCGCCCCGCTCGACCAGCTCCGTCGGCGTGCCCTCGAAGACGATCCGCCCGCCGTCGTGGCCCGCGCCCGGGCCCAGGTCGATCAGCCAGTCGGCGTGGGCCATGACCGCCTGGTGGTGCTCGATCACGACGACCGTGTTGCCGTCGTCCACGAGGCGGTCGAGCAGGGCGAGCAGCTGGTCGACGTCGGCGAGGTGCAGGCCCGTCGTGGGTTCGTCGAGGACGTAGGTCGCGCCCTTCTCCGCCATGTGGATGGCGAGCTTCAGACGCTGGCGCTCGCCGCCCGAGAGGGTGTTGAGCGGCTGCCCGAGCCGGAGGTAGCCGAGCCCGACGTCCTTGAGGCGGCCCAGGATCGTGCGGGCCTGTCCCTTCGCCGTGAAGAAGTCGTACGCCTCCTCGACCGACATCGACAGGACCTCGTGGATGTTCCTGCCGTCCAGGGTGTAGGCGAGGACCTCGGCGGTGAAGCGCCTGCCCTCGCACTTCTCGCACACCGACGCGACACCGGCCATCATCGCCAGGTCGGTGTAGACGAGCCCCAGGCCGTTGCAGTGCGGGCAGGCTCCCTCGGAGTTGGCGCTGAAGAGCGCGGCCTTGACCCCGTTGGCTTTGGCGAAGGCGGTGCGGATCGGGTTCAGCAGTCCCGTGTACGTCGCCGGGTTGGAGCGCCGCGAGCCGCGGATCGGCGACTGGTCGGCGACGACGACGCCCTCCCGGCCCGGCAGGCTCCCGTGGATCAGCGAGGACTTGCCGGAGCCGGCCACGCCGGTGACGACGGTCAGGACGCCGGTCGGGATCTCGACGCTGACGTTGTGGAGGTTGTGCGTGTCCGCGTCCTTGACGGAGAGCGAGCCGGTGGGGGTGCGGACCTCGGGGCGGAGCTTCGCCCGGTGTGCCAGGTGGTCGCCGGTGAGGGTCCCGGAGGCCCGCAGGCCCGGCACGTCGCCGCTGTAGCAGATCTCGCCGCCGGCGGAGCCGGCCCGTGGGCCGAGGTCCACCACGTGGTCGGCGATCTCCACGACCTCCGGCTTGTGCTCGACGACGAGGACGGTGTTGCCCTTGTCGCGGAGTCGCAGCAGCAGGTCGTTCATCCGCTGGATGTCGTGCGGGTGCAGACCGGTGGTCGGCTCGTCGAAGACGTACGTGACGTCGGTGAGCGAGGAGCCGAGGTGGCGGACCATCTTGACCCGCTGGGCCTCCCCGCCCGACAGCGTCCCGGAGGGGCGGTCCAGGCTCAGGTAGCCCAGCCCGATCTCGACGAGCGAGTCGAGCAGTTCGCGCAGGCCGGCGAGGAGCGGGGCCACGGACGGGTCCTCGACCCGGCGCAGGAACGCCGCCAGGTCGCTGATCTGCATCGCCGAGCACTCCGCGATGTTCACCCCGTCGATCCGGCAGGAGAGCGCGGCCCGGGTGAGGCGGGTGCCCTCGCACTCGGGGCAGCTGCGGAAGACGACGGCCCGGTCGACGAAGGCGCGGATGTGCGCCTGCATGGCGTCCCGGTCCTTGGCGAGGATCGTCCGCTGGACCTTCACCACCAGGCCCTCGTAGGTGAGGTTGGTGGTGCCGACCTTCACCTTGCACGACGGCCGGTGGAGGAAGTCCTCCCACTCCTGCTCGGTGAAGTCCGCCAGCTTCTTGGCCGGGTCGTAGAAGCCGGACTGGGCCATGACCTGCCACATCCAGGAGTCGACGGCGTACCCCGGCACGGTGATCGCGCCCTCGTCGAGGGACTTCGTCCGGTCGACGAGCTCGTCGACGTCGATCTCGGAGACCTCGCCGACGCCCTCGCAACGCGGGCACATGCCCTCGGGGAGGTTGAAGCTGAAGGCGCCGGAGGTGCCGATGTGCGGGGTGCCGAGGCGGCTGAAGACGATCCGCAGCATCGTGTACGCGTCGGTCGCGGTGCCCACCGTGGAGCGGGAGTTGGCGCCCATCCGCTCCTGGTCGACGACGATCGCGGCGCTGAGGTTGTGGAGCCCGTCCACGTCCGGCCGGCCCTGCGCCGTCATGAAGGACTGCAGGAAGGCGCTGTACGTCTCGTTGATCAGGCGCTGCGACTCGGCGGCGATGGTGCCGAAGACGAGCGAGGACTTCCCCGATCCCGAGACGCCGGTGAAGACGGTGAGGCGGCGCTTGGGGAGGTCGACGGAGACGTTCTTGAGGTTGTTCTCCCGGGCTCCGCGGACCTGGATGACGTGGTGGCTGTCCGCTGCGGGGGTGTTCATTCGTGCGCCCTCCGATGGTGGTCCCGATTCTCCGTACACGGTACTCTATACAGCGTAGACAGTGCATGGATGTTTTCAGTGGCAGGGCCCTGAACTGCGAGGATGGGTGCCATGGGCCGGGAGAAGAACAGCAGCGGCGCCGGTGATCCGGCGCGTACCCTCGAACTGCTCTGGCGCGAGGGCGGCACGCCCCCGACGGGCCGGCGCGGCCCGCGCCAGGGGCTCACCGTGGACGCCGTCGTCGACGCGGCGATCGCACTCGCCGACGAGGGCGGTCCCGACGCGCTCACCATGCGCGCGGTGGCCCAGCGCCTCGGCGTCACCCCGATGACCCTCTACACCTATGTCCCCGGCAAGGCCGAGCTGCTCGACCTGATGCTGGACACCGTCTTCCTGCGGATGCCGCGCGCCGGCTTCGCGGACGGCGAGCCGTGGCGGGCCCGGGTGACGGCGGTCGCCGACGAGAACCGGGCGCTGTACCTGCGCCACCCCTGGGTGGTGGAACTGCGCGTCCACCGGCCGCCGCTCGGGCCGGGCGTGATGAGCAAGTACGAGCACGAGCTGGCTGCCCTGGAGGGCCTCGGGCTCGACGACGTGACGATCGACTCGGCGCTCACGCACCTGCTCGGGTTCGTCCTGGTCGCCGCCCGGACGGAGCTGGACGCGCGGGCCGTGGACCGGGAGAGCGCCCTGTCCGACGGGGAGTGGTGGGCGGCCCACGAGCCGCTGCTGAACCGGGTGTTCGACGAGAGCCGCTTCCCGCTCGCGGCGCGGGTGGGCGAGGCGTCGGCGGTGGCCTACGGCGGGCTCTACAGCCCCGACCACGCCTACGCCTTCGGCCTCGCGCGGGTCCTGGACGGGCTGGCCGCGCTCCTGCCGCGGGGCTGACCGCGGCGGACGGGGCCGGGCGTCTCGGGGGGCCGGGGCCGCCGCGGAGGTCCGGCGGTCAGTCGCGCAGGCCGAGCAGCTCCCGCATGCCCGCCTTGAGCGCGTCGGCGGACAGGTGCCGCCGCGTCGACAGGTGGTGCATGAGGCTCGGTGAGAACGGGGCGAGCAGCAGGTGCGCGAGGAGCGCGCTGTCGGCCTCCGGGCGGAGCCGGGCGATCAGCAGCGAGACGTGCGTGTGCATCGCGAGGTACGCGCCGCTGGTGTAGCGGGCGCTGGGGGCGGCGGTCTGCGCCGCGAGCAGCAGTTCCCGCTGCTCGATGACCCGGTCGACGAGCGCGTCGACGAAGGCGGGCAGCCGTTCGGCGGCGGGGGCGCCCGGGCCGAGCGGCGGCGGGCCGCTCATGTACGCCTCCTGGAACTGGCGCTCCCGGTCGTCGAGGAGCGCCCACAGGAGCTGGGCCACGTCCCCGAAACGGCGGTAGACCGTGCCCACGCCCATGCCGGCGGCGTGCGCGACCTGGTTCATCGTGACCGCGTCGGGGCCGACCTCGGTGACGATCCTGGCGGCGGCGTCGAGGATCCTGCGCCGGTTGCGGGCGGCGTCGGCGCGCTCGGGGGGCGGAGTGCCCACGGTGGGGAGCAGTTCGACGGCCGGGACGCCGGGACGTGAGGTCGCCGCCGGCGCCGGAGCTCCGGCCGGGGACCCGTCGGGCCGCGGCTCGTGCGCCGCGCCGGTCTCCCCGGGTTTCCTCGCGTTCATCCGCGTCCGCCTGCCCTTCTCTCCCTGGCCCCCTCGGTCCGTCCCGTGACACGAGCATAACGGAGCGCTATCCGGTTCCCCGAGGGATCCCTTGTGAATCGGATGGCTATCCGTTTAATCTGACGTTGAAACGGAAACGAATCCGGTTTGAGGAGTCCGCCATGTCCGTCAAGGTCGCCGTCATCTACTACTCGGCCACGGGGAACGTCCACGAGCTGGCCCAGGCCGTCGCCGAAGGCGCCGAGAAGGCCGGCGCCGAGGTCCGGCTGCGCCGGGTGCCCGAACTCGCCCCCGACACGGCCATCGACGCGAACCCGGCCTGGCGCGCCCACGTGGACGCCACCGGCGAGATCGGGATCGCCACGCTGGAGGACCTGGAGTGGGCGGACGCGTACGCGCTCGGCTCGCCGACCCGGTTCGGCAACGTCGCCGCGCAGCTGAAGCAGTTCATCGACACCACCGGCGGCCTGTGGCAGCAGGGCGTCATGGCGGACAAGCCGGCCACCGCCTTCACCAGCGCCCACAACGTGCACGGCGGCAACGAGTCGACGCTGCTCGCCCTCTACAACTCGTTCCACCACTGGGGCTCGGTCATCGTCTCGCCCGGCTTCACCGACGCGTCCGTCTACGCGGCGGGCGGCAACCCCTACGGCACCGCGCACCCCGGCACGAACGGCGCCCCGCAGGAGAACGTCCTCCAGGCCGCCCGCTACCAGGGCGCGCGCCTCACGAGGATCGCCAAGCGGCTGAAGGGGCTGGCGACGGACTGAGGGGTCCGGGCCCGGACAAGGGCTTCAGCGCGCCAGTCGCGCCGCCCGGGTCAGGAGGTAGTGGCGTTCCGGGAGGCTCAGGGTGTGGCGGGCCGCCGACTCGTAGGAGCGGCGGGCCGCTTCCGTAGCGCCGGTGCGTTCCAGGAGGTGGGCGCGGACCGCTTCGAGGCGGTGGTGGTTCTTCAGGCGGGGTTCCAGCGCGGTGAGTTCGGTCAGACCGGCCTCCGGGCCGTCGACCATGGCGAGCGCGACCACGCGGCCGAGTTCCGCCATCGGGTCCGCGGCCGGGCCGGAGACCAGGAGGTCGTAGAGGGCCAGGATCTGCGGCCAGTCGGTGTCCCCGGCGTCCGCGGCCTCGTCGTGGAGCGCCGCGATCGCCGCCTGGAGCTGGTACGGGCCCACCGGGGCCTGCCCGAGCGCCTCCTCGACCAGGGCCGTGCCCTCGGCGATCGCCGCGGAGTCCCAGAGCGCGCGGTCCTGCGCGTCGAGCGGGACCAGTTCGCCGATCGGTCCGGTACGGGCGGCGCTGCGTGCCTCGGTCAGCAGCATCAGCGCCAGCAGGCCCGTGACGGCGCCCTCGTGGGGGAGCAGCCGGCGCACGGAGCGGGTCAGCCGGATCGCCTCGCGGGCCAGGTCGGCGCGGTGGAGGGCCGGGCCGGACGTGGCGGTGTACCCCTCGTTGAAGATCAGGTAGAGGACCTGGAGCACGGCCGCCAGCCGGGCGTCCCGGTCGCCCGGGCCCGGCGGCCGGAAGGAGTGGTCCTTCAGCTTCTGCTTGGCCCGGCTGATCCGCTGGGCGATCGTCGCCTCCGGCACGAGATGGGCCCGGGCGATCTCCGCGGTGGTCAGACCGCCGACCGCGCAGCGTCAGCGCGATCCGCGCGGCCGGCGCGAGCGCCGGGTCGCAGCAGAGGAACAGCAGGGTGAGCGTGTCGTCGTCGGACGGGGCCGCCCGGGTCTCCCGCGGTTCGAGCCGGACCGCCGTCCGCTCGCGCCGCTCCCGTGCCTCGTCCGCGCGCAGCCGGTCGGTCAGCCGCCGTGAGGCCACCCGGATCAGCCAGCCGCGCGGGTTGGCGGGCGTCCCCGACTCGGGCCACTGCCGGGCGGCGGCGAGCAGCGCCTCCTGCACGGCGTCCTCGGAGGCGTCGAAGTGACCGTAGCGGCGCACGACCGCGCCGAGGACCTGCGGCGCGTGGTGGCGCAGCAGGTCCTCGGTCCCGGGCTCCGGCGGCCCGGCCCCGGTCTCGTCGATGTCCGGTCCCTCGATGTCCGGCTCCCCGGGTCCGCTTCCCGCGGTCACACCTCGCGACCGCCGCCGTCGATCGGCCGGATCACCACCGGGTAGTCCTTGCTGCCGGCCGGCTGCGGGCACTGCGCCACGCGCGCCGCGATCTCGGTGACCCTCTCCAGGCTCTCGCAGTCGAGCACCCAGTACCCGGCGAGCACCTCCTTCGTCTCCCCGTACGGCCCGTCCGTGATCACCGGACGGCCGTCCTTGTCGGCGGTCACGAACCGGGTCCGGGCCGGTTCGAGGAGCCCCTGCGCGTCGACCAGCTCGCCGGACTCGGCGAGGTCGTCGTTGACGGACTGCATGAAGGCGAACATCGCCCGCAGCTCCTGCTCGCTCCAGGCCGGGCTCTGCTCGGAACCCTTGCCGCTCATGGCCTCGTAGTCGGCCTGGGCGCCCTGCACCATCACGAGGTACTTCATGACCCGCTCCTTCGGTCGTACTTCCCGGGGGCTTTCCCTTCACAGGGGACGTCGGAGCCCGGCCGGGATTCTCGACACCTCGCGGAAGGCCTCCGGATTCGCCCGGGAATCCACCCGCAGGAACCACGCGTTCCGGGCCCGCGGCTCACTCCCCGGCCGCCAGCTCCTTCTCCAGCGGCGTGCGGAAGCGGGGCGTCACGCGGACCGCGCCGACCCAGGAGGACAGCCGCGTCGCCTCCGCCGCGACGGCGGCGCCGGCCTCGGTGCCCACGTCGTCGAGCAGTCGCCAGGTGATCTCGCCGTCGGCGCGCTGGGCCCAGCCGCCGACGATGCGGCCGTTCCACCAGACGGTCGGGCCGATGTTCCCGCTGCGGTCGAAGAGGGCGGCCTTGTGGGCGGGATCGAGGTACCAGTCGCGCCGGACCCAGCCCATGGCCGTCGGGTCGAGGCAGGGCAGCAGCGCGGCCCACGGCTCCGGCGCGGCCACGGGGCCGGTGTCGCCCGGCAGGACGTGCCCGGTGCCCTCGGCGAGGTCGACCTGCTCCGCGCCGACGGCCGCCAGCGCCTTGCGGACGTCGGTGACCTTCCAGCCGGTCCACCACTTCAGGTCGGCCTCGGTCGCCGGTCCGCAGGCGGCCAGCCAGCGGCGTACGAGTTCGGCGTGGGCGTCCGCGTCGGCCGGGTCGGGCAGGCCGGGCGCGAGGGTCCAGCGGAAGCGGCTGGAGTTCCAGGAACCCTGGGGACGGCCGCGCGCGATCCGGCCCTCCATGCCGAGGATGCGGAGCAGCCGGCTGGAGAGGGACTGGTAGCCCTCCTGGCGGGTCCCGACGCCGTAGAGGTACTGGGCGCGCAGCCGCGGCACGGCCTCGCCGAGTTCCACGCCGGTCGCCTCGCCGCGGGCCGCCAGTTCGGCGAGCAGCAGCTCCTCGGTCTCCTTCAGCCAGGCGGCGTCGTAGGCGCTGCCGGCGGTCAGGTGCCGTACGAGCGAGGCGCGTTCGCGGGCGGCGACGTCGCGGGTGGTCGAGGCGTGGACGGCGGGGGTGAGCCCGGTCGGGAAGACGAAGAGCGTGTGCCGCATGCCGTGCATCCGGGTGAGCGTCCGGTCCTCGTACAGGGCCCGCTCCAGGCCGGTCACGGGGTCCGCGGCCCCCTCGACCTCGCGCAGCCGCGCCCCCACGCTCAGGAAGACGCTCGCCGGGTCGGTGGCGTGCAGCGCGACCAGCGCGTCGGCCACCTCCTCCGCGCCCGCCGCCCGCGCCGACCCGGCCAGGCGGTGCCGTACGCCCAGCCGGGCCCTGCGCTCGTCCCCCGTGATCACACGTCGCGTGTCAGCCATACGGCCAAGCATCGCGCCTCGCACCGACAGCGGGGCGCCCCACGGGTCAGCCCGCGGCCCGCTCCCCCACCGGTCGCCGCCGCAGGGACGCGTCCGTCACGGCCGCCGGGCGCCACACGCCGTCCGGCCGGTACAGGTCGGTGCCCGGCGGGACGATCTCGTCGATCCGGTCGAGGACGTCGTCGTCGAGGACCAGGGGCGCGCCCTTCAGCAGGCCCTCCAGCTGCTCCATGGTCCGCGGTCCGATGATCACCGAGGTCACGGCCGGGTGCGCCGCCGCGAAGGCGATCGCCAGCTCCGGCAGTGAGCAGCCGATCTCCTCGGCCAGGGCGACGAGTTGCTCGACGGCGTCGAGCTTGGCCGCGGTGACCGGCAGCGAGGGGTCGAAGCGGTGCGGGGTCAGCGCGGCCCGCCCGCTGGTCAGGTCGATCGGCTGCCCCTTGCGGTACCTGCCGGTGAGGAAGCCGGACGCCAGCGGACTCCAGGTCAGCACGCCCATGCCGTAGCGCTGCGCCACCGGGAGGACCGACGCCTCGATCCCGCGCGCGAGGAGCGAGTACGGGGGCTGCTCCGACCGGAAGCGGCGCAGTCCGCGCCGGTCCGCGACGGCGTGCGCCTCGACGATCTCCTCGGCGGGGAAGGTGGAGCAGCCGAACGCGCGGATCTTGCCCTGGGTCATGAGGTCGCCGAGGACGGAGAGCGTCTCCTCGACGTCCGTGCGGTGGTCGGGGCGGTGGACCTGGTAGAGGTCGATCCACTCCGTGCCGAGCCGGCGCAGGCTCTCCTCCACGGCGCGGGTGATCCAGCGGCGGGAGTTGCCGCTGCGGCCGCGTCCCTCGCCCATCTGGAAGTGGACCTTGGTGGCGAGTACGACGTCGTCCCGCCGGGCGCCGCGGAGCGCCTTGCCGACGATCTCCTCCGACTCGCCCGCCGAGTACATGTCGGCCGTGTCCACGAAGTTGACGCCCTGGTCCAGTGCGGCGTGGATGACGCGGACGGAGTCGTCGTGGTCCGGATTGCCGACGGAGCCGAACATCATGGTGCCGAGGCAGTAGGCGCTCACTTCGATGCCGGTCCCGCCGAGTACGCGATAGCGCATGGTGACCTCCCTGGGCGCGCACTCTAGGAGTTGGAGCGGACTCCAACGCAAGCCGGGAGGTCCGTCAGGAGCCGGTGGAGGACCCGGGGGAGCCGGCTGTCGGCGAAGGGCGGTCCGCAGGAACGGGGTTCGGCGTGGGGGCCGCGGCGGGCGTCGGTGTCCCGTCGGTGCCGGGAGGGAGGATCACGCGGGGTCTCCGGTGGGGGTGAGCAGGGCGTCGGCGACGGACGTGCGGGCGTAGAGGACGGACCGGCCGCTGCGGTGGGCCGTGACGAGGCCGGCGTTGCGCAGGGCGATGAGGTGCTGGGAGACGCCGGGGGCGGACAGGCCGCACCGCTCGGCGAGCCGGGTCGTGGAGGCGGGGGTGTCGAGTTCGGCGAGGAGCAGGGCGCGGGAGCGGCCGAGGACGGCGGCGACCGCGTCGGTGGCGGTGGTGGGCCGCGGCTCCCAGAGGCTGCCGATACCGCGGGCCGGGTAGGCGAGTTGGGGTGGCTCGGGCGGCACGGAGCGGGTCATCACCCGGGGCCACGCGAAGACCGAGGGGACGAGCAGCAGCCCCGAGCCGGCCTCGTCGCGGGTCAGGGCGCAGTGCCGGCGGACGAGGTGGAGGGTGCCGTCGTCCCACCGCACGGTCTCGTGGAGTTCGCTCAGGACGCGTGCCGAGCCGTGCTCGGCGACCTGCCGGGCCCGGTGGAAGACGTCGGCTTCGAGGAGCCCTCTGATGCGTGCCCAGTAGGGGGCGAGGGCGAGTTCCCAGTAGCACTCGATCTCGGCGGCGACCTTCTCCAGGGCTGCTTCGGGCGCCTCGGCGAGCAGCCGGAGCCGCGCCGGGCGCGGGGTGGTGCGTTCGGCGCCGAGCATCGCCAGGTCGGTCCGGACGCGGTCGGCCGGGGTGGCGCGGATCGCGTCGAGTTCGGCGGCGAGGGTGGGGAAGGGAGTGGCGGGGGTGGGGTTGAGGAAGTCCGCGAGGTAGCCGCGGTCCGGGACCAGGTCGGCGAGCCAGCCGCGGTCGAGTCCGGCGCCGGCGATCCGCGGCCGGACCTGTGCGGTCCAACGCCGGTGGAGGGTACCGGCGTTGTCGCCGCGCAACAGGCGGAAGCTGGTCACGACCTCCCACATGGGGGAGACCGCGAAGCGGGTCTGCGCCAGGTCGGCGGCGGAGAAGCTGAGTCCGGACTCCATGCGTCGCCGCCCTCGTCGTGTCGTCGATGGATTCGGTCTGAGCTTAATCAATGGAGCTTCGTGGTGGACGGGGAGCACGCTCCTCGCATGCTCTCCACCTTCCGCGGACTCCCGCGCACCGTCTGGACCGTGTTCGCCGGCACCGTCGTCAACCGGCTGGGCTTCATGGTCACGCCCTTCCTGGTGTTCTTCCTGGCCGCGCGAGGGATCACGGGCGCCGAGACCACGTACGTCCTCGGCGCGCTGGGCGCCGGAAACCTGATCGGACCGGCGCTCGGCGGGGTGCTCGCCGACCGTGTCGGCCGCCGTCCCACGATGCTGATCGGCCTGCTCGGCTCGGCCGTGGCCCAGGGCGCGCTGTTCGCCGCGCCGGGGGTGTGGACGATGGCCGCCGCGGCGCTGCTGATCAGCGCGACCGGAATGATGGTCTCGCCCGCCGCGTACGCGCTGATGGCCGACACGGTGGGGGCGGAGCACCGGCAGCGTGCGTACGCCCTGCTCGGCTGGGGCATCAACATCGGCACCGCGGTGGCGGGGGTCCTCGGCGGCTTCCTCGCCGCGCGGGGGTACTGGCTGCTCTTCGCGGTCGACGCGGGCACGATGGTCGCGTACGCCGTCGTGGTCGCGACCCGGCTCGGCGAGCCGCCCCGCGCGAAGGAGACGGATGCGGGCGGCGGCATCGGCTACGGCGTCGTGCTCCGGGACCGGCTCGCGCTCGTGCTGCTGCCGCTCTTCGGTGTCCAGCTCTTCGTCTACTCCCTGACGGAGGTCGCCCTGCCGCTCGCCATCCACGACAGCGGGCTGTCCCCCGCGGTGTACGGCGCGATGGCGGCGGTCAACGCCCTCCTGGTGGTCCTCCTGCAGCCGCTCGCGACGGCCCGGCTGGCCGGACTGCCGCGCCTGCGGGTGCAGTGCGCGGGCAGCGTCCTGATCGCGGTGGGCGTGGCGCTGACCGGGGTCGCGGACGGCGTCGTCGGCTACACGGTCTCCGTGGTCGTCTGGTCGCTGGGCGAGGTCTGCGTGGCGGGCATCGCCGCCGCGGTCGTCGCCGATCTCGCGCCCGCCCACGCCCGTGGCCGCTACCAGGGGGCCTTCAGCTGGACCTGGGGAGTGGCCCGCTTCTGCGCGCTCACTCTCGGCGTGGCGCTCTACACGGCGCTCGGGCCGGTGCCGCTGTGGTGGACGGCGCTGGCCGGCGGGGTGCTGGCCGCGGGCGGGACGCTCGCCCTCGGGGCGCGGGTCGCCCGCCGCGCGGAGCACGCGCTGGCGGCCTGAGGATCCGCGGCCCGCCGGCCGCGGTACGGGGAGGAGGGGGAGCGGGCGGCGTGCCCGCTCCCCTCCGCGTCGTGGAGCGTTCAGTCCCGGCCCTTCTCGGCGAGGGTGTGCGCGACGAGCGCGTTGGCGTGACCGTGGCCCAGGCCGTGCTCGGTCTTCAGCCAGGCGACGAGCTCCATGTGCCTGGTCAGCGGGGAGGCGCGGATGAGGTCCTGCCACTCCGCGACCGGACGGCCGTACTTCTTCTCGATGGAGGGGAAGTAGCTGGCGGGACCCTTGACGACCTCGGACATGCGCGGCACCTCTCGTTCGGCTGGGCTGGGCTGGGCCGGGCCGGGCTCGTGGGCTCGGTCCGGTGGGCGGGCCGTACCCTGCCGGCCCGCTGTGATGGAGACCGGACCCGGCCGCGCAACTCATCGGTCCCGTCGCACATTCTTCCGGTCCGGTGGTCTCGAACACGCCGTCCGACGCTGGCACGCGCGGCCGAGAGTCACACGGGCGAGTGAGGCGGACCTACGCGCCGATCGGCGCACGGAGGCGGCGCCGCCGGGGCGAAGGCCGGGTGGGCATGCGGTACCGGCGTCCGATCGGCGTAGCCCCGAATTGCGATCCACGGAAAATCCCACCTATTTCCATATGCTTGCCATGCGTTTTCCCGTGAGCCTTCCCGCTTCCGTCCGCCGCGTTCACCGGCCGCATCGGAATAGGCGTGAGGCTTTTCCGTTCCCGATTCCTGGAGAATCGCATGCGAGTTGCGGTCACCGGTGGCAGTGGCTTTCTCGGGTCCCATCTGTGCGAAGCCCTGCTGAGACGTGGGGATTCCGTGGTCTGTCTGGACAACTTCTCGACGGGCGACCCCAGAAACATCGAACACCTGCTCACCGACCCGGCATTCGAATTCATTCGCGCGGACGTCACCGTCGCCGTGGAGGTTCCCGGCGCCGTCGACGCCGTCGCCCACCTGGCAAGCCCCGCGTCGCCGCCCGACTACCTGCGACAGCCGCTGGAGACGCTCGCCGTCGGCAGCAGAGGGACCGAGAACGCCCTCCGTCTCGCGCTGCGGAACGGCGCCCGATTCATTCTCGCGTCGACCAGCGAGATCTACGGCGACCCCCTGGTCCACCCGCAGGACGAGGACTACTGGGGCAATGTCAATTCGGTCGGGCCGCGCAGTGTCTATGACGAGGCAAAACGGTTCGCCGAGGCGATCTCCGTCGCCTACCGCCGCACCCACGGCGTCGACGTCGGCATCGCCCGCATCTTCAACACCTACGGCCCGCGCATGCGGCCGCACGACGGACGCGTGGTGTCCAGCTTCATCACCCAGGCCCTCACGGGCGAGCCCCTGACCATTTACGGCGACGGAAAGCAGACCCGCAGTTTCTGCTACGTCGACGACCTGGTCCGGGGCCTCGTCGCCCTCATCGACTCGGCCGAGCCCGGCCCGTTCAATCTGGGCAACCCGGTGGAACGGACGGTCACCGAGCTGGCCGAGCGGGTCCTGGAGCTCACCGGCTCGCCGTCGCAGATCCAGTACCACCCGCTGCCGGTCGACGACCCGTGCCGCCGGCGCCCGGTGATCACCCGCGCACAGGACACGCTCGGCTGGGCGCCCGAGGTGGACATCGACGAGGGCCTGCGCAGGACGGCCGACTGGTTCGCCTCCCGGCCCGCCGAACTCTCCACCGCGGCCGCGGCGATCCGTGGCGGCCAGGAGGAGGGGACCCCGCTGCCGAGCGGGTACCTCGCCGCCGTGCCCGACACCCGGGCCGACGCCCCGGCCACCGGGGACGGGCGTGTCTCCGCCGACGAGGCACGCACCGGCATCCCCGCCGCCGCGCTCCCCGGGACCTGGGCGGCGACCCGGCCGGAGACCCGTGCGGACGCTCCGGAACCCGCCACCGCACCGGCCTGAGACCGCCCCGGGTGCCGTCCCGCTCCGGCCCCCTTCCCCACCCTCCCCTTCTCCCCCGGCGGGGGAGCGGGCGTCCCCGGCGCCCCTTCCCCGCCGGCCCGTCCCCGCAGGGGCGGCCGTGAGGCCCTCGCGACCGCCACACCGAGAACACCCCGGAGCACGCTCACATGACCCCGATCGAGCCAGGGCTCGTAGGCGAGGCCGTCGCGCCCGACCGGCTCATCCCGAGCCCGGCGGGAGCCCAGGTCCCGCTCAAGGACCAGATCCGTGAACTCTCCCGCGGCAGCGTCGCCGAGATCCCCTCCGACGGGCCCGTGTTCGCCCACCCGCGCCGCCTGCTGAAGACCCGCCCCGAGAGCTTCGTCCGCCAGTTCGGCAAGGCCGACCGGATGAAGGTCGCGTTCCTCACGCTCGCGTGGGTGGCCTGCCTGATCTGGTTCTGGACCTGGTGGCTCCAGCCCGAGCACCGGATCGGCTGGGTGGGCCTGGCCGTGAACAGCGCGCTGCTCCTCTACCTCGCGCTGCTCCCCCTCTACTTCTTCCTCGCGGTCGTCCGCCTGCGCCGCTTCAACCCGCGGATCCCGGTACCCGCCCTGCGGACGGCGTTCGTGGTCACCCGCGCCCCCTCGGAACCCTGGGACGTCGCCCGCACCACCCTGGAGGCGATGCTCCGGCAGGACTTCCCGCACACCTACGACGTCTGGCTGTGCGACGAGGATCCGACCGACGTGATCCTCGACTGGTGCGCCGCCCACGGGGTGAGCGTCTCCTGCCGGCGGGACCGGCCCGACTACCACCGCAGGACGTGGCCGCGCCGCACCCGCTGCAAGGAGGGCAACCTCGCCTTCTTCTACGACCACTGGGGCTACGAGCGCTACGACGTCGTCGCGCAGCTGGACTGCGACCACGTGCCCGCCCCGACGTATCTGACCGAGATGGTGCGGCCGTTCGCCGATCCGGCCATCGGCTACGTCGCCGCCCCCAGCGTGTGCGACGCCAACGCCGACGTCTCCTGGTCCGTGCGCGGCCGGCTGCACCGCGAGGCCGTCTTCCACGGGGCGGTGCAGCTGGGCCACACCGCCGGGCTCGCCCCCATGTGCATCGGCTCCCACTACGCGGTACGCACCGAGGCGGTCCGGGACATCGGCGGCATCGGCCCCGAGCTCGCCGAGGACTTCTCGACCACCTTCCTCATGAACTCGGCCGGCTGGCACGGATCGTTCGCGATCGACGCCGAGGCGCACGGAGACGGCCCGATCACCTTCGCCGCCATGGCCACCCAGGAGTTCCAGTGGTCCCGCAGCCTCGCCGTGATGCTGCTCGGCCTGCTCCCACGCCACCTCGGCCGGATGAACGGGGCGCTGCGGCTGCGGTTCGCGTTCGCCCTGTCCTACTACCCCCTGCTCGCCGTGACCACGACCGCCGGACTCGCGCTGCCGCCGATCGCGGCCGTCACCGGCCTGCCCTGGATCAACGTCAACTACGCCTCGTTCCTCGGCCACTACTGGGCACTGTCCCTGTGGATGATCCTGCTCATCGCTCTGGTGCGCCGCCACGGTCTGCTCCGCCCGGCGAAGGCGCCCATCCTGAGCTGGGAGAGCTGGCTGTTCGCCCTGGCGCGCTGGCCCTTCGTCGCCTGGGGGGTGGGCGCGGCGCTGTGGCAGAAGCTGCGGCCCCGTCCGGTGGTCTTCAAGGTGACGCCCAAGTCGACGGACGGGCTGGAGCCGCTTCCGCTGCGACTGGTCGCGCCCTACCTGCTCATCACCACCACGCTGTCCTCCTGCGCGGTGATCGGCGAGCTCACCGGCCCCGCGGCCGGCTACGTCTTCCTCTGCATCCTCGGCGCGTGCTCGTACGCGCTGGTCACCCTGGCCGTCGCCGGGCTGCACGTCGGCGGGATGGCGCGGGCCGCGGGGGTGTCGCGGTTCAGGGCCCTGGTGACCGCGCGCCTGCCGCTCCTCCTCGGAACGCTCGCCCTGCTGCCGCTCTCCCTGGCGGTCGGCCTCTTCCCCGTCTACGCCAAGGGCCTCTTCGGCTGGTGACCCGGCCGGCCCGCCAGACCCTCACCCCCACAGCCACCCACCGAAGGGACTTCCCTCATGCCCCCCACGACGGTCCTGGTCACCGGTGGTGCCGGATTCATCGGCAGCCACACCTGCGTCGAACTCCTGGAGAACGGCTACGAGGTCGTCGTCGTCGACGACCACTCGAACAGCTCCCCGGAGGCCCTGGAGCGGGTCGCGAAGATCGCCGGGCGGCCGCTCACCGCCGTGTACCGCGCGGACCTGCGGGACCGCCGCGCACTGGACGCCGTCTTCGAGGCGCATCCGGTGGACGCGGTGATCCACTTCGCCGCGAAGAAGGCGGTGGGCGAGTCCGTCGAGATCCCGATCGCCTACTACGACATCAACGTCGGCGGGACGACCGCCCTGCTGTCGGCCATGCACGCGCACGGCGTGCACCGGCTGGTGTTCTCCTCGTCGTGCTCGATCTACGGCGACGCGACCAAGGTGCCGCTGACGGAAGGGGATCCGGCCGCCCCGACCAACCCGTACGCCACGACGAAGTGGATCTGCGAGCAGGTGCTGGCCGACACGTGCCGCCGGCTGCCGGAGCTGAGCGTGCTGGCGCTCCGCTACTTCAACCCGGTCGGCGCGCACCCCTCCGGGCTGCTGGGCGAGGACCCGCAGGGCGTCCCGAACAACATCATGCCGTACCTGGCGCAGGTCGCCGTGGGCCGTCGCGAGGGTCTGACGGTCTTCGGCGACGACTACCCGACGCCCGACGGGACCGGCGTCCGCGACTACATCCACGTGGTGGACGTGGCCGAGGGACACCGGCGGGCGCTGGAGCACCTCGGGGACGCGAGCGGGATGCGCGTCCTCAACCTGGGCACGGGCGTGGGCTCCTCGGTCCTCGATCTCGTCCGCGCCTTCGAGCGCGCCTCCGGCCGGCCGATCCCGTACGAGGTGACCGGACGCCGGCCCGGCGACGTCGCCGAACTGGTCGCCGATGCCGGGGCGGTCGCCGCGGCCTGGGGCTGGACGGCGACGCGCGACCTCGCGGCGATGTGCGAGGACGCCTGGCGCTTCCAGGAGCTCAACCCCGCGGGCTACGAGGCCGGCTGACCCCACCCCCGCCGTACCGGCCCGGCGGCTGCCCCGCCGGGCTCGATCCGGCTTCCCGTCCCCCGGGCCCGTCGCCCCCGGACGTTCCCCTTCGACCCCTTCGCAGCTTCGCAGGACAGGAGACCCCCCATGCGCATGACCGTCATCGGGACGGGATACCTCGGAGCCGTGCACGCCGCGTGCATGGCCGACATCGGTCACGAGGTACTGGGCGTCGACGTCGACGCCGAGAAGATCAGGGCTCTCGCCGAAGGGCGACCACCGTTCTTCGAGCCCGGACTCGACGAGGTGCTGACCCGGGCCATGGCCTCGGGGCGGCTCCGCTTCACCACCTCGCTCAGCGAGGCGGCGGCCTTCGGCGAGGTGCACTTCGTGTGCGTGGGCACCCCGCAGCAGGCCGGTTCGGACGCCGCCGACCTGCGGTACGTCGACGCGGTCGTCGACGGTCTCGCCGCCCATCTGACGGGCCCCTGCCTGATCGTCGGCAAGTCCACCGTCCCGGTGGGCACGACCCCGCGCCTGGCCGCCCGCCTGCGCGCGCTCGCCCGTCCGGGCGCCGAGGCCGAGATCGCCTGGAACCCGGAGTTCCTGCGCGAGGGCTTCGCCGTCGAGGACACCCTGCGGCCGGACCGGATCGTCGTGGGAGTGACCTCGCCGCGCGCCGACCGCACCCTGCGCGACGTGTACGCGCCGATGCTGGCGGCCGGGGTCCCGTACCTCAGCACCGACCCGGCCACCGCGGAGCTGGTCAAGGTCTCGGCCAACTCCTTCCTCGCCACCAAGATCTCCTTCATCAACGCGATGGCGGAGGTCTGCGACGCGGCCGGTGCCGACGTGGTCACCCTCGCCGACGCGCTGGGCCACGACACCCGCATCGGGCGCCGCTTCCTGCACGCGGGCCTCGGCTTCGGCGGCGGGTGCCTGCCCAAGGACATCCGGGCGTTCACCGCGCGGGCCCGCGAACTGGGCGTCGAGGAGGCGGTCGGCTTCCTGGGCCGGGTGGACGAGATCAACCTGCGTCAGCGGCGCCGTACCGTCGACATCGCCCGCGATCTCGTCGGCGGGGACTTCACGGGGCGGCGGATCGCGGTGCTCGGCGCCACCTTCAAGCCGAACAGCGACGACGTCCGCGACTCGCCGGCCCTCGCCGTGGCCGCAGCGATCCACCGGGAGGGGGCCGAGGTACGGGTCCACGACCCCGAGGGCCTGCACAACGCCCGCCTGGCCCACCCCGAACTGCGCTACGAGACCGAGCCGGCGACCGCCTGCACCGGTGCGGACGTGGTGCTGCACCTGACCGAGTGGAGCGACTACCGCGAGCTCGACCCGGTGAAGCTGGCCCGTGTGGTCCGCTGCCCGCGGCTCGTCGACGCCCGCAACCATCTCGACGCGGGCCTGTGGCGCGCGTCGGGCTGGACGGTCCGGGCGCTGGGCCGGCCGTCGCCCGCCCTGGTGCCCGGACCCCAGCGAGGCGGTCTGAGTCAGGGTGCCGACCGCGGCGGCGCGGCGGCGCCCACCGAGGGCGCGGTGCTCAGCCGCTCGCCGAAGTAGTCGACCGGACCCGGGTCGACGCCGACGGAGCGCAGCGGGAGGGCACCCGCCATGTCGGCGCAGGTCGAGACGAGATTGGCGGCTCCGGCCCGGTCGGTGACCGGGGCCGCCAGGTCGACGAGGCAGGGGTCGGCGCTGGTGCCGGTGGGGGCGGAGGCGTGCTGCTCCTGCCCGGCCCTGCGCCGCCAGTCGGCCAGGCTGGTGTACGACGCGTCGCCCCAGACGAGCTTCCAGTCGCCGGTGGTGAAGTAGTCGTTCCCCTGGAGCCGGACCTTGGTCTGGGTGAACGGGGTGTCGGAGTCCACCACCGCGGCGCCGTCGGTGACGAAGATGTTGTTGCGGACGCCGATGTTGCTGATGCCGGCCCGCAGGCGCAGCGCCGGAGGCCGCTCGGCGCCCTCGGGGGACCGCTGCACCACGGTGTTGTTGTGGATGTCCAGGTTCCGCAGGCGGGTGCCGTAGGCCACGATGCCGCCGTAGAAGGGCAGCTTGCGGGCGTCGTCCCAGCTGTAGTTGAACCGGACGACGTTGTCCTTGTGCATGTTGGTCGGCTCGCCCGAGTACACCAGGAAGCCCGGGCCGTCGTTCCCGTAGGCCAGGTTGTACTGGAGCACGGAGTCGGACACGTTGTTGTCCAGGCCGAAGCCGCCGCCGTCGACACGGGAGCCGGTGCGGTTGCGGTACGACTTGTTGTTCTGGATGACCACGCGGGTCGAGTCGTACGTCCAGATCCCCTCGGGGCCCTCCTCCGCGCGGGCGGAGGAGTTCGCGCCGTTGTCGTAGGCGGCGGAGCGCTGGATCGTCGCGTTCCTGAGGCTGCCGAGGACGATCCCGCTGCCGGTGTTGCGGTCGTGCGCCTTGGGGTCGCCGGAGTTCGCGTACGCCCGCACGCTCGTGACCGTGAGCTTCTCGTGCGCGTAGGAGGGTTCGTCGGCCTGGAAGCGAGGTCCGACGGTGACCAGTCCGGCGTTCTGGTTGTGGTGCGTCGCGGAGTCGGCGATCGTGATGTCGCGGAATCCGAGGGACTTCGAAGCGGCGCCGATGCTGATCCCGTTGCGGAAGCGCGACACGTCCACGCCGGAGATCCGGACGTGCGCCAGGCGCTTCTCGTCCGGCAGGTCGTTGAAGAACTTGATGCCGTCCTCGGCCCGGCGTGACGCGGTGTCGCCCCTGATCGCCAGGTTCCGGATCTCCACGCCGCCGGTGTTGTGCACCGTGATGCCCGCCGTGCCGCGGGCCGCGATGGTGGCCTTCCCGGTGCCGTACGACTCGATCACGACGGGTTTCCGGACGCTGCCGGCCTCCTCGGGGCCGAGGGTCAGCTCGCCGGTGAACCGCGCGCCGCCCTTGAGGCGCAGCCGGTCGCCGGGCTTGAACGGCACCTCGTCGGCCCGGTCGAGGGTGCGCAGGGCGGTCTTCTCGGTCAGCCCGTCGTTCTCGTCGTCGCCGTCCGGGCTCACGTAGAAGGTGAGGGAGTCCTTCGTGGCCGGCCGGGGCGGGGTGTAGGGCTTGAGCACGTCGCAGCCTGTGAGGAGGGTGATCGCGCCGGCGGTCACCCCGGCGACGAGGGTGACGCCTCTGCGGTGACGAGGGAGACGATCCCATCCGGCGATTCGACGGTCCTGCATCATCCCGGCGTCCCCATTCCGTTCGGATCCTGCACTTCGCGTATCAAGGTGCCAGAAACCGGACGGACGTTACGTCCGTGACATGACGGCGAATACCGTGTTTTTCACATCCTCTTGTGCGACATCACCATGGTCGGACGATGTGTCCGGCCACCGGCCGGATGCTGCGCGGGCCGGTGGCCGGCCTGTCGCACGGGGCTGTTCAGCCGGCCAGGAGCCTGCGCTTCTGCTCCTCGAACTCGGACTCGGTGAGGACGCCCTGGGCCTTGAGTTCGCCGAGCTGCTTGAGCTGGTCGAGCTTGTCGCCCATGTCGTCGGCGGCCGGGGCGGCCGGCGGCGGCGCGGCAGCCTGCTGCGGGGCTTCCTGGTAGCCCGACTGGGCGGCCCAGCGTCCCTGCTGGCGGCGCGACACGCGATTGGACACGGCGGTCGCCGTTCCCGCGACGACGGCGGTGCGGGCCACTCCGCGAAGGAGACCTGGCATGGTGACGTCCTTTCTCGCGCGGCGCGGCTGCGGGAGGCAGCCGAGGCGTTCCGCGAACCGGCGCCGGACGGCCCGGCACACCGGGACGGCCTCATTCTTCCACCGCTCTTTCGGCGCCGCAGTGCGGCGATCGGCCGCCCGCGCACCGCCGCGGATGCGCCGAACTGCCGCCCCGGGCCACCCGTGGCACGCTGGATCCCATGGGGGCAGCCGTCGGCCGATCCGCCGGCGGTCGGTCTCGTCCAGAGGAGTACGCCATGGCGACGCAGACAGGAACGCAGCGTGCCGGCTCCGGCGGAGGAATGGCGGTGTCGGGCTGGACGATGTTCGCCGCGGTCATGATGATCTTCGGCGGCATCATGTCGATCTTCCAGGGGATCGCTGCCATCGCCGAGGACGACGTCTTCGTCACCACCCGGAACTACACCTTCGCCTGGAACCTCACGGGCTGGGGCTGGGTGCATCTGATCATCGGCATCATCGTGGCCGTCGCGGGTCTGGCCCTGTTCAGCGGCAAGCTGTGGGCCCGCATCATCGGCATCGCCGTGGCGGCGATCGCGATGCTCGCCAACTTCACGTGGCTGCCGTACTACCCGTTCTGGGCCATCGTCCTGATCGTGATCGACGGGTTCGTCATCTGGGCCCTGTGCGTCGGCACGTCCAGGGACGCCGCGGCCTGATCCGGGGTCACCGGGAGTCCGGTGCGGGGGATCGCCATCAGGGGGACCGAACGCACGAGAGGTGACGCCGTGACCGAGCGCATCGACGAGATGGGGCCCATCGACTACGTGGTCGTGGAGTTCCCCGGAAACCGCATGACCGGTGAGGGACTGGGGCACCTGATCGACCTCGTGGACCGCGGCCTCATCCGCATCCTCGACCTGATGTTCATCACCAAGGACACGGACGGCACGGTGGCCGCCCTGGAGCTCACCGACCTCGACGGCGACGGCGAGCTCGACCTCACCGTCTTCGAGGGCGCGCAGTCCGGACTGCTCGGCCAGGACGACCTGGAGGAGGCCGCGGCCGCGGTGGAGCCGGGCAACTCCGCCGGCCTGCTCATCTACGAGAACGTCTGGGCGGCCCCCTTCGCCGCCGCCCTGCGGCGCGGCGGCGCCCAGCTGGTCGCCTCCGGCCGGATCCCCGTCCAGGCCCTGCTCGCCTCGCTCGAAGCGGCCGAGGCGGCGGACGCGGCCGACACCCCCTGAGGCCCCGGCCGCGATGAACGCCAAGAGCGCCAAGGACAAGAGCGCCGGGAAACAGCGCCGGCAACGGGCCGGACGGTACGGCACCGAGAAGGAACGGGCGGCGCGCGGCAAGGCCGCCCGGTCCGCCGTGCCCCGCTCCTCGCACGCCGCGTTCACCCCGTCGGCGCAGCGCACGGATCCGGTCGACCTCATCGAGGCCCAGTCGGCGAGGCGGGTCCAGGAACTCGTCCCGATCCGCTACGGAAGGATGAGCGAGTCGCCCTTCCGCTTCTACCGCGGGGCGGCCGCCATCATGGCCGCCGACCTCGCCGGCACCCCGCGCAGCGGGTTCACGGCGCAGCTGTGCGGCGACGCGCACATGCTCAACTTCCGGCTGCTCGCCTCTCCCGAACGCCGCCTGATGTTCGACATCAACGACTTCGACGAGACGCTGCCCGGCCCCTGGGAGTGGGACGTCAAACGGCTCGCCGCCAGCCTGGTCATCGCCGGGCGGGCCAACGGCTTCAGCACCCGGCAGCGGGCCTCCGTGGTGCGGGCCGCGGTGCGGTCCTACCGGGAGCGGATGCGCGCCTTCGCCGGGCTGGGCAATCTCGACGTCTGGTACGCCCGGTTCGAGGCCGACGACCTGCAGCGGCAGTTCGCGCCGGTGCTCGGCTCCGCGAACCGGGACCGCTGGGCGCGCGCCCGGGAACGGGCCCGCGCGCACGACACCCTGCAGGCGTTCGACAAGCTCACCCGGGTCGCCGGCGGCCGGCGCGTGATCGCGTCCGAGCCGCCGCTGCTCGTGCGCCTGGCGGATCTGCTGCCCGACGCCGAGCAGCACGCCCTGGAGAAGCGGATCAGCCGCCTGATCGCGTCCTACGGCCGAAGTCTCTCCACCGACCGGCGCTTCCTGCTGGAGTCCTACCGGGTGGCGGACGTGGCCCGGAAGGTCGTCGGGGTCGGCAGCGTCGGCACCCGCTGCTGGATCGTCCTGCTCCTCGGCAAGGACGACCGGGACCCGCTCTTCCTCCAGGCCAAGGAGGCCGACGAGTCGGTGCTCGCGCCCTACGCCGGCCCCGGGCCGTTCCGGACCCAGGGCGAACGCGTCGTCGCCGGTCAGCGCCTGATGCAGGCCACCAGCGACATCTTCCTGGGCTGGGAACGCGCCCAGGGCATCGACGGCCGGCGCCGCGACTTCTACGTGCGCCAGCTGAGGGACTGGAAGGGCATCGTCGTCGCCGAGAACCTGTCGCCGAAGCGGATGAAGCTGTTCGGGACCCTGTGCGGCGCCACCCTGGCCCGCGCCCACGCCCGGTCGGGAGACCGGATCGCGATCGCCTCCTACCTGGGCGGAGGGGACGTCTTCGACCGCGCGCTGGCGACGTTCGCCGAGCTGTACGCGGACCAGAACGAGATGGACCACCAGGCGCTGCTCGACGCCGTCCGGGCCGGCCGGGTGCGCGCCGAGTCGGCCTGACTCAGCCCTTGCGGGGCCGGCGGGTCCACGCGGGCCGTGCGGGGTACGGCGGGATCTCCGGCCCCTGCGGCAGCAGTTCCACCACGACGAAGGAGATGACCGCGGCCAGCACCACGACCGGGACCGTTTCCACGTTGCCCAGCAGCAGCACGACCAGCACGACGCTGCAGACGGGCACCCGCATGCCGGCCGTGACGGCCGCCGCCATGCCGACCGCCATGGCCGGGACGAGCCCGAAGCCCGGCAGCGGCGCGAGCAGCACGCCGGCCGCCCCGCCCAGGAACAGGGAAGGGAAGACGGGGCCGCCGCGCAGGCTGCCCAGACAGAGCAGGTAGGCGAGCGACTTGAAGCCGATGACGGCGATGAGCGCGCCCACCGACCAGGCGTGCGGGTCGGCCGCCAGTTGCCCCAGGGCTGCCTGCCCCGACAGGGCGGCCTCCTCCGGCGACCGGCCGGTGGTGACGGCGTACAGGGCGATGCAGCCGGCCGCCCCGAGCGCGCACAGCGTGGTGTTCCACACGATCCGCTTCGTCACGAAGCCGGCCGCGTAGCGTCCGCCCACGAAGGCGGCGTGGACGAGCAGGGCGACGGCGGGCGCCATCAGCAGCGTCCACAGGACGTCGCCGGTGTCGAGCAGCGGCGACGGGGGCAGCCCGATGTCGAGGCTCGCGGGCTTCAGGCCGGTCCAGTGGCCGAAGCCGGTGAACACCAGCGCCCCGATGCCGCTGGACAGCAGCGCGGGCAGCATCAGCGCGAAGAGCTGCGGGCCGCCGACGCCGGCCACCTCCATCAGGAGCACCGCGCCCACGAGGGGGTTGCCGAAGAGCGCCGAGACGGCGGAGGCGGAGCCGGCGGCGCCGAGCAGCATCGTGCCGGCCTTCGTCTGGGGCGCCTTCACGAGGCGCCCGAAGAGCAGGGCGAGTCCGGTGCCCAGGGCGAGCAGCGGCGCCTCGGGTCCCAGGACGGCGCCGAGCGGCAGGCTGAAGAAGGCGGCGAGGACCACTCCGGGGAGCGCGCTCGCGGTGATGCCGCCCGCGTGCAGGCCGCCCGCCGGGAGGTGCCCGCCGCGTCCCGGCAGCCGGGCGACGATCAGCCCGACGACCAGGCCCGAGACCAGCAGCAGGGGGAACCCCCACCACCAGGGCGCCTGGTCCCAGCCCAGGTCCCGCGGCCAGTCCGTCCAGATCAGCTGCTCCAGCTCGGTGATCGCGACGAGGAACCAGAACGCGATCAGGGAGACCGGGATGCCGATCAGCCCGCAGAACACCAGGGCCTTGCGGTACTCGGGCCGCCGCAGCATGGCCTGCAGCTCGTCGGCCTCGCGCGGCTGACCCGCCGGTGCGGACGGGGTGGCCGGCGGTTTCGTTGCGGAGATGGGGCCCTCCCGGGATGGGCGACTCGACAGGCGTTCCCCCCATGACTGGCCCGAGGCTATCGGCCCGCCCGCCCATCTCCGGCCGCCACGCCGCCGCCGTCCGCGCCGGGCCGGACAACGAAGAAGGGCCCCGCTGCAAGCAGCGGGGCCCTTCGACATCGTGCCCGGTGAGGCACTGGCGGAGGATACGAGATTCGAACTCGTGAGGGGTTGCCCCCAACACGCTTTCCAACTGTCCGCATGTCCGTACAGGGGCGTACGGAGCCGTTCACCGGACAGGCCTATCAGTGATCGCGTACGGCAGGGAACGGTGGCGGACGCCAGTGAACTGGACAAGGACTAGGACAACGGAAGGCCATCGAGCAGGACGTGGCGGCTAGCCATGATCGGCGGCGAAGGGGTCGGTCATGCAGCCGCCCGCACGGCCACTAGCCAGTAAGTGTCCGCCACTGTGTGTGGACGTTGATGTCAGCCACTGATGTCAGGCCCATCGAGCCGTGCCGCCCGATCCGGCCTGTTCAGGGAGCCTGCGGGTCGGGTTGAGAATCGCTGGACGTGCGCGAGCCCCGCAGAAATATGAGGGCCTTCATTGGCTGTGGCACTACAGGCAAGCCCTTGTCCAGGTCGCCACTCAAAGGGACCGACTGTCGCCCAACGTCGCGCAAGTGGTGTCGGTCGCTAGCCCACACGAGTAATGTTCGTCACTCGTTAGAGGGGGGCGATGCCTATGGCGAACAACAGCAACAAGCGTCGGAGCAAGCTCGTCGACATGGGTGCGACGCCACCCAAGGCGGTGTATCGACCACCGAACGTTCCGCCCGCTGAGCAGGAAGTTTTCGACATTCCATGCTCAGAACAAGATCTTTTGCGAGTTCGGCTGAGATATTACCGCAACAAGATCGTCGACTTTGCCGTCATGCAGCTGACCAGCGATTACGGCGCTTGGGAGGAGCTGGCTCGCATCGACTGCTGTGGCGGCACGGTCCACCGGCATCTCTTCGGCCGGAGCGGATCGGTGTTGCTTGATCACGACCTGATTCGTGACATCCCCGAACGTGACGGCGCCTGGGATGTCGTGCACGATAGCTACGAGGGGGCGCTGGACGAGATGCAAGAAAAGTGGGAAGACAACCTGCGGAGGTGGCGGTGTGGCTGACGAACGCGCGCTGCGACGCAAGGCGGCCTTCGAAGTAGCCAAGAGGCTCGCTGATCCAGAGATTCGACGTCAGTTCGGCGCCCACGGGTACCGATCAGGCGACGCCATCGTCACGGCGCTGGAGAGCGACACCATCGACGACGTGTACGCCAGGATGCGCCGGCAGGCGCCGCCGGCCACGGTCGGCATCTACTGGCCCGAGTCCGGTCGGCTGGAGTTCACGACCTTCGAGCCTGACCAGGCTCCGCCTGCTGGACAAGCGCGGGAGGGCATCGGAGGCGCAGCCACAATCGGCATGCTGTTTGATCATGTCTCCCATCAGCAAGGTAACCAACTGCGTTTGAACCTTGCGTGGGGCGCAGCCGCCAGCATGCATGTCGAGCGCTTCACTGCCTCGCTCACGTAGCCCTCGATCCCCTCGCGCTGGCGGCAGGGGCCTGCGGCCAGTGATGTCGACCCTCAGACTTTTGATGCAGAAGCCTCGCAGGTTCAGCCTGCGAGGCTTCTGTGTTCACGGAAGGGGATTTGCAGCATCACGAGACCTGAGGCGCGCGCCATCGTTCGTGACTCCCTGATCACACCGACCGACATGGGCGGTCAGGCAGGCATCACCATGCGTCCGATCCCACCAGGCCAGTCAGCCCATGCGTCGTACTGGGCATCGCTCGACGCTGCGCGAGCCACCCCGAGACTCGGGGTCCACCGTTGACCGCTCCACCCTCCGTGACCGTGCGCACATGCTCGAACCCATGGCGAAGGTAGTAGTCCTGGAGCGGCTTGTTCGTGGTCCAGGCGTCGAGCCGGAGCCACATGACGCCGGAACGATACGCCTGGTCGCTTGCCCAATCGAGCAACCGTCCACCGAGGTCCTGGCCGGCGTGCGTGCGGGCCACGGTCAGCTTGTTCACGAACAGGGATTCCTGCCGGAGTTCCTGTTCACTCCAGAGTCCGCCTTCCGCTTCCGGGGTCAACGTGATGGTCGCCGCCGTCACCGATCCGTCGCGGACCATGAAGACGACTCCAGCTTCGATCGTGCTCAGCAACCTGTCTGCTGGGTACGGGCGTTGCCACTGATCCGTACCGAGATCGGAGAGCCACGTCGCCGCTTCCTGGCGGAACGCGAGCAGTGCGTCGAGGTCCTCTGCGGTCGCTCGCTCGATGATCACTGCGGTTCGTCCTCCTGCCGAGCGGACAACGTGCCGATCTCGTAGTTCATCCGGTTCAGATCCCCCCGGAAGGTCGTGATGGTGCAGCGGATGACCTGGTCCGCCGAGTAGCCGGTACGGGTCCAGAGCAGGACCGGGACTCCAGCGCCGATGTCCAGCAGTCGCGCTTCGTCCGGGGTGGGCATCCGGGCCGCGATCTCGTCGAAGTAGCCGATCTGCTCGACGTCGATTCCGGCAAGGTAGCGCGTGGTCCCCTCGGCGATGTCGCCGGGCTCCGCCAGTCGCGGGGCCTTCTTCACGAGCCAGTCGGGGTAGTAGGTGGCCTGAGTCGACCACGGCACGTCGTCTACGAAGCGGTGGCAGAACCGGAGAACGGTGGTCGACTCCCGCTCGACCTTGAGTCGCTCCGCCACGTACTCGGTTGCCGGGGTCACCTCGACACGGAACGTCTGGCTGGGGTGACGGCCGGCGTTGGTGACATCGGTGCTGTAGGCGTCACCGTTCTGCGGAAAGGTCAGGTTCTCGAAGCGAGACGCGTTCAGTTTGAACACCTCATGCTTCTTGACCTCGTATCCAAGCCCCTGGCTCGACGAGATCAGCCCCTCGCTGACCAGCAGGGAAAGGCCAGAGCGGACGGTGTTGCGCGAAGCGTCGAACCGAGTACTCAGCTCGCTCTCGGAGGGCAGGCGCGAGCCCGGCTTATAGACGTCGTTGTCGATGTCGCGACGAAGAGCGTCCGCGACCTGCCGGTACTTCGGCTGCTTGTTCATGCGTCCATCATGACGCACTCGCTCAACTTGTTGGTACATGTGGGCCCCGATCGCTTGACGACTCACTGTCCGTGGGTGCAACATCACTGCATCAGCTTGTACCAACAAGTTGAGCAAGCGGTGCAACACCTTTAAGTGTGCCCGCTTGCGGCGATATTCCCCCAGGTGGGAGGACTCGCCGCCTGCTCAGGGTGGGGACGCTGCAATCCCGCTAAAGGCCAGAGGACAGGGCTTCGGCCCGACTGGCGAGGTGGCCCGGTGACCGCGAGCAACGGCCGGAGAGTGGGGACAGAGATCCCCCTTGCAGTGCTTGTTCCGATCCGACGACCTAGGGGGTCTCGATGTACCGACGAAGACTCTGGGCGCGCCGCCCGTGCTGGACCTGCACGGCGGTGGCGCCCGCTGCGTCCCCCTGATCCGCCGCCACTTCGGCGCATCGGACTATCCGGTGATTCGCGGACGTCAGGTCACCTGCGCAGCGGTTGCTGCGGCCGGTTGCCTCCTCCGCCCGTCCGAGCCCCGTTCGCGGGTTCCGTACGGGCGGGGTCGAGGGGAGCCGGAGAAGTGCTCTGGTTCTAACGGCGAGACCCCCCGGTGTTGGAGCACCGGGGGGTCGTTTCGGGCCGTTCCTGTCTGAGAGGAACACACCCAATGAAGTCCATCGCTGCACTTCAGGCCGTTGTTACGGCCACCCCGTTCGGACGCGAGCCGTCCGACGCGGAGCTGGACGCGATCGAGCAGGAGATGCCGCTGATCCTGGCGGAGGTCGACCTGCTCGACGCGCAGATCATGACCATCGACCGTCCGGCCACCGAGCTGGACACCCAGCGGATCCGCCGGGCCCGCAACCGCATCATGGCGGCCCGCCGGGACCTCACCAACCGCGCCGGCGCGACGCTGACGGGTGGTGCCGCATGAGCAGGCCCGCCGACCTCAGCGGCGACGTGACCGGCCTGCTGACCGCGATCGTCGAAGCGCTGGACATGCCGATGCCGTCGATCCATGAGGACGACGAGCGGGAGCACTACAGGCTGCTGGAGCGTCGCTCGTCGGATGTGCGGATCGCCCTGTCGGTCCTGCTGCGCTTCCCCGGCTCCGGTGCCCTGGACGACACCATCCAGGACCTCCGCGACCGGACGAAGCGCAACCCCGTCACCTACACCCCGTTCGCCTCTGAGGAGCACGGGGGCGACGAGTGAACCGCATCGTCTTCTGGGCCCTGATGAGCCTGTGCGTCACGGTCGAGGTCTGGGGCCTTGTCATCGGCAACCGGGACGTCCACTACCTGGGGGCCATCGCCGGGTTCGGCGTGATCGCCGTCAGCCGCCTCCTGCACCGCGCCGACGCGTACGAGGGTGGTGAAGAGTCGTGAGCGCGACCGGAAGGCCGCTGAGCAAGCTTCAGAAAATTGTGCTGACTGCCGCGTTCGTGCCGATGCTCGCCACGGGCGGCGCCGGCGGGTACGGCACCTACACCAACATCAAGGCCGCGTTCGGGTCGGGGACGGCGGTGGGTGCGGTCGCGGCCGGTGAAGGTGCGACCGCCGTGCTGGCGATCGTGCTGCTCGGCCTGACGCTGCTCGGGCAGTCCTCACCGAAGACGATCCGGGCGGGGCTGTGGGCTCTTCCCGCCGCCGCGTCCGCGATGTCCGTAACCGCCGCGAAGACCCCGGGCGAGATGGTCATCTACGCGATCACCCCGATGGGCATGACCGCGTCCGCCGAGGGCGCGGCGTTCCTCGCCCGCCGGATCGTCGTCTACCGTGACGGCCGCGACGCCGAGGCCGAAGCGCACGCGGCGGCGATCGTGCAGGCCCTCGCCTACCACCGGGCCCGCGCCGCGAACCACCCCGACAAGCAGGTCCGGGCAAAGTCGGAACGGACGTCCTGGAAGCTGGCGCGGAAGGTCGGCGCCGGTGACCTCGCGCTGGGCGATCGACTGCTCGACGTCCAGCGGCAGCGGGTCACCGTCGGAGCCGACGCAGCACTCGCCGACATGTTCGGCGCCCCGACCGCCCCCGCCCTGACCACCCGACCGGTCGATGAATCGGTCGCCGGACCGGTCGGCATGGTCGTAGGGCTGGAGATCGACCGGTCTACCCGACCGATCGACTCCGCAGATGCGGAGGAATCGACCCAGACCAGTATGGAACGGTCTACCTCTGACCTGCCCGTACCGGCCCTCGAACCGGGTCCGGTCGCGTACCGCAATCCGCGCGACCTGTTCGAGCAGGAAGAGCCCACCCCGCTCCCTCCGGCCGAGTCGACCGGTCGGGGGGCCAAGCGAGTCGACGCGGCCGAGCAGTCGACCCCACCCAAGCGGGTCACCCGCCGGGTGCCGGACGCGGCGAAGTCGACTAAGCCGCGCCGCACGAAAGATGAACTGCTCGCTGAGGCGCGCCAGTTGACTGAGTCGTGGCCGGTGGATCAGTTGACCGCCGACGGGATCCGGAAGGCGCTGCGGACCTCGCCCGAGAAGGGCCGGTGGCTGCGCGACACCCTCAAGGGCGAACGCGGTGAGACGGCGGCATGAGCGCCCTCCCGGTCTACGGCTGGCGCCTCGCTCCCGAGGGTCTGGCGACGTTCCGGCAGCTCCGGGCACTCGGGCTGCGTCCCGGCGGTCAGCCGGTCGTGGCCCAGCTCGAACGCCCCCGCCGCCGGAAGGAACCGCTGATCGCGTTCCTGTACCGCATCGACCGGGCCAAACCTGTGCGGTCGATGACTCCGGCCCGGTGCGCGGCTCTGGAGCGGGCGAACGCGGCCCGCCGGGTCTGCCCGGAGTGCGGGCGGGATGCCGGGTACCGCATCCCGTCCTCGCTCGGCATGTGCACCCCCTGCGCCTACCCCGACACCACTCTCGCCGCGTGAGCGGCAGCAAGGAGTCCAGGTCATGACGACCACCGCGAACACGACCGTCCCGGCTGCCCTGCCCGCGCCGGTCCCGCACCACTTCATCCTCACGGTCCAGACCGACGACGGCCGCATGGTCACCCAGGACGGCACCGTCCCGGTCGTCCCCGGGATCCACACCCGCATGGCGACCTACACCACGCTCCGCGAGCAGGTCGGCGAGCACTGGGGCCTGAGCCGGTTCACCGTCCTGTTCTTCTCCCTGGAGCCCAACCAGCTCTGAAAGGAGCCCTCGATCATGAGCAACCTGCCTGAGCCGGTCCGGGTCGTGCAGCTCCCGGACGGCACCTACACCTACGCCGACCAACTCCCCGCCGTACCGGCCACCGCCGCCGCACCGCAGGTGGTCCACCAGCACATCCACCAGGCCCCGCCGGACCGCACCGTGCAGCGGATCGCGCTCGGCTCCGGCATCGGCGCCGGCACCGTCGCCGCCGGGGTCTACTTCGGCCCGCTCCTGGTCGGCGCGCTCACCGCGATCGCCGCGAACCTGGCCCTGCTCGCCTTCCTCGCCGCCGTCCTCGCCTGGGGCGTCGTGAGCGTCGTGAAGTCGGTCGGCGGCCCGGACGGCAAGGCCGCCGCCAAGACTCTGAGCAAGGCCCGTCGCTCACGGAAGGGGAAGTGAGATGTTCCGTGCCGGAGACAAGGTCCTGATCATCGCCTGCGAGGACGACCCCCGCGCGGTCGGCAAGACCGGCCGCGTCCTGGACGAGGTCCCGCCGGGCCCGCTGACGGACGGCCGCTGGACCGTCGACCGGATCAGTATCTGGATCGCCCCGGTCCTGGTCCACGCCCACGAGATCCGCAAGGTCGGGTCTTGACCCGCTCCGTCTCGCAGGACTGACGCCTGCCTGCCCACCCCATTGGCCGACCGTCGGGGGTGGGTGGGGAGTCGGGACAGCCCCGGCCCGGAAAGGGACCCGTCGTGGCCAACAAGAAGAACGAGCAGGACCCGAACTACCCCAAGCTCACCGCCGGAGAGCACGCCCGGATCGCATGGAACGTGGCCCGCATGTGCAAGCGGTCGATCGCCAGCGAGAGCGTCTACCAGGGCGACCTGGAGAAGAAGGTCGACCGGATCATCGACCGCGCCCGCGAGCGCGCCGAGAAGAACGCCAAGAAGTAGCTGTGACCCGGGGACGGCCGTCCCGGCCAAGGAAACCGCGCCGTCCCCGGGTTCCTCCCTCGCCCTTTCGAGCAGCAGGAGAACCCCAGCATGACCGAGACGCTCACGGCCGCGCACCTGCGCCCAGTGCCCGACATCGACGACGGCGAGACGCCCACCGCGCCGACGCTGGTGGACAACCCGTCCCTGCCCGACCCGAAGGTGACCATAGAGAAGCGCAAGCCGGTCCTCGCCGGATGGCTCACCAACCGGCGCGACTTCCTCGCCACCGCCCGCCACACCGGCGCGAACATCGGCTACGCGGCGCTCTACCACGGCGTCCGGATCCCGGTGTACGCCGGACGCCTGGCGCTGATGTCGCCGCGGGGAACCTGCCGGTTCATCGCGTCGACCAACCGGTGGGTGTGGGACCGGGAGGCCGCGCCGCTGCGGGACTACGCGGTGCGGACGGAGGACGTGGAGGAGTACATGCGGCTGTCCAAGCTGCGCGCCGGCCGGATCCGGCTGCGCGGTCTGGTCACCCTCGTGTCCCTCGTGTTCGGCGCCGGATTCGCCCTCTGGCTGTACGTCGTCGCCCCCGCTTACCTGTTCGTGTTCGCGACCGGTGGGGTGCTGCTGCTCGGCATGGCCGGACAGCAGCCCGATTCCCCGGTCGTCGGCCCGGCGGTCCTCAAGACCGAGATTCAGAAGCTGACCGGCTCGATCGTGCTGCGCGGTCTGGACTCGATCGGCAACGCGAAGATCTCCGCCGCCATCAAGAAGGGCGGCGACATGAACGGCCTGCGCTTTACCAGCGAGATCGTGCGTGACGGGCCCGGCTACCGTGCCGACCTCGACCTGCCCTACGGCGTGACGCCCGAGGACATCATGGAGGCCCGCAAGCCCCTCGCGTCCGGCCTGCGGCGGAAGGTCGGCTGTGTGTGGCCCTCGCCGGACCCCACCGAGCATGAGGGGCGTCTCGTGCTGTGGGTCGGGGACAAGCCGATGAACGAGACCACCAAACCGGCGTGGCCGCTGCTCAAGACCGGCACGGTGGACCTGTTCAAGCCGGTCGTGTTCGGCAACGACCAGCGGATGCGGGACGTCGCGGTGACGTTGATGTTCGCGGCCGTCGTCGTCGGCTCCGTGCCCCGCATGGGCAAGACGTTCCTGATGCGGCTGCTCCTGCTGATCGCCGCCCTCGACCCCCGGGCGGAGCTCCACGCGTTCGACTTCAAGGGCACCGGCGACTTCGGCGCCCTGGAGCCGGTCTGCCACCGCTACCGCGCCGGTGAGGAGGACGACGACATCGGCTACGTCGTCGAGTCGCTGCGGGAGCTGAAGGAAGAGCTGCGGCGCAGGGCGAAGGTCATCAAGTCCCTGCCGCGCTCGCGCTGCCCCGAGTCGAAGGTCACGCCCGCCCTCGCGGACGACAAGTCGCTCGGGCTGCACCCGATCGTGGTCGGGTTCGACGAGTGCCAGGTGCCCTTCGAGCACGGCGAGCACGGCGCGGAGATCGAAGCGATCTGCACCGACCTCGTCAAGCGCGGCCCCGCGCTCGGCATCGTCACCCTGTTCGGCACCCAGCGGCCGGACGCGAAGTCCCTGCCCACCGGCATCAGCGCGAACGCGATCCTGCGGTTCTGTCTGAAGGTCATGGGGCAGCCCGCGAACGACATGGTGCTGGGGACGTCGATGTACAAGTCGGGGTACCGGGCGACGATGTTCTCCCGCTCGGACCGGGGTATCTGTTGGATGGCCGGCGAGGGCGACGACCCGCGGATCGTCGCGTCCGCGTTCGTCGATGCGGTCGCCGCCGAGCAGGTCGTCGCACGGGCCCGCAAGGCACGTGAGGACTACGGCAACGTCACCGGCCACGCCATCGGCAAGGGCCCCGACAAGACCACCGGATCCGGCATCCTCGCCGACGTCCTCGACGTCATCCTCGACGGCGAGAAGGCGGTGTGGTGCGAGCGGATCGCAACCCGCCTGACGGCGCTGCGGCCGGATACGTACGCGGGGTGGAAGGGCGAGAACGTCACCGCGGCTCTCAAGCCGTACGGCATCAAGCCCGGACAGGTCTGGGGCCAGACGGACGACGGCAAGGGCGCCAACCGGCGCGGCATCGACCGCACCGACATCACCGCCGCCGTCACCCGCCGTAACGCTGATCGGGCCGCCGCCTGACCCGAGCAGCACCGCTAGACCTAGCAGCCCCGGCTGCTAGGTCTAGCAGCCGCGCTAGCACATCAAAGGGCCGCTGACCTGCGCACTAGCGTCTAGCGGCCCACCTGCGGAAACCCCTGGAAACCCGCCCTGGAGGGGGAGAGACCGCCCATGCTCACCGCTAGTGCCCTGCTCCTGCTCGCCACCCTCGCCGGTTACACGCTGTTGTGTGCCGCGTCGCCGTTCGGGACCTGCCGCAAATGCCGGGGCTTCGGCCACAAGGTCGTCCTCGACCGCAAGGGCCGCCCCAAGCGCGACAAGCCATGCCGCCGCTGCAAGGGCCACGGCACACGCCTGCGCGTCGGCCGGCGCATGACCAACCACAGCCGCGCCATCCACCGCGCCGGCACCCGCTGACCCCGGACACGAAGCAGCCGACGGCACCCGTCGTGAGACGTCCCCGCTCCGAGCAGGAGCTAGGCGGACGCGTCGTCGGCCATGTCCCCGGGCTTGTCAGCACCCGAGGTACCCGCACCCTACCCAGCCCTCCCGCACCCCGTCGAAGGAGATCCCGCCATGGTCGTGACCGTGTCCCTGGTCGCGCTCTTCGGACTCGTCCTGTTCTTCCTCCTGCGCTCCCGCACCCTTGGCCCCGGCGCCGCGTTCATCGCCGCCGGCTTCGGGTTCTTCCTCGCCTCCACCGGAGCCGCCACCCCCATCAACCAGCTCACCACCTCGCTCATCCAGGCCATCCAGAACCTGTAGTACGCCTACGGAGCTAGGCATCGGTTCGGTGGATGCGCCAGTGTGCGGCGAGCCAGACCAGGTGCTCGGGCCGCAGCTCCACGGCGGTCCGTCGGCCGTGGAGCTGCGCGTACACCGGGTATGCGTGAAGCTCCTCGGTGACGTCGATGAGCCCGGTGTCCGGGCAGACGGCGAGCCGGCCGCGGTCGAAGAGGATGTGTACGTCGCGCCGGAAGGGGAGTCCTCCCCATTCGTGGTGCTCACCGCTGCTGGCGTAGCTGTACAGGTGTGCTGCTTCCAGTGCGGCGGCCGGGGTGGGTCCGGTGAACGCGCAGGTCTCACCGTGTTCCTTCAGCAGGTTCTTGCGGAATGCGTCCTGGCCCACTCGCACGCGCACCGTGGTGACCTTGTGGCCGCCCGGGATGTCGCTCCACGATCCGGTCTCCATCTCGTTTGTGGCGTCGCCTTGTTCGGTGGCCAGGAGTGCGTCGCGCAGCTTCTCCCAGCGTGCCGGGCGCATGCTCAGTTGCGACTTCGGCGAATCGCACAGAGCGCGTAGTTCCGGCGCCGAGAGCAGGCCGCGTCCGTCCATCCACGCCTTTGCGTGTCGTGACGTGTACGTGGTCACCGTTCGGATCTCCGTGGCCGGGTCGTCGAACAGGTGCAGGCACTTGCCGCATCGGTAGGACGGCTTGTCCCGTAGACGTCGCTTGATATCGGCCTTGTCGCAGCGCGGGCACGAGTAGAGAGTCTTCTGCGCCGTGCCGGTGTCGATGGCCTGGATCACCGAGACACCGATCAGCCCGGCTTTGTCCCACAGAGCGATCACGTCGCCGACGGCGAGGCGGGCGTGGTTCTGCACCGTGCTGTCCCAGCTGTAGTGCTCCGCCGGGTTGTCGTCGTAGCCGTCGTTCCCGGCGTGCTCCCGCGCCTCACCGAGCGCCAGCACCATCCACGCCGTCGTCATTCCGCCCCCTCGAACCATCCATACAGACAGGGGCGGCCCCGTCTCGCCAAAGTCCGGGACCGCCCTCACATCCAGACCGCTACCAACGAACTGGAGACATCCAGCATGACCCATGCCATCCCGATCCGGCGAGAGTGCGCCGCCCGGCCGCTGCTGCTGGACCTGTTCTGCTGCGCTGGCGGCGCGGCGACCGGCTACCACCGGGCCGGGTTCGACGTCGTCGGCGTCGACATCCGCCCCCGCCCCAACTACCCCTTCACCTTCCACCAGGGTGACGCCCTCGACTTCCTCGCGGACCTCATCGCGTCCGGGGAGATCGAGCGGTTCGCGTTCGTCCACTCCTCGCCGCCCTGCCAGGCAGGGTGCGCCCTGACCGTGGGCACCAACCGGTCCCAGGGCTGGGGTGGCGACCACGTCGACCTGGTCGCCCCGACCCGGATCCTGCTGGACGCCTCCAAGCTGCCGTACGTCATCGAGCAGCCCAACGGACGTGCGGAGATCCGCAAGGACCTGACCCTGTGCGGCGAGCAGTTCGGACTCGGTGTCCTGCGGCACCGGAACTTCGAGCTGGGCCACTGGAGCGTCGCCCGGCCCGCGCACGTCCCCCACCGGGGCCGGGTCCGGGGCTGGCGGCACGGCGAGTTCTTCGACGGGCCCTACGTCGCCGCGTACGGCAACGGCGGCGGCAAGCCGTCCGTCCCCGAGCTGCAGGCGGCGATGGGCATCGACTGGACCGACGTCCGTGAGGAACTCACCGAGGCCATCCCGCCCGCGTACAGCCAGTGGATCGGTGCCGCCTACCTGGTCCGGACCCGCGCGGGGGTGGCGGCATGAACGGTCGCGTACTGCCACTGCGCCGGCCGAACGGGCTGCGGGTCCTGGACCTGTGCTGCGGCGCTGGTGGCCTGTCCATGGGCTACCACCTCGCCGGGTTCGAGGTGACCGGCGTCGACAACCGGCCGCAGCCGACCTACCCCTTCACCTTCCACCAGGCCGACGCCCTCACCTTCCCCCTCGACGGCTTCGACCTCATCCACGCCTCCTGGCCCTGCGAGCGCTACGCCCGCGTCACCGCCTGGCGCGGCAACCCGAACGACCACCCCGACCTCATCGGCGTCGGCCGCGACCGCCTGGCGGCGTCCGGGATCCCGTGGGTGATCGAGAACGTCCCCGAGACCGCCAAAGCGGGGATCCTGCGCCCGGACTACCTGCTGTGCGGCTCGCAGTTCGGCCTGAACGTGCGCCGCCACCGGGTCTTCGAGACGTCCTGGGGCAGCCAGGGAGACCTGCTGCCCCCGTGCTGGCATCACTCCGGCCTCCTGGCCTTCGAGCACAAGGGCGAGCGTGCCTACGCCGACGCCATGGGCTGCACCTGGATGAGCAGCGCCGAAGCCCGCAAAGCCGTGCCGCCCGCCTACACCCAGTGGATCGCCACCCAGTACCTCACCCACGAAAGGCAGGCTGCCGCGTGAACAGCATCCCCACCACCGCCCTGGCCCTCGCCGAGAGCGGCCTGCCGGTGCTGCCCCTGCGGGCCGACAAGCGCCCGTTCGGGAACTGCCGCGTGTGCGAGGACCTGGCCTGCGGCGGACGGCCGAACATGAAGACCCCCGGCCCTTGCGCCTGCCCGTGGCCGTGCCACGGATGGGCCGCCGCCACCACCGACCCCGACGTCGTCGCCTCCCCGCAGTGGACGGCCGCGTGGCGCCGGGCGCGGGCCATCGGCTACCACCCCGGCGGCGCCGGCGTGACCGTCGTCGACCTCGACAACCCGGCCGCCATCGGCTGGGCCCGGACGAACCTGCCGCCCACCGCGACGGTGACCACCACACGCGGCGAGCACTGGATCTACCGGGGCGCCATGCGGTCGGTAAACGGCGTCCGCGAGGGTGTCGACCTCAAGTCGACAATGTCCTACGCCCGGTGGCTCGGCCCCGGCACCGGCACCCTGGCGGAGCTGCCGGAGGTCGTGCACTTGCTCGCCGAGAAGGAGCCCACCACGGCCCGGCCCGCGCCTCGCGCCGTCACGGTGCCCCCGCCGGCCGGGGGTGGGGAGTGCCGCCACCGCTCGCCGGCCTACCTGGAGCGCGGAATCGCCATGGCCGAGCAGCGCATCGCCGATGCGGCGAGCGCGGTGCACGCCACGGTGTACCGGACGTTCCTGGCGGTGCTGTCCGCTCATGGTCGGTGCGGCTGCCTGACCGAGACCCACATCGCCCGCCTGTTCACCGCTGCTCAGGCCAAGGGGGAGTCCCCACGGCACTGCACGGACGCCTGGTCCAACGCCCTCACGGCTCTGGGGATTTAGCGATGCCCGAGGACGAGAAGAATCCGGCCCGCGAAGTCATCTCCAACTACGCACAGGCCCACTTCAGGTACTTCCGCACCGCCGACGGAACCGTGTACGCCCAGCGCAACGGTCACCCCGTGGCCCGCCCGATCCGCTCCCAGGGAACGACGGGCAGCCACCGACAGGAACTCATGGTCGGCCTGTTCAAGGACGGCTACGGCGTCTTCAACGGAACCGCACTCAAGGAGGCACTCGACTTGATCGAGGCACTGGCCATCACCGAGCAGGTACAGCCCGTCCACATCCGCGTCGCCCCCGGATTCGACGGCGCAACGTGGCTCGACCTGGGCCGCAACGACGGCAAGTCCGTCCGCATCCACCCCACCGGCTGGGACATCCTCACCCCCGACCCCGAGGAGGTGTGCTGGCGCCGCACCCAACTCACCGGCGAACTGCCCCTGCCGGCCAAGGACACCGACGGCAAGGGCATCGACCTCCTCATGCGGCTGTGCAACTTCGCCAACGCTCAGACCGAGAGCCTGGCCATCGCCTGGCTCATCGGCTGCCTGGGGCCGTCCGTGCCCGTCCCCGCCCCGTTCCTCACCGGCCCCCAGGGAGCGGGTAAGTCCACCGGCGCCCGGATGCTCCTGCGGATCATCGAGGGCATGAGCGGCGACCTGCGCCGCGCCCCGAAGGACGAGGAGAACCTGATCGCGGCCGTCGCTGCCGGATGGGTCACCGCCCTGGACAACCTTTCCCACCTCGGCCCGGACCTGTCCGACCTGATGTGCTGCATCGTCACCGGCGCCGAGACCATCAAGCGGGCCCTGTTCACCGACGGCGACGTCGTGCGCTCCCGCTACCGCAAGCCCCTGCTGCTGACCGGCATCGACGTCGGCGTCATCCGCCCCGACCTCGCCGAACGCCTCCTGCCGCTGCGTCTGGAGCGTCCACGGGTGCGGCGGACCGAGGCGGAGCTGTGGGCGGAGTTCGAGGAGATCCTCCCGGTCATCCTCGGTTCCCTGCTCGACCTCGCCGTCAAGGTCCGCGCGGCCCAGGCCCAGATCCCGACCGACCTGCGCATGGCCGACTTCGCTCACCTCTGCGCGCAGCTCGACGCCGCCACCGGCTTCGGAGCCCTGGACGCCTATCGGACCAGCCTGGACGACCTCAACGACGACGTCATCGAAGGCGACGTACTCGCACAGACCGTCCTCGACCACGCCGCCGGCATCGAGCCGGGCACGGACGTCCGGATGACGTCGTCCGAGTGGCTGCACAGCCTCACCCAGCTCTACACCCGCGAAGGCCTCCGCATCGTGCCCAAGGGGTGGCCCACCACCGGCAAGGTCCTCTCCGACCGCCTCAAGCGCCTTCAGCCCGTCCTCGCCGCACGCGGCGTCGTCGTCGACTGGGGCCGCACCAAGACCGCCCGCTACATCGAGATGACCCGCCCGCCGCAGCCGTCGCGCGACGAGCAGGCCGGGATGTTCTAGACCGCGCCGCACCGCTGCACAAGCAAGAGGAGCACGGCTCCGCCTCGCCGGGGGGTGCTCCTCTTGTTCGTCGGCGGCGTGCCGCCGCTGCAAGGAACGCGCCGCGCAGCGGCTCCTTCTTCACGCCCTGAGGCACGCACAACAACAGACACCACACCCTCTCTTTTTCCTAAGAGAGAAACGCTGCGTCACCTGTGTCACGGACGGCCGGAAACGGCACCTGACCTGCCACTACAGCGGTGACGCAGCCGCCAAAGTGTGCGTCATCCTGCGTCACCCGCGTCACCGAGGTGACGGGCGCCTGCGTCACCAGTGACGCAGACCGG
Organism: Streptomyces sp. NPDC048338; assembly: GCF_043201055.1. NCBI lineage: Bacteria > Bacillati > Actinomycetota > Actinomycetes > Kitasatosporales > Streptomycetaceae > Streptomyces > Streptomyces sp. NPDC048338. The sequence continues at coordinate 54,516 of NZ_JBICYQ010000019.1, forward strand.
AGACCCCTGCGTCACTGAAACCAGCAGGTCAGACGGCCGAGTGACGCTAATGACGCGATGACGCAGAAATCCCGACCTCGGACAGGTGCGGGCCGACGAGAAGCCACAGCCATCCGCTCTCGCCCATGAGGAGTGCACCAGATGGATCCCCGAGCCCCCGACTCGCCCGATGACCCCACGCTCGTCCTGCTGAAGGTCGAGGAGGCCGCCCGCCGCCTCCAGATCGGCCGAACCCTCTGCTACCGCCTCATCCGCACCGGAGAGCTGGAAGCCGTGCCCGTCGGTCGGCTCCGCCGGGTCCCCGCAGACGCCGTCACCGAGTTCGCCGCCAAGCTCCGCCGCGCCCACCGGCCGGCCGCCTAAGAGGAACACCGTGGAAGAACAGAAGAAGCGAACGCGCCGAGCCAACGGCGAATCCGCCATCTACTTCGGCAAGGACGAGCGCTGGCACGCCCGAGTGCCCATGGGCTTCAAGGACGACGGGTCTCCGTACCGCCGCCACCTGACCCGCCCCACCCGTAAGGAACTGGTGGACGAGGTCCGCCGCCTGGAGAAGCAGCGAGATGAGGGCTCGGCGCGTCAGCCGGGCAAGCCGTGGACCGTCGAGAAGTGGCTCACCCACTGGATCGAGAACATCGCCAAGCCGGTCGTGAGCGAGAACACCTACGACGGCTACGAGGTCGCGGTACGCGTGCACCTGATCCCCGGTATCGGGAAGCACCGGATCGACCGCCTGGAGCCGGAGCACCTGGAGAGCCTGTACCGCCGGATGCAGAACGCCGGCAGCAAGGCGGGAACCGCCCACCAGGCGCACCGGACGGCCCGCACCGCCTTGGGGGAGGCCGTGCGGCGCGGCCACACAGCGAAGAACGCCGCAGCCCTCGCCAAGCCGCCCCGGATGGAGGAGGACGAGTCCGAGGTCGAGCCCTACTCCGTGGAGGAGGTCCAGCGCCTGCTGCTGGAGGTCAACAAGCGCCGCAACAGCGCCCGGTGGATGCTCGCCCTCGCACTCGGGCTGCGCCAGGGCGAGACGCTAGGGCTGCGCTGGGAGGACGTCGACCTGGAAAACGAGTACCTGAGGCTGCGCCGCAACCGGCTCCGCCCGAAGTACGCCCATGGGTGCCCCGCGTCGGCTCCCTGCGACAGGAAGGCGGGTTACTGCCCGGACCGGGTGCAGACCCGACGCGAGACGAAGAACACGAAGTCCAGGGCGGGCCGCCGGGCCGTTCCCCTCCCCGGGCCGCTCGTCACGATGCTCCGTGCTCACCGGGAGGCGCAGGCCCACGAGCGCAAGCGTGCCGGGGACCTATGGACGGAGTCGGAGTACGTGTTCACCAAAGCCCTGGGCGGCCCGCTGAGCCCGAACACCGACTACCACGACTGGAAGCGGCTCCTGGAGGACGCGGCGGTCCGGAACGGGCGTCTGCACGACGCCCGGCACACGGCCGGCACGGTGTTGATGCTCCTGAGCGTCCCGGACCGAGTGATCGACCAGATCATGGGCTGGGAGCCCGGAGGAGCCGCGAGGATGCGGGCGCGGTACCTCCACGTGCCCGACCACCTCCTGAAGGAAGTAGCCCGGAAGATCGGGGCAGCGATCTGGGGACCCCCGGAAACAACCGCTGTGGACAAAGACCAGGACAACGGGAGCTGAGGAACGAAGAAGGGCCCCGCAGCAAGCTGCGGGGCCCTTCGACATCGTGCCCGGTGAGGCACTGGCGGAGGATACGAGATTCGAACTCGTGAGGGGTTGCCCCCAACACGCTTTCCAAGCGTGCGCCCTAGGCCACTAGGCGAATCCTCCGCGGCAAACAATACAAGACGCCGAGGGGTGCTCGCGAACGTGATCCCGACCGGCTTCCCGAGGTGGGGATCGGGGGATCGAACCGCCCCCGGGATCGGGTACCCTGGGCGCAGCCCCTCACGTGGCGCTATCTGACTGAACTCCCCCAGGGCCGGAAGGCAGCAAGGGTAGGTCGGCTCTGGCGGGTGCGTGGGGGGCGCTTGCGTTCCCGGGTTGTCGGTGGGCGCCTATAACCTCGTAGGCGTGTCGTCTCTCGCGCTGTACCGCCGCTATCGCCCCGAGTCGTTCGCCGAGGTCATCGGGCAGGAGCATGTCACCGACCCGCTGCAGCAGGCCCTGCGGAACAACCGGGTCAATCACGCGTACCTGTTCAGCGGGCCGCGCGGATGCGGAAAGACGACCAGCGCGCGCATCCTCGCCCGCTGTCTGAACTGCGAGCAGGGGCCCACGCCCACGCCCTGCGGGGAGTGCCAGTCCTGCCGGGACCTCGCGCGCAACGGGCCGGGGTCGATCGACGTCATCGAGATCGACGCCGCCTCCCACGGTGGTGTGGACGATGCCCGTGACCTGCGGGAGAAGGCTTTCTTCGGGCCGGCGTCCAGCCGCTACAAGATCTACATCATCGACGAGGCGCACATGGTCACCTCGGCGGGCTTCAACGCCCTGCTGAAGGTGGTCGAGGAGCCGCCGGAGCACCTCAAGTTCATCTTCGCGACCACGGAGCCCGAGAAGGTCATCGGCACGATCCGGTCGCGGACGCACCACTACCCCTTCCGGCTCGTGCCGCCCGGCACCCTGCGGGACTACCTGGGCGAGGTCTGCGGCCACGAGGGCATCCCGGTCGAGGACGGGGTGCTGCCCCTCGTCGTGCGCGCCGGCGCCGGTTCCGTGCGCGACTCGATGTCCGTCATGGACCAGCTGCTGGCCGGCGCCGCCGAGGACGGTGTGACATACGCCATGGCGACGTCCCTCCTCGGCTACACGGACGGGTCGCTGCTCGACTCCGTCGTGGACGCGTTCGCCTCCGGCGACGGCGCCGCGGCCTTCGAGGTCGTGGACCGGGTGATCGAGGGCGGCAACGACCCCCGGCGCTTCGTCGCCGACCTGCTGGAGCGGCTGCGCGACCTGGTCATCCTCGCCGCCGTTCCCGACGCCGCGCAGAAGGGGCTCATCGACGCCCCCGTGGACGTCATCGAACGCATGCAGGCCCAGGCCTCCGTCTTCGGGGCCGCCGAGCTCAGCAGGGCGGCCGACCTGGTCAACAGCGGACTGACCGAGATGCGCGGCGCCACCTCGCCGCGACTCCAGCTGGAACTGATCTGCGCGCGCGTGCTGCTGCCCGCCGCCTTCGACGACGAGCGCTCGCTGCTGGCCCGGATCGACCGCCTGGAGCGCGGCGCCGCCGCCGCGCCCGCACCCGTCTTCGAGTCAGGCGCGCCCGCGCCCTCCCTGGGGTACGTCCCCGGTCCCGAGGCGCACACCCCGATGGCCCCGCCGCCGGTCCCGCAGGCCGCCCCCACGCCGCCGCCCGCCCCGGAGACACCCGCGCCCGCGCGCCGGACGCCGCCCCCCACCGACGCCCCGCGGCCCGGTGCCTGGCCGGGCGCGGCCGCCCCGGGCGCCTGGCCCGGCGCCGCCACGCCCGCCCAGCCCGCCGCTCCCGCACCGGCACCCGCCGCCGCGCAGCCGGCGGCCCCGGCCGCCGCCCCCGCGGGCACGGCCGGTCAGGGCGCCGCCCAGATCCGGAACATGTGGCCGTCGATCCTCGAGGCGGTGAAGAACCGCCGCCGGTTCACCTGGATCCTGCTCAGCCAGAACGCCCAGGTCGCCGGTTTCGACGGCACCACCCTCCAGCTCGGCTTCCTGAACGCCGGTGCCCGCGACAACTTCGCGAGCAGCGGCAGCGAGGACGTGCTGCGGCAGGCTCTGGCGGAGCAGTTCAACGTCCAGTGGAAGATCGAGGCGATCATCGATCCCTCGGGCGGCTCCGCGCCGCCCCCCGCCGCGGCCAACTTCGGCGGCGGCCGGCCCCCGGCTCCGCCGGCCCCCGCGCCGTCCTTCCAGCAGGCTCCGCCCCCGGCCGCACCGCCCGCGCACCAGGCTCCCGCCCCGCCCGCCGGGCCCCCGGCCCATCAGCAGCCCCAGCAGTCCCCGTCGGGCCCGCCCGCGCGCCAGGCGCCGACGCCCGTCGCGCCCGAGGACGACGTGCCGGAGGAGGACGATCCCGACCTCGTCGACTCCGCGCTGTCCGGTCACGAGCTGATCGTGCGCGAGCTCGGCGCCACGGTTGTGGAGGAATACACGAACGAGTAGGGGCGTCTCGCTCGGTGGCCCGCACAAGGGGCATCCCGCCCCGCGGGCTACCCTGGCTGGCGTGAAGGTCCTCGTCATCGGCGGCGGCGCCCGCGAACACGCCCTGTGCCGCTCTCTGTCCCTCGATCCCGACGTCACCGCTCTGCACTGCGCGCCCGGCAACGCCGGAATCGCGGAGGTCGCCGAGCTGCACCCCGTCGACCCACTGGACGGCGGCGCGGTCGCGCGCCTCGCCACCGACCTCCAGGCGGACCTGGTCGTCGTCGGCCCGGAGGCACCGCTCGTCGCGGGTGTCGCCGACGCCGTCCGCGCGGCCGGCATCCCCTGCTTCGGTCCGTCCGCGGAAGCCGCGCAGCTGGAGGGCTCCAAGGCGTTCGCCAAGGACGTCATGGCGGGCGCCAACGTGCCCACGGCCCGTTCCTACGTGTGCACCACCGCCGCCGAGATCGACGAGGCGCTCGACGCCTTCGGCGCCCCGTACGTCGTCAAGGACGACGGCCTCGCCGCCGGCAAGGGCGTCGTGGTGACCTCCGACCTGGCCGAGGCCCGCGCCCACGCGCTGGCCTGCGACCGCGTGGTCATCGAGGAGTACCTGGACGGCCCAGAGGTCTCCCTCTTCGCGATCACCGACGGCGTCACCGTCCTCCCGCTGAGCCCCGCGCAGGACTTCAAGCGCGCGCTGGACGGCGACGAGGGACCGAACACCGGCGGCATGGGCGCCTACTCGCCGCTGCCCTGGGCCGACCCCAAGCTGGTCGACGAGGTGATGGGCAGCGTCCTGCAGCCGACGGTCGACGAGCTGCGCCGCCGCGGCACGCCGTTCCAGGGCCTGCTGTACGCGGGGCTGGCGATCACCGGTCGTGGCGTGCGGGTCATCGAGTTCAACGCCCGGTTCGGCGACCCCGAGACGCAGGTCGTGCTGGCCCGCCTGAAGACCCCGCTGGCCGGCGTCCTGCTGAACGCCGCGAACGGCACCCTCGACAACGAGGCGCCGCTCAACTGGCGTGACGAGGCGGCCGTGACCGTGGTCGTGGCCTCGCACAACTATCCCGGCACCCCGCGGACCGGCGACCCGATCGAGGGCCTCGACGAGGTCGCGGCGCAGGACGCGCCGCACGCGTACGTCCTGCACGCCGGCACCCGCCTGGACGGTGACGCGGTCGTCAGCGCCGGCGGACGCGTCCTGTCGGTCACGGCGACCGGCGAGGACCTGACGCAGGCCCGCGAGCGCGCGTACGCGGCGGTCGGCCGGATCCGTCTGGACGGCTCGCAGCACCGTACGGACATCGCGCGCAAGGCCGCGGGAGAGTGAACCCCTTCCCGGCCTGACCGTCATCACCTTTGCCCAAAGCCATTCCATCGAGTGACGGCTGAGCCATCCGGATGACGCCCGCCGAAGCCCCAACTAGGGTGCGGCGCAGGCGTTCCGGCACTTGGCCCACCGGCATTGCGATGTCCGTGGCGGGTGCCACAGTGGGGGAGTGAGCAAGACCGCCACAGGCAGTCCCGACCAGGGCAGGAGGGGGTGATGTACGGCGTGTCCGGTACCGGTTCGGTTCCCGGCGATGAGATGGGTGCGCGCGCCGCGCGCACCCGGGCCCTCGCCGTGCTCCGCGTCCGCGGCAGGGCGCTGGGTGCCGCGCTCCTCCCCGCCGCCGCGGCCGTGATCCTGTACGCGGGGGGTGTCACCGGCCGGTTCACGGGGGCCGGCTGGGACGCCGCCCGCTGGCTGACGACGGTGCTCGCGCTGGTCGTCCTGCTCGCCGCGGCGGCCGTCGCGCTGGTCGTCGCCCGTGCGCGGCCCGCCGTCACGCCGACGGTGGAACTCGCCGAGACCTCGGCCCCCGACCTCTACCGGATGGTCCGGGACCTGGCCGACCGGCTCGGGGTCCCCGCCCCCTCCGCGATAGCCCTGACCCCGGACTGCGACAGCTGGCTGGAGGACCGGACCCATCCGGCGCACCGGGTCGGCCCGCAGGACGCACACCGGTCCGCCGAGGCTCCCGTCCTGGTCATCGGCTCGCCCTTCCTGTGGTGGATGCGGGTCGGCGAGCTGCGGGCGGTCCTCGCCCCCGTCGTCGCCGGGACGGGCCCCGCCGCCCAGCCCGACATAGCCGCGGCCCGCCGCTTCGTGCGGGGCCTGGACGCCGCCGTCGCCGCACCCCGCCGCGCCGGGCTCGACCCGGTGAGCCGGCTCGGCGCGCACGGCATCGGCCGGGTCGCCCGGGTGCTGCTGCGCAGCTGTCGCGGCCACGCCCTGGAGATGGAGCGCGGGGTCGCCGCGGCCGGTTCCGAGCGCGCACAGGCTGTGGACTACGGCATCCGGATCGTCGCGCAGGAGCAGGTCGGCCTCGCCTACGCGGGCTGGGACCGGCTGCTCACCCGGGTCGCGCTGCCCGCCTGGCGGATGGGCCGCTGGCCCTCCCGCCTCGACGTCGGAGTGGTCAGCGCCCTCACCGAACTCTCGCGACGCGACCGCCTCGCCGACAACTTCGCCACCCGCCTCGGCGAACGGCCGGCCTGCGACCTCCTGGAGGAGCCCGGGGCCGTGGACGAGGCCACCTCGCTGCTGGCCGCCCGGCTCTTCCACGGCGGTCCGGCGGAGAACGGCCCGGACTGGTCGCCGGTGGACTGGGACCAGTACCCGGAAGAGGTCGTCGACCGCACCTGGCGCGCCGACGCCACCCGCCTCCACCGGGTCCTCGACCAGCTGGGCGTGCGCGCCGCGGGTCCCGGCGACCCCGCCTCCTCCGACGGGCCGACCCTGACGCGCGTGATGGCCCACCTGGCCCTCCCCTCGGGAGCGGCCGCCTCGGAGGCCGCCGCCGGGGCCGCCACCGATCTCACGTACGCCACCGAACTCACGGCCGCCGCCGAGCTCACGTCCGCCGCCGAGCCGGACGAGCCCGCCGGACCCGAAGCGCCTGCCGGTACCGGTGAGCAGGACGATCTCCACGGACTCGACGGCCTCCAGGAGCCCGACGGACTCGACGAGCCGGACGAGCCCGCGGCCGCGCACCCCGCCTCCGACGCCCTCGCAGCCGCGCTGACCGCCCAGGTCGCCCGCGAGGACGCCGCCAAGCCCCCGGCGGAGGCGCCGGGCGCACACGGCGCCGCGTGGGGCGACGACGGGACCGACCCGCTCCCGCTCTTCCCGCTGCAGCCGCCCCGTACCGGGCGCGACCTGCTGGCCGACCACGTGGTGGCGATGGTCTGCTGCGCCGCCGTCGACACCGCGGGCGCCGTTCCCGGGCTGGACTGGCTCGACGGCCCGGCGCTCCTCGTCGGCGGTCGGCGGAACACGGACCTGACCGCCCGGGTCCTCGCACTCGTGGAGGACGGCGACCCGGAGCCGCTGCGCGCCTGGCTCACCGAGACCGGCGTCCGCCCCGAGAAGCCCGTCCGCCTCGTCTGAACCACCCGACCCGGCGGAAGACCGCGTTCCGTTCACGTCAATTCGCGACGAACGGTGACGGAGTGCGTGCGTTATGTGATGTGCTGGGGACCGGCACTGACAAGGGGCCGAAAGAGCCATACATACGACGGCCGAAAACGGTCGCCGACGACCGGGGGAGTCGAGGGAGGGGCGCGGCATGGGGGCGGAGCACATCAGGCGGTGGGAATCGGGCGCGCTCGCCCACGCCGTCTCGGACCCCTTCGGCCAGGGCCCGCTGCCCTGGCTGCGCGGGTCGGAGAACTACTTCGACGACACGGGCCAGGTCGTCCCCTGGTACGCCGACGCCGCCCTGGCACGCGGGGCCGGGGGCGGGCCCCGTACCGCCGACGACGTCCGCAGCCAGATCAAGGGCTTCGCCTCCGTCGGGGCGGCGGCCCCCGGCGAGGCGATCGACTTCCACATCACGGTGGACCCGCCGCAGCAGTTCTCGGTCGACGTCTACCGGATCGGCCACTACGCGGGCGACGGCGCCGCCAAGATCACCACCAGTCCACGGCTGTCCGGGATCGTCCAGCCGGCCCCCCTCGCCGCGGACCGGACCGTCTCCTGCCACCACTGGTGGCAGTCCTGGCGCCTCCAGATCCCGTCCTACTGGTCGATCGGCGCCTACGTCGCCGTCCTCACCACCGCCGACGGCTACCGCTCCCACATCCCGTTCACGGTCCGCGACGACCACCCGGCCGATCTCCTCCTGGTGCTGCCGGACGTGACCTGGCAGGCGTACAACCTGTACCCGGAGGACGGCCGCACCGGTGCCAGCCTCTACCACGCGTGGGACGAGCAGGGCCGGCTCCTCGGCGAGGAGGACGCGGCCACGACGGTCTCCTTCGACCGCCCCTACGCGGGCGCGGGACTGCCCCTGCACGTCGGCCACGCCTACGACTTCATCCGCTGGGCCGAGCGCTACGGATACGACCTCGCCTACGCCGAGACCCGTGACCTGCACGCCGGCCGGGTCGACCCCACCCGCTACCGCGGCCTGGTCTTCCCCGGCCACGACGAGTACTGGTCCGTCCCCATGCGCCGGACGGTCGAGCTGGCCCGCGAGCAGGGCACGTCCCTCGTGTTCCTCTCCGCCAACACCATGTACTGGCAGGTGGAGCTCGGCCCCTCGCCGTCCGGGGTCCCGGACCGGCTGCTGACCTGCCGCAAGCGCCGCGGCCCCGGCCGCCCGGCGCTGTGGCGCGAGATCGACCGCCCCGAGCAGCAGCTGCTCGGCATCCAGTACGCGGGCAGGGTGCCCGAACCGCACCCGCTCGTGGTGCGGAACGCCGAGCACTGGCTCTGGGAGGCCACCGGCGCCGGGGACGGCGACGAGATCCCGGGCCTGGTCGCCGGCGAGGCCGACCGCTACTTCCCGCGGACCGCGCTCCCCGAGCACGAGGGCCGCATCCTGCTCGCCCACTCGCCGTACACGGACGGCGAGGGAGCGCTGCGGCACCAGGAGACCTCCCTCTACCGGTCCCCGTCGGGTGCCTGGGTCTTCGCCTCCGGCACCTTCGCCTGGTCGCCCGCCCTGGACCGCCCGGGCCACGTCGACGCGCGGATCCAGCGCGCCACGGCGAACCTGCTCGACCGCATCTGCAAGAGGGACTGAGCGGGCCCGCGCACCGACCCCGCGTCCGGGTGCGAGAGAATCGAAGCGCTCCTGGATCAACCTACGCGGAGGAACCGTGTCCGGATTCGTAGAAAAGCCCGAGCCTGTTCAGGTCCCGGGCCTGACCCACCTCCACACGGGCAAGGTGCGTGACCTCTACCGGAACGAGGCCGGCGACCTCGTCATGGTGGCAAGCGACCGCATGTCCGCATACGACTGGGTGCTGCCGACCGAGATCCCCGACAAGGGCCGGGTCCTGACCCGGCTCTCGCTGTGGTGGTTCGACCTGCTGAAGGACCTGGTCCCGAACCACGTCCTGTCCACCGAGCTGCCGGCCGGCGCCCCGGCCGACTGGGCGGGCCGCACCCTGGTCTGCAAGTCGCTGGAGATGGTCCCGGTCGAGTGCGTCGCCCGCGGCTACCTGACCGGCTCCGGCCTCGTCGAGTACCGCGCGTCCCGCACGGTCTGCGGCCTCGCCCTGCCCGAGGGCCTGACCGACGGTTCCGAACTGCCCGCGCCGATCTTCACGCCGGCCACGAAGGCGGCCGTCGGCGACCACGACGAGAACGTGTCGTACGAGGAGGTCGCCCACCAGGTCGGTGCGGAGACCGCCGCGCTGCTGCGTCAGACGACCCTCGCCGTCTACGGCCGGGCCCGGGACGTGGCCCGCGAGCGCGGGATCATCCTCGCCGACACCAAGTTCGAGTTCGGCTTCGAGGCCACCCCGGAGGGCCGGACGCTGGTCCTCGCCGACGAGGTCCTCACCCCGGACTCCTCCCGCTTCTGGCCCGCCGCGAGCTGGGAGCCGGGGCACGCCCAGCCGTCGTACGACAAGCAGTTCGTCCGCGACTGGCTGACCTCGCCGGCCTCCGGCTGGGACCGCGCGAGCGAGCAGCCGCCGCCGGCGCTCCCGCAGGAGATCGTCGACGCGACCCGCGCCAAGTACATCGAGGCGTACGAACTCCTGACCGGCACCGCCTGGTCCTAGGACCTGGTCCTGGGGACGTCTCGCCGATCCTGCCGCGCCCGGCACGATCGGCGAGGCGCGCCCGGGCACGAAGAAGCCCCCCGGTCCGAGGACCGGGGGGCTTCTTCCGTGGAGCGGACGACGAGATTCGAACTCGCGACCCTCACCTTGGCAAGGTGATGCTCTACCAACTGAGCCACGTCCGCATGCGCCGTAGCGCGGGGCCAACTATACCCAACCTTTCTCCCGTGCGAGACGCACCGCCGTGTGACGGTTCTCGGCGCCGAGCTTCGCGGCCGCCGACGAGAGGTAGTTGCGGACCGTCCCGGGGGACAGCGCGGCCCGCGCGGCGATCTCCGCGACGGGCGCCCCGTCGGCCGCGAACTCCAGCACCTCGGCCTCCCGCGCGGTCAGCGGGGAGTCCCCGGCGGAGATCGCGTCGGCCGCCAACTCCGGGTCCACGTAGCGGTTCCCGGCGTGCACGGTGCGGATGATCTCGGCCAGCCGCTGGGCGCTGACGGTCTTGGGCACGAAGCCCCGCACCCCGGCCGCGAGGGCCCGCTTCAGATGGCCGGGACGGCCGTGACCGGTCACGATCATGGTCCGGCAGTCGGGAAGTTCCTCGCGCAGGGATGTGGCGACCCTCACACCGTCCGCCCCCGGCATCTGCAGGTCCAGCACCGCGACATCGGGCCGGTGGGCCCGTGCCATGGCGAGCGCCTCGGGGCCGGTGGCGGCCTCGGCGACGACCACGAGGTCGTCCTCCAGCCCGAGCAACGCGGCGAGCGCGCCCCGGATCAGGTGCTCGTCGTCGGCGAGCAGCACGCGTACGGTCATGCCGCCGACCCCTTCCGCGGTACGGGCACGGTGGCCGTCACCCGGAACGTACCGCCGGCCTCGGGGCCCGCCCGCAGGGTCCCGTCCACCGCCGCCAGCCGCTCCCGCAGCCCCGCGAGACCCGAACCGTGCCCCATCACGAAGCCCTCTCCCACGCCGTCGTTCTCCACGGTCAGCAGCACCGAACCGTCCTTTCCCGCAAGGGAGATCGTGCAGCGCGAGGCGTCCCCGTGCCGCAGTACGTTCGTCGTGGTCTCCCGGACCACCCAGCCCAGCGCCGCCTGGACGCGCTCGGGCAGCCCGTCGGTGACCGGGCCGATCGCGCACGCGATCCCGGCGGCGTCCAACACGCCCCGCGCGCCCTCCAGTTCCACCCGCAGGTCGGCCTCCCGGTAGCCGCGCACCACGTCCCGGACCTCGCGCTGCGACTGCCGGGCGATCCGCTGCACCTCGGTCATCTGGTCCACCGCCTCGGGGCGTCCGCGCCGGGCGAGCTGCACGGCGAGTTCGCTCTTGAGGGCGATGACCGAGAGGTTGCGGCCCATGACGTCGTGCAGGTCGCGGCCGAAGCGCAGCCGCTCCTCGGCGACGGCGAGCCGCGCCTGCAGGTCCCGGGAGCGCTCCAGTTCGCCGACGATCCCGAGCAGCCAGGAGGAGAAGCCGCTCGCCGTACCGAACCCGCCCCCGCCGAGCAGTACGCCGACACCGCAGCCGATGGCCGTGGGCGCGCCGTGGTCGAAGGCGGCGACGGCGGCGCCGGTGGCGCAGGCGGCGACGAGGACGGCGTACAGCATGTGCCGGACCCGGCGCAGGCCCAGCAGCAGCGTGCCGGCCCCGAAGGCGGACAGGGCGGTCACCAGGCCCACGCCGACCGACGGATCGGTGGTGGCGCCGACCGTGTGCAGGGTGAGGACGGTGAGGTCCGCGACCGCCGTGCCCGTGGCCAGGGCGACGGCGAGCCGGACCGGACGGTCACGCTTCCCGACGGTCCAGTCCAGGGCGCGGGACGCGAACACCGCGCACAGCACGGCGTGCGCGCAGCAGATCAGGAGCATCGCGACGGCGATGCCGGGGCGCAGCGCGGCCGAGGAGGCGGCGGAGAGCGGGATCCCGGCGAGGGCGACGATCTCGAGGGGAGCGAAGAGGTGGAAGGTCCACCGGGTGTACAGCTCCACCTTGGCCGCGCTGCTGCGGCCCACCCACCACCCGGTCAACCTGGACACCTGTCCGCCCTCCCCTAGGTCATGTCGTCGAAGTCCCGCCCGGCGGGCCGCATCGGGGCCCGGTCGGAGAGATCTAGCGACGCGGTTCCCAGCGGAACCACCGTCGGACAGCAAACACGGTGATCACGCCCCAGGCCAGCGTGGTGAGCGCGGCGGTGATCAGCGCGCCGGTGTCGCCGGCTCCGAACCAGCCGGCCCGGACGAACTCCATGACCCCGCTCATCGGCAGCAGCGCGCAGACCGACGCGAGGGTGTCCGGCAGGGTCTCGCGGGGCACGAACATCCCCGAGCCCATGGAGGAGACCAGGAAGAGCGGCAGGGTGGTCAGTCCCGCGCTCTCGACGTTGCGGGTGATGACGGTGGTCAGCGCGGCCAGGCCGCCGAGCAGTGCCACCGCGGCCACCAGGCCGAGCAGCAGCAGGTCGGGCCGTCGGGGGGCGTGGACGTCCAGGGCGAGCACCCCGCCGACGGCCAGCACGACGCACTGGGCGAGGGCGATGGCGGCGGACGGCAGCGCAGCGCCGCCGAGGATCTCCAGGTCGCTCGCCTCGCCCGTGCGCAGCCGCTTGAGCACCAGCTCCTCGCGGCGGGCCACGTACGCCGAGACCAGGCCCATGTAGACGACGAGAATGAGCACCATGCCCGTGCCGCCGACGAGGGTGGCACCGGCGACGCCTCCGGACACGCCTTCGGCTGTCTGCGTGACCGTGGACCGCAGCACGACGATCATCAGCAAGGGCATCAGCAGGGCGATGAAGAGGTTGTTCCTGTTCCGCCCGAGCAGGGTGAGTTCGGCGCGCCCGAGGGCGGTGAGCCGGGTGAGGGTGGCGTTCATCGGGCACCTTCGAGGTCGGTGGGGGTGGGGGTGTCGACGGTGGAGGCGATCTCCAGGAAGGCCTCCTCGAGGGAGGCCGAGCGGGCGTCGAGCCGGTCGAGCCGTACGCCGGCGTCGCCCGCCCAGGCCAGGAGCGCGGCGAGGTCGTCCTGGAGGGCGTGGGTCCGGATCTCCACGCGACGGCCGTCGGCCGCGGCCTTCAGGCCGAGGGGCAGATGCCCGGGCTCGATCCCGTCGGGCAGGCCGAAGCGGATCCTGGCGGGGCGGGCCGCGGTGACCTCGGACGGTGTGCCGGAGAGGACGATCCGACCGCTGTGCATGATCGCGAGCCGGTCGGCCAGGGACTCGGCCTCCTCCAGGTAGTGCGTGGTCAGCAGGACGGTCGTGCCGCCGTCCCGCAGGGAACGCACCAGGTCCCAGGTGTCGCGCCGGCCCTCGGCGTCGAGGCCGGTGGTGGGCTCGTCGAGGAAGAGGACCTCGGGCCTGCCCAGGAGCGCGAGCGCCAGGTCGAGGCGCCGCCGCTCGCCGCCGGAGAGCTGCTTGATCCGTACCTTGCCGCGGGCGCCGAGGCCGACCGCCTCCAGTGCCTCCGCGGTGGGACGGGGGGCGGTGGTGCAGCCCGCCCACATGCGGACGGTCTCGGTCACGGTCAGGTCGGAGGGGAAGCCGCCCTCCTGGAGCATGATCCCGATCCGGGGGCGGACGGCGGCCCGTTCGCGGTACGGGTCGTGGCCGAGGACGCGGACGGCGCCGCCGCTGGGGGCGGCGAGCCCCTCCAGGAGCTCGACCGTGGAAGTCTTGCCCGCCCCGTTCGTCCCCAGCAGCGCGAAGATCTCGCCGCGGGGGACGGCGAAGGAGATCCCGTCGACGGCGGAGAAGCCGCCGGCGTAGGTGCGGCGCAGTGCGTCGGCCTCGATCACGTTGGTCATGCCCTCAGCCTTCCGGCGGAGGGGGCGGCTCGGCAGTGCACGCTGTCATCACCGTGCATGACAAATGTCAGGAGGTCGGACGGCGTGGGCGGACATGACGAAGGCCCCGGTTCCTGAGAACCGGGGCCTTCATTCCTGAGCGGACGACGAGATTCGAACTCGCGACCCTCACCTTGGCAAGGTGATGCTCTACCAACTGAGCCACGTCCGCATGCCTCCGACCGGCTTCACCGGGCGGTGCGAGCACCACTGTACCTGATCCACCGGAGTGGTCGGTAATGCGATGCAGAGCGGGTGACAGGAATTGCACACTGCGCCTTCCCCCTGGAAGGGGGATGTTCTACTACTGAACTACACCCGCACGCTGCGTGAGGTTCGGCCCTGCGGCCTCGCCCCTCGGCGTGATCCAGACTCTAGCCGATCGGCGGGGGTGCAATGCAAATCCGTTCCCGGCGACCGGTCGGCGCCGCGAGCGGGGGCGGGGTCGCCACCCGCCCTCCGGGCCCGCCTGCCGGGCCGCCCGGCCCCGCTCAGCCGGCCTGGCGGAACGCCTCGTAGACCCGCTTCGGGATCCGGCCGCGGGCCGGTACCTCCATCTTGTGGGACTGGGCCCAGGCGCGGACCGCCGCCGGGTCCGGGGCGAGCGCGGTGTGCTTGTACGAGTCGACGGGAGTGCCGGCGCTGCCGGCCCGCCCGGCCGCCGCCCGGCCCGTCTGCTTCCGGCCGGCCGCGAGGTAGGGGGCCAGCGCGGTGCGCAGTTTCTTTGCATTGGCGGGATTCAGGTCGATCTCGTACGTCTTCCCGTCGAGGCCGAACGCAACCGTTTCCGCCGCTTCTCCGCCGTCGATGTCGTCGAAGAGAGTGACCACCACACGCTGAGCCACGGATATCGGTCCTTTCCTGCGGTCCGCCGTGTCGTGACGGCGGATCGAACGCCTCTGACGTGCGGCGGAACCGGCTTTACGGCTGCCCGGGGGCAATGCTGCTTTCCCCTGTATTCCTTTGTACAGCGGAAGGCCTCGCATTGTGAAGCCCAGCCAATTGCATCAGCGTGTCCCGCCGCAATGGGCCGCGCAATATTTCACTTGAATTTTTCGTGTGGGTCTTTCGTGTCTTTTGTAGGGTCCTCCAGACTTCTACCCGCGTAGAATTTGGAGGCAGGTACGCTGAGGGAACCGCCCACGCAACACACCACCGGGAGTGCCAGTGGCACGCGTCGTAGTCGACGTCATGCTCAAGCCGGAGATCCTCGACCCGCAGGGACAGGCGGTGCAGCGTGCACTGCCCCGCCTCGGGTTCGCCGGAATCGCCGACGTCCGCCAGGGGAAGCGCTTCGAACTGGAGGTGGAGGGGCCGGTCGACGAGGCCGCCCTCGCCCGCATCCACGAGATGGCCGAAACCTTCCTTGCCAACACCGTGATCGAAGACTTCGTCGTGAAGGTGGAGTCGTGACCGCACGCATCGGCGTCGTCACGTTCCCCGGAACGCTCGACGACCAGGACGCGCTGCGTGCCGCCCGCCTGGCGGGTGCCGAGCCCGTTTCCCTCTGGCACCGCGACAAGGACCTGAAGCAGGTCGACGCCGTGGTCCTGGCCGGTGGCTTCTCCTACGGGGACTACCTGCGGGCCGGAGCCATCTCCCGCTTCTCGCCGGTGATGGAGACGATCATCGAGCAGGCGAAGGCGGGCATGCCCGTCCTCGGCATCTGCAACGGCTTCCAGATCCTCACCGAGGCCCACCTGCTGCCGGGCGCGATGCTGCGCAACAACCACCTCCACTTCATCTGCCGCGACCAGAAGCTGCGCGTGGAGAACGCGGAGACGGCCTGGACCGTGGACTACGAGCAGGGCCAGGAGATCGCGGTCCCGCTCAAGAACATGGACGGCCGCTACGTCGCCGACGAGCACACGCTCGACGAGCTGGAGGCCGAGGGGCGGGTGGCCTTCCGCTACCTGGACTTCAACCCGAACGGCTCCCTCCGCGACATCGCGGGCATCACGAACGCCGCGGGCAATGTGGTCGGCCTCATGCCGCACCCCGAGCACGCCGTCGAGCCGCTGATCGGTACGGGCCGTACCGACGGCCTCGGATTCTTCACCTCGATCCTGAAGAAGCTGGTCAACGCATGACTCTCGACACCGTCAAGCACGCGGGCGAGACGCCCGACAGCGAGCAGCCGTGGAAGGAGCTCGGCCTCAAGGAGGACGAGTACGCCCGCATCCGGGAGATCCTCGGCCGCCGTCCCACCGGCGCCGAGCTCGCCATGTACTCCGTCATGTGGTCCGAGCACTGCTCCTACAAGAGCAGCAAGGTCCACCTGAAGCAGTTCGGCGAGAAGACCCCCGAGAACGACGCCATGCTCGTCGGCATCGGTGAGAACGCGGGCGTCGTCGACGTCGGCCAGGGGTACGCGGTCACCTTCAAGGTCGAGTCGCACAACCACCCCTCGTACATCGAGCCCTACCAGGGCGCGGCCACCGGCGTCGGCGGCATCGTCCGCGACATCCTCGCCATGGGCGCCCGCCCGGTCGCGGTCGTCGACCCGCTGCGCTTCGGCGCGGCCGACCACCCCGACACCAAGCGCGTGCTGCCGGGTGTCGTCGCCGGCATCGGCGGCTACGGCAACTGCCTGGGTCTGCCCAACATCGGCGGCGAGGTCGTCTTCGACTCCTGCTACCAGGGCAACCCGCTCGTCAACGCCGGCTGCATCGGCGTCATGAAGCACGAGGACATCCACCTCGCCAAGGCCTCCGGCCCCGGCAACAAGGTGATCCTCTACGGTGCCCGCACCGGTGGCGACGGCATCGGCGGTGTCTCCGTCCTCGCGTCGGAGACCTTCGACGACACCAAGCCCACCAAGCGCCCTGCGGTGCAGGTCGGCGACCCGTTCCAGGAGAAGCTCCTCATCGAGTGCACCCTGGAGATCTTCCAGGAGAAGCTGGTCGCGGGCATCCAGGACCTCGGCGGCGCCGGGCTCTCCTGCGCCACCTCCGAGCTGGCCTCGGCCGGCTCCGGCGGCATGCGCGTCGAGCTCGACCGCGTCCACCTGCGCGACGCCACGCTCTCGCCCGAGGAGATCCTCATGAGCGAGTCGCAGGAGCGCATGTGCGCGATCGTCGAGCCGCAGTACGTCGACCGCTTCCTGGAGATCTGCGAGAAGTGGGACGTCATCGCCACCGTCATCGGTGAGGTGACCGAGGGCGAGCGCCTGGAGATCTTCTGGCACGGCGAGCAGATCGTCGACGTGCCGCCGCGTTCGGTCGCCCACGAGGGCCCGACCTACCACCGGCCGTTCGCCCGCCCGCAGTGGCAGGACGCGCTCCAGGCCGACGACGCGGGCAAGCTGCCCCGGCCGCAGAACGGCGAGGAGCTGAAGGACCAGGTCCTGAAGCTGGTCTCCTCCCCGAACCAGGCGTCGAAGTCCTGGATCACCGACCAGTACGACCGCTTCGTCCAGGGCAACACCGTCCTGGCGCAGCCCGAGGACGCGGGCATGGTCCGGATCGACGAGGAGACCAACCTCGGCGTGGCCATGGCGACCGACGGCAACGGCCGGTACGCCAAGCTCGACCCGTACACGGGCGCGCAGCTCGCGCTGGCGGAGGCGTACCGCAACGTCGCCGCCTCCGGTGCCAAGCCGCTGGCCATCTCGGACTGCCTGAACTTCGGTTCGCCCGAGGACCCGGACGTGATGTGGCAGTTCGCCGAGGCCACCCGCGGTCTCGCGGACGGCTGCCTGCAGCTGGGCACCCCGGTCACCGGCGGCAACGTCTCGCTGTACAACCAGACCGGCGAGGTCGCCATCCACCCGACGCCGGTCGTGGCCGTGCTCGGTGTGATCGACGACGTCAACCGCCGCACGCCGATCGCCTTCGCGGAAGAGGGCCAGCTCCTCTACCTGCTGGGCGACACGCGTGAGGAGTTCGGCGGCTCGGCCTGGTCCGAGGTGATCCACCAGCACCTCGGCGGTCTGCCGCCGGCCGTGGACCTCGACCGGGAGAAGCTGCTCGGCGAGATCCTGATCTCCGCCTCCCGCGACGGCATGATCGACGCGGCGCACGACCTGTCCGACGGCGGTCTGGTCCAGGCGGTCGTCGAGTCCTGCCTCCGCGGCGGCACCGGCGCGCGCCTGGTCGTCCCGGACGGTCTGGACGCCTTCACCTTCCTCTTCAGCGAGTCGGCCGGCCGTGCGGTCGTGTCCGTCCCGCGCAGCGAGGAGCTCCGCTTCACCGACATGTGCGGCGCCCGGGGTCTGCCGGCCGCGCGCATCGGTGTGGTGGACGGCGACGAGGTCGACGTGCAGGGCGAGTTCAGCATCTCCCTGGAGGAGCTGCGCACCGTCCACGAGGCGACGATCCCGGGTCTGCTGGCCTGACCCGACGCGCTGCGCGAAGCCCCCGTCCGGACCCGTGGGTCCGGACGGGGGCTCTCGTGTGCCCCTGCCCGGACGGGTCTACGCCGGCTGCCCCCAGAAGGCGTCGGACTGCTCGATGTCCTCGACGCACTCGTCGATGTCGGTGATCTTCCCGCCCATGATGGTGAAGATGAGCGCGCCCTTCATCTCGATGCCGCGGTCACCGCGCTCGGCGAAGAACTTGTTCGCCGCCACGGCGTGGCCGCGGCCGTCGACGGAGACGCTGTCCAGTTCGACCCGCATCTTCCCGCCGGTGAGTTCGAACATCTTGGCGTACATGGCGAGGATGTTGTCCCGGCCTTTGAAGTGGCCGGACAGCTGGCTCTCGCCCGGCACGTGGTGGGTGCAGTCCGCCGTCATCAGGGAGCCGACGGTCTCCATGTCTCCTCGGGTCCACGCCTCGAAACCACGGCGTACCAGGGCCACGTCAGGGTGCTCGGCCATGACCGATCGACCCCTCTCCTACGGGTAGGTGTGCTGCGAGCCCCTCCCTCTCCAGTCTCCGACTACCCTCGCCCCCATGCCACCGGCCAAGAAGCGCTCCCGCAGCTACGACTCCGCCAAGACCCGGGCCGCCGTGCTCGCCCAGTTCCGGAACGTGAGCGACGCGGTGTCCACGCTCACTCCGGAGCAGCTCGACGGTCCGACGCGGCTGGGCGAGTGGACCGTACGGGAGCTGGTCGCGCACCTGGCCCTGGTGGTCGGCGCCGTCCCCCGCTTCCTCGACGAGCCCGAGCCGGCAGCGCAGGAACTGGGTCTGCTCGACTGGCCGTCGGCGACGGCGTCGGCCGCGGAGCGGATCGACGAGGACGTCCGGGCCGTCGACGCCGGCGATCTGCCGGGGCTGTACGAGCGGACGAGGGCACGGTACGAGGAGCGGATCGCCGGCACGTCCGACGAGCGGCTCGTGCCGACCCGGTTCGGCGCGATGCGGCTGGCGGACTTCCTGGTCACCCGGACCGTCGAACTGGTCGTCCACACCGACGACCTGAACGCGGCGACCGGCCTCGGGATCCCGGTCGACCGGCAGGCCCTGGCCGCCTGCACCCGGGTGCTCGCCGACGCGCTCGCGGTGAAGGCTCCCGGTGGCGCGGTGGAGTTCCGGGTCCCGCCGTTCGCCGTGGTGCAGTGCGTGGAGGGGCCCCGGCATACCCGCGGCACCCCGCCCAACGTCGTCGAGACGGACCCGCTCACCTGGATCCGGCTCGCCACCGGCCGTACCCGTTGGGCGGAGGCGCTGGACGCGGCCGAGGTCGCGGCGAGCGGTGAACGCGCCGACCTCGCCGGACTGCTGCCGCTGATGGGCTGATCCGGAGGCGCCGGCCCCGGCCCTGCCGGAGTCCCCGGCGGAGGTGGGCGGAACCGTCCGTACCGCTCGCCCGTCCCATCCCCATGCTGAAGACACGTACCACCGCAGCCACCGCAGTCCTGGCCTCGCTCGTCGTGCTCTCGGCGTGCGGCACCGAGCGGTCCGGTTCCGACCCGGGCGCCGGATCCGTCGCCCCGGACGTCCCGGTCGCCGGAGCCCACTGGGCCTTCGACACCGTGACGGTCGCCGGCAAGGAGACCCGGGCGCCCGACGGCGCCCACGTCGAGATCGGGAAGGACGGCCGGGCCTCGGGCAACAGCGGGTGCAACGGTTTCGGCGCCGAGGTGTCGGTCGAGGGCGACACGGTCACCGTGAAGCAGCAGCAGGGCACCGAGATGGCCTGTCCCGGTGAGCGGGGGGCCTTCGAGACGGTGCTCCGGAAGGCGTTCACCGGTGCGCTGAAGGCCCGGGTCGACGGCGACCGGCTCACCCTGACCTCGTCCGACGGCGAGAACGTCGTCGCGCTGACGTCCGAGCCGCCGGCCCCGCTGAACGGCACCGAATGGACCGTCGAGTCCCTGCTCGCCGGCCAGACCGCCTCGTCGGTCCCCAAGGGCTCCGAGGGCAAGGCCCACTTCGTGATCGACAAGGACGGCAAGGTCCGGGGCAGCCTGGGCTGCAACCGCTTCTCCACGACGGCGAAGATCTCGGGCAGGACGGTCACGTTCGGGGAGATCACCACCACCCGCATGCGGTGCACGGGTCCCGAGATGAACCTGGAGACGAAGCTGTACGACGTCTTCGGCGACTCGGCGACGTACGAGCTCAGCCATCGCGGGCTGACCCTCACCGCCCCGGACGGCTCGGGCTTCGCGGCGGTCGCGAAGCCCGCGCCGAAGACGGCCTCCTGACGGACGCCGGCCGGGCCGGGCTCAGCCCCCGTAGGGCAGGAGCCCGGCGTCCGTCCGCTCCCAGGACGCCCGCAGCGCGGCGAGCCGCTCCTGCTCGTAGGGGGCGCGGTCGGCCTGTTCGCGGGCGTCCTCGGTGAGGTGGAAGAGCTGGTCGCGGCCGGTCTTGCCGCGGTAGTACTTCCACTCGCCGCGGCGCAGCGCGCGCTCGCCCCGCACCCGCCAGAAGAGGTCGCGTTCGGCCGGCTCCTCGCCGCGCAGCAGGAAGCCGGCGAGGCTGGTGCCGTCGAGCGGGTAGGCGGGATCGGGGCGGGCGCCGCCCAGGTCGAGGAGGGTCGCCGTCCAGTCGGGTGTGTACACCGGCAGGTCGCTGACCTGGCCTCCGTCGATCCGGGCGGGCCAGCGCAGGATGGACGGCACCCGGATGCCGCCCTCCTGGAGCGATCCCTTGTTGCCGGCCAGCGGCCAGTTGTACGAGAAGCGCTCGCCGCCGTTGTCGCTGGCGAAGAAGACGAGGGTGTCGTGCTCCCGGCCGGAGCGCTTCAGCGCCCCCAGCACCTCGCCGACCGACCGGTCGAGGTCCTCGACCATCTCCTTGTACTTCTCGATCGAGCCGCCGTCCTGGTGCCAGAGGGCCGAGCGGTCGCCCGCCTCGATGCGCCGGACGATCTCGGCGCTCGCCTCCTCGTCACCGTCGGCGATCCAGGGCCAGTGGGGGGTCGTGAAGTTGAGGTTGAGCAGCCAGGGCCGGTCGTGCTCGCGGGACACGTACTCGCTCGCCCGCTCGGTCAGGACGCGGGTGTAGTAGCGCAGGTCCTTGTACGGCGCGTCGCCCTCGTAGAGGTCGTACTCGCCGGCGAGACCGAGCTTGGAGTAGTACTCGAGCGCGCCGCCGAAGTTCCCGAAGAACTCGTCCCAGCCGGACCGGGTGGGGGAGTAGTCGGGGAGGTAGCCGCAGTGCCACTTGCCGATGAGGGCGGTGGCGTAGCCGGCGTCCCGGAGCCGTGAGGCGAGCGTGGGGTGGGTGGGCTCCAGGCCGACCGACGTGTCGGCGATGGGCTCGGCGAGCCCGCCCTTGGTGCGGCCGGGGAAGCGGCCGGTGTAGAGGCTGAACCGGGTCGGGGAGCAGGTGGCGGAGCCGGAGTAGGCGTCGGTGAACCGGACGCCCTGGCGGGCGAGCCGGTCGAGGTTCGGGGTCCGGATGTGGGGCGATCCGTACGAGGAGAGGTCGGCCCAGCCGAGGTCGTCGCCGAGGATGAAGAGGATGTTGGGCCGCCGCGAGTGCCGGCGTCCGGTCGCGGCCCGGAAGGGGCGCTCCCCTTCCTCCCGCGCGGCCGCGACGGGTGCGCCCGCGCCGAGCGCGGTCACGGCGGCCGCTCCGACGGCGGCCCCGCCGAGGGCGCGTCGGGACAGGGGGATCTTGGGCGTGGGCACGGGGCTCTCCTCGGGCTGGGCGGACTGAAGGGGAGGGACCGCGCGGAGACGGCGCGCGGGCGGGGCGTCGCGGCATCGGCAGGGGTGCGCCGGTGCCGATGCCGCCGGAAGGCGGCGGACCCGGTCCGGACCTGGGGACCGGTCGGACAGGGCGTCCGAAACGGCGGGGGCGGCCGCGTCAGGGCGGACGGGGAAGCGGGCGGGGCCGCGGACACGGGGAGGGAGCACGGCCGTGTCCCGGCCGGCCCGCGTTCAGGTGTGCGCGGACCGCCGGACGGAGTCGTGCGGTGGGTCGGGGGGACCGGGCGGGACGAGGCCCGAGGGTGCTTCCCCGCCGTGTCTCAGGCGCAGCGACAGATCGCGCTGGCGACACGGACCAGGTCCACGTGTCGGCGCGCGACGAGAGTGACCGAGCGGTCACGTACGGGCTGCATGGCGCAGGAGCCTCGCGCAGAGCGCGTGCACCTGTCAACGACCGTCCCGCTCCCCGGGACGCCCGCGGCGCCGGCGCATTGCGAACTGCGTCACATCCAGCGGGTCCCGTACTTTTCGTTACTCGCGAGTAGAGCGTCCGCGAGGCCCGTGCGCCAAGGGCTCCGAGCCCTTCTGCCCCTTGGTTCCCGACCCCTTCGAGGCCCTTTCGGCGCAGGCCGGTGGATCAGTTCGTGCGATCACACCAGAAAGGCACCCCGCCGATATCCCCAATTCGGACCAGTGGTCGACCTCGCCTACACTCGGAGGCGTGCCACGTGGTGACGGTCGACTCAATCACGATCTGCTTCCCGGCGAGAAGGGCCCTCAGGACGCTTGCGGCGTCTTCGGGGTCTGGGCTCCGGGTGAAGAGGTCGCAAAGCTCACGTACTTCGGGCTCTACGCCCTCCAGCATCGGGGTCAGGAATCCGCGGGAATCGCGGTAAGCAATGGCTCCCAGATCCTCGTCTTCAAGGACATGGGCCTCGTGTCCCAGGTCTTCGACGAGACCTCTCTCGGTTCCCTCCAGGGTCATATCGCGGTCGGTCACGCCCGCTATTCGACCACCGGGGCCTCCGTGTGGGAGAACGCGCAGCCGACGTTCCGGGCGACAGCCCACGGCTCCATCGCGCTCGGCCACAACGGCAACCTGGTGAACACGGCGCAGCTGGCCGAGATGGTCGCCGACCTTCCCAAGAAGGAAGGCCGCACCACTCGCGTCGCCGCCACCAACGACACCGATCTCGTCACCGCGCTCCTCGCGGGTCAGGTCGACGAGGACGGCAAGCCGCTCACCATCGAGCAGGCCGCCGCGAAGGTCCTCCCCGACGTCCGGGGCGCCTTCTCCCTCGTCTTCATGGACGAGCACACGCTCTACGCCGCCCGCGACCCGCAGGGCATCCGCCCGCTGGTCCTCGGCCGGCTCGAGCGTGGCTGGGTCGTCGCCTCCGAGTCCGCCGCCCTCGACATCTGCGGCGCCAGCTTCGTCCGCGAGGTCGAGCCGGGCGAGATGATCGCGATCGACGAGAACGGCATCAGGACCTCTCGATTCGCGGAAGCGAAGCCCAAGGGCTGTGTCTTCGAGTACGTCTACCTGGCCCGCCCGGACACCGACATCGCCGGCCGGAACGTCTACCTCTCCCGCGTGGAGATGGGCCGGCGCCTGGCCAAGGAAGCCCCGGTCGAGGCCGACCTGGTGATAGCGACGCCCGAGTCCGGCACCCCCGCCGCGATCGGCTACGCCGAGGCCAGCGGCATTCCCTTCGGCGCCGGACTGGTGAAGAACGCCTATGTGGGCCGCACCTTCATCCAGCCCTCCCAGACCATCCGCCAGCTCGGCATCCGGCTGAAGCTGAACCCGCTCCGGGACGTCATCAAGGGCAAGCGCCTGGTGGTCGTGGACGACTCGATCGTCCGCGGCAACACCCAGCGCGCCCTGGTCAAGATGCTCCGCGAGGCCGGCGCGGCCGAGATCCACATCCGGATCTCCTCGCCGCCGGTGAAGTGGCCGTGCTTCTTCGGCATCGACTTCGCCACCCGCGCGGAGCTGATCGCCAACGGCATGTCGATCGACGAGATCGGCAAGTCGCTCGGCGCGGACTCGCTCTCGTACATCTCCCTCGACGGGATGATCGAGGCGACCACGATCCAGAAGCCCAACCTCTGCCGTGCCTGCTTCGACGGCGAGTACCCGATGGAGCTCCCGGACCCCGAGCTGCTCGGCAAGCAGCTGCTGGAGACCGAGCTGGCCGCCGGCCCCGCCGCCACCGCGGCCGCCGACGCGCTCCGTCGCCCGTAAGACCCCCGCAGTACCGCAGTAACGACACGAAAGCTCTCACCTATGTCTGAGACCACCGGTGCCTCCTACGCGTCCGCGGGCGTCGACATCGAAGCGGGTGACCGCGCCGTCGAGCTCATGAAGGAATGGGTGAAGAAGACGCAGCGCCCCGAGGTCCTCGGCGGCCTCGGCGGGTTCGCCGGCCTCTTCGACGCCTCCGCCCTGAAGCGCTACGAGCGTCCCCTGCTCGCCTCCGCCACCGACGGCGTCGGCACGAAGGTCGACATCGCGCGCCAGATGGGCGTGTACGACACGATCGGCCACGACCTGGTCGCGATGGTCATGGACGACATCGTCGTGTGCGGCGCCGAGCCGCTCTTCATGACCGACTACATCTGCGTCGGCAAGGTCCACCCCGAGCGGGTCGCCGCCATCGTCAAGGGCATCGCGGAAGGCTGCGTCCTGGCCGGCTGCGCGCTGGTCGGCGGCGAGACCGCCGAGCACCCCGGCCTGCTCGGCCCCGACGACTTCGACGTCGCCGGCGCCGGCACGGGCGTGGTCGAGTACGACCGGCTGCTCGGCGCGGATCGCATCCGTACGGGTGACGCCGTCATCGCCATGGCGTCCTCCGGCCTTCACTCCAACGGGTACTCGCTCGTCCGTCACGTGGTCTTCGACCGCGCCGGCATGGCCCTCGACCAGCAGGTCGATGAGCTCGGCCGGACCCTGGGCGAGGAGCTGCTGGAACCGACGAAGATCTACTCGCTGGACTGCCTGGCGCTCACCCGGACCACCGAGGTGCACGCCTTCAGCCACATCACGGGCGGCGGTCTGGCCGCCAACCTGGCGCGGGTGATCCCGGACGGCCTGCACGCCACGGTGGACCGTTCGACCTGGGCGCCGGGCGCGATCTTCGACCTCGTCGGCAAGGCCGGCCAGGTGGAGCGGCTGGAGCTGGAGAAGACGCTGAACATGGGCGTCGGCATGATGGCCGTCGTCCCCGCCGGATCCGTGGACGCGGCCCTGACCACGCTGGCCGACCGCGGCGTCGACTCCTGGGTCGCCGGCGAGATCACCGAGCGCGGCGACCACGCCACGGGCGCGGAGCTGGTGGGCGACTACGCCCGGTAGGACACCGCTGCGGGCGTTCCGGAGTCTCTCCGGGGCGCCCGCAGACGCATTCCCGGAGACGGGCAGCACAGAAACCCGGTCCGGGTAGCCCCCGGACCGGGTTTCCGTGTGAAGCAGCGCTCTTTAAGAGGTCAAGCGTGACGGTGGGACGACGCGCCGGGACCGGACTCGTCGTCCTCGTCCTCGTCGTCCGTGTTGTAGAGATCCGCGTACTGCGCGTACGGGTCGTCTTCCTCGTCGTCGTCCTCGAACGGCTCGCCATTCGGCGGCTGGTTCGAAGTCGAAGCGCCCAGCTCATTGGCCAGACGCGACAGGTCAGTCCCGCCGCTGCTGTACTTCAGCTGGCGGGCGACCTTCGTCTGCTTGGCCTTTGCCCGGCCGCGCCCCATGGCTCGACCCCCTCGGTGACGGGGCTCGACGGCCCCAGAGTCTTGACACGCGTTCATGATTCGGAACGGGCTCTCGACAGAGAGACCGGTCCGTAGGGGTTCAACGGTACCTGTTTCCGTGGCCATACGGTACGCCGTCCGCATCACATGCCTCGGTACAGAACCATCGAGGCGCCCCGTCCTCGCTGGTCAATCGCGATTTTAACCTCTTCTGGCGGGCCGACCCGCCGACCGGGGTGAGTCTTGTCTCGGTCTGGGTGAACATCCAAACGGCTGCTCGCCGGGCCGGCCCTGTCAAGATCAGCCGCGACGTGCCTCGGCCATGCGCTGCTCGGCGATCCGGTCGGCGGCGGCGGCCGGCGGGATACCGTCCGCCTTCGCACGTGCGAATATGGCCAGCGTGGTGTCGAAGATCTTCGTGGCCTTCTTCTTGCACCGGTCGAAGTCGAAGCCGTGCAGCTCGTCGGCGACCTGGATCACGCCGCCGGCGTTGACCACGTAGTCCGGCGCGTAGAGGATCCCGCGGTCCGAGAGGTCCTTCTCGATCCCGGGGTGGGCGAGCTGGTTGTTGGCCGCTCCGCAGACGATCTTCGCGGTGAGCACGGGCACGGTGTCGTCGTTCAGGGCGCCGCCGAGCGCGCACGGCGCGTAGACGTCCAGCCCCTCCACGCGGATCAGCGCGTCGGTGTCGGCGACCACGGAGACCTGCGGGAACCTGTCGGTGATCCGGCGCACCGACTCCTCGCGCACGTCGGTCACGACGACCTCGGCACCGTCCTCCAGGAGGTGCTCGACCAGGTAGTGCCCGACCTTGCCGACACCCGCGACGCCGACCTTGCGGCCGCGCAGGGTCGGGTCGCCCCACAGGGTCTGCGCGGAGGCGCGCATGCCCTGGAAGACGCCGAAGGCGGTGAGCACCGAGGAGTCGCCGGCGCCGCCGTTCTCGGGGGAGCGGCCGGTGGTCCACTGGTTGGTGCGGGCCACGACGTCCATGTCGGCGACGTAGGTGCCGACGTCGCAGGCCGTCACGTAGCGGCCGCCCAGGGAGGCGACACAGCGGCCGTAGGCGAGGAGGAGCTCCTCGGTCTTGATCGTGTCCGGGTCGCCGATGATCACGGCCTTGCCGCCGCCGTGGTCGAGACCGGCCATGGCGTTCTTGTACGACATCCCGCGCGAGAGGTTCAGCGCGTCGGCGACGGCCTCCGCCTCGGACGCGTACGGGTAGAACCGGGTGCCGCCGAGGGCAGGGCCCAGGGCGGTGGAGTGGAGGGCGATGACGGCCTTGAGGCCGGAGGCGCGGTCCTGGCACAGCACGACTTGCTCGTGGCCTCCCTGCTCCGAGTGGAACAGGGTGTGCAGGACGCCGTCGGTCACATCGGTCACGGTGGTGACTCCCAAGTACGAAGCGGCGGTTGTACGCCCCTCCCTGCGGGTGGGGAAGGGGCCCTGCGGCCCGTTTCGGGGCCGCTTCGGCAAGAGAGTAAGTCCTACGCGGGCGTAGATCCGGCGCAGTGCTCAGGATCACCTCTCCCGGAGTACCCCCATGGAAGGATTCGTGACATGTCGCCGGCGTCGACCCTCCTCGTCCCGTACACCTCCTATCTGCGCGTGTACGAGCCGCTGGCGGCCTTTCCCGAGCCCGAGCGGGGCCACTGGACGCAGTACGCGCGCCGGGCGGACACCCCGACCGCGCAGGACGAGCTGCGGCGCTCCCTCGCGGATCTGCTGCCGACCCCGCCGGTCCCGGTGCCGGTCCACGAGAGCGGGGACGCGTTCGTCGCGTCGCTCGACGGGGTGGTCGTGATCTGCCCCTGGCGCACCCGCCTGCGCGGCTGGCTGGCCCTGGCCGAGCTGGACGGGTCCCTGCCCCCCTCGGTGCTCGACGCGATGCTCCCGCCGGTGGTGCGGGAGCAGGTGTGCGCCGACCACGAGCGCTGGCGGGTGCGCAACCCCGACGCGCAGCCCTGGATCAGGACGGCCCTGTGGCAGGTTCCGGTGCGTTGGTTCACCCTCTTCGCGGACGAGGAGCGGGAGTACGTCCCGGGGACCGGCGGACCGGGCGGCCGTGCTCCGGTGATGCGCTACCGGACGCCGATGGTGCAGGCGCGTCGCCGGCTGGCGCGGGCGCTGCGGACGCTGCGCGAGTCGCTCGACGAGGGGCCTCTGACCGAGGGTCTGGTCGAGGTGGGGCGCTGGCTGGAGGAGTTCCATCCGCGCGCGCTGGTGGAGCTGGACTACGGCGGCCTGGTGCACGCCGTGCCGGCGGAGCGTCTCGCGGCGGACCGGTCGGTGGCGGACGTGGCCGAGGGGATCGCGGCGCTGCGGGACGGCGACGGCGAGGGGGCGAGCGAGGCGTACGGCCGGCTCGCGGAGCGCTGGCGGGCGATCCGGAACCTGCAATTCGCGAATTGATCATCGACAAGACGCGTCCGTCTGATGTAAATGATCTTTAGGCGTCGCGGAGGCACTCTGTGTCCTCGCGGGGACGTGGGTGCGGGGGTGGCAGGACGTAGGTCCCGATCCGGGCCTTTGGCTCAAGCGTGACGGATCGCACTTACGGCGCCCTTGCGTCCATCGCCCACCCTCGTGCCAAAATAGGACAAGGAGTCCGGGGAGGGTTCCTTCCGTCCAAGTATGGGCGGAACGCTCAGCATTGCACTCTATGGGGGGTCTGACGACTCCTGATCGCTCTGTGACTGATCGTCACAGTGGCGTGACTGTCCGTTATGGCATGGTCCATCGACTTCCGCCGCTGATGAACACCTGCGAGGGCAATTCCATCGGTTTGGCCGACGTGGCTGGACGGATGGTGTAGTTGTAGTGCCGAGGACAAGCCGTTCGTCCTATAACCGACTCGGCCCGCTTCTGCCATTTCGGGCAACGCGGGTCAAGGTGCAGAATTTAGAGGAAAGAACCGAGAAGGTTCGGTTCTCCCGAGGAGGCCGCTCATGACCGCTCGCACCCCTGATGCCGAGCCGCTACTGACCCCCGCCGAGGTCGCCACGATGTTCCGCGTGGACCCGAAGACGGTGACTCGCTGGGCGAAGGCCGGCAAGCTCACGTCCATCCGCACGCTGGGTGGACACCGCCGGTACCGCGAGGCTGAGGTCCGCGCCCTGCTGGCGGGTATCCCGCAGCAGCGCAGCGAGGCCTGACGTAGTCGAAGTACCCGCAACACCCCGTTTTGCCGGGCATTTCCAGGTCCCCCAACCTGGACCGCCCAACCCCTTGTTCTACCGGCCTACGCCTGCCCCAACAGGCCCCTGGTCATCGATCGCGCTGGACTCCGCCGGGTCCAGCGCGATCTTTTTTGTGCCCGCTCGTGCCGTCCTGCGTGTCCGCCGGTCCCGTGGGAATGGTGGTGCAATTGCACATATTAAATCGGGTGGGTGTAGGGAGGGTGTAAGTGAAGCGGTTTCTGAATCTCTTTCAGTGACACCCGTCACATGAGTGAAGTCTTGCCAAGGAACAGCTTGCCACTTCCGGGAGGGCGCCCAACCCGCCGTTGGTCATGGGGTGGTGGGACTTTCGTCCTCGGCCGTGTCGGCGTCGTCGGGGTCGGGAAGCTCCATCGCGAGCCGCAGGAGGCGATGGCAGACCGAGCACTGCTGTGTGATGTGGCCGTAGCGGGACGCGGCCGCCAGATGGGCGCGCAGCAGCGCGTGCGTCTCGTGCCTGGACTGCCGTGCTTCGGACGCCGCGGCCATGCGCGACCACCTCCGGTGTGGGCCCCCGATTCCCTGAGTTCTGGGGTACCCGTCCGCGCACGACGCCGTCAATACACGGGAACACAACGAAAGGCCCGCACCGAGCGGTGCGGGCCTTTCGTGACGGCGATCCTGACGGGACTTGAACCCGCGACCTCCACCTTGACAGGGTGGCGAGCTAACCAACTGCTCCACAGGACCTTGGTGCTGCTGCTTCGCTGGGAAGCGGCTGCGAGGAAGACTGTACAGCAGGTCAGACGCCGGGTCGAACTCACCGTCGGCGAGGTCCTCGACCCGGCTGTCCGGGGGCCCTCCGGCGGGTTCCCGGCCGCGCCCTCCGAGCCGGAGGCCGCGGCCGGACCCGGGCCGGAAGACGCGCCGGACAGCCCTAGGGCGCCGCCGCGTCGATGGCCTTGACGATCCGCTTGTCCGAGACCGGGTACGCCGTGCCCAGCGCGTGGGCGAAGTAGCTCACCCGGAGCTCCTCGATCATCCAGCGGATGTCGGTGACCTCCTTCGGCACCGGGCGGCCCTGCGGGAGCTGTTCGAGGAGCCAGGCGTACTCGTCCTGCATCTCGTGGACCTTCTCCATGCGCGTGGTGTCCCGCTGGACCCCGGTCGGCATCTGCTGCAGCCGCCGGTCCACCGCCACCAGATAGCGCATCAGGTCGGCCAGCCGCCGCAGGCCCGTCAGGGTGACGAAGCCGGCCGGCATGAGCCGGGCCAGCTGCTCGCGCACGTCGTTGAGGTTCGCGATGAGCGCCAGGCTGTTCGTGCCCTTCAGGCGCCGCTCGCAGGCCTGCCAGGCGGCCAGGATCTGCTGGACCTGCCCCACCGTCCGGACCGTCGTGTCGACGAGGTCCGCGCGGACCTTGTCGTACAGCTTGCGGAAGGACTCCTCGTCCCAGACCGGCCCGCCGTGGTCCGCGATCAGCTTGTCGGCCGCGGCGGTCGCGCAGTCGTCGAAGAGCGCCTGGATCGAACCGTGCGGGTTGCGGGAGAGCGCCAGCTTCTGCTGGTTGGTGAGCTTGTCCGAGGCGAACTTCGCCGGGTTCACCGGGATGTTCAGCAGGATCAGCTTCCGGGTGCCCCGCCACATCGCCGCCGCCTGCTCGGCCTCCGTGTCGAAGAGGCGTACGGAGACGGTGTCGCCGGCGTCCACCAGCGCCGGGTAGGCCTTGACCGGCTGGCCGGCCCGCCGGGTCTCGAAGACCTTGGTGAGCGTGCCGATCGTCCAGTCGGTGAGCCCGGTGCGCTCCAGGGACTGCCCGGAGCCGCCGGGACCCGCCGTGGCGGCCGCGGCGGCCTGGGAGAGGGCCTGCCGGGCCTTGGGGCGCAGCTGGAGCTTGAGCGCCTCCAGGTCCTTGCCCTCGGCGAGCCTGCGGCGCCGCTCGTCGACGATCCGGAAGGTGATCTTGAGGTGGTCGGGGACCCGCGCGAGGTCGAAGTCCTCCGCCGTCACCGGGACGCCCACCATCCGCTGGAGCTCACGCGCCAGCGTGAGGGGCAGCGGCTCCTGGCGCGGCACGGTGGAGTCCAGGAAACGGGACGCGTAGTTCGGCGCCGGGACGTAGTGCCGGCGGATCGGCTTCGGCAGGGAGCGGATCAGCTCGGTGACCACGTCCTCCCGCAGACCGGGGATCTGCCAGTCGAAGCCCTCGTCGGTGACCTGGTTGAGCACATGGACCGGGACGTGGACGGTCACGCCGTCCGCGTCCGTGCCCGGCTCGAACTGGTACGTCACCCGGAACTTCAGCGGCCCCTGCCGCCAGGAGTCCGGATAGTCGTCCTTGGTGACCGCGCCGGCCTTCTCGTTGATGAGCATCTCGCGCTCGAAGTCGAGGAACTCCGGTTCCTCACGGCGCTTGTGCTTCCACCAGGAGTCGAAGTGGGCTCCCGACACGACGTGTTCGGGGACCCGCTTGTCGTAGAAGTCGAAGAGCGTCTCGTCGTCGACCAGGATGTCCCGGCGCCGGGCACGGTGCTCCAGCTCCTCGACCTCGGTGAGGAGCTTGCGGTTGTCCGCGAAGAACTTGTGGTGCGTGCGCCAGTCGCCCTCGACCAGGGCGTTGCGGATGAACAGGTCGCGGGAGACCTCGGGATCGATCCGGCCGTAGTTGACCTTGCGGTCGGTCACGATCGGCACGCCGTACAGCGTGACCTTCTCGATCGCCATGACGGCCGCCTGGTCCTTCTCCCAGTGCGGCTCGCTGTACGTCTTCTTGACCAGGTGCTGGGCCAGCGGCTCGATCCACTCCGGCTCGATCCTGGCGTTGACCCGGGCCCACAGGCGCGAGGTCTCCACCAGTTCGGCCGACATGATGAACCGCGGCGGCTTGCGGAACAGCGCCGATCCCGGGAAGACCGCGAACTTGGCGTTGCGGGCGCCGAGGTACTCGCTCTTCGCCGGGTACCTGCCGCCTTCGCCGGAGGGCTTGCCGCTGTCGCTCCCGGACGTCTTCACGTCCTTCATGCCGATGTGCGAGAGCAGGCCGGCGAGCAGCGAGACGTGCACGGACTGCTCCGGGGCGGAGAAGTCCGCCGAGGCGTCCTCCAGGTGCAGGCCCATCTGCTTGGCGACCGTCCGCAGCTGCGCGTAGATGTCCTGCCACTCGCGGATCCGCAGGAAGTTGAGGTACTCCTGCTTGCACATCCGGCGGAACGACGAGGAGCCGCGCTCCTTCTGCTGCTCGCGGATGTAGCGCCAGAGGTTGAGGAGGGCGAGGAAGTCGCTCGTCTCGTCCTTGAAGCGGGCGTGCTGCTGGTCGGCCTGCGCCTGCTTGTCGGAGGGCCGCTCGCGCGGGTCCTGGATGGACAGGGCGGCGGCGATCACCATGACCTCGCGGACGCAGCCGTTGCGGTCGGCCTCCAGGACCATCCGGGCGAGGCGCGGGTCGACGGGCAGCTGGGACAGCTTGCGGCCCTGCTGGGTCAGCCGCTTCCGCGGGTCCTTCTCGGTCGGGTCGAGCGCGCCGAGCTCCTGCAGGAGCTGTACGCCGTCCCGGATGTTGCGGTGGTCCGGCGGATCGATGAAGGGGAACTTCTCGATCTCGCCGAGCCCGGCCGCGGTCATCTGGAGGATGACGGAGGCGAGGTTCGTCCGCAGGATCTCGGCGTCCGTGAACTCCGGACGGGTGAGGAAGTCGTCCTCGGAGTAGAGCCGGATGCAGATGCCGTCCGACGTCCGGCCGCAGCGGCCCTTGCGCTGGTTGGCGCTCGCCTGGGAGATCGGCTCGATCGGCAGCCGCTGCACCTTGGTGCGGTGGGAGTACCGGGAGATGCGGGCCATGCCGGGATCGATCACGTACTTGATGCCCGGCACGGTCAGCGAGGTCTCGGCCACGTTGGTGGCGAGGACGATCCGGCGGCCGGTGTGGGCCTGGAAGACCCGGTGCTGCTCGGCGTGGCTCAGCCGGGCGTAGAGGGGGAGCACCTCGGTGTTGCGGAGCTGCTTCTTCAGCAGGGCGTCCGCGGTGTCGCGGATCTCGCGCTCGCCGGAGAGGAAGACCAGGACGTCGCCGGGGCCCTCGGACTGGAGCTCGTCCACGGCGTCGCAGATCGCGGTGATCTGGTCGCGGTCCGCCTCGTCGCCCTCCTCCTCCAGGAGGGGGCGGTAGCGCACCTCGACCGGGTAGGTACGGCCGGAGACCTCCACGATCGGCGCCTCGCCGAAGTGGCGGGAGAAGCGCTCGGGGTCGATCGTCGCGGAGGTGATGACGACCTTGAGGTCGGGGCGCTTGGGCAGCAGTTGGGCGAGGTAGCCGAGCAGGAAGTCGATGTTGAGGGACCGCTCGTGGGCCTCGTCGATGATGATCGTGTCGTAGGCGCGCAGCTCGCGGTCCGTCTGGATCTCGGCGAGCAGGATGCCGTCCGTCATCAGCTTCACGAAGGTCGCGTCGGGGTTCACCTGGTCGGTGAAGCGGACCTTCCAGCCGACCGCCTCGCCCAGTGGCGTCCTCAGTTCCTCCGCGACGCGCTCGGCGACGGTGCGGGCGGCGATCCGGCGCGGCTGGGTGTGGCCGATCATGCCCCGCACGCCGCGGCCCAGTTCCAGACAGATCTTGGGGATCTGCGTCGTCTTGCCGGAGCCCGTCTCACCGGCGACGATCACGACCTGGTGGTCGCGTATCGCCTCCAGGATCGTGTCCTTCTTCTGGGAGACGGGCAGCTGCTCGGGGTACGTGACCGCGGGCACGCGGGCGGCACGCCCGTCGGCGCGCTCCTTGGCCAGGCCGGCCTCGGTGGCGATCTCGTCCAGAACGGCCGCGCGGGCCTCGGGCTTGCGGATGCGGCGGGCGCCCTCGAGGCGGCGGCCGAGCCGGTGCGCGTCCCGCAGCGAGACCTCGGCCAGGACGGACTGGAGGGCGGCGAAGGAAGTAGACATACGGAATCCAGGATCGCACCCCGTGCCGAGAACCGGCGAACCGATTTACCCGGGGCGCGCTGCGGGCGGCCCGTAATATCTCGGGCACGTCCACCCGAGAGGTTCTCCCCATGTCCCGCACCGCCCGCGCGCTCGCGGCGCTCGCCGCGCTCGTGGGCCTGGTGCTGGGGGCCCTGGCGTGCGGCGCCGGCCCGGCGGCGGCGGTCACCGGCCCGACGGGCGCCGCGCCCGCGGAGGTCGCGAGGCCGGACGCGTCGACACCAGCGACCCCTTCCGCCGCGGTGACGGACGCTCCGGTCGCGACAGCCGGGGGCGGCGCGTCCCCCGGCTGCGGCGAGCGGCACGCCGTCGACGGCGCCGCCCGGCCGGCCGCACCCCCGCGTCCGGCCGGCCTCGGAGAGCTGCTGTCCCTGCTCGCCGGGGCGCGCGCGGCCGGCGGCTGGGACGCGGACCAGGTCGTGCGCGACCTGCTGCCCGGCCCGGAGCCGCCGGAACTCGCCCCGCCGTCCCCCGTGGAGCTGTCGATCCTGCGCGTGTAGAGGCGGGCCGCCCACCGTCGCCCGTCCCCTTCCTCCACGTCCAGGAGTGTTTCCGCATGTCCCCGTCCCCTTCCTCCCCGGCCACGCCCGCCTCGAAGTCCAGGCCGATCGCGATCGTCGCGGGGGTGGCGGTCGCCGCCGCCCTGCTCGGTGTCGTCTCCTACACCGCGACCAAGCCCTCCGGGGACCGGTCCGCCGACTCCGCGTCGTCCGCCGCCGAGGTCTCGGCCGACCCGACGAACGGTGTCTATCCGGAGCTGGAGGCGTACGCCCGCCGCGACGCCGCCGACGGGCTCGCACTCGGCCGGCCGGACGCTCCCGTCGTCCTGATCGAGTACGCCGACTTCAAGTGCGGCTACTGCGCGCAGTTCGCCCGGGAGACCGAGCCCGCCCTGGTGCGGAAGTACGTGGAGAAGGGCACCCTGCGCATCGAGTGGCGCAACTTCCCGATCTTCGGCGAGGAGTCCGAGGCGGCCGCCCGGGCCGCGTGGGCGGCCGGGCAGCAGGGCCGGTTCTGGGAGTTCCACCGGGCGGCCTACGCCCAGGGCGCCAAGGAGAAGGGCTTCGGCAAGGACCGGCTGGCCGCCCTGGCGCGCGAGGCCGGGATCGCCGACCCGGCGCGCTTCGCCCGGGACTCGGACGGTGCCGCGGCCCGCGAGGCGGTGAGCAAGGACCAGGAGCAGGGCTACTCGCTGGGGGCGACCTCGACGCCGTCGTTCCTGGTCAACGGTCGGCCCATCGCGGGCGCGCAGCCCGCGGAGGCCTTCACGGAGGCCATCGACGCGGCGGCGAAGGCGGCCGCGGCGAAGCCCTCGGCGACGGCGACGCCCGGCCGATGAACTCCGACATCGGCTATCTGGCCGCTCTCCTCGGCGGCCTCCTCGCCCTGCTCAGCCCGTGCAGCGCGCTGCTGCTCCCGGCCTTCTTCGCGTACTCGATCGACTCGACGAGCCGGCTCCTGGCCCGCACCGGCATCTTCTACGCGGGCCTGGCCACCACCCTCGTGCCCCTCGGCGCGGCCGGTTCGTTCGCCGGGCGGCTGTTCTACGGCCACCGGGATCTGCTCGTGGCCCTCGGCGGCTGGCTGATCATCCTGCTCGGGGTGCTCCAGGTCCTCGGCCTGGGCTTCGCCTCCCGCCGGATCGCCGAGGCCGGCGGCCGGATCCGTCCCACGACCGCGGTCTCCGTCTACGCGCTCGGGCTGGTCTACGGCCTCGCCGGATTCTGCGCGGGACCGATCCTCGGAAGTGTCCTGACGGTGGCCGCGCTGAGCGGCAGCCCCGCGTACGGAGGGCTGCTCCTGGCGGTCTACGCGCTCGGGATGGCCGTCCCGCTCTTCCTGCTGGCGCTGTTCTGGGAGCGCTACGAGCTGGGCCGGCGGCGCTGGCTGCGGGGCCGCCCCCTCCGGGTGGGCCGCTTCGAGCTGCACAGCACCTCGCTGCTCTCGGGCGTCTTCTTCGTCCTCCTGGGGACGGTCTTCCTGGTCTTCGACGGCACGACGGCGCTGCCGGGCCTGCTGACGGTGGACGAGTCGTTCGCCGTGGAGACCCGGGTGGCGTCGGTGAGCGGCCTGGTGCCGGACTGGGCGCTGCTCATCGGGGCGGTCGCGCTGGTGGCGGTCGTCCTGGCGGTGCGGGGCTGGCGCGGTACCGGGAGCCGGGAGCGCCGCGAGGAGATCTGACGGGACGGCGGTGGGGCGTCCGGGTGAGGCGCCCCACCGCGTGCGCCCGCACGGCGCCGGACACGCGGACACGAAGAAGGCCCCCGTCCATCGGACGGGGGCCTTCTGCATTGTGGCTGGGGCCGGGGTCGAACCGGCGACCTATCGCTTTTCAGGCGATCGCTCGTACCAACTGAGCTACCCAGCCACGAGACTCCGAAGAGCCTCAGCGATCCTGACGGGACTTGAACCCGCGACCTCCACCTTGACAGGGTGGCGAGCTAACCAACTGCTCCACAGGACCATGCAATGTGCGAGCACTAGTCTCGCACACGTTGTTGCGTGCCCCCAACGGGATTCGAACCCGTGCTACCGCCTTGAAAGGGCGGCGTCCTGGGCCACTAGACGATGAGGGCTAAGGGCCCACCTGGGCGCTTAGCAGCGCCTCGGGGACGTGAGAAGCATATGGGATCCCGCCCGCTATCGCCAAAACGGTTTGCTCCGGGGGGACAATGGGCGGGTGCTGGAGATGACGCGCGAGGAGTTCGAGGAGCTTGTCGCCGAGGCGCTGGACCGGATTCCGCCGGAGCTGACGCGGTTGATGGACAACGTCGCGGTGTTCGTGGAGGACGAGCCCTCCGCGGACGACCCCGAGTTGCTCGGGCTGTACGAGGGGACTCCGCTGACGGATCGCGGCGAGTGGTACGCGGGGGTGCTGCCGGACCGGATCACGATCTACCGGGGGCCGACGCTGCGCATGTGCGAGTCGCGGGACGACGTGGTCGCGGAGACCGAGATCACGGTGGTCCACGAGATCGCCCACCACTTCGGCATCGACGACGCGCGCCTGCACGCGCTGGGTTACGGCTGACGGATCCGGGGCTCGGCCGGCGGATCCGGGAGGTGCCGGAGCCGCCGTCGGGGACGTCCCGGAGCGGTGCCGGCGCGGTAACGGCGGCGTACCGGCCGAGCGGTGGGCGTGTCCCTCGCGGTACTGAGGGAGTTGGGCAGCGAAACACGCCTTGCGTCCTGCCCTTTGTGTCCTGGAGGTGCCCCCGTGCGCCCTTTGCCCCACCCTGCTGTGAGATGGGCCACCGCCGCGCTGGCGGTCGCCGCCTGCGCCGGTCTGAGCGGTTGTATGAGTGTCGGGGACGAGGGTGCCAAGCCGGCGCCCGGCGCGTCCGCGGGCAAGCAGGAGGTGGCGGCCGAGTCCGACGGCGGCATCGGGGTGTCGGGCCGGAGCGGCGGGAACGGACGCGACACGTCCGGTCGCGGCGGGCCGGACGCGGACGGCGAGGGCGGCCGCTCGCCGGTGGCGAGCGCGTCTCCCTCGGCCTCGGGCAAGCCGCCGGCCGCGGCGACGGCCGGCGCCGGTGGCGGGGCCAAGCCCCTGCCCGAACCCGGTGTGCCGGGTGGGGCGGGTGCGGCTGGTGGTGCCGGTGGGCCGAGTGCGCCGGGCGGGGGGCCGGAGACGCCCACGGGATCGCCGGAGCCGACGCCCGAACCGACGGTCGAGCCGACACCGAGTCCGGAGCCCACCGTCGAGCCGACCGTTCCGCCGTCCGTGACCCCCGGCGCCGACACCCACATGGGTGCCATGAAGGCCGCCGACGGGCCCGGTGTCGCGGTGGAGCCGGAGGCATCACCGCAGGTCGGACCCGTGTGACCCGGTCGGATTTGCATTGAGGCGGGGAGGGTGCGTATGGTTATAGATCGTTTGATCCCATTGCCCGGCGCCGAAACAGAAGAGCGCCGTGTGGCGCGTACTCTCCCTAGCCGTGGCTGGACCGCATTGAGGCGGTCGATTTGCGTAATTCACGGAGTTGACGGGCGCGTGCCGAGACTCCGGAAGGTTTCGCATTTCGCATGTCCATTTTCAGTTCTGACCACGCCGTCATGCCCGAGAACGACGAGATCGTCGAGGCCGTCGAGGCTTCCGAGACCGTCGACACCGAGCTTGCCGACCAGGCCGCCGAGTCCGACGAGACCTCGGAGCCCACGATCACCTTCGCCGACCTCGGCCTGCCCGAGGGCGTCGTGCGCAAGCTCGCGCAGAACGGCGTCACCACCCCCTTCCCGATCCAGGCGGCGACCATCCCGGACGCCCTGGCCGGCAAGGACATCCTC
The DNA here is from genome assembly GCF_043201055.1 of Streptomyces sp. NPDC048338. Taxonomy (NCBI): domain Bacteria; kingdom Bacillati; phylum Actinomycetota; class Actinomycetes; order Kitasatosporales; family Streptomycetaceae; genus Streptomyces; species Streptomyces sp. NPDC048338. The sequence goes on from NZ_JBICYQ010000019.1 coordinate 92,728, forward strand.
GGCCGCGGCCGCACCGGCTCCGGCAAGACCCTCTCCTTCGGTCTGCCGACGCTGGCCCGCCTGGCCGGCGGCCACACCGAGAAGAAGAAGCCCCGCGCGGTCATCCTCACCCCGACCCGCGAGCTCGCGATGCAGGTCGCGGACGCCCTCCAGCCGTACGGCGACGTGCTCGGCCTGAAGATCAAGGTCGTCTGCGGCGGTACGTCCATGGGCAACCAGATCTACGCCCTGGAGCGCGGCGTCGACATCCTCGTCGCCACCCCGGGCCGCCTCCGCGACATCATCAACCGCGGCGCCTGCTCCCTGGAGAACGTCGAGGCCGCCGTCCTCGACGAGGCCGACCAGATGTCCGACCTGGGCTTCCTGCCCGAGGTCACCGAGCTGCTCGACCAGGTCCCGGCCGGCGGCCAGCGCATGCTGTTCTCGGCCACGATGGAGAACGAGATCTCCACGCTGGTCAAGCGCTACCTGGTCGACCCGGTCAGCCACGAGGTCGACAGCGCCCAGGGCAACGTCTCGACCATGAGCCACCACGTCCTCGTCGTGAAGCCGAAGGACAAGGCGCCGGTCACCGCCGCCATCGCCGCCCGCAAGGGCCGCACCATCATCTTCGTCCGCACCCAGCTGGGTGCCGACCGCATCGCCGAGCAGCTCGTCGAGGCCGGCGTGAAGGCGGACGCGCTGCACGGCGGCATGACGCAGGGCGCCCGTACCCGCGTGCTGGCCGACTTCAAGGACGGCTACGTCAACGCGCTGGTCGCCACCGACGTCGCCGCCCGCGGCATCCACGTCGACGGCATCGACCTGGTCCTCAACGTGGACCCGGCCGGTGACCACAAGGACTACCTGCACCGCTCGGGCCGTACCGCCCGCGCCGGCAAGTCCGGTGTCGTGGTCTCCCTGGCGCTGCCGCACCAGCGTCGCCAGATCTTCCGCCTGATGGAGGACGCGGGCGTCGACGCCTCGCGCCACATCGTCCAGGGCGCCGGCGCGTTCGAGCCGGAGGTCGCCGAGATCACCGGTGCGCGTTCGCTGACCGAGGTTCAGGCCGACTCCGCCAACAACGCCGCCAAGCAGGCCGAGCGTGAGGTCGCCGACCTCACCAAGCAGCTGGAGCGTCTGCAGCGCCGCGCCGTCGAGCTCCGCGAGGAGGCCGACCGTCTGGTCGCCCGTTCCGCGCGCGAGCGGGGCGAGGACCCGGAGGCCGCCGTCGCCGAGGTGACCGAGGCCGCCGAGGCCGAGATCGCCGAGGCCGCGCAGGCCGCCGCCCAGGCGGAGCGCCGCGAGGAGCAGCAGCGCCGCGAGGAGCGTCCGTCGTTCCGCGACGAGCGCGGCAACTTCGAGCGCCGCAACGACCGTCGTGACGACCGCGGTGGCCGTTCCTTCGAGCGTCGTGACGACCGTCCCTCCGGTGGTTTCCGTCGGGACAACGACCGTCCGTCCGGCGGTTTCCGTCGTGACGACCGTCCCTCCGGTGGTTTCCGTCGGGACAACGACCGTCCCTCCGGTGGCTTCCGCCGCGACGACCGTCCCTCGGGCGGTTTCAACCGTGACGACCGCGGCGACCGTGGCGGCTTCCGCCGCGACGACCGTCGTGACGACCGCGGTGGCCGTTCCTTCGAGCGTCGTGACGACCGTCCCTCGGGCGGCTTCCGCCGTGACGACCGTCCCTCCGGTGGTTTCCGTCGGGACAACGACCGTCCCTCCGGCGGTTTCAACCGCGACGACCGTCCCTCGGGCGGTTTCAACCGTGACGACCGCGGCGAGCGCGGCGGCTTCCGCCGCGACGACCGTCCGGCCGCCGGCCACCGCGGCAGCGACCGTCCGTTCAACCGCGACCGTCGTGACGACCGCCCCTCCGGCGGCTTCCGCTCGGGCGGCGACCGCCCGTACGGCCGTCGTGACGACCACCGTGGCGGCGACCACCGCGGCACCGGCTCGAACACCGGCGGCTCCTTCGGGCGCCGCGACGAGAAGCCCCGCTGGAAGCGCAACGGCTGACTGAGCCGCGGCCGTTCGGCCGCGAGCCTCTGAACGACCACGAAGGCCCGTCCTCCACCCGACCGGTGGAGGACGGGCCTTCGGGCGTTCCCGGGGGTGTCGTCGAAGTCCCGCCCGGGGCGCGGGCGCTGCGTGTCCCCGCCCCGCCTGCCCGCCGACGGCGAGGTGACGTTCTCGCGCCGCGCCCGGTCCACTCGCCGACCCGCCCGTCCCGGCCGCCCGACCGCACCCCGCCAGGGCCCCACGCCCCCCGAGAGGCGGGCGGGACCCGCCCGGGACCCGCCCGGGACGGATACCCGATCGGCTGCGGGGCATGATCCGGCTATGCTGCGGGGGTGCCCTTGCGCCGAGGGCCGTTAGCTCAATTGGCAGAGCAGCGGACTTTTAATCCGTTGGTTGTGGGTTCGAGTCCCACACGGCCTACCTGAAGGGGAGCGAGGTCACGGCCTCGCCTCCCCCACGAAGCGCCCCGCCCGGTTCCGACCGGGCGGGGCGCTTCGTCGTCCGCGCCACCACCCCCGCGATGAGCCGTCCCGCCGTCAGAGGGCACGGCCGCGCGGCCGGTTGGGGCGGAGTCAGGCGGAGGGCGCTCCCGCCGCCGGGGTGCCGGGGGCCGGACACCCGAGGGACAGGGCCGCCAGCCGGGCCGGATCCGCCAGGACGTGGATCTCGACGATCCGGTCGCCGTCGACCGTGAAGGCCATGAGCGCCGCCGGTCGGCCGTCCGCGAGCGAGACGACACCGGGGGCGCCGTTGACCAGGACCGGGCGGGAGTCGTGGCGGAACCGGGCGAAGGTGAGGGCCTGACGGACGACCGCCTCGGCGCCGACGACCCGCTGGGAGGCACCCGCGCGCAGCGTCCCGCCGTCCGCCCGCAGCACCACGTCCGGGTCGAGGACCGCGAGCAGCCCGTCGAAGTCGCCGCCCCGGGAGGCGGCCAGGAAGGCGTCCACGACCCGGCGCTGCCGGCCGGCGTCCGGCGGCGAGGCGGGACTCGCGCCCTGGACCCGGCGCCGGGCCCGGCTGGCGAGCTGACGGGTGGCGGCCGGGGTGCGCGCCACGATCGGCGCGATCTCCTCGAAAGGCACCGCGAACATGTCGTGCAGCACGAACGCCAGCCGCTCGGCCGGCGCCAGTGTCTCCAGGACGACCAGCAGCGCCAGACCCACCGAGTCGGCCCGCAGCGCCTGGTGCTCCGGGTCCGGGGCGCCCTCGGTCGCGGAGACGACCGGATCGGGGACGTGGTGCTCCAGCGGTTCCTCACGGCGCGAGGCGCGCGAGCGCAGCATGTCCAGGCAGACCCGGCCGACGACCGTGGTCAGCCAGCCGCTGAGGTTCGCCACCCCGCTCACGTCGGACCGGCCGAGCTTGAGCCACGTCTCCTGGACGGCGTCGTCGGCCTCGCTCAGCGAGCCCAGCATCCGGTAGGCGACCGCGCGGAGATGGCCGCGGTCGGCCTGGAAGCGCTCGGCCAGGAGATCCTTCTCGTCCATCGGTGCCCTCCCTCGTCGTGTCCCGTCACCGTTCATGACGGATGAGGTCCGTCGGGTGTGACAGCCGGCCGGTCACCGGCCGTCCGCTCCGTGAGATCCCCGCCCCCGTGCGCCGAACGCCCGGAAATCCCCGGCCGATCGCCACCGGCTCCGGGATTCACCACTTCAGCGGGGTGATCTTGAGTCGTAGATTTTCACGCATGACGACAACAGCGCAGGTCAACGCCGTACTTCGTACCCCGCCGGCCGCTCCCGCCGAGGCGGCCGCCTACTTCTCCGCCAGCCTCGCCTTCCACGCCGACGTCTCGGACGTCGCCTCCGTCCTCGCGGCCGGCGGCGACCCCGGCTTCGTGGTGCTCGACTCGCGCTCCACCGCCTCCTGGGACCAGGGGCACGTCCCCGGCGCGATCCACCTGCCGACCGCGCTCATCGCCGAGCAGGCCGAGCAGCTCCTCGACAAGGCGGTGCCGGTCGTCACCTACTGCTGGGGCCCGGGCTGCAACGGCGCCACCCGCGCCGCACTGGCCCTCGCCGAGCTCGGCTACCAGGTGAAGGAGATGCTCGGCGGATTCGAGTACTGGGTGCGCGAGGGCTTTGCGTACGAGACGTGGGAAGGCCCCGCCACGAAGGACGCGGACCCGCTGACCGCACCGGTCGACGCCGAGGACTGCGGCTGCTGAGGAAACGGATTTCCGTATCCGCCGCCCATGCCGTAAGGTCATGTTCACCGACGCGGGGTGGAGCAGCTCGGTAGCTCGCTGGGCTCATAACCCAGAGGTCGCAGGTTCAAATCCTGTCCCCGCTACTCAGTAGCAAACGAAGGCCCGGATCCTCACGGATCCGGGCCTTCGTCGTGTTCCCCTTCCCCCGCGCCCCTTCCGGTCCCGCCCGGATCCCCCTTCCGCGCGCTTGACCTTTACGCAACGTCAAGATTTAGCGTTTCGGGCATGGAGTGGTCGATCCAAGAGATCGCCAGGAAGGCCGGGACCACCAGCCGCACTCTCCGGCACTACGGAGAACGCGGGCTGCTGGAACCCAGCCGGATCGGCGCCAACGGTTACCGGTACTACGACCAGGCGGCGCTCGTGCGGTTGCAGCGCATCCTGCTGCTGCGCGAGCTGGGGCTGTCCCTGCCCGCCATCGCCGAGGTCCTGCGGGGGCAGCGGGATCCGTCCGCCGCCCTGCGCACCCATCTCGTCCTGCTCGAACAGGAGCGGGAGCGCATCGGACGGCAGATCGAAGCCGTCCGGACCACTCTCCACAAGACCGAGAACGGAGAAGAGCTCATGGCGGAAGAAGTGTTCGACGGATTCGACCACACCCGGTACGAGGCGGAGGTCACCGAGCGCTGGGGACGCGAGGCGTACGAGAAGGGCGACCGCTGGTGGCGCTCGCTCAGCGCCGAGCAGAAGCAGGCGTTCACGGACGAGCAGGCCGGCATCGCGCGCGACTTCGGGCAGGCGGCGCGGGACGGACTCGCGGCCGACAGCGACGAGGTGCAGGCGATCGCCCACCGGCAGGTCCGCTGGCTGTCGGCCACCACGACGCCGTCGAAGGACTACGTGATCGGCCTCGGCCGGATGTACGTCGACGACCCGCGCTTCACCGCCAACTACGACAAGCACGGCGAGGGCACGGCGCTGCTGGTCCGGGACGCGATGGAGATCTACGCGGAGCGGAACCTCTGAGGGTCTTTCCGATGCTGCCGGGTTCCCGGCGGCCCGGGAGGGCCGAGGCTCCTCCGATCGGAGCATCGGGGGTCGCCGCACCGGGCGGCGGCCTCCAGGCTGGGGAGGGCGCGGTACGGTCCGTCGCCGTGCAAGGACCGGGCAGGAGAGCACAGGTGGGGCAGCGATCGGCGGGTGACGGCACAGGGAGCCCCGCACGCCCGCGCGGTGAGCGGACCCGCCGCTTCGTCCGGGCCCTTCCCCCGCTCGTCATCCTCGGCGGCATCGTCTTCGACCTGGCGACCCCGTCGGCGTACACCGCGGCGCCGATGTTCTCGGCCGCGCCGCTCATCGCGGCCCCCTTCTTCTCGAAACTGACGACCCTGCTGACCGGCATCGCGGCCGTGCTGGCGTGCGTCGGGCTGCACATCTACAACGGCACCACCACGGAGCCGCCCTCGGCCACCGAGACCCTCACGGTCATCACCGTCTCCGCGCTGGCCATGGTGATCAACCGCGTGGTCCAGCGCAGCGGCCGGCAGCTGGCCTCCGCCCGGGTGATCGCCGAGACCGCCCAGAAGGCGGTGCTGCCCACGCCGGTCGAGCGGATCGGCGGGCTGCAGATCGCGGCCCGCTACGAGGCCGCGCAGGCGGACGCGTTCATCGGCGGCGACCTGTACGCGGTCCAGGACACCCCGTACGGCGTGCGGCTCGTCGTCGGCGACGTGCGGGGCAAGGGGCTGGAGGCGGTCGAGGCCGTCGCCGTCGTGATCGGCGCGTTCCGGGAGGCGGCCGAGCAGGAGGCGACCCTGGAGGGGGTGGCGCAGAGACTCGAGCGGGCGCTGACCCGGGAGGGGACCCGCCGGGACGACCTGGACGCCTTCGAGGGCTTCACCACCGCCGTCCTGGCCGAGATCCCCCGCGGCGACGGTCTCGTTCGAGTCGTGAACCGTGGCCACCCCGAGCCGCTGCTGCTGCTCCAGGACGGGGCGCTGGAACATCTGGAGCCGAGCCAGGCCGCGCTGCCGCTCGGCATGGGCGCGCTGGCCGCCTGGCCGGACCGGGCCGACGAGACCCCCTACCCGCCGGGCTCGACACTGCTCTTCTACACCGACGGGCTGTCCGAGGCGCGCGACGCGGCGGGCGCCTTCTACGAGCCCGGCGGCCGCCTGGCCGGGCGGATCTTCCCCGGTCCGGAGGAACTGCTGGACGCGCTGGTCGACGACGTCCGCCGCTACACGGGCGGCGGATCGACGGACGACATGGCGCTGCTGGCCGTGGGCCGCCCGGTGCAGGGCCAGCCGGAGCGCCGCCGGACGATGCCGGTGGTGCCCTGAGGCGGCCACCCCGGTCCCGGAGACCCGGCGGGGTGACCATGCGTAGTCGCGAGGTACCGCTGCGATAACAATTGATGCAACGTCAGATAAGGAGTCTCGAACGGATGACTCCTGAGCGGCGGTCAAATCGCCCTGTAGTGCATCAATCTCTTGAACGATCAAGAGGAACAGCTTGGAATCGGACCCCCGTGTCTATTAACGTTCGATAACGCAGCGCGGTCGTCCCAGTCGTCGCAAGAGACGGCACCGTGCGCACGCGCCGAATTCCGAAAGGGAACCGGGGAACCACCACTTGGGGTGAATCGGACACTCTCGCACCTGTGCGAGGGCGCCCGTAGGAGACCTTCCTGCTCCGAACCCGTCAGCTAACCCGGTAGGCGGCAAGGAAGGAAAGGAGTACGCCTCCGTGGCGTCCAACACCCCTGCCCCCGAAGCCCCCTTCCATGCGTTCGGTGCCTCGGGTGCCGCCGGGACCGACCCCGACGGCGCGGCGGGCGAGTGGAACCCCACCGAGGAGACCCTCCGCCAGCAGAGCCGGGCCGGTGGCCGCCACCGGGTCGTCAAGCAGCGCTCGGGCTTCGCCCGTTCCTCCACCGTCCTCGGCGTCGGTGTCATCGCGGCCGTCGGCGCGGGCGGCCTGGCCACCGCGCAGGAGAAGCCGCCGGTCTCCATAGCCCTGCCCGACCTCGACCTGCCGGACGCCGAGGACCTGCCCGGCGTCGGCGCGCTGATCTCCGGCGACGAGGACCGGAACACGACCGCCGGCTCCGGCAACGACCTGCACGCGCTCACGGCCTCCGTCGGCGCGCCCGTCGACGGCGCCGACCGCAAGACGGAGGGCGGCGACGCCGGCGAGGCGCTGCGCGCCCGCATCCTCCAGCAGGCCGAGCAGCAGCAGGCGTCCGCCGACGCCGCCGAGAAGGCCGCGACGGAGAAGGCGGCGACCGAGAAGGCCGCCGCGGAGGCCGCGGCCCAGGCGGACGCGGCCGAGAAGGCGGCGGCCGAGGCGAAGAAGAAGGCCGAGGCGGAGGCCGCGGCGAAGGCCGAGGCCGAGCGCCTGGCCAAGCTCGCCGCCAGCTACGCGCTGCCCACGTCCTCGTACACGCTCACCTCGACCTACGGCGAGTCCGGCTCGATGTGGTCCTCCGGCTACCACACCGGCCTGGACTTCGCGGCCCCCACGGGCACGCCGGTCAAGGCGGTGCACGGCGCCACGGTCAAGTCGGCCGGCTGGTCGGGCTCGTACGGCTACCGCATCGTCCTGGAGCTGTCGGACGGCACCGAGGTCTGGTACTGCCACCTGTCCTCGATGACCGTCGGCGTGGGCCAGTCGGTCGGCACCGGCGACACCATCGGCCGCGTGGGCGCCACCGGCAACGTCACCGGCCCGCACCTGCACCTGGAGGTCCACACCCCGGGCGGCGACGGCGTCGACCCGGCGGCCTGGCTGGCGAGCAAGGGCCTGTCGGTCTGATCCTCCCGGGGACCTCCCCGGCCACGGCGGCCCTGGCGACGAACCCCGCGCCAGGACCGCCGGAATAGCGGCCCCGCCGCCGGTCGTTCACCGACCCATGACCTCTCTTCGCCCGCTGGGCTCCTCCGACCTGCACGTCTTCCCGCTCGCGCTCGGCGGCAACGTCTTCGGATGGACCGCCGACGAGGCGCAGTCCTTCGCCGTCCTCGACGCCTACGCCGCCGCCGGCGGCAACTTCGTCGACACCGCCGACTCCTACTCCGCCTGGGCCGAGGGCAACCAGGGCGGCGAGTCCGAGACGATCGTCGGCAGGTGGCTGGCGTCCCGCGGCAACCGCGACGAGATCGTCGTCGCCACCAAGGTCGGCGCCCACCCCTCGTACAAGGGACTCGCTCCCGTCACGATCAAGGCGGCGGCCGAGGAGTCACTGCGCCGGCTCGGCACCGACCACATCGACCTGTACTACACGCACTTCGACGACGAGTCCGTGCCCGTCGAGGAGATCGTCACCGCGCTCGACCAGCTGGTGAAGGACGGCAAGGTCCGTGCCGTCGCCGCGTCGAACATCTCCCCGGCGCGGCTGCGGGCCTCCCTCGACTTCGCCGAGGCCGAGGGACTCACCCGCTACGTCGCGCTCCAGCCGCACTACAACCTGGTCTCCCGCGACACCTACGAGGGCGAGCTCCTGGACACCGCCGAGCGGGCCGGACTCGCGGCCGTGCCGTACTTCGCGCTGGCGTCGGGCTTCCTGACCGGCAAGTACCGGCAGGGGACCGCGGTCGACAGCGCCCGGGCCGCGGGGGCGGGCCGGCATCTGGAGACCGAGCGGGGCCGCACGGTGCTCGACACGCTCGACGCCGTGGCCCGCGCGCACGGGGCCGAGCCCGCCACGGTGGCGCTGGCCTGGCTCGCGGCCCGGCCGACCGTCGCGGCGCCGATCGCCTCGGCGCGTACGGTCGAGCAGCTGCCGGCCCTGGTGGCGGTCGCGGACCTGGTGCTCGACGAGGCGGAGCTGGCGGCACTGGACGCGGCCTCCGCCTGAGCGTTCGCCCCGCGGGGCGGGGCACAGGGGGCGCCGGCAGGGTCGGCCCCGGGGGCCGTCCGGTCGTTCCCGGGAGACCGGGATGATCCGACGGGACGGTTCCTCAGCTGCGGTACGGGTTGTAGCCGCCGTAGTCCAGGTACTGAGGCGGCGACCAGACCCGGCCGGTCGCCCGCGCCGCATAGGTCAGCGCGGGCGAGGCGACGGCCCTGCGCTGCCAGAGGTGGTGGAGCAGTTCCTGCTCGCGCGCCGTGAAGTCGGGGTCCGCGTCACCGCGCTGGGCGCGGTGGCGCAGGAACGCGAGCGTCGTCGCGAAGGCCTCGTACTCCCCGACCGCCTGCGCGGCCGGCCGGCCGTACGTCCGGGCGGCGAAGGAGCGGGCCATCGAGCGGGCCCGCATCGAGGAGAGGGCGAGCGGCTCGGACGGGGAGAGCCAGCCGGCCGCCGCGTACGCCGGGAGCTGGCCGGATATCGTGCGCAGCTCCCGCTGCCGGCTCCATATCGCCAGCCAGGTCAGCAGCCCGAAGGCGGGCACCATGAACATGCCGTAGACCACGAGGAACCCCCAGGCCGCGTAGACGGCCGAGCCGTTCCACAGCGCGTGCATCCCCATGGCGAGGACGAGGCCGGCCACCGGCAGCAGGATCCGCCGGACGCGCTTGCGCCGTGCGACGAGCGCGGCGAACCCGAAGCCCAGGCCGGTGAGCACGGTGAACAGCGGATGCGCGAACGGCGACATCACGACCCGCACGAAGAAGGTCCCGGCGGTCATCGAGCCGAGGCCGGACGTGCCGATCTCCTGGTCCTCGCCGAAGGCGCGGCCGAGATAGAGGATGTTCTCGGTGAAGGCGAATCCGGTGGCGGTGAACCCGGCGACGACCACCCCGTCGACCAGGCCGGTGAAGTGCCGGCGGCGCAGCAGGAAGATCAGCAGGATCGCGGCGGCCTTCGCGCTCTCCTCGACGACCGGGGCGACGACGGTGGCGCCGAGGGCGTCCGCGGAGGCCCGGTCGGCGGTGGAGGTCGCGATCCAGCGGACCGCGAACGTGTTGGCCGTCAGTGCGACGAGCGCCGCGGCGAACGCGCCCCAGGCGAAGGCGAAGATCAGGTTCTTCCACGGGCCGGGTTCGACGCGGTCGAGCCAGCAGAACGCGGCCAGCAGCAGCGGGACGGGCAGGACGGCGAGACCCAGCCCCACCAGGAACCCCTCGGTTCCCGTCTCCTCCCGCACCATCGCGAGGATCACCAGGGCGCAGAGCGCGAGCAGGGTGATCACCGTGACGGCCCGGACCACCTTGCTGCGCCAGAAGGCCCGGCGGGGCCGGTAGCGCCAGTGGGCGCGGTCCGGGACGGCGGGGAACGCGGGCTCCTCGGTGTCCCGGGCGGGCACGGGTACGGCTACGGGGTTCGACACCGTACGACCCTAACCAGCGGGAGTGACAGCCCGCGAGGGAGTTCCAGGGGGTGTCTTGTCGATCAGGCCGGAGACGGAGCCGCAGGACACCGCGAGCCCGGCAAGATCGGCAAGACGCCCCCTAGATCCTCTGGAAGAGGAGGTCGTGCACGACGTGTCCCTTGTCGAGACCCTGGCCCTCGAAGCGGGTGAGCGGCCGGAACGCGGGGCGGGGGGAGTAGCCGCCGTCGCCGGCGGTGTTCGCGAAGTCCGGGTGCGCCGAGAGGACCTCCAGCATCTGCTCGGCGTACGGCTCCCAGTCCGTGGCGCAGTGCAGCACGGCGCCGGGCTTCATCCGGGTCGCGAGCAGCGTGAGGAACTCGGGCTGGATCAGCCGGCGCTTGTGGTGGCGCTTCTTGGGCCAGGGGTCCGGGAAGTAGACGCGGCAGCCGTCGAGGGCGTCGGCGGTCAGCATCTCGCGGAGCAGGATGATCGCGTCGCCGTTGGCGACCCGGACGTTCTCCAGCCCGCCCCGGTCGGCGAGGCCGAGGAGGTTGCCCTGCCCCGGGGTGTGGACGTCCACGGCGAGGATGCCGGTGCCGGGGTCGGCGGCGGCCATCCGCGCGGTGGCCTCGCCCATGCCGAAACCGATCTCCAGGACCACGGGCAGCCCGCCGAACATCTCGCGCAGGTCGAGGATCCGCCGGCCGTCGATGTCGAGGCCCCAGTCGGGCCAGCGCTTGAGCATCGCCTCCGCCTGGCCCGCGGTGACCCGGCTGCGGCGTGGCTGGAAGCTGCGGATGCGCCGCTCGTGGTGCGATCCGGCGGGGTCGGGCAGGGGGCCTTCCCCGGCGGCGAACATCCGGCTGCCCCGCCGGGCGACGACGGGCTCGACAGGCGAGGCGGCTTCGACGGTGGGGTGCGCGGTGGCTTCACGAGACTCAGACACAATGCCTCGATTCTACGGCGTGTCCGACAGGTGGCCCGGGGCTCGTCCGGGGAACGGGGAGCGTGCCCGACGCGAGACCGGGCGCCGGGCGGCGGCCGTGACCGAGGGGTCCCGGACTCGTGCGGTAGCCGTGACCGAGGGGTCCCGGGCTCGTGCGGTGGACGTGACCGAGGCGCGTGCGACGGCCCCGAGGGTCCGGCCGCACCGGATCCCGGTCAGTCCAGCTGGGCCAGCGCCCGGCGGGCCACCTCGCGTCCGATCGGCAGGCTCGCCGTCGCGGCCGGCGACGGCGCGTTCAGCACGTGCACCGTGCGGGGCGCCTCGCGGATCAGGAAGTCGTCGACCAGGGTGCCGTCCCGCAGCACCGCCTGGGCACGGACGCCCGCCGCCGTGCGGCGCAGCCCGGACTCCTCCACGACCGGCAGCAGCCGCCGCACCGCCTCCGTGAAGGCCCGCTTCGACAGCGACCGGCGCAGCTCGCCCGCCCCGTACCGCCAGTGCTCCCGGGCGATCTGCCAGGACCCGGGCCAGGCCAGCGTCTCCGCCAGCTCGCCGGGCCGGACGACCGACCAGTCGTATCCCTCCCGCGCGAGTGCCGGCACCGCGTTCGGGCCCACGTGCACGCCGCCGTCGATGCCCCGCGTCAGATGCACCCCGAGGAAGGGGAACGCCGGGTCCGGGACGGGGTACACCAGCCCGCGGACCAGCGAGGCGTCCGTCAGCTCGAAGTACTCCCCGCGGAACGGGACGATCCGCATCTCCGGGTCGTCGCCCGCCAGCCGTGCCACCCGGTCGCAGTGCAGGCCGGCGCAGTTCACCATGACCCGTCCGCGCACCACCCGGCCCGCCGCCGTGCGGACCGCGACCCCCCACGGCCGCCGGTCGACCGCCGTGACCTCGGAGCCGTACAGGATCCGCGCCCCGGAGGACTCGGCGAGCTGCGCCGCCACCGCGCCGTAGTCGCAGATCCCGGTGGAGCCGACATGGATCGCGGCCAGGCCGCGCACCCGCGGCTCGTACTCGCTGATCTGCGAGGGCCCCAGCTCCCGCACCGGAATGCCGTTCTCCCGGCCGCGCTGCACGAGCGCGTGCAGCCGGGGCAGCTCGTCCCGCCCCGTGGCCACGATGAGCTTGCCCGTCACCTCGTGGGGCAGGCCGTACTCCGCGCAGAACTTGACCATCTCGGCCGCGCCCGTCACCGCGAACCGCGCCTTCAGCGAGCCGGGACGGTAGTAGATCCCGCTGTGGATCACTCCGCTGTTCCGGCCGGTCTGATGGCGTGCGGGACCGTGCTCCTTCTCCAGGACCGTGACGCGCGTGCCGGGGGCGGCGCGGGTCAGGGCGTACGCCGTCGACAGCCCGACGATCCCACCGCCGATCACGAGCACATCGCAGTCGACATCACGAACGGACACCTGCACCACCTCCCACCCCGATAGTGCACTGACCCACTGACAATCCGGTTAAACCCGTTGGGACACGCGTCACGTCATGCTTTCGGCTCACGCCGGTGCCATCAGCAGCGGACGCGCCCGCTCCCGCAGCTCCATGACCCGCGGCTCGTCCCCGTACGGCTCCAGCCGGTGCAGCAGGTCCCGGACGTACTCGGTGGTCCGCGCCGACGAGATCCGGCCCGCCACCTCCACCGCGCGCGTGCCCGCCGCACAGGCCGCGTCCAGGTTGCCCGACTCCAGCTCGGCGACCGCCGACACCACCAGCCGCAGCCCGTGCGAGCGGACGTACTCCTCCGTCGGCCGGGACAGCGCCTGCTCCGTGAAGCGCCGCACCTGGCGGGGAAGCTTCAGGTCCCGGTAGCACTCGGCGGCGTCGGCGCAGAACCGGTCGTACGAGTAGAAGCCCAGCCAGGACGGGTCGGCGTCGCCGTCCCGCGCGCGCTCCAGCCAGCCCTCGGCCGCCTTCAGGGCGGCCCCCGCGGCGGCCGCGTCGCCCGCCTTCGCGTGCGCCCGCGCCTCGACGAGCCGGAAGAAGGACATGGTGCGCGCGGTGGCGAGACCGCGGTTGCGCTCCAGGGCCGCCTGCGCGAGGTCCACGCCCTCGTCGGCGAAGCCCCGGTAGGTGGCCTGCAGAGACATCGACGCGAGCACGTACCCGCCCAGCGGCACGTCGGCGGCGGCGCGGGCCAGCCGCAGCGCCTGGATGTAGTAGCGCTGGGCGGCCTCCTGCTGACCGGTGTCGAAGGCCATCCAGCCGGCCAGCCGGGTCAGCTCCGAGGTCGCCCCGAACAGCGCCCTGCCGACCTCGTCCGAGTACGAGCCGAGCAGCAGTGGTGCGGCGTCGACGCGTAAGCACTCCGGGACCATGGAGGAACGCCAGTCGCCGCCGCCGTACTTGGAGTCCCAGCGCCGCGCGTCCTCGGCGGCCTCGCGGAGCTTGGCGACGTCGCTGTGGCCGACGCGCGCGTGGAGCGCGGCCTCCGGCCCGTCGAGGGGCTCCTCGCCCGGCCCGGTCACCAGGCGCTCCACCGAGGAGTCGGCGGGTGTGATCAGCCAGCGGGAGGCGGGGGTGGCGTACGCGCTGACCGCGAAGGAACCCGCCAGCGACTGCCAGATCCCGCCACCACCGGCGCGCCGGCCGGCGAGATCCAGCCGGTACAGCTCGGTGGCCGAACGAACCGCCTCGCCCACGTCACGCGGGAAGGCGAGCCCGACCTCGGGCGCCGGGTCGGCGTCCGCCAGCCCGATCTCGTGCAGCGGGACCGGCCGGCCGAGCTTCTGACCGATGGCGGCCGCGATCAGGTGCGGGGCGGCGCCCTGCGGCACCATGCCCTTCGACACCCACCGCGCCACCGACGTCTTGTCGTAACGGAGCGTCAGGCCCCGTTGCGCTCCGAGGTCGTTGACGCGCCGGGCGAGGCCGGCGTTGCTGATTCCCGCGAGGGCGAGAACCGTGCCGAGCTTTTCGTTCGGCCCGCGTTGCTCCCTGGACATGACGCCACCCCTCGACCACCCAGACGGCCGCCGCGACGCCGGGCATAGGCGTGCGGCATTCGTAAACACAGCGTAGTTCGCCGCATCCCTACCGTTAAGGGGCGGAGTTCCGTATGGCGAGATTGTTGTGGGAACAGACGCATGACGGGCGGATGGCGTAGAGGCGTCGGCGGCGAAAGAGCCCCGGGGGCGGCTCCGGGCGCGTGCTCCGGGCGTGTGGCCGTGCGCCCGGCCGTGCGCTCTCGCCGGGGCGGAGGGGGAGCGCTTCCATGAGTGCTGCGTGGGTCGGCCCGCCTGGCAGTGGACCAGGGGGCTGGGGGACACCGCCGCCCCATTCCCCGCGGGCGGCGGACGGCTCCGGGAGGCGATGAGCGCCTCCCGGACAGCCGGCGGTCCGCGGCCCCGCCGAGAATGGCCGAATGCCGACGGTGAGCAACTGGCCAATGCCAGGGGCGCATTCGCCTTTCGCACACGCGACCCCGGAGCCCCTCCCCTGCCCTCTTGTCGTGGCAGCATGTTCCTCCACCGACCGATGTGGAGGCGCCGATGCGATGGCTGGTGGGCTGGAGCAGTGTCGCCGCGAGCTTCGCCACGCCAGGCACGGCCGGCGCCGTGGGCGGGGCGGCGGCCGAGGGGCGCACGGTGCACCCGGTGGGCGCACAGCTTCTGTGGGGTGACCCCGACCCGCTGTGGGCGGTCGGCGACTGGCGCCCCGACGAGGTGCGCGTGGTCACCGCCGACGCCCACACCCGCCTTGCCGTCCTGGGGTGTTGCGCGGCGAGCGACGAGGAACTGCGCGTCGGCCTGTTCGCCGCGCGCGGCGGCGCGCTGCGCCATCTCACCGCCTGGGCCGGCAGCTACACCGCCGTCGTCCAGGTGGGCCGCCGGATCACCGTCACGGGCGATCTCGCCGGCGCGCGGCCCGTGTTCCACACCCCGTGGGCCAACGGCACCGCGTACGCCACCGCCGCCCTGCCGCTCGCCGACCTCATCGAGGCCCAGCTCGACATCGGCCATCTCGCCGCCCTGCTCGCCTGCCCCGAGACCCCCGAGGCGCTCCGCGACTCCACGCCCTACGAGGGCGTGAAGCGGGTCCCGCCGGGCCACGCGCTGATCCTGCGCGAGGGCTCCCGCGAGATCACCGGGTACGACCCGGTCGCCTCGCTCGCGGTCGCCGCGCCCCAGGTCGACCCACGGCAGGCCGTGGAGGGCGTGCGGGACGCGCTCGTCGACGCCGTACGGGCCCGGCTCACCGCACCCCGGCACGCGCCGGAGACCCCGCTGCCGGACCCGGGACCCGTCCCCGGCATGGGGCCCGCCGAGCGGCGGGCGGCACGCGGCGGCGGACCCGCCCCGGGGATCGGCGCCGACCTGTCCGGAGGCAGCGCCTCCGGCACGCTCGCCCTGCTGGCCGCCGGGCTGCCGGGCGTGCCCGGCACCATCCTGGGACACGGCACGGGCGCGGGGGAGCGGCTGCTCGCCGTCACCTTCAACGACCTGACGGGCGGCGGCGCGGCCCGCGAGGAGGAGCTGGAACGGGCCCGGGCGATCGCGTCCAACCCGCGACTGCACCACGTCGTCGTCGCGGCGGGCGAGGAGGCCCTGCCGTACGCGGAGCTGGACGGGCCGCTGACCGACGAGCCCGGCCCCTCGCTCGTGGTCGCCGACCGGCACCGCAGGCGGCTCGCGGGCGGCAGCGCGGACCACTTCACCGGCCTGGGCGCCCGCCAGGTCCTGGACGCGCATCCGGCCCGGCTCGCCGACCTGCTGATGGACCGCCGGCGCAGATCACTGGTGCGGCCGGTGACGGCGCTGGCCAAGGCCACCGGTACGTCGGCGGGCGCGCTGCTCGTGCCGCTCACGGTCTACCGTGCGGCCCGCCGCCTCGCCCGTACCCCCTACCGGACCGGTCTGGAGGCGGCGGCGACCCGGGTCCTGGAGGCGAACCGCACGACGCCCGGCGCCTTCGGCCCCCTGGAGGCGTCCCTCTCCGCCCTGGCCTGGACACGGCCCGGTCCGGCGGCGCGCTGGCTGACGGGGGAGGCACTGGCTGAAGTATCGGTTCGCCTCAACCGGGCGGCGACGCTGCCGACTTCGGTGCAGCGCCCGGGGGAGGCCCGCGCCCGGGCCGCGCTCGCCCGGGCGGCGCACGACCACCGGATCCTGGAGCAGGCGGCGGAGATCCGCAGCCAGCGCCTGCACGCGCCGTTCCTCGACAACCAGGTCGTACGGGCCTGCCGCGCCCTGCCCGAGTCGCTGCGGGTCCAGCCCGGCGCCCGGGCGACCGTCCTGCGCACGGTCCTGGCCGGTGCGGGCATCCACGACCTCCCCCCGGGCTGGGGCACTCCCAACCCGGCGGCCGGCGCCGCCGCCCGCGCGGGCCTGCGCGCGGCCCTCCCGGACCTGCTCGCCCTCTTCGAGGCCCCGCTGCTGGCCGACGCAGGCCTGATCGAGGCCCGGGTGGTCCGCAAGGCGCTGCGGGCGGCCTCCGAAGGCGAGCCGGTCCCGCTGGACGGTCTCGCCGACCTGGTCTCCACCGAACTCTGGCTCCACCGCCTGCTGGCCCGCCGCGGCACCTGCTGGACGGGCACGGCGGCACCGAAGCAGCGCGCCGTGCCCGGCCCGCTGATCCCCTCGGCACGACGCTCACTCCTGGCCTGAGCGGGAGGCCGCGGGGCGGGGGCCGAGAGGGCCCGCGCACGGCGCCTGAGCGCGGGACCCGGGTGCGGGCCCGCGCGCCCGGGTCCCGTCGCCGGCCGACCGGACCGTACGGAGGCGCGCCCGCCCCCGCCGACCATGTGTTCCGGCCGGCGACGCTCCGGGTAAACCCCGAGGCGCCGCGCACCTCCCCCGGGGACAATGACCGGCGTGCGGTATCTCATCCTCGGCACCACCCAGGCCCTCGACCCCCACGGCACCCCCTTGCCGCTCGGCGGCGCCCGACTGCGCGCGCTGCTCGCCGCGCTCGCCGTGCGGCCCGGCCGGGCGGTCACCGTCGACGAGCTCGTCGACGAGGTGTACGGCGACGAGCCTCCGCACGACGGCCCCGCCGCCCTCCAGGCCCTCGTCGGACGGCTCCGCCGCGTTCTCGGCAGGGACGCCGTCGAGTCCACGCCCGGTCCCGGCTACCGCCTCCTCGCCCGGCCCGAGGACGTCGACCTGTACGTCTTCGAGCGCCACGCCGCCCGGGCCGCCGGCCTGCTCGACGCCGGCGACCCCGAGGCGGCCGCCGGCCTGCTGCGCACCGCGCTCGCCCTCTTCCGCGGCCCGGCGCTCGCCGACCTCCCCGAGCACGCGCGCGTCCGCCCGGAGGCCCAGCGGCTCGCGGCCGTACGCCGGCGCGTCGAGGCCGACCTGAGCCGCGGCGCGGTGGACGGACTCGTACCGGAGCTGTCCGAGCTCACCTCCGCGTATCCGTACGACGAGGGCTTCCGCGCCCAGCTCGTCCGCGCCCTGCGTGCCGAGGGCCGCCAGGCCGACGCCCTCGCCGCCTGGGAGGACGCCCGACGCGCCCTCGCCGACGGCCTCGGCACCGACCCGGGGGCCGAGCTCGCCGCCCTGCACCGCGAACTGCTCGCCCCGCCACCGCCCCCTCCGGCCCCACCCGAGGAGTCCGGGAACATCCGCCCCCGGCTCACCTCCTTCGTGGGCCGCGAACCCGAACTCGCCGCGCTGCGCTCCGACCTCGTCGGCTCCCGGCTCGTCACCCTCACCGGCCCCGGCGGCTCCGGGAAGACCCGCCTCGCCGAGGAGGCCGCCGGGGCCGTCCCCGGACCCGCCTGGCTCGTCGAACTCGCCCCGCTCGACGACCCCGACGCCGCTCCCGGCGCCGTCCTCTCCGCCCTCCGCCTGCGGGAGACCAACCTGATCACCCGCGAGGGCCAGCCCCTCCAGGACGACCCCACCGCCGTCCTCGTCGACCACCTCGCCGACCGCTCCCTGCTCCTGGTCCTCGACAACTGCGAACACGTCATCGAGGAGGCGGCCGCGCTCGCCGAGACCCTCCTGACCCACTGCCCCCGGCTGCGCGTCCTCGCCACCAGCCGCGAGCCGCTCGGCGTTCCCGGCGAGACCGTCCGCCCCGTCGAGCCGCTGCCGCCCCACCCGGCCCACCGCCTCTTCGCCGAGCGCGCCCGCGCCGTCCGGCCCGGCTTCGACGCCGCCGAGGACCCCGACGCCGTCGACGAGATCTGCCGCCGGCTCGACGGCCTCCCCCTCGCCATCGAACTCGCCGCCGCCCGGCTGCGCCTGCTCAGCCCGCGCCAGATCGCCGACCGGCTCGACGACCGCTTCCTTCTCCTCACCTCCGGCAGCAGGACCGTCCTTCCCCGGCAGCAGACCCTCCGCGCGGTGGTCGACTGGTCCTGGGACCTCCTCGAACCCGAGGAGCGCACCCTGCTGCGCCAGGTCTCCGTCTTCGCCGGCGGCTGGGACCTCACCGCCGCCGAGGCGCTGGCGCCCGGCGCCGCCGACTCCCTGGGAGCCCTCGTCGACAAGTCCCTGGTCGTCGCCGCTCCCACCGACACCGGCGCGATGCGGTACCGCCTCCTGGAGACCATCCACGAGTACGCCGTCGAGCGGGCCGCCGAGACCCCCGACGTGCTGGCCGCCGCCGAGGCCGCCCACGCCGCGCATTTCACCGCCCTCGCCGAGGAGGCCGAGCCCCGGCTCCGCTCCCGCGAGCAGCTCCCCTGGATCGGGCGCGTCGAGGCCGACCTCGACAACATCCGGGCCGCGCTCCACCGGGCGATCCTCGCCTCCGACGAGGCGGCCGCCCTCCGGCTGGTCTTCGCGATGGGCTGGTTCTGGTGGCTGCGCAACTACCGCTCCGAGGCGGTGGTCTGGGTCGCCCGCACGGTCCGGCTGGGCGAGGACCCCGACGATCCGGCCGACTCGCGCTACTGGCCCCGGAAGGAGCTGCGGATGCTGCAGTTCTTCCTCGCGGCGGAGAACCACGTCGTCGGCGACTTCTTCGCGGACCCCGAACTCCTCGCGCTGGTACGGCGGGTGCGCGAGGCGTTCGGCGAGCGGCCCGGTCCGCAGGCGGCCCGCTTCCCCGGGCTGCTGTGGCCGTTCACGGCGTACTTCACCGAGTCGTCGGCCGACGTGCTCGCCATGCTGGACGCGTCCGTCGACAACTGCCGCCGGTTTGGCGGCGAGTGGGAGGTCGGCGTCAGCCTGATGTTCCGCACGCACATGGCGATCGACATGCCCGGCGGGACGCCCGACCTGGACGAGGACCTGGCCGAGCTGCGGTCGCTGTCCCGCCGGGTGGGCGACCGCTGGATGCGGGCCCAGGTGGCGAGCGCGGCGGCCGAGGCGAACATGATGCGCGGCCGCCACGCGGAGGCCGGCGAGGACTACGAGGACGCCCTCGCCCTCGCCCGCGAGGTCGGGGCGCACGCCGAGGCACCCTTCCTCATCGCCCGGCTCGCCCAACTCCGCTACCTCGTCGGTGACATGGACGGCGCGACGAAGGGGCTGGACGAGGCCGCCGCGGAGGCCGCACGCCACCGCGTCAACGACACGGACACCTACCTCCGTTTCATGCGCTCGGCGATCGCCCTGCACCAGGGCGACGTGACGGCCGCCCGCGCGCACCTCGACAGGGCCATGGAGCACCTCGCCGCCAGCACGCCGCCCCGGCACTTCCAGACGCTGCTGGCCGGGCTCGGCGCCCGGATCCGGGCGTACGAGGGCGGGGGTGACGCGGCGGTCGCGGACGCCGTCGCCGCGCTGCGGGACGCGCGGGAGGCCCGCTGCGCCGACTTCGTCACCACCCACCTCGCGGAGGGCGTGGCACTCGCGCTCGCCCTGGGCGGGCGGCACGCACCGGCGGTCGCGATCCTGGCCGCCGCCGACACCTGGCACGGCGCCACGCCCCGGGCGGTGCCGGAACTGCGGGAAGCGGACGAGATCGCCTCCCGGGCACGCGCGGCGCTCGGCGAGGACGGGTACGCCGCCGCCTACGCCTCCGGGACCGCTCTCGATCCCGACGGGGTCGCCGCGCTGGTGGGGGCGTAGGCCCCGTCAGGTACGGAGCCGGGGCGTCCTGACCCGTCCTACGCGCAGGTGATCTGCGCCCGGGCCCAGTCCGCGATCGCGACCCGGCCGAACGGCGTGTGCGGTTCCACCACCAGTCGGATCGTGCCGCGGCCGGCGAGGTTCACGTGGACCGGGACCGGCGGGTCGCCGGCCTCCACCACCTCGGAGCGCCAGAGCCGTTCGCCGTCGCCGTGGACGGAGAAGCGGACGCCGCCGACGCCGAGCGGGGCGCTGAGGTCGTCGACGCCGACGAGGGCGTCGTAGTCGACGCACCGCCGGTTGAGGTCGATGGTGAGGGAGGACGGCGCGTGCACGCTCACGCCGTGCGCGTACCGCGTGCCGCCCATGGACAGCCCGTCGCGCTGCCACATCCAGCTGCTGTCGCCGAGCCGCACTTCGGGCTCGGTGCCGTCGCCGAAGACGCCGTAGTCCAGCCGGCTGATCGGGTAGACGGTCGGCGGGGCTGGTGGCGGGGGCGCGGGTGCCGTCTTCGAGGGACCGGGCTTCGGGCGCGGGCTCGGGGGCGCGGGCGTCGGGGTGGGGCGGGGGCCCGGCTTCGCCGCAGGAGGCTCGGCCGGTCGCGGCGGCCGGGGAGTCGGTGACGGCGCCGTCCGCGGTACCGCCGGGGGCGGCGGGGTGGACCGGGGCGGCGGCGAGGGCAGTGGCTTCGGCGGTACGACGGGGGCGACCGCCGGTGGCGTCGGTTCGGGCTGTGCGACCGGCTGCGGGTCGCCGGACAGCGCCCACACCAGTCCGGCCGTCGCGGCCACCGCCACGGCGGCGGCGATTCCGGCCTTCGCGGGTGCCCCGAGCCCCTCGGCCGCGGCGGCGGAGGCGCCCGAGGCGGTGGACGAGCCGGCGCCGGACGCCGCGGCGGCCGCACCGGCTCCGGCGGCGCCCGCCACTCCGCCGGCGACCACGCCGGCCGCCTTGAGGGAGAAGCCGGCGGCGAACCAGCCGATGACGGCGATCGGCAGCAGCGCCGGGATGCCCGCGTTGACGTGCGCCAGCTCTCCGGCGGCGAGCCGGCACCTGGCGCACTCCTCGAGGTGCTTGCGCAGGCCCCGTTCGGCCCGCATCCGCAGCCCGCCGCGCGCGTAGGCGCCGAGCCGGTCGGCGTAGCGGGCGCAGTCGCCGCCCGCGGTGAGCGTCTGGCTGACGTGGGCCTGGAGGTAGGCCTGCTTGAGGCCCTCGCGGGCCCGGCTGGCCAGCACGGCGGTGGCGTTGGCGGTCAGACCGAACAGCGGCGCGACCTCGGAGGGCGACTCCTCCTCGACGGTGGTGTGCCACAGCACGGCCTGCCAGCGCTCAGGCAGCGAGCGGAACGCCTGCATGGCCAGCGACTGTTCGGCCTCGTGCATGGCCCGTACCTCGGCGCCCAGGTCGAGGGTGTCCTGGTCGGAGACCTCGGACGTCCGGGATGCCTGCGCGGCGAACACCGCGAAGTCCTCGACCAGGTGCTCCCGCTTCTGCGTCCGCGTCCAGTGCGCCGCCACCCGGCGGACGGTGGTCAGCAGATAGGCGCGGACGGCGTGGGCAGGCCCCGCACCGCCCCGTACGGCCTGGAGGGTGCGCGCGAAGACCTCCGCCGTCAGGTCGTCGGCGGTGTGCGCGTCCCGGCAGCAGGTCCGGGCGTACCGGCGCACGGCCTCGGAGTGGCGGCGGAACAGCTCCTCGTACGCGCTGTCGTCGCCTTCCCTCATCCACTGCACCAGGTCGGCGTCGGAGGGCGGCAGTTCGACCGCCGGGGGCAGGACGCCCTCGGACTCAGGACTCGCCGCGGCACCCCCGGTACGGGCGTCGGCCGCCGGTACGGAGGCCGTACCCGGCCCGCGCTCCCGCTGCGGCGGCACGCTGGCCTCCGCCGCTCCCGTGGACCCGGCGGGGCCCCCGGACGGGTGCCCCGGCACGCCGACGGGCGCCGCACCGGCGGACGTTCGCGCGGGACCGGCCGGCCCGCCCTGGCTCGGCACCTGCCGGGGAGGCAGCTCGCCGGTCTCCGTGGCACCGCCGTCGGACCGCGGCTCGTCCCGACCGTCACCGCTCATCGCGGAAGCCCCCGTACGCACGCTCAGACCCGGACACCGCGCAAGCGTCCCACAGAGCACGGGCACGCCGAGGCCGTGCGGCCACCTACCACTCGTCCGGGGTGAGTTCCCGTATCCGGGCGTAACCGTTCACCCGTTCGTGCGACGATCGACGGTCCGAACGGACCCGCCGGGAGCACGGACGAACGGGCCGCGTGACGTCTGCGCCCCGCCGCCTACCGCGAGCGCAGACCCTCCAGCAGGATGTCCAGCAGCCGGGCCGAAGCCGCCGCCTGCTGCGCCGCGTCCGGCAGCGCCGGAGCCGCCGTCGCGATCACGAGCAGCACGTCCGCGACGGTCACGTCCGTACGCAGCTCACCCGCCGCACGCGCCCGGTCGACCAGCTGCCCCACGACCTCCAGGAGTTCCGCCGCGCCGGCGTCGTCCTGCTCGGCCGCCGGCGCCTGACGGGGAGCAGCCACCCGGGACCCGGCCGACTCGGCGAAGCCCCGCTGGTGCGGCACCCGCGCCCCGTCCGCCGCGACCGGAACCGGCAGCACCGCGTCGGCGACGCTCTCGTCCACCTGCACCCGCAGCACCTGCGGCGGCAACAGCCGTCCCGCACCCGAGGCCACCGAGGTCCGCAGGAAACGGGACAGCGCCGACCACGGCTCGTCCTCCTGGCCGAGGGCGGTCCGGGCCTGCTCGGTGAGCCGCGCGGTCTCCTCCTCGGCTATCCGGCGGACCAGCACGTCCTTGCTCGGGAAGCGGCGGTAGACCGTACCGACCCCTACCCGGGCGCGCCGCGCCACGTCCTCCATCGGTGCCCCGTAACCGAGTTCACCGAAGACCTCGCGCGCCGCGCGCAGCACGTGCTCCAGATTCCGCTGCGCGTCCACGCGCAGCGGAGCGGAGCGCCCGACGGTCGCCGTCGCCCCGGTACGTCCCTCGACCGCGCTGTCGACCGGTGCGACGACAGCCTGCCAATGAGAATCCTGAATGTGCATAAGCGTTCCCCCGCTCATGATGTCTCCCCCCGGAGACTCCCCGCCCTGACACGGGATCCCGGACCGGCTCTCTGTGCTCTGGTCCACGCACAGCGCTCCGATACCCCGACGAGGTACGAACATAGTTGAGTCGAGGTCAATTCAGAAGGGGCAGTTCCGTACGGTGCGCCCCCCGATCGGAGCAAGGACCGGAAGCCTCCCGATTCTGCCCGCTCCGCTGCCCCCACATCCTCAACCTGACCTGCGTATTCTTCCGTGTACCGACCTCGTGCGCCACCCCACGCCTCCGCACTCCTCCGGTCACACAATTTGCCGGGCCTGTGGACAAACCCCGGACGGCGTTGCGTCATGGGACAGTGACCGAACCTGCGCGCATTCTCGTTGTCGGCGGTGGCTACGTCGGGATGTACACCGCGCTGCGTCTGCAGCGACAGCTCAAGGCCGAGCTGCGCAGCGGTGCTGCCGAGATCGTGGTGGTCACACCCGACCCGTACATGACGTACCAGCCGTTCCTGCCGGAGGCCGCGGCCGGATCCATCTCCCCGCGCCACGTCGTCGTCCCGCTGCGCCGCCTCCTCGACGGATGCCGCATCGTCATCGGCGAGGTCCACTCCGTCGACCACGCCGAGCGCACGGTCACCCTCTCCACCCTCGCCACCGAGGAGGAGGGCACGGGCAGCACCCGGCTCACCTACGACGAACTGGTCATCGCCGCCGGCTCCGTCTCCCGCACCCTCCCCGTCCCCGGACTCGCCGACTACGCCATCGGCTTCAAGACCGTCGAGGAGGCCATCGGACTGCGCAACCACGTCATCGAGCAGATGGACATCGCCTCCTCCACCCGCGACCCGGCCCTGCGCGACGCCGCCCTCACCTTCGTCTTCGTCGGAGGCGGCTACGCCGGCGTCGAGGCGCTCGCCGAGCTGGAGGACATGGCGCGCTACACCGCGCGGTACTACCACAACGTCAAACCCGAGGACCTGCGCTGGATCCTCGTCGAGGCGTCCGACCGGATCCTGCCCGAGGTCGGCGAGGAGATGGGCCGCTACGCCATCCGGGAGCTGCGCGGCCGCAACATCGACGTGCGCCTCGGCACCCGGCTCGAGTCCTGCGAGGACCGTGTGGCCGTCCTCAGCGACGGCACCCGCTTCCCCACCCGCACCGTCGTCTGGACGGCCGGCGTCAAACCCGCGCCCGTCCTGGCCTCCACCGACCTGCCCCTCGACGAGCGCGGCAGGCTCAGGTGCACCGCGAAGCTGACCGTCGAAGGCGTCGAACACGCCTGGGCCGCCGGCGACGCGGCCGCCGTCCCCGACGTCACGGCGGACGAACCGGGCCGCACCTGCGCCCCCAACGCCCAGCACGCCGTCCGCCAGACCAAGGTGCTCGCCGAGAACATCGCCGCCACCCTGCGCGGGCAGCCGCTCAAGGAGTACGCCCACAAGTACGTGGGCTCGGTCGCCTCCCTCGGACTGCACCAGGGCGTGGCGCACATCTACGGCCGCAAACTCAAGGGATACCCGGCATGGTTCATGCACCGCGCCTACCATCTGAGCCGCGTCCCGACCTTCAACCGCAAAGCCCGGGTCCTGGCCGAATGGACCCTGTCCGGCCTGTTCAAACGTGAGATCGTCTCGCTCGGCTCCCTGGAGCACCCACGAGCCGAGTTCGAACTCGCCGCCGCGCCCCCGCCCCCCAAGAACGGCCCCCGGCCGCTCTGACACCGATGTCAGTACGGTCGGTCACACTGGACGTGTGACCATAGGTGGGCCCACACCTGCACAGAGTGACTCAGCACGGCCAACGACACCACGAGGCATACAGATCCGTGAACTTCACCCGTTGGAGCGCCCGGCTCCCCGGCACACAGCGCCGCACGGCGGCGCGGGGGACCGAAGGCTCCGTGCCCGCGGCCCGCGGTGAGTACGGGCCGCAGCCGGAGCCCCTCGCCGACGACGTCCCCGTACTCGAGGACTTCTCCGCACGGGAGATCATCGGCAGGCTCCCCGGCCTCGTCGCACTCGCGTACGGCCCCGAGCACCGCATCGCCTACGTCAACGACGCCTACGCCGCCGCCTTCGGACCCCGCCTCGCCGGGACCACCGTCGCCGACGCCTGCCCCGAGGCCCACGAACTCGGCCTGCTGCCCCTCATGGACCAGGTCCTGCGCAGCGGCAAGCCCCGCACCGTCAAGTCCCGCAAGACCCACGACGGCGGCTCGTACACCGTCACCTGCCTGCCCGTGGAGTCCCCGCGCCTCCCCGACGGCGGGGTCCTCGTCCACGCCGCCGACGTCACCGACCACGCAGAGGCCGCCGAACGGCTGCGCGCCAGCGAACGACGCCACCGCGAGACCGCCGTCACCCTCCAGCGCTCCCTCCTCCCGCAGGAACTGGAGCAGCCCGACGACCTGCGCATCGCCGCCACCTACCAGCCCGGCGTCACCGACGCGGCCGTCGGCGGCGACTGGTACGACGTCATCACCCTCGGAGCAGGCCGCACCGCACTCGTCATCGGCGACGTGATGGGCCGCGGCGTCCGCGCCGCCGCCGTCATGGGCCAGCTCCGCACCGCCGTCCGCGCGTACGCCAGGCTCGACCTGCCCCCGCACGAGGTCCTCCAGCTGCTCGACGGCCTCGCCGCCGAGATCGACGCCAGCCAGATCGCCACCTGCGTCTACGCGGTCCACGACCCCAACGAGGGCCGGCTCGTCTACGCCTCCGCCGGCCACCTCCCCATCCTCGTCCGGGACGAGGACGGCACGGTCCGGCGCGCGGAGGACCCCACCGGACCCCCGCTCGGCACCGGCGGCTGGCTCCACACGTCGGGCACGATCGCCCTGCCCCCGGGCTCCACCGCCGTCCTCTACACCGACGGACTCGTCGAACGCCGCCGCGAGGACATCGACGAAGGCGTCGCCGCCCTCGAACGCGCCCTCTCCGGCGCCCTCGGCACCCCCCAGGTCGTCTGCGACCGGCTGCTCCGCTCGCTGGGCGTCACCGCCGAGCACGACGACGACGTCGCGGTACTGGTCGTCCAGCACCCCGCCCGCAAGGGAGCGGACGCCGAGCTCTTCCACAACGCGGCCCTGGAACTCCTCGGCGGCGTGGAAGCCGCACCGCGCGCCCGGGCCTTCGCCTCGGGAGTCCTGTCCAGCTGGCGCTTCCCGGTCGAACTGCGCGACCTGGGCGTCCTCGCCACCAGCGAACTGGTGGCCAACTCCCTCCAGCACGGCACCCCGCCCATGCGGCTGCGCCTGCGGCGCACCGACCGACGGCTGATCATCGAGGTCACCGACGGCGACGACCACCTGCCCCGGCGCCGCCGGGCGGAGACCGAGGACGAGGCGGGCCGCGGCATCTCGATCATCGCCACGATCGCCTCGTCCTGGGGAAGCAGACGCACCCCCGGCGGCGGCAAGGCCGTCTGGTGCGAGTTCGCCCTGCCGGACTGACCGGACCGGGCCCGGCCCGGTCCGCCCCCGGACCTTCCCGGGAGCGGCCCGGACAGGCACCCCCTACGCGGCGGCCGTCTCCTTCTCCGGCTGGTGCCGGGCCACCACCCGCGACACCGCGACGAGCGACGGCTGGTCCTGCGCCGGGGCGAGCTGCCTGCCCAGCCGGAGCGCCAGGAACGTGATCCCGAGCGAGAACAGCACGAAGGTCACGATGTACGGCCCGTGCAGCGCCGCCCCCATCGGCCCGCCCACGGCGGGACCGACCGCCAGCGCGAGCTGCTTGACCAGTGCGAACGCCGAGTTGTACTGCCCGACCATCGCCTCCGGCGCCAGGTCCGCGACCAGCGGCGCCACGGTCGGCGACAGCATCGCCTCGCCGAGCCCGAACAGCGCGTACGTGGAGATGAACGCGGCGGTCGCCATCGTCCGGCTGCCGTGCCCGAGGCCCGCGTACCCCGCGACGACCCACGCCACGGCCCAGATCAGACCGACGGCCGCGATCACCCGCGTGCGCCGCCGACGCTCGACGAACCGCAGGACGACGAACTGCGCGACGACGATGACGGCCGTGTTGGCGGCCAGCGCGACACCCAGCGTGGACGGCTCGATGCCGGCGGCCTCGGTGCCGTACGCCGCGAGACCCGACTCGAACTGCCCGTAGCAGGCGAAGAACAACACGAAGCCCAGGACACACAGCTGCACCATGGCCCGGTGCCCGAGCAGCGCGCGGACCCCGCCGCCCTTCGACGCGGCCGGCCGGGCGCCCTGCAGGGCGGGGGAGCCCGGCATCCGCACGGTCAGCACGATGCCCGCCAGCACCAGGAACATCACGGCCTCGATCGAGAAGAGCAGCAGGAAGCTGCCCGGCCGGCTCTCGTCGACGAGCTGGCCGCCGATCAGGCCACCGACACCGAGACCCAGGTTCTGCAGGAAGAACTGCATGGCGAACGAACGGGTCCGGCCCGCCGGCTCCGAGCACCACACGATCATCGTGGCGAGGGCCGGCTGCATCACGGCCGTACCGGCACCGAGCAGCGCCGCCGAGCCGACCACCGCGGCCACGCTCCCGGCGAGCCCCATCCCCAGCGCGCCCAGGGACGCCAGCACCGCGGCGACCGTCAGCACGGGCAGCGGCCCGCGACGGTCGATGGCGCGCCCGCTGAAGGGGAGGACGACGAGCGCGGCCATGGCGAAGACGGCAAGGACGATGCCCGCGGTACTCGCGCCCAGATCCCGCACCTGAGCGACGTACACATAGAGGTACGGCACGGTGAAGCCGAGTCCGAACGCGCTCAGCGCGCTGCCTGCCTGGATCCGGCGCATCGCTGCGCCCATCGCCTTGGTCACACTCACCCACTTCGATCGGAGGGCTTCAGCCCTGTAGGACTGAACCCTGAAGACTTCAACGCTAAAGTTAGAACCTGAACAATACACATTGAAGGACTTCAAGGCCAACGGGAGCCGTGGGATACTCCCCGCATGTCCGACACCCCCGAGCAGTCCGGCCCGCGGTCCCTGCAGGAGCCGACCCTCGACGAGCAGATCGCGGCCTACCAGCGCGAGTACCGGGAGCTCGACCCCCAGGTCGAGAAGGTGGTCTCCGCCCTCGGCCGGCTGAACCGCCGGATGAACGTGGCGTACGGCCGCCAGCTCGCCGACCTCGGCATCAGCAACGCGGAGTGGGAGGTCCTCAAGACCCTCGTCCTCGCCGGCGACCCCTACCGTCTGGGTCCGGGCGAGCTGGCGAAGCGCCTGGGCCTCACCCCGGCCGCGATGACCCACCGCATCGACCGGATGGCGGGCGAGGGTCTGGTCACCCGCGACCGCGACGAGACCAACCGCGTCCGGGTGATCGTCGAGCTGACCGACGAAGGCCGCTCGAAGTGGCTAGAGGCGATGCGCATGGCGACGGGCTTCGAGGAGGACCTCCTCCAGGACCTGACGAGCGACGAGCGCGGCATCCTCGGCGAGATGCTGATCCGCCTGCTCAGGAGGGTGGAGCACACCCAGCCGGACGCCGGCGGCCGCCTGCAGGACCTCGACTGAGCGGACCGGGACTCAGGCACCGGCCCCCCTCCGGTCGACCAACCGGAGGGGGGTTGACACGCCCCCTCCGCATCCGTAGTGTTCTCCGAGTTGTCACGGGACCGGAACGGTTCTGCGGCAGCCACTCCCGCCGCATTAGCGGCAACTCAACTCAGCACGACCTCCCTACCGGGATGAATTTCGGCATGCCGAAATTCATTTCGAAAGACTCGATTATGAGTCGCCGGGGAAACCCGCTAGAGTTTGAGCGTCGGAACGGCCCAACAGCCGCAAAGACAAAACCCGCTGACTGGGAATCAGGCCCGAAAGGATCTGATAGAGTCGGAACCGCCGGAAGGGCCCG
>NZ_JBICYQ010000020.1:0-110471 GCF_043201055.1 Streptomyces sp. NPDC048338
GCCGACCGCATGATCGGCGCCGAGGGCACCGGGTTCGCCACCGCGATGAAGACCCTGGACCACACCCGGATCACCATCGCCGCCCAGGCCCTCGGCATCGCCCAGGGCGCCCTCGACTACGCCAAGGGCTACGTCAAGGAGCGCAAGCAGTTCGGCAAGCCGATCGCCGACTTCCAGGGTGTGCAGTTCATGCTCGCCGACATGGCCATGAAGCTGGAGGCGGCCCGGCAGCTCACCTACGCGGCCGCGGCGAAGTCCGAGCGGGTGGACGGCGACCTGACCTTCTTCGGTGCCGCCGCCAAGTGCTTCGCCTCCGACGTCGCGATGGAGGTCACCACCGACGCCGTCCAGCTCCTCGGCGGCTACGGCTACACCCGTGACTACCCCGTCGAGCGCATGATGCGCGACGCCAAGATCACCCAGATCTACGAAGGCACCAACCAGGTCCAGCGCATCGTCATGGCCCGCAACCTCCCGTAATCGTCTGCCACTTGAAAGGAGCCAGGCCGTGACCCTGAGGATCGCTGTCTGTGTGAAGTACGTTCCCGACGCCACGGGCGACCGCGGTTTCGCCGATGACCTGACCGTCGACCGCGACGAGGTCGACGGCCTCCTCTCGGAGCTGGACGAGTACGCCGTCGAGCAGGCGCTCCAGATCTCCGAGGCGTCCGACGACGCCGAGGTCACCGTCGTGACCGTCGGCCCCGACGACGCCAAGGACGCGCTGCGCAAGGCGCTGTCCATGGGCGCCGACAAGGCCGTCCACGTCAACGACGACGACATCCACGGTTCCGACGTCTTCGGCACCTCGGCGATCCTCGCCAAGGCGCTGGAGAAGACGGGCTTCGACCTGGTCGTGTGCGGCATGGCGTCCACGGACGGCGGCATGGGCGTGCTGCCCGCGCTGCTCGCCGAGCGCCTCGGCCTGCCCCAGGTGACGCTGCTGTCGGAGCTCTCCGTGGCGGACGGCCTGGTCAAGGGCCGTCGTGACGGCGACGCCGCCACCGAGCAGCTGGAGGCCCCGCTGCCGGCCGTCGTGTCCGTCACCGACCAGTCCGGCGAGGCCCGTTACCCCTCGTTCAAGGGGATCATGGCGGCCAAGAAGAAGCCGGTCGAGGAGCTGGACCTGGACGACCTCGGCATCGACGCCGACGAGGTCGGTCTGGCCGGGTCCTGGACCCTGGTGGACTCGGCCGCGGCGCGCCCGGCCCGTACCGCCGGCACGATCGTCACGGACGAGGGAGACGGCGGCAAGCAGCTCGCCGCGTTCCTCGCCACGCAGAAGTTCATCTGACCGTCACCGTTCACCGTTTCAGGAGCAATGAATCATGGCTGAGATCCTGGTTCTCGTGGACCACGCCGACGGTGCGGTCCGCAAGCCGGCCCTCGAACTGCTGACCCTGGCCCGCCGGATCGGCGAGCCCACCGCCGTCGTCCTCGGCGCCGGTGAGGCCGCGGCGGCGATCGCCGCCAAGGCCGGCGAGTACGGCGCGGCCACCGTGTGCGTCGCGGACGGCGCCGAGTTCGCCGAGCAGCTCGTCGTGCCGAAGGTCGACGCGCTCACGCAGATCGCCCAGGACAGGGGCGTCGCCGCCGTCCTCGTGACCTCCTCCGGGGAGGGCAAGGAGGTCGCCGCGCGGGTGGCCCTGCGCCTCGGCTCGGGCCTCATCACCGACGCCGTCGAACTGGAGGCCGGCGAGAACGGCCCGGTCGCCACGCAGTCCGTCTTCGCCGCCTCGTACCAGGTGAAGTCGACCGTCTCGCACGGCGTCCCGGTCGTCACCGTCAAGCCCAACTCCGCCGCCCCGGAGGCCGCCCCGGCCGCCGGCACGGTCGAGAACGTGACCGTCGCCTTCACCGGCAACGCCGCCAGGGTCGTCTCGCGGACCCCGCGCGTCTCCACCGGGCGCCCCGAGCTGACCGAGTCCGCGATCGTCGTCTCCGGCGGCCGTGGCGTCGGTGCGGCCGAGGGCTTCGAGGTCGTCGAGAAGCTCGCCGACTCGCTCGGTGCCGCCGTCGGCGCCTCGCGCGCCGCGGTCGACGCGGGCTGGTACCCGCACTCCAACCAGGTGGGCCAGACCGGCAAGCAGGTCTCGCCGCAGCTGTACGTCGCGGCGGGCATCTCCGGTGCGATCCAGCACCGCGCGGGCATGCAGACCTCGAAGACGATCGTCGCGGTCAACAAGGACCCGGAGGCCCCGATCTTCGACCTGGTCGACTACGGCGTGGTCGGCGACCTGTTCGCCGTCCTGCCGCAGCTGACGGACGAGATCGGCGCCCGCTGACCCGGAGTTCGCCGAGGAACGGCCCGCAGGTCCGGTCAGGACCCGCGGGCCGTTCCCGTACCGGGATCCGCAGGGACATGAGCGCCGGTGCCGCAGGACATGAGAAAGGGCCGGTCAGTGGCACCCCGTGCCACCTGCCGGCCCTTTTCGCGCGCGGTCAGATCCAGCCGTCGAGCGGGACCTCTTCGCAGAGACGGACGACCGGCTGCGCCGGCACGGTGCCGCCCGAGGAGAGTCTGACGCGCACGCCGGGGCGCACCGCGTGCAGCGGGCCGTCGACCCGGCAGCGGACCACGAAGCCCTCCGCCATGTGCACCGGCCAGAGATCCGCTTCGGCGGCGGTGACCCCGCGGCGCACGGTGATCACGCCCTCGCCCTCGCTGAGTTCGGGCGTCAGGTCGGTCGACCCGCAGGTCGGGCAGAGCAGTCTCTGGAACGTCGTGGTGTGGCACCAGCAGCAGCGCTGGAAGTAGAGCTCGGCGCCGGCGGCCGATTCCTCGGTCCGGACGGCGCCGCCGTTCCTCAGTCCCATCTGGAACACGATGCCTTCTCCTTGCACTCGGCGGCTCAACCGTGCATGGAGTCAATGTATGGCACTGAGTGCCATGGAATAAAGACCTGGGGAGACCTGCGTTCCCCGTCGTGATGACACTGAGACCCCTGGGGTACCGCGACCGCCCTCACGGCCGCGGCGCGGGTGCCGCACTCAGCTCCCGCCGATGCTCGATTCCACCTCGCGCACCACCCGCCACATGGGCGTCGAGCGCTTGGTGATGACGACGACCACGTCCTCGGTCTCCTCGCCGGCCGCGGCGCCTTGCGGGCGGCCGTCCGGGCTCCAGGTGTCCCGCACGAACTCCAGCGCCCGGTCGACCTCGGCCAGCGGATCCCCCTCGCCGCCGGAACGCAGCCAGTGCCGCAGCGCGTGGTTGTGCGCGGCGACCACACCGGCCGCGGCCACGTTGGCCCGCAGGGTGCCGTCGCGGCGGTCCGCGTAGCGGGTGCGGAGGTAGTCGCCGAGGGTCTTCTCGTACCGCCAGACGACCGACAGTTCGTACGTCCGCAGGCCCGCCACCTCACGGGTGAGGCGGTAGCGCTGCACGGAGAACGTGGGGTTCTCGGCGTACATCCGCATGACGAGGCGGGCGGCGTCGCAGACCCGGCCGATGGGGTCGTCGGTGTCCTCGCTGGCGGCCAGGAACTCGGTCATGTCGGCGAGGCACTGCTCGTGGTCGGGGAAGACCACGTCCTCCTTGGACGGGAAGTAGCGGAAGAAGGAGCGCCGTCCGACCCCGGCCGTGCGGACGATGTCGTCGACGGTGGTCTGTTCGTACCCCCGCTCCAGGAAGAGCTGGAAGGCCGCGGCGATGAGGGATTCCCGCATCCCGGGCTTCGCGGAGTTCGTGGACGCTGTTCCCGTTCCCATGGGCCGAACCTAGCACCCGGGTGCCATGATCACGGCACTTGGTGCCAGTCAAAGCTGGCACCAAGTGCTATCGATCAGCCGGCTCCGCGGGTCGCCGGCCTCAGCGGGCCGCCATGCGCAGGGCGCCGTCCATCCGGATCGTCTCGCCGTTGAGGTAGTCGTGCTCGGCGACCATGGTGACGAGCCGGGCGTACTCCTCCGGACGGGCCAGACGCTGCGGGAAGGTGACGCTCGCGCCGAGCCCGGCCCGGATCTCCTCGCTGAATCCGGCCATCATCGGGGTGTCGACGATGCCGGGGGCGATGGTGACGACCCGGATGCCGTACTGGGCGAGGTCACGGGCGGCCGTGACGGTCATGCCGGCGACTCCCGCCTTGGAGGCGGCGTACGCGATCTGCCCGACCTGGCCCTCGAAGGCGGCGATGGAGGCGGTGTTGACGACCAGCCCGCGCTGGCCGTGCTCGTCGGGCTCCTGGCGGGCGATGGCCTCGGAGGCCAGTCGCATCACGTTGAAGGTGCCGAGCAGGTTGACGTTCAGGACCGCGCGGAAGAGGTCGAGGTCGTGCGGGCCCTTGCGGCCGAGGATCCGGGCGGAGGGGGCGATCCCGGCGCAGTTGACGGCGAGCCGCAACTCGGCCCCGTCGGCCTCGATCCGGGCCAGGGCCTCGCGGACCGGACCCTCCTGGGTGACGTCGGCGGAGAGCAGGGTGACGCCGTCGGGCTGCGGACCGGCGGCGACGACCGCCTTGTCCAGGTCCAGGCCGTAGACGGTGGCGCCGCGGGCGGCGAGTGCGGCGGCGGTGGCGGCGCCGAGACCCGACGCCGCGCCGGTGACGAGCGCGGCGGAACCGGCGATGTCCATGGAACTCCTCGATCGTGTACGGATGGTCGGCTGATGTCGGGCGTCAGCGGGCGAGGCCGCGGCTGATCACCAGCCGCTGGATCTGGTTCGTGCCCTCGAAGATCTGCATGATCTTCGCCTCGCGCATGTAACGCTCGACCGGGAAGTCACGGGTGTACCCGTACCCGCCCAGGACCTGCACCGCGTCCGTGGTCACCTTCATGGCGGCGTCGGTCGCGATGAGCTTGGCCGCGCTGGCCTGGCGGCTGAACGGACGGCCGAGGTCGCATCGGCGGGCGGCGTCGAGGTAGGTGGCGCGGGCGGAGTCGACGGCCGCGGCCATGTCGGCGAGGAGGAAGCCGAGGCCCTGGTGGTCGACGATCCGGCGGCCGAACGTGGTGCGCTCGTTGGCGTAGTCGACGGCGGCGTCGAGGGCCGCCTGGGCCAGACCCGTGGCGCAGGCGGCGATGCCGAGCCGGCCGCAGTCGAGCGCGCTGAAGGCGATCTGGAGGCCCTGGCCCTCGTCCCCGATGAGCCGGCCGGCGTCGAGCAGCGCGCCGTCCCAGTGGGCGGAGGTGGTCGGGACCGCCTGGAGGCCCATCTTGCGCTCGGGCTTGCCGAAGGAGAGGCCCT
Source organism: Streptomyces sp. NPDC048338 (assembly GCF_043201055.1). Classification (NCBI taxonomy): domain Bacteria; kingdom Bacillati; phylum Actinomycetota; class Actinomycetes; order Kitasatosporales; family Streptomycetaceae; genus Streptomyces; species Streptomyces sp. NPDC048338. The sequence goes on from NZ_JBICYQ010000020.1 coordinate 5,186, forward strand.
CCGCACTGCCCGGGGCGAGGAAGCAGGAGACGCCGTGACTGCCGGGGGCCGTCCGGGCGAAGAGGGAGTAGAAGCCGGCCTTGCCGCCGTGGGTGATCCACGCCTTGGTGCCCGTGACGCGGTACGCGGTGCCGTCGGCGGTGCGCTCGGCCTTGCAGGAGAGGGCGGCGGCGTCGGAACCCGCCTGGGGCTCGGAGAGGCTGTATCCGCCGACCAGGTCGCCGGCGAGCATGGCGGGCAGCCAGCGCTGCTTCTGCTCGTCGGTGCCGAAGGAGTTCAGCGGGTGGCAGGCGAGCGTGTGGACGCTGGTGGCGACGGCGACGGCCGCCCAGCGGGCCGCCAGCTCCTCCAGGACCTGGAGGTACACCTCGTACGGCTGGCCTCCGCCGCCGAACTCCTCGGGGTACGCGAGGCCCAGCAGCCCCGCGTCGCCGAGGGTGGTGAACAGACCTTCCGGGTACGTCTCGGCGGCCTCGTGTTCGTCCACGCGGGGAGAGAGCTCCTTGTCGGCGATCTCCCGGGTGAGGGCGATGAGGTCCGCTGCCTCGGGGGTGGGAAGCAGGCGGTCGACATCCATGGCGACTCCAGTGACACTCAGCACCGTCGAAACGGTACTGGGGGCGGTACGGCAGTACCGTTGAGAGTAGCGCAGAAGTGGGACGCCGTAACCCCCGGAACAGGCCGACCGGCATACTGTTCGGGTGATCGAGACCTCAGCCGCCGACGCGCCCAAGCTGACGGGCCGCGGCGCGGCCCGCCGCTCCGCCCTGTTCGAGGAGCTGGTGGCCCTCCTGGTCGGCGAGGGCTTCGCGCAGCTGACGCTGGACGATCTCGCCGCCCGCCTGCACTGCTCGAAGCGCACGCTGTACGGCCTGGCGGGCAGCAAGGAGCAGCTCGTCCGGGCCGCCGTCGTCCACTTCTTCCGGCGCGCGACCACCCGGGTCGAGTCGGTCCTCGCCGCCGAGACCGAGCCGGCCCGCCGCCTCGCCGCCTACCTGCGGGCCGTCTCGGCCGAGCTGGCCCCGGTCTCGCCGCAGTTCTTCGACGACGTGGCCGCCTTCGAACCGGCCGCCGAGGTGTACGAGCGCAACACGCGGGCGGCGGCGGGCCGCGTGCAGCAGCTGATCGAGGAGGGCGTGCGGGCGGGCGCCTTCCGCGAGGTGCACGTGACCTTCGCGGCCGACGTCATCTCCTCGGTCATGGTCCGCATCCAGCGGCGCCAGGTGGCGGCGACGACCGGACTCGCGGACGCCGAGGCGTACGAGCAGCTGGCGGAGCTGCTCCTGAACGGCCTGACCAAGGGGTAGCGGGGGCCGCCGGAAGGGGACCCGGTCGCCACGGGCGACCCGGTGGCGCGACCCGCGTCACCGGGACCGGGCCCTGCGCCCGTCCGCGGACGCCGGTCCGATGTCCGTCGTCAGGGGGCGGGGACGACCGGCGGGTCCGCCAGGCGCAGGAGCTCCAGGGCCTGGGAGGGGAACCACTCCCCCGCCCGCGGGTCGGCGATCCCCCGTTCGGGGTCCAGCGGCCCCGCCGTACCGCGCAGGCACTGGCCGTCGGACTCGCCCGGGACCTTGATCCAGAGACGGGCGTCGTGGAGCGGGTCGCCGGTGGCGGTCGTGGGCGGGGCGCCGAGCCCTCGGCCGGGCGGATTGCACCAGTCCTGCGGATCGGTGTAGCGGCCGGCGGGCGGGGTCCAGGGACCCTGGCCGTTGCGGCTGGAGTCGGTGACGAAGTGCCTCATCCGGTCCGTCGGCGTGGTGACGTGGGCGGCCAGCCAGGCCCGCGCCTGCGCGCGGGGCAGCGTACGGTCCGGGCACTCGGCGGGGTCGCCGCCGCCTTCGGCGTGGGCGAGGCAGGAGGCGACGAGCGTGCCGTACCAGGTCGTGTCGTCGTCGGTGCGGTGGTTGGAGACGTTCACGGCGAAGCCGGTGGCACGTCCGGCCCCGGCCTTCAGCAGGCGGGCGACGACGGTGGGGACCGAGTGCCAGGCGGCATGGCCGGCGTCCACGTAGACCCGGGTGGCGGTGAGGGGTTCGAGGGCGTCGACGGCCCGGGCGAGCGCGGCGTACCGCTCGGCCGTCCGGGAGCCGGCGGCGTCGTCCTGTCCGCACTCCGAGGGGAGCAGGGCCAGGCCGTCGGGCTCCAGGACCACCACGGCCCGGTGGTCGCCGATGCCGCGGGCGACCGCCTCGGTCCAGGCCTTGTACGCGGCCGCGCCGCCCGCACCGCCGGCGGAGTACTGGGCGCAGTCCCGCCCCGGGAGGTTGTAGAGCACGAGGACGGGAACGCTGCCGTCCTCCTCCGCGGCGGAGACGACCCCGCGCACCTCGCGCTCGGTGTCGGCGGGGGTCGCGTCGCCGAACCACACCGCCTGCGGGGTGCGCGTCATGGCGAGCAGGGCCGCGGCGGTGGACGCGTCGCCACGGGCGACGAGGTCGCGGTGGTGCGCCCGGGCCGCGGCGGAGGGTTCGGGCGCGTACAGCCGCACGGGGGTCCCGGAGGGCACCGGGTCCTCGGCCGTGGGCGGCGTCCGCGCCGGCAGCAGGGCGACGAGTCCGAGGACGAGGGGAACGAGGAGGGCGAGCAGCAGGGCGCGTCGGCGCATGGGCCGTCCCTTCGTGCGCGTCACGGGATCGGGTCCCGTGTCCGGGGTGCCCGGCTCCCGGGAGCGTTCCCCCCGAGCCTCACCCCCGGCCCTGCGGGCGTCAACCGCGCGAACGGCTGATCACGCGGCCGGGCGCCGGGGTTCGAGGCGGCCCGTCAGGCGACCGAACCTATCCGGCCGGCGGGCGGGCGCGGGCCGTCGTGGTGGATCGGGGTGTGCGCGCCGGTCAGGGAGGCGCCCGTGCCGCCGCGGCGGTTGGCCACGATCTCGGCGGCGATCGACAGCGCCGTCTCCTCCGGCGTACGGGCGCCGAGGTCGAGTCCTATCGGGGAACGCAGGCGGGCCAGTTCGAGTTCGGTGACGCCGACCTCCCGCAGCCGCTTGTTGCGGTCCTCGTGGGTGCGGCGGGAACCCATCGCGCCGACGTAGGCGACAGGGAGCTTCAGGGCCGCTTCGAGGAGCGGCACGTCGAACTTGGCGTCGTGGGTCAGCACGCACAGGACCGTGCGGCCGTCGACCTCGGTCGACGCCAGGTAGCGGTGGGGCCATTCGACGACGATCTCGTCGGCCTCGGGGAACCGGGCCGGCGTCGCGAAGACGGGGCGGGCGTCGCACACGGTCACGTGGTAGCCGAGGAACTTCCCGACCCGCACGAGCGCCGAGGCGAAGTCGATGGCACCGAAGACGATCATGCGCGGCGGCGGCACGGACGACTCGACCAGGAGGGTGAGCGGCTGCCCGCAGCGGCTGCCGTCCTCGCCGATCACGACGGTGCCGGTGCGGCCGCCGTCCAGCATCGCGCGGGCCTCGCCCGCCGCGGTGCGGTCCAGTTCGGGATGGCCGCCGAGACCGCCTTCGTACGACCCGTCCGGGCGGACCAGCAGGGCCCGACCCATCAGCTCGGCGGGGCCCTCGACGATCCGGGCCAGGGCCGCCGCCTCGCCGGAGACGGCGGCTTCCAGGGCGGCGGGGTAGACCCCGCCGCGTACCGGGGTGACGAGGATGTCGATGATGCCGCCGCAGGTCAGACCGACCGCGAAGGCGTCCTCGTCGCTGTATCCGAAGCGCTCGACGACGGTCTCGCCGTCCTCGAGCGCCTGCGTGCACAGGTCGTAGACCGCGCCCTCCACACAACCTCCGGAGACCGAGCCGATCGCCGTGCCGTCAGTGTCGACGGCGAGCGCGGCGCCGGGCTGCCGGGGCGCGCTCCCGCCGACCGCCACGACGGTGGCGACGGCGAACTCGCGTCCCTGCTCGACCCACCGGTGCAGCTCTTCGGCGATGTCCAGCATCTCGGTCTCCTCGGGAGGTGTGGGGAGGGCGGCGGTACGGGCGTCAGCTGACGCCGAGCCAGCTCTCGATCGGATGGATCGCGAAGTACACGATGAAGATCGCGGTCAGGCCCCACATGAAGGCGCCCACTTCGCGTGCCTTGCCCTGCGCCACCTTGATGACGGCGTAGGAGATGACGCCGGCCGCGACACCCGTGGTGATGGTGTAGGTGAAGGGCATCAGGACCACGGTGAGGAACACCGGGATCGCGACGGAGCGGTCGCTCCAGTCGACGTGCTTGGCGTTCTGCATCATCATCGCGCCGATGACGACCAGGGCGGCGGAGGCGACCTCGGCCGGCACGATCGCGGTGAGCGGGGTGAAGAAGAGACAGGCCGCGAAGAACGCGCCGGTGACCACGGAGGCGAGACCCGTACGGGCTCCCTCTCCGACGCCGGTCGCCGACTCGACGAAGACGGTCTGGCCGGAGCCGCCGACGCCGCCGCCGAGGATGCCGCCGGCACCGTCGATGAACAGCGCCTTGGACAGGCCCGGCATCCGGCCCTGCTCGTCGGCGAGCTTGGCCTCGGAGCCGACGCCGATGATCGTGGCCATGGCGTCGAAGAAGCCCGCGAGCACCAGGGTGAAGACGATCATGGTGATGGTGATGTAGCCGACGTCGCCCCAGCCGCTGAAGGACACCTCGCCGATGAGCGAGAAGTCCGGCGCGGAGACGGCGCTGCCGTGGAGCTCCGGCGGGCCGGAGAACCAGGCGCCCGCGCCCTCCTTCGGGACGTCCGCGACCGCGTTGACGATCGCGGCGATCACCGTGCCGGCGACGATGCCGATGAGGATGGCGCCGGGGATGTTGCGGGACTGCAGGGCGAAGATCAGGAGCAGGGTGACCGCGAAGATCAGTACGGGCCAGCCCTGGAGCTCACCGGCCGGGCCGAGGGTGACCGGGCCTCCGCCGGGGGAGGGGTTCTCGTGCACGAAGCCGGCCTTCACGAAGCCGATGATCGCGATGAAGAGGCCGATGCCGATGGTGATCGCGTGCTTGATCGCCAGCGGGATCGCGTTCATGATCATCTCGCGCAGCCCGGTGACCACCAGAAGGCAGATCACCACACCGTAGGCCACACACATGGCCATCGCCTGGGGCCAGGTCATCACGGCGACGACCTGCGAGGAGAGCACACCGGAGACGCTGAGACCGGCTGCCAGGGCGAGGGGGACCTTGCCCCAGAAGCCCATCAGCAGGGTCGTCGCGGCGGCGGCCAGAGCGGTCGCCGTGATGAGTGCGGGCTGGCTGAGGACGTTGCCGTCCACGTCCTTGCCGCCGAGGATCAGGGGGTTGAGCAGGAGAATGTACGCCATCGCCATGAAGGTGGTGACGCCGCCGCGTATCTCCGTCGCGACGGTGGATCCTCTCTCCGAGATGTGAAAGTACCGGTCGAGCCAAGAGCGGCCGGCGGGGACGTTCGAGCCGGAGCCCGCGTCCTCCGAGGCGGTCTTGGGCTCCACTGACGACTGGGTCATGGGGCCTACTCCCAAGGTTCAAAGGGACACCCGCATCCGACGGGGAAGACGGAGGTGCTGCGGGATTTGGGATGGTGCGTTGGCTGCACGACCCGGGGGACGGCCCGAGACGAACGTGGACGGATCGGATCCATCCGGTGTTTCGCGGTACTGCTGGTGATGCGGGTGATGCCGGGGATCGCTCCGGACGGCGCGGGCGGGGAAGTGTGACGTTCCCGGATGGCGCGCCGCCCGGAGAGTCCTACAAGGTGCCGGTGAGCGCCTCGGGGCGGACCGGCGTCTTGTTGAGCTCCAGACCCGTCGCCTGCCGGATCGCCGCGAGGACGGCCGGCGTGGACGAGAGGGTCGGGGCCTCGCCGAGTCCCCGCAGGCCGTAGGGCGCGTTGGGGTCGGCGAGTTCGAGCACGTCGACCGGGATGGTCGGCGTGTCGAGGATCGTCGGGATCAGGTAGTCCGTGAAGGAGGGGTTGCGCACCTTCGCGGTCTTCGGGTCCACGATGATCTCTTCCATCACCGCGACGCCCAGGCCCTGGGTGGTGCCACCCTGGATCTGGCCGACGACGGAGAGCATGTTGAGCGCCTTGCCGACGTCCTGGGCGGTGGCGAGCTCGATGACCTTCACCAGGCCGAGCTCGGTGTCCACCTCCACCACCGCGCGGTGCGCGGCGAAGGTGTACTGGACGTGGCCGTCGCCCTGGCCGGTGACGAGGTCGAACGCCTGCGTCGGCCGGTGGCGGAACTCGAGCTCGATGTCGATCGTCTCGTTCTCCAGGACGTCCGCCAGCGAGGCGAGGACCTCGCCGCCGTCGGTCACGACCTTGCCGCTCTCCAGGACCAGCTCGGCCGTCGCCCACGCGGGGTGGTACGAGCCGAACTTCCGCCGGCCGATCTCCAGGACCCGCTCGCGGACGGCCTCGCAGGTGTTCTTCACCGCGCCACCGGTCATGTACGTCTGCCGGGAGGCGGACGTCGAACCGGCGGAGCCGACCTGGGTGTCGGCCGGGTGGATGGTCACCTGCGTGACACCGAGCTCCGTACGGGCGATCTGGGCGTGCACGGTGACACCGCCCTGACCGACCTCGGCCATGGCCGTGTGGACCATCGCGACGGGCTCGCCGTTGATGACCTCCAGGCTCACCCGGGCGGTCGAGTAGTCGTCGAAGCCCTCGGAGAAGCCGACGTTCTTGATGCCGACGGCGTAGCCGACACCGCGGACGACGCCCTCGCCGTGCGTGGTGTTCGACAGGCCACCGGGCAGCGCGCGGACGTCCGCGCCCTCGCCTGCGGTCTCCCACTGGCGCTCCGGCGGCATCGGACGGGCCTTCACCCGGCGCAGCAGCTCGGCGACCGGGGCCGGCGAGTCCACGACCTGGCCGGTCGGCATGATCGTGCCCTGCTCCATGGCGTTGAGCTGGCGGAACTCGACCGGGTCCATGTCCAGCTTCGCCGCGAGCCTGTCCATCTGCGCCTCGTAGGCGAAGCAGGCCTGGACGGCGCCGAAGCCGCGCATCGCGCCACAGGGCGGGTTGTTGGTGTAGAGCGCGATCGCCTCGATGTCGACGTCGTCGATGACGTACGGGCCGACGGAGAGGGAGGACGCGTTGCCGACGACGGCCGGGGAGGCCGAGGCGTAGGCGCCGCCGTCGAGCACGATCCGGCACTTCATGTGCGTGATCTTGCCGTCCTTGGTGGCCCCGTGCTCGTACCAGAGCTTCGCCGGGTGGCGGTGGACATGGCCGAAGAAGGACTCGAAGCGGTTGTAGACGATCTTGACCGGCTTGCCGGTGCGCAGCGCCAGCAGGCAGGCGTGGATCTGCATCGAGATGTCCTCGCGGCCGCCGAAGGCACCGCCGACGCCGGAGAGCGTCATGCGCACCTTCTCCTCGGGCAGGCCGAGGACGGGGGCGATCTGCTTGAGGTCCGAGTGCAGCCACTGGGTGGCGACGTACAGGTCGACGCCACCGTCCTCGGCGGGTACGGCGAGGCCGGACTCCGGGCCGAGGAACGCCTGGTCCTGCATGCCGAAGACGTACTCGCCCTCGACGATCACGTCGGCCCTCTTGCGGGCCTCCGTCACGTCGCCGCGGATGATCGGCTGGCGGTGCACGATGTTCGGGTGCGTGACGTGACCGATGTGGTGGTCGTCGCGGCCCTCGTGGATGAGCGGCGCGTCGGCGGCGAGGGCGGACGCCTCGTCGGTGACGAGCGGCAGCTCCCGGTAGTCGATCTTCACCTTGGCCGCGGCACGGCGGGCGGTCTCCGGGTGGTCGGCGGCGATCAGGGCCACCGGCTCGCCGTGGTGCCGTACCCGGCCGTTGGCGAGGACGGGGGTGTCCTGGATCTCCAGGCCGTAGTTCTTCATCGCGGCCGGCAGGTCGTCGTACGTGAGCACGGCGTACACGCCGGACATCGCGAGGGCCTCGGAGACGTCGATGGAGACGATCTCGGCGTGCGCGACGGTCGAGCGGAGGGTCTGGCCCCACAGCATGTCCTCGTGCCACATGTCCGAGGAGTAGGCGAACTCGCCGGTGACCTTGAGGGTGCCGTCGGGGCGGAGCGTGGACTCGCCGATGCCGCCCTGGTTGTGCTTCTGGGTGACGTTCGTCGGTGTGCCCGCCGGAGCGGTGCGCGTGTTCTGCGCCATGGTCAGACCGCCTCTCCCTGACGGGCGGCCGCCAGGCGGACCGCGTCGAGGATCTTCTCGTAGCCCGTGCAGCGGCAGAGGTTGCCGGACAGGGCCTCCCTGATGTCCTGGTCGGACGGGTCGCTCTGCCGCTCCAGGAGCTCGTCGGCGGCGATCAGCAGACCCGGCGTGCAGAAGCCGCACTGGACGGCGCCGGCGTCGATGAACGCCTGCTGGATCGGGGAGAGTTCCACGCCCTCGCCGGTCTGCGAGTCCTGGCCGGCCCGCGAGCCGGGCTCGCCCTGCGAGGGACGCGCCTCCCACTTCCGGGCGGTGTCGAGCGAGGTGCCGCAGGCGCCGGTGGCGCAGCCGCCGTGGCCGGCGTGCTCCTCGCGCTGCTTGGCGAAGTCGGCGAGGCCCTCGACGGTGACGACGTCGCGGCCCTCGACCTGCCCGGCGGCGACCAGGCAGGAACAGACCGGCACGCCGTCGAGGCGGACCGTGCAGGAACCGCATTCACCCTGCTCGCAGGCGTTCTTGGAGCCGGGCAGGCCCATCCGCTCACGCAGGACGTAGAGGAGGGACTCGCCCTCCCACACGTCGTCGGCTTCCTGCGGACGACCGTTGACCGTGAAATTGACGCGCATGACTATGCAGCTCCCTCAAGCGGGCGGCCGGTGCCGCGGTACTGCTCCCAGGTCCAGCCGAGCTGGCGGCGGGCCATGATGCCGACGGCGTGGCGGCGGTACTTGGCGGTGCCTCGGACGTCGTCGATCGGGTTCGCCGCGCCCGAGCACAGGTCGGCGAACTGCTTGGCGATCGACGGGGTGATGATCTTGCCGCTCTCCCAGAAGCCGCCCTCCTCCAGCGCCGCGTTCAGGAAGGTCTCGGCCTCCTTGGCGCGGATCGGGGTCGGCGCGGCCGAACCGATGCCGGTACGGACGGTGCGGGTCTCCGGGTGGAGCGCGAGGCCGAAGGCGCAGACCGCGATGACCATCGCGTTGCGGGTGCCGACCTTGGAGTACTGCTGGGGACCGTCCGCCTTCTTGATGTGGACGGTCTTGATGAGCTCGTCGGGCTCCAGCGCGTTGCGCTTCACGCCCGTGTAGAACGCGTCGATCGGGATGAACCGGTTGCCACGCACCGATTCGACCTCGACCTCGGCGCCCGCTGCGAGCAGTGCGGGGTGCGCGTCGCCGGCGGGGGACGCGGTGCCGAGGTTGCCGCCGACGCCGCCGCGGTTGCGGATCTGCGGGGAGGCGACCGTGTGCGAGGCGAGGGCCAGGCCCGGGAGCTCGGCCCGCAGGTGCTCCATGATCGCGGTGTACGGGACGGAGGCGCCGAGGCGCACGTTCTCCTCCCCGACCTCCCACTCGCTCAGCAGCTCGATACGGTTGAGGTCCAGGAGGTACTCGGGGCGCCGGTGGTCGAAGTTGATCTCGACCATGACGTCGGTGCCGCCTGCGATGGGCACGGCCGTGGGGTGCTCTGCCTTGGCGGCGAGCGCCTCCTCCCAGCTGGCGGGGCGAAGGAAGTCCATGGTGGCTCTCTTCTTGTGCTTCTAGTGGTCGGGGGTCCGTCGTACGGGCCCGGGGGGACGGCCGGCCCTCGACTTCGAATTCGTGTTCATGTGCTGTTCACGCGATGTGTGGCCTAGTACACAAGCCCGGCGCGGCGGGGTGCAGTCACCGAAAACATGAAGGAGTTGGCTGGTGACCTTCCTCGTCTTGTAGATTCGAACGAAAGGCGAGGCTCGGCAACCTCTCCGTTTTCCCCTGGAAACCCCGGCACCGGGCCACCGTCGACAACGCGACACTCTCCCGCGCCGCAGATCCTGGGGAACCACCTGTTCATGTCTTACCCACGAATGACTGACGAGAAGGAACGGCGGCGACGAGATGCGGCTGCGCGCACTGTTGGAAACCGACGCGCTGGGGCTGCGCCTGCTCGGTGGCGAGGACGAGCTGGACCGCACCGTCCGCGGCGTGATGACGACGGACCTCAAGGACCCCAGCCGGTATCTGTCCGGGGGCGAGCTGGTCCTCACCGGGCTCGCCTGGCTCCGCGAGCCGGCGGACGCCGAGCCGTTCGTCCGGATCCTGGCCTCCGCCGGGGTCGCCGCCCTCGCGGCGGGCGAGGCGGAGCTCGGGGACATCCCCGACGACCTCGTCCAGGCGTGTTCTCGCCATCGTCTGCCGCTCTTCGCGGTGAACGAGTCCGTTGCGTTCGCGACGATCACCGAGCACGTTGTTCGACAGGTCTCCGGCGAGCGGGCCGGCGACCTGGCCGCCGTCGTGGACCGCCACCGGCGCCTGATGACCTCCGGTCCGACGGGCGGCGGTCCGGACGTGGTCCTCGACCTGCTCGGTTCCGACCTCGACCTGCGGGCCTGGGTCCTCTCCCCCACCGGCCGCCAGATCGCGGGGGCGGGCGAACCGCTGGACGGGACCCTCGCCGCGCGGCTGGCCGGCGAGCACCTGGCCGCCACCCGGACCGGCCGCCGCGGCCCGCACCGGCTGAACGCCGCCGGGGCGACGTACTCGCTCTTCCCGATCCGCAACACCGGCCGCGGGGCCGCACCCGCCTCGCGGGACGTGCGGGAGACGGTGCTGTCCGACTGGCTGCTGGCCGTCGAGGCGGACGCCGGGGAGTGGCCCGCGGCACGGCTGGACCTGCTCCAGGGCGTCACCCAGCTGATCGCCGTGGAACGGGACCGGCGGGACGCGGCCCGCACGGTCCGGCGCCGGCTCGCCCAGGAGGTCCTCGAGCTGGTCCAGACGGGCGCGGCGCCGGCCGAGATCGCGGCCCGCCTGCGGGTGGCCGCGCCGGTCCTGCTGCCGGGCCTGGGCACCGCGCCGCACTGGCAGGTCGTCGTCGCCCGGGTGGAGTGGGAGCCCGAGGGCGGGGCCGGCCAGACGGTGGACGGCGGCCCGGTCGCCCAGGCGCTGCTGGAGGAGATCCTCGTCGACCCCGCGACCGTCGGACCGGACTCGGCCGACCGGATCGCCGTGGCCCACCACGGGGACGAGGCCATCGCCCTGGTCCCGCTGCCCGCGGGCCCGCTGCCGGACAGCGAGGACGAGGACCGGGGCGCGAGCGTCGGTCTGCATGCGGACGTGCTTCTCGCGGGGGTGCGGGACCCCCTGTCGTCCGGCCTCGCCGACGACGGCCGACTCACCCTGGGCGTCAGCGCCGCCGTCCACTCGGCGGAGGGCCTGCGCGGCGCGCTGGAGGAGGCCCGGCACGCCCGCCGGGTCGCCGCCGCCCGCCCGGGGCGGGTCTGCGCGGCCGGCCATCACGAGCTGGCCTCGCACGTCCTGCTCCTCCCGTTCGTGCCCGACGACGTCCGCCGCGCCTTCACCGCCCGGCTGCTCGACCCGCTGCGGGACTACGACCGCCGGCACCGTGCGGAGCTGATCCCCACGCTGGAGGCCTTCCTGGACTGCGACGGGTCCTGGACACGCTGTGCGACGCGACTCCACCTGCATGTGAACACCCTGCGCTACCGGGTCGGCAGGATCGAGCAACTCACCGGGCGGGACCTGTCGCGCCTCGAGGACAAGCTGGACTTCTTCCTGGCCCTGCGGATGAGCTGAGCCGGACCCCCCGGGGGGGGTGGCCGGGGCCCGGCTCCCGGGACGGGGCGGCGGGTACGGGCCTCCGGGCGGGCGCCTGCGGGTGCGGGGCACGCGCACCGCCCCGGGCGGCCCGGCCGCCGTTCCGCCGCCCTCCTCACCACCCGTCCGGCGCAAGGGGGTGTCCCGCCGTTTCACGCCGGGAGCCCGGCACGATCGGCAGGACGTTCCCCGAGGGCTGTCCCGTCCCGGCCCTCACCCGGAAGACGGACACGGAGATTCATCTCTTCGAGCGAGGGCGCGGATCCCGCGCACGGGAAATCCGGCCCGCGCACGGCGCGGGACGAAAGCCCCCCGGCTTTCCCGGAAGAGTCGGGAACCGCTCCGAATCGGCCCGTCCACCGGTCACATCGGGCCTTCTGTGTCCGTATACCGGATAAACACAAGGCACTTGTGAATTCATTCACCTGACCCCTTGGCCAGGCCCGCCCGTTCGTGCTGAGATTCCAGCCTCACTCAACAGCTCAATGGTGCGCTCGGGGAGGGCAATGTGGCGGACACCGCCATGTCTGGTTCCGAAACGACGGAGGGTGACGATCCGTCCCTTGCCTACGGCAAGGCGACCCCCATGGAGACGGCCATATGGCGGCTGCGTTCGCGCGGCTGCTGGACGGACGCCGCCGCGCTGCTCGCGCCCCGCGCGACCGAGCCGGCCGCGGCGCTCGAACGGGCCGCGCTGCTGATCGAGCGGTGTCTGTACACCGAGCGGGGCTGGGCCGATGCGGACGAGGCCCTGCGGGCGGCCGAGGCGGTGGCCCAGAGCGACGAGGAGCGCGGGGCGGCGGCCTGCGAACGCGGCTACCTGGCCTACGCGTCGACCCTGCTCGGCGTCCGGGACCGGGCGGACGAGGCACGGGCCGCGCTGGGCCGGGCCGCCGCACTGATCAGCCCCTCGGCCGAGGGGCGGCCCCTGCTCGACTTCCGGCGCGGGCTGGTGGCCCAGAACCTCGGCGACTCCCCGGAAGCGGCCCGCGCGGCCTACCGTCGCGCCCACGCCGGGGCGACCGCCCAGGGTGACGCCCTGCTGCTGTCCTTCACCTGGCGCCACCTCGCCGGAATCGCCCTGCGCGAGGGCGAGTTGGCGGAGGCCCGGCACGGGTTCGCCGAATCGCTGCGGATCCGGGAGGAGCTGGGCTATCTCGTCGGCACGGCGCCGGCCCTCACCGCGCTCGCCGACACCGAGACGGAACCCGAGGCCGGGCGGCTCCGGGAGGAGGCCCGCAGACTGTTCCGGCTGCTCGGTGGCGTTCCCACCTGGCTGGCCGGACAACTGGCCCTCCCGCGCCCGGCCGTCTGAGGACGATCCGGGCTTCCCTGCGACAGGGGTGACGACGCGTCACTCGATGACGCGTCGTCACCTCACCCTTCCGGTGGGGTTCTTCACCGGCTCTCGCGGCCGGCCGGGTCCAGGCGGACCAGCACCTCGTCCATCCCGATCACCAGCGAGCCGTCCGGGGTGACCGCCACCGCGCGGACGGGCGGCCCCGGGCGGAAGGCCAGCCGGGTGCCGGAGTCGAGGTGGTGCAGTTCGACGAGCCCGTCGGCCCAGGCGACCGCGAGCGCGGGCCCGGCCGCGGTCGGCGTCGCGTGCACGTCCACGACCGCCGCCTCCCGCGCGGTGAGCGGGCCCGGCTTGGGATCCTGGCCCGGGACCCAGACGCGGACCGTGCCGTCCGCGCCGCCGCTGCAGACGAAGGGCGTGGCCGTCTCGGCGGCCGTCACCGCGGTGACGCGTCCGCTGTGCAGCGAGGCCTGGTGAACGCCCGTCAGGCCGAAGGCGTGCACGGATCCGAGCCGGTCGCCGACCACCACCGAGCCGGCGATCGCCGCGAGCGCGGTGCCCGGGTGCCGGCTGAGCGTCGCCGTCACGGCCTCGGTGAGCCGTTCCAGGTACGGCGGACGGGGCGCCGAGCCCCGTACGGTGTGCAGCCGGCCGCGCTCGTCCAGGAGCAGGACGGCGCCGTCGGGTGCGGGTGCGAGGGCCTTGACCCGGCCGCCGGGGCTGGTGGCCGGTTCGCCGACGGGATGGGCGTCGAGGGGATCCAGCAGAGTGACGGTCTCGGTCGGGCCGGCGACGAGCAGACCGCCCCGGCCCACGCCGAGGGAGGTCGCCGGGCCCGGCCAGGGCGGGGTCAGGTCGCCGCGGACCCGGGTCCACCGCACCCGCCACGGCGCGGCGGCCGCGAGCTCCGCGAGGGCTGGCCGGAGCCGGGGGTCCGCGCCGTCACCGAGGGATCCGAGCAGGACGAGGGCGCGGTCGGCGGGGTCCTGGTCGCGGCTGAGGGACTGACCGGCGCGCAGCCAGGCGGCCCGCAGTCCTCCGTGCTCCTCTTCCGGGTCGGCGGCGTAGGCGGTGGTGACGCGCACCGGGTCGGCGGTGCAGACGGCGACGGGGTCGGCCGGGTCGGGCCCCGGCTCCGCCTCTCCCGGCCACGGGCCGGCCGGTGCCGCCGCCCCGCCGTCCACGGACACCGTCGCGGCACGCCGGGCGGTCAGCGGGGCGGGCGGGTGCGGTCCGGTCTCGACGACCATGCGGACGCGACCGGACTCGGCCAGGTCGGCGAGCAGTTCGGCGCAGGCATCGGGTTCGGCGGCGGACTGCAGGTCCGTGAGGAGGAGCACGGCGCGGCGGGTCTCGGTGGTGGCGAGGACCCGGACCAGTTCCCCCGGTGTGCGGGCGACCACGCCGAGGCGGTTCGCCAGCGCCCAGGCGGCGCCGAGGGCGCTCTGTCCGGCGAGCGGCACGACCGCCCGTGCCGACCGCCGGCGGCGGCCGCCCGAGCGGGCGCCGTACGTGGCGAGCCAGGCCAGCAGGGCGGTCTTGCCGCGCTCCGGTCCGCCGGTGACCAGGCAGAGCCGCGGCGCGTCGGGGTCGGTCAGCCAGCCGAGCAGTGCGGCGGCGGCGGCCTCGGTGCCGGCGGGGGGCCGCTGCCCGCGGGGGGACCCGCTCACGGGTGCCCTCCCCCGGCCGTGCGCCGGGGAGATCCCCACCGCACCGGATTCGGAGTCGCGGACGGCATGGGACACCTCACGGACGGCGCTGCGCGAGCCGGCCTGCGGGCCGGCCGGCGGGACGGGCTGACGGCAACGACCTTAGTGGTCAGCCACCCGATCCGGTGAAGTGCTCGCGGACCAGGGACTGCACGACCGCCAGGTCCTGGGCGATCAGCGCGTCGAGCAGGGCGGTGTGCTCGGCCGCGTCGGCGACGAGGTCGCCGTGCCGGGTCACGGGGGCGCTCGTCAGCGGCCACTGGGAGCGGCGGTGCAGGTCGTCGGCGACGGCCAGCAGCTGTTCGTTGCCGGCCAGGGAGAGGACGGCGCGGTGGAAGGCGCGGTCGGTCTCGGCGTAGTGGGCGCGGTCCCCGCGGGCCGCGGCCGCTCCGGTGGCTTCGGCGAGGGGCCGGAGCTCGGCCCAGCGGGCGGCCGGGACGGTGCGGGCCAGCCGCAGCATGACGGGGACCTCGATGAGCGCGCGGACCTCGGCGAGCTCGGCGAGCTCGCGGGGGGTCCGTTCGGTGACCCGGAAGCCCCGGTTCGGCACGACCTCGACGGCGCCCTCGATCGCGAGCTGCTGCATGGCCTCGCGCACGGGGGTCGCGGAGACCCCGAAGCGTTCGGCGAGGACGGGGGCGGAGTAGACCTCGCCGGGGACCAGTTCGCCGCCGACGAGGGCGGTGCGCAGTGCCCGCAGGATCTGGCCGCGGACGGAGTGGCGCTGGACCGGGCGCGGGAGGCGGGGGGCGGGCGGTTCGCAGTGGGTGTGCTCGCCGCGGGCCGCACCCGAGGGCTCGGGGCGGGGTGCGGCGCCGCTCCCGCGCGCCTGCGCGGGGACGCGCGCGGCATCGTCGTACGGCGGGTACGGCTCCTCCGCCGCCCGCTCGCGCGCCCTGCCCTGCTCCACCCGGGTCCTCCTGCGGCTTCGTGCCGGGCCCGGCTCGCGATACCGGGGCCCCCTGTGCACCATAGGCGGACAGGGCTGCAGTTCAAACATCGCACGCGTCGGGTAAGGTAAGGCTTACCTGCTAACGATCGCGATTCGGTGGTCCCGTATGGCCGTCCCCGCTCTGCTGCCCGCTCCCCTCACCTCGCCTGTCGCGGCCTCCTACGCCCGCCTCGGCGAGGTGTTCCCCGGCCTGCGGATAGACGAGCACGACGGGGACGAACGGATGCCGCGCGGCGGCGGCTGGGTCGGCGCCGACGAGCTCGGCGCGGGCGGTGCCGCCCTCGACGCCTTCCTGGCCTGGGACGACGCCCAGGTGCTCCGTGACTACGGCACGCGGGCCCGCCCGGACGTCGTCGCGAGCTTCGGCCTCCACCGCTACGCCTGGCCCGCCTGCCTCCTGGTCACCGTCCCCTGGTTCCTGCACCGCCGGGTGCCGCGCCTGCCCGCCCGCAACGTGGCCTTCCAGCGCGCGCTCGGACGGATGGCCGTGCGCGTCGAGGAGTTCGCCTGCCTGCCCGGCGACCCCGCGGCCGCCCTGCCGGGGGCCCGGGTCGTACCGGACGAGGAGGCTCTGCGCGCCGAGGTGCGCGCCTCGCTCGCCGAGCACTTCGAGGAGATCCTGTCCGGCTTCGGCTCGCGGATGCGCCGTGGACCGCGGGCCCTGTGGGGCATGGCCACGGACGAGATCGTGGAGGGGCTCTGGTACATCGCGACCCTGCTCGGCGAGGAGCCGCGCGGGATGGCGGAGCTGGAGCTGCTCATGCCGGGCACGGCCAAGCCGTACGCCGGCGCGGCGGGCTTCCGCGAGCTCCCCGGCTCCGGCGCCGCCGGGGAGGAGCCGCGGGCGACCCGGGACCGGGCCACGTGCTGCTTCTTCTACACGCTGCGCCCCGAGGACACCTGTCTGACGTGTCCGCGCACCTGCGACGAGGAGCGGGTCCGGCGGCTCGCCGCGACCGCCTGACGGTCAAGCCACCCCGGCGGGTGGCTTGAAATCGAACGCAACTCCCTTCTTCCGGTTGCCCGTTCGACCAGATCGCACCTATTCGCATGCCGTGCGGCCCCGATGGCGTGCTCTTGCCGTGAAACCCCCTGTGCGCCCCGCGGGGTCGGCCAGTATGGGCGGCCGAAAGGCCCTACTGCGATGCAAGGGACACCGCATGAGACTGACCGACATATCGCTGGACTGGCTGCTTCCGGGTGGCGTGATGGTGGCCGGAGTCCTGACGGCGGTGGCGGTGCTCGCGCGCGGCAAGCGCGCCGGTGACCAGGCCGCGGCCGAGGACTCCTGGGAACGGAGCGAAGAACGCCGCAGACGCAAGGAAGCCGTCTACGGGACCGCCTCCTACGTCCTCCTGTTCTGCTGTGCCGCGGTCGCCGCGGCCCTCTCCTTCCACGGACTCGTCGGCTTCGGCCGGCAGAACCTCAACCTCAGCGGGGGCTGGGAGTACCTCGTCCCCTTCGGGCTCGACGGCGCCGCCATGTTCTGCTCGGTGCTCGCGGTCCGCGAGGCCAGCCACGGTGACGCGGCGCTCGGCTCGCGCCTGCTGGTGTGGACCTTCGCGGGCGCGGCCGCCTGGTTCAACTGGGTCCACGCCCCCCGTGGTCTGGGACACGCGGGAGCCCCGCAGTTCTTCGCGGGCATGTCGCTGTCGGCGGCGGTCCTCTTCGACCGCGCCCTCAAGCAGACCCGCCGGGCGGCGCTGCGTGAGCAGGGCCTGGTGCCCCGCCCGTTGCCGCAGATCCGGATCGTGCGGTGGCTGCGCGCTCCCCGGGAGACGTTCGCCGCGTGGTCGCTCATGCTCCTGGAGAACGTGCGGACCCTGGACGAGGCGGTCGACGAGGTGCGCGAGGACCGGCGCGAGAGGCAGCAGAACCGCCTGCGCAGGCGCGATCAGGAGAAGCTCGACCGGGCGCGGATCAAAGCGATCAGCAGGCAGCACCGGGCCTTCGGGCTCGGCCGCGGCGGCGGCCGTCAGGTGGAGGTGGCCGCTCTGGGCTCCGGTTCCGCGACGTCCGCGGGGACGGCCGTCGCGGAGCCCGCCATAGCGGATCCCGGACAGCTGCCGCTTCGCCCCCGGCCCTCCCTCGCGGCCGTGAAGGGCGCTGAGTCCCGGACGGTGGATCTCACCGCCGAGGACGACACCCAGGCGCTGCCCCGGCTCGACTCCCTGGAGCGCAAGCTCAAGGACCTGGAGCAGCAGTTCGGCTGAGGTTCACCCTTCGCGTACCGCCCCGGACGGTGGGGCCGCCTGGTTCAGGCGGCCCCACCGTCCAGTTCGAACCACACCACCTTGCCCACGCCGTGGTCCTCCACCCCCCAGGAGTCGGCCAGCGCCTGGACCAGGACGAGCCCCCTGCCGTGCGTACCGTCGTCGGCGATCGGTACGGACGGTCCGGGGAGCCCGGCCAGTCCGGAGACGTAGTCCCGGACCTCGACCCTGAGTCCGTCGGGAACCACGGTCGCGGTCACCACCGCGCCGTGCTCCGTATGGATCAGCGCGTTGGTCACCAGTTCGCTGGTCAGCAGCTCCGCCACGTCGGAGGCGCCCGGGCCGCCCCATTTCCGCAGCATCGCGCGCAAGGCGTGTCTGACCTCCGGCACCGCCGTGAGATCCGCACCTCCCAGCTTCTTCAGCAGTCGAGTCGGCTGTCCCGGCTCCCCGGCCATAACCCCCACCCACACGTCGGTACCACGTCACGGACTCCCTGCCTCGAACAGGCTCACGGGGATGCATGCCCCGCAGACCCGCCCGCATTCATGCCGGATCGGCACCGAACGGGCGTGTCGGGGCATCTCCGGTCCGCGCGCCGGGGAACGCGGGCGCGAGGCGCCGGCTCAGGGGCAGCCGGAGCGGTAGTCGCCCGAGTCGGTGGAGCAGGTGTCGAAGCCGAGCCCGCCGTACGCGGCGTCGTTGCCGGCGACGCCGTCCCGGGTGTCGAGGGTGTCGTTGCCCGCGTCCCCGTTGAGCCGGTCGTTGCCGCTCTGCCCGAACAGCCGGTCCGCGCCGTTGCCGCCGTTGACCAGGTCGTTGCCGCCACCGCCGTGGACGGTGTCGTTGCCGCCGCCGCCGTTGACGGTGTCGTTGCCGCTCAGCGCGCAGATCACGTCGTTCCCGAAGGTGCCGTTGAGGGTCTCGGTGGCGCTGGTTCCGATGATCGTGCAGCCGCGGGCGTTGTTGACGGTGGTGGCCGCGTTGGCGTTGTTGTTGGCCGGCGCGGGATCGGCCTCGACCGCCGCCGTCGCCACCCAGTCCGTCAGGGTTCCGGTGGCACGCGGTTCGGCCACCACCGTGACGGTGGCGGACGCGCCCGCGGCGAGGTCTCCCAGGCGGCAGTTCATCGTGGTCGGGTTCACGGTGCACGGGCCGCCCTGGCTGGGCGTGGCCGAGAGCAGCGTGCCGGAGCCGCCGGTCAGGGTGTCGGAGATCGAGACGGCGGTCGCGGTCCTCGTGCTGTTGTTGGTGACCCGGATCGTGTACGTGGCCTGGTCGCCGATGCTGACGACGGCGGGACCGGTCTTGGTGACCGACACGTCCACGCTGGGCGGCGGGGGCGTCCCGCTGATCTGGTAGCGGGCCACCGCGTGGTTGTCGCTGCCGTTGCCGGTCATGACGATCTTGCCGTCGGGCTGGAGGGCGACCGCGCGGCCGTCGTCGAAGTTGCCCTCGAAGTCGGTGGTCACCCGGCCGTCGCCGCTGAACCCGGTGTCGAGGGAGCCGTCGGTGTTGTAGCGGGCGAGCGCGAAGTCGGAGTTGGCCGCCCCGGCGACGACGATCCTGCCGTCCGTCTGCACCGCCATGTCGCGGCCGGCCGCGCCGGTGCCGCCGAAGGACGTGGTGACCTTGCCGTCGCCGTCGAAGGCGGGGTCGAGGACGCCGTTCTCGTCGTACCGGGCCACCGCGAACTGGGAGCCGACGCCGCCGCCGCTCGACCCGGCGGCGACGATCTTCCCGCCGGGGTGGAGCGCCACGCTCTCGGCCGAGGTGCCGAACGCGGTCGCCACCTTGCCGCCGTCGCCGAAGGTCACGTCGGCCAGACCTGTCTCCTGGTAGAGCCGTACGAGTCCGAAGCCCGCGGGGCTGGAACCGGCGGCGACGAGCAGGCCGCCGGAATACACCGTCAGGTCCTGGATCGAGGAGCCCCCGCCCGCGAAGGGGAAGACGGCCTTGCCGGAGTTGTCCTCGCCGAAGACGTCCAGGGCACCGGTGGCGGTGAAGGCCGCGACCATGGCGTCGCCGCCGTAGGTGCCGCCCACGAGGATCCGGCCGTCGGTTCCCGAGGTCACGGCGTTGCCCACGGTGGAGACGCTTCCGCCGAGTGCGGTGACGACCTTCCCGTCGCCGTCGAAGGCCGTGTCCAGGGAGCCGTCGGCGAGGTAGCGGGCCACCGCGAGCTGGGCCCGGCTGCCGTCGGGGGTGTCGCTGCGGCCGACCGCGACGATCTTGCCGGCCTGCAGGGTGAGGGCCCGGGCCTCGTCGTTGGTGGCGGCGCCGAAGTCGGTGACGACGATGCCGTCGCCGCCGCCGAAGGTGGTGTCGAGGCTGCCGTCGGCGTTGTAGCGCACCAGCAGGAAGTCGTTGGGCCCGTCGAAGTCGAATCCGTTGCCGAGGGTGAGGATCTTGCCGTCCGGCTGGACGACGACGTCCTGGCTGTCCTCCACGTTGGCCACGTCGGTGACGACCTTGCCGTCGCCGCTGAAGCCGGGATCGAGGTCGCCGGGAGCGGCGGTCGCCGCCCCCGGCAGGCCGAGCACGAGGGTCAGGCCGGCGGCGCTCGCCGCGCCGAGGCGCCCGGCGCGGCGCCGGGGGGAATGCAGGGACATGAGGGCTCGCTCCGTCGGTGGGAACCTGGGGGCCCTCAGCTTTCTGGGACGCCTGCGCCGCCCTGGTCAACGGCGGGTCGCGCTGCGCCCACTGGACGCCGGGGTTCCACTCTCCGGGGTGAAGAACCGTTCAAGCGAGCGAATTCCGTCGTCACGGTCTGGGCAGGTTGCGGAGGTTGGACCGGGCCATCTGGAGCATGCGGCCCACTCCCCCGTCGAGCACGATCTTGCTGGCGGAGAGGGCGAATCCGGTCACCATCTCGGCGCTGATCCTGGGCGGGATCGAGAGCGC
Source organism: Streptomyces sp. NPDC048338 (assembly GCF_043201055.1). Lineage (NCBI taxonomy): Bacteria > Bacillati > Actinomycetota > Actinomycetes > Kitasatosporales > Streptomycetaceae > Streptomyces > Streptomyces sp. NPDC048338. The sequence continues at coordinate 25,923 of NZ_JBICYQ010000020.1, forward strand.
GTTGGGATCGGTGACCACGTCGACCAGGGCCGGACCCTTGTGCTTGAACGCGTCCTTCAGCGCGCCCGCGAGCTGCTTGGGCTTCTCGACACGGACCCCGTACGCCCCGGCCGCGCGGGCGATGGCGGCGAAGTCGGGGTTGCGGTTGGTCGTCCCGTACGAAGGGAGTCCGGCCACCAGCATCTCCAACTCGACCATGCTGAGGGCGGAGTTGTTGAAGAGCACGATCTTCACCGGCAGGTCGTACTGGACCAGGGTGAGGAAGTCGCCCATCAGCATGGAGAATCCGCCGTCGCCGGACATCGAGACGACCTGGCGCCCCCGGTCCGTGAACTGCGCGCCGATCGCCTGCGGGAGGGCGTTGGCCATCGAGCCGTGGGAGAAGGAGCCGAGGATGCGACGACGGCCGTTGGGCGAGATGTAGCGGGCGGCCCAGACGTTGCACATGCCGGTGTCGACGGTGAACACGGCGTCGTCGTCGGCGAGTTCGTCGAGGACCGAGGCCACGTACTCGGGGTGGATCGGGACGTGCTTCTCGACCTTGCGGGTGTACGCCTTGACCACGCCTTCGAGGGCGTCCGCGTGCTTCTTCAGCATCTTGTCGAGGAAGCGGCGGTCCGTCTTGGCACGGACCCGGGGCAGCAGACAGCGAAGCGTCTCGCGCACGTCCCCCCAGACGGCCAGGTCGAGCTTGGAGCGCCGGCCGAGGCGCTCGGGCCGGACGTCGACCTGGACGATCCGCACGTCGTCGGGAAGGAAGGCGTTGTACGGGAAGTCCGTGCCGAGCAGGATCAGCAGGTCGCACTCGTGGGTGGCCTCGTACGCGGCGCCGTAGCCGAGCAGTCCGCTCATGCCGACGTCGAAGGGGTTGTCGTACTGGATCCATTCCTTGCCGCGCAGGGCGTGGCCCACCGGCGACTTGACGCGTTCGGCGAACTGCATCACCTCGGGGTGCGCGCCGGCGGTCCCGCTGCCGCAGAACAGCGTCACCCGTTCGGCGTCGTCGATCATCCGGGCCAGGGCCTCGATCTCGGCGTCGCTCGGCCGGACGGTGGGTCGGGAGGTGACGAGTGCCGTCTCGACCGTCTTCTCCGGGGCCGGTTCGGAGGCCACGTCGCCGGGCAGCGCCACGACGCTGACGCCGCTCTGGCCGACGGCGTGCTGGATCGCCGTGTGCAGCAGCCGGGGCATCTGGCGCGGGTTGGAGATCAGCTCGCTGTAGTGGCTGCACTCGCTGAAGAGGCGGTCGGGATGGGTCTCCTGGAAGAAGCCCAGGCCGATCTCGCCGGACGGGATGTGCGAGGCCAGGGCCAGCACCGGGGCCATCGAGCGGTGTGCGTCGTACAGGCCGTTGATGAGGTGCAGGTTCCCCGGGCCGCAGGACCCCGCGCAGGCCGCGAGCCGACCGGTGATCTGGGCTTCGGCCCCCGCGGCGAACGCGGCGACCTCCTCGTGGCGGACCTGGATCCAGTCGATGTCGGGGGTGCGGCGGATGGCGTCGACGACGGGGTTCAGGCTGTCGCCGACGACTCCGTAGAGGCGTCGCACGCCCGCCCGGACGAGGATGTCGACGAACTGTTCAGCGACATTCTGTTTGGCCATGGGTCCATCAACCCATGGGCTGCGCCGTCACGCCTCCCAGACCGCGGCCCCCGTGCGGTCGTCGGCGTAGCCCTTCACCCTCAGCTGGACGTCGGCGAGGAAGGCGGCGAGCCCGGGCGGTTCGGGCGCGGCCCAGCGGGCGGCGAGCTCCTCGGCGAGGGCGGGTTGACCGCGCATCGGCTCGGCGAGGCCGTTCGAGGCGAGCAGCAGTATGTCGCCGGGCCGGGCGACGGAGGCACGGAAGCGGAAGGGTTCGGCGGGCGGCGGCAGCGGGTCCTCGACGAAGGGGCCGGGAGCGGTGGCGATGCCGAGGTCCATGGTGAGCCGGTCGCCTTCCGGCGTCGCCTCCGGGACGTCCGGGGACGGCGAGCCGAAGCCGACGACGGGTGCGCCGGCGAGCGCCGAGGATTCGGGGACGAGCGGCTCGATGTCCTGCCAGGCGCCGTCGCGGAGCCGGAAGAGCCCACCGCGGCCGATGCCGAAGAAGACGCGGGTGCGGCAGTCGGGATCGGCGGACAGGAGCAGGCAGCGCAGGCTCGCGGTGTACTCCTCCGGTGCCACGCCCCGGTCCGCCGCCCGGGCCCGGAGCCGGCCGTAGGTGCGGTCGGTGAGGCGGTGGAGGCCGGACTTGAGGTCTCCGCGGCGACCCGCCCGGATGTCCTCGGCGAGCCGGGAGTGGCTGCGGCCGACGGCCTCGCCGATCCACTGGCAGGCGTCGGCGGCGGCGCGGTGGGCGCCCTCGGCGGCGCGGGCGCCGGCCGCCACGGCCACGAGGACGAGCGCGGACTCGTCGTGGCCGAAGCGGGCGGTGAGCAGGGCGTCGCGGCGGGGTTCGCCGCGATAACGCGCGGAGTCGCCCCGGACGGCGGCGGCCCGCAGGGTGCAGACGCCGTAGCGGGCGCCGTCGAGGACGGTGTCGGAGACGAGGTCGGCCAGCTCGCCGGGGTGGGCCGCGGGCAGCGCGGTGGGCTCCGGCTCGTAGGTGGGCGGGCCGCTTCCGATATGGCCGGTACGGGGCCGGGGGACGGACACCTCGACGGTCGGCTCGGGTGCGGCGGACCCGGGAGGCTCGGGCGAAGGGGGCTCGGGCGCGGGCGCCTCGGGGGTGGCGCTCCAGGGGGCGGGCGCCTCGTAGGGGGGCACCTCGTAGTGCGGCACTTCGAAGGCCGGGATCTCGGAGACCCGGACCTCGCGGATCGGCGCCTCGGTGCGGGGGGCTGCGGCGCCGGGGGTGCCCGGCAGCGGGGCCCGGACCGTGGGCGCCTCGGCCGGCCGGGCCGGCGGCGGCCCGGGGTCGGGCGGGGTGGCGGGGACGGGCGGCGCCGGCGGGCGGGGCGGCTCGGCGGGGACCGTCCGCGGGGCGCCGCCGCTCACGGGCCGGGTCTCCCACGGCGCGCCGTCAGGCGGGGGCGGGGCGGCGGGCGGCGGTTCGGCCCCGTCCGCCGTGGCCAGGGCGGCCGAGTCGAAGCGGTCGTCCAGTGTGTCGCCCGTCGCCGTCGGCCCCGTCTCCGGTACCGACTCGTCGTAGAGCTTGTCCCACCAGTTGTCCCCCTGCTGAGTCATGCCCCTATTGTCCACCGCGCAGCCCGCCCGAAAACGGGACATCCGGAAATGCGCGGGAAGAGGCACGAAAAAGGGTGGTCCGCCGAGCGACCCCACCCCCCACGGGAAGGACGCCCGGCGGACCGGCGTGATCAGCGCACGTCGTAAGCGCGGACCACGGTCTGGGTGACGGAGTTGCCGTGGGCGTCCGTCAGTTCGGCTTTCAGGGTGACCGGCTTGCCGGCCGCGCCCGCGTGGTTCACGGTCGCGGTCCACCGACCGCCCTGCTGCGACACCTCGGCCTGCGTCCAGGTCGTACCGCCGTCGTACGAGTAGGCGAGTCCGACCGAGGTGAGCGCACCGGGCTGGTAGCCCGCGTGACCCGTCACGGTCAGACCGATCCGCTGGCCGTCGTCGGCGGCGAGGGTCTTGAGTCCGTCCTCCGGCAGGTCGTACCGGGGGAAGAGAATCGGGATGCCCTGAGAGTAGACCGTCTCATCGAGCTTGGAGGTGAAATTCCAGACCGAGTTGACGGAGGTGGAGCGCTCCCACACCTTGCTGCCGAGCTTCCTGGTGTTCTGTTCGAGAGTGTACGCGCCTTCTTCGGACGGGACTTCGAAGACCCCGAACGGCCATCCGGACGCGCCGAGTTCCACGCCGTCCTTGCTCAGCCGGAGGTTGCCGATGTCGCCGAACGAGCCGGACTGGGCGTAGTGGCTGCCGTCGCCCCACAGGGCGTCGGCGAAGCCGACGAGGTTGCCCTGCCGCTCGGCGACGAGGACCGGCAGGCCCGCCGCGTCCAGCGGCGCGGTCGGGGCGACGACGCCGTCGTACCAGCGCTCCGTGCGCTTCTCCCCCGCCCGGTAGGCGTGCCTGGCCCCCATCATGAACTCGCCGAACGGGAAGCTGGAGGACAGCACCTGCTCCCACCGGGTGTCCCCGGCGGAGTAGAACTCCGTACGCGTGCCGGGCGCGGGCACGGTCTCCACCGCGCCGAAGAAGACCCCGGTGCCGTTGGGCCGGTAGGCCGCCGGGCTGTCCACGAAGTCGGTGGCGACGCCCATGGAGCCGTACGTGGACTCGGTGCGGCCCAACTGCCCGTCACGGACCCGGTAGTTCCTGTCGTCGCGGATCGAACCGGTCTCCTGGAACGCCAGGTTGTAGAGGTAGGGGCTCTTCGCCGTGGCCTTCCAGGACAGCGTGACCTCCCCGGCGGCCAGCCGGGCGAGCAGCGCCGCGCCTTCCGCCGAGCTCACGGCGAGGGCCGGCAGGCCGGCTCCGGTGAAGCCCGCGGCCGGGTACCAGCGGGCCGGTGAGGCGCGGTGGGCGAGGACCGCCACGGCTCCGGCCGCCTTGGCGTTGCGGGCCACGGTGAGCACGTTCGTGGCGGTGTCCGGGAGGCGGACCAGGGCGATCCGGCCCTGGACGCCCGCGGCCCTCAGCTCGTCGGGGGTGCCGGCGCCCGCGTCGACCAGCCGGGCGGAACCGGTGCCGTCGAGGTTGTCGGAGCCGGTGGAGGCGGTGACCGGGTGCAGGACCGTGCCGTCGTCCGTCCGGAGCTCGGAGATCAGCGGGGCGGCCGAGCGCCAGTAGCTTCCGAACTCGAACTCGCCCTCGTCCGCGCGCCCTTCGACCGAGGCGTAGTAGCCGAGGATGCTGCGGGGGCCGCCGGCCGTTCCCGAGTGCAGCCAGGTGTCGTCCCAGGAGCGGGCGAAGGCCAGAGTGGTGCCGCGCGACTCACCGGGCTGGTCCGTCCTCACCGACAGCCGGTGCGCCCGGCGGGCGTCGAGGACGACGGTGGTGTCCTTCCTCAGCTCCAGCTGGGGGCGGGCCAGGTAGCTGAGCGAGTCGTTCAGCGTGGCGCCCTCGCCCGCGTCGGGCGTGGTGACGAAGGAGGACAGGAAGTAGCTGCCCGGGCGGACCCGGAAGACCTGGTCGGTGGCGCCCTCGTTGAAGCGGCGCTCACCGCTCGCGTCGTCGGTGCCGATGACGTCGAGCGAGGACGCGCCGCCGGCCGGCCTGCCCTGACGGTCGATCAGCTTGACCCGCAGGGTGACGGTCTCGGGCTCGACGTACAGCGAGAACGGGGTCGAGACGTGGACGCCGCCGGGGGCGGTGGCCACGATCCGTCCGGTGACGTCGCCGTACTGGGCGCGCTCCAGGCGGGCGGCCGGATCGAGGTCCAGGGGGACCTCGGCGGTGGCGCCGGCCGGGACGGTGACCGTGCGGTGCCCGAGCCGGGCGATCGGGCCGGTGACGCGCGAGCCGTCGTTGCCGGTGACCTTCTCCACGGCGAGCGCGAGGGTGACCGGGCGGTCGGAGACGTTGGTGTACGGGACGGAGACCGTGGTCCGGTCGCTCCGGTGCTGCGGCCAGGCGAAGGTGCCGCCCTGGACGGCGCCGGCGCCCAGGACCGTCTGGCCGACGGCGGCCCGGACGTCGAGCCGGCCGCCGCCGACCTCGCGGACGTCGCCGGGGACGGCGCTCTCGGCCGAGGAGACGAGCGCGGCCTTGATCTGCCGGGCGGTCCAGTCGGGGTGGCGCTGCTTGACGATCGCGGCGGCGCCCGCGACGTGCGGGGTGGCCATCGACGTACCGGACATGGACCGGTAGGCGTAGACGCCCCGGCCGCCCGCCGAGGCCGCGGATATCGCGACACCGGGGGCGGCGATCTCCGGCTTCAGGGTGTGCTGGACGGTCGTCGGGCCGCGGCTGGAGAAGTACGCCGTGGAGTCGTCGCGGTCGGTGGCGCCGACGGTCAGCACGTCGGGGGCGCAGCCGGGCGAGGAGACGGTGTTCAGGGTGGGGCCGGTGTTGCCGGCCGCGACGACGAACAGCGTGCCCTCGCTCTGCGCGAGTTCCTGTGCGGCGACGCTCATCGGGTCGGTGCAGTCGGTCGGTTCGGGGCTGCCGAGGCTCATGGAGACGACGTCGGCGCCCTGGGCGACGGCCCACTCCATGCCGGCGATGATCCACGAGGCGGCACCGGAGCCGGAGTCGTTGAGGACCTTGCCGTTGAGGAGGTCCGCGCCGGGGGCGACGCCCTTCTTCTTCCTGTCGCTCGCGGCGCCGGAACCGCCGGCGGTGGAGAGGGTGTGGGTGCCGTGGCCCTGGCGGTCGCCGGTGTCAGGGGAGTCGGTGAAGTTCTCCGCGGCGGCGATCCGGCCCTTGAGGTCGGGGTGTTCGGCGTCGGCGCCGGTGTCGAGGACGGCGATCCTGGTGCCCTTGCCGTCGAAACCGGCGGCCCATGCCTCGGGGGCGTGGACCTGCTTCGTCGAGCGCTCCAGGGTCGCCTCGACCTTGCGGTCGAGCCAGAGCTTCCTCGGTCCGGCGGCGGAGCGCCCGGCGGGGGCTCCGGCGACGTCCGCCCAGAAGGCGGTGGCCTGCTTCTTGTCGGCGCGCAGGGCGACGCCGTCGACCGACTTCAGGACCTGGCCGCGGGTGGCGCCGCGCGGGGCGGCGGGCACGGACCGGGCGAGGTCGGAGCCGTAGACGGCGATGAGCGGCAGGGTCGCGCTGCCGGCGTCGTCGTAGCCCTGCCGGATCAGGCCGGTGACGTTGAAGAGCTCCTGGTCGACGCGGCCCGCGGCGAGCGCGGCGGTCGCGGCCTCGGGGTAGACGTACAGGTCCGGGCCCGCGCGCCGGGTCTGGACGAAGGGCACGGTCCCGTCCTCGCGCGGCAGCGCGGCGGCGGCCGGGTTGCCGGCGTCGTCCCGCGTGACCAGGACCCGGTCGCCGGTCACCAGCGTGACCGTGGCGGGTCGCTCGCCGGTGCGGGCGGCGGCCTCGCCACCCACCAGCGGCCGGCCCGCGGCCGGGTCGTCCTGCGGCGCGGCGGCCACGGACGGCGCGACCGCGGTGACGGCCAGGACGGCGGCGGTCGCCGCCCCCAGGGCCGTACGCGAAATCGGGCGCATCGCTCTCCCCATCTGAATCCGGCACGAGGCGGGCAAACACGCCGTGTGCGGAGGCTGTTGGTGCTGCGGTGGCGCCACATTGGCAGAGGTGAGGGTGGTGCAGGGATGATGGGCGCGGCGGGAATGCGCCGTGGCCGATTCCCGCCAGGCACAAACGGAACGAATGCGTCCGACGAACGTCCGGGGATGTCCCGGGACGTCCGGGACGTCCGGTGAGGGGTGGGGACAGCGATGCTCGGAGCGATAGGCCTCGACGAACGGCAGGAGTCCGCGTACCGCGCGCTGGTCGCGCTGGGCGCGGCCGAGGTCACGGACCTGGCACACCGGCTGGCACTGCCGGAGTCGGACACCGAGCGGGCGCTGCGAAGACTGGAGTCCCAGGGCCTGGCCGCGCAGTCCTCGGCACGCACCGGCCGGTGGGTCGCCGCTCCGCCGGGGGTCGCGCTGGGCGCGCTGCTGACGCAGCAGCGGCACGAGCTGGAACAGGCGGAGCTGGCGGCGGCGCTGCTCGCCGAGGAGTACCGGGCGGAAGCGAGCGAGCCGGCCGTCCACGACCTCGTCGAGGTGGTGACCGGAGCGAGCGCGGTCACCCACCGCTTCCTCCAGCTCCAGCTGGGCGCGACCGAGGAGGTCTGCGCGCTGGTGACCGGGAAGCCGATCGCCGTGAGCGGCATGGAGAACGACGCCGAGGAACTGGCGGCGGAGCGCGGCGTGGCCTACCGGGTGGTCGTCGAGCGGGAGGTCCTCACCCTGCCGTCGGGCATCGTCGAGCTGTCGGCGGCGCTCGGCCGCGAGGAGCTGATCCGGGTCGTCGACCGGGTGCCCACCAAGCTGGTGGTCGCCGACCGGACCCTGGCGATGGTGCCGCTGACCGGCCGTGGGGCGGAACCGGCTGCGCTGGTGGTCCACGCGAGCGGGCTCCTGGAGTCCCTGATGGGCCTCTTCGAGTCCGTCTGGCGCGAGGCGCTGCCCCTGCGGCTGGGCGCGGGCGCGCACGTGGCGGAGTCGGAGGTCCCGGGCCCGGACGCGACGGACCTGGAGGTCCTGTCCCTGCTGCTCGCGGGCATGACGGACGCCAGCGTGGCCAAGCAGCTGGACCTGGGCCTGCGCACGGTCCAGCGCCGGGTGAAGGGCCTGATGGAGCTGACGGGGGTGACGACGCGGCTCCAGCTGGGCTGGCACGCGTACGAGAAGGGCTGGGTGGCCCGGACGTAGGACGGCTGCCCCGGGCGGCGGTCCCCGAGGGCTCCGGGCCGCGTTCTCCGCGGGCTCCGGGGCGGCGTTCTCCGCGGGCTCCGGGCGGCTGCTGCTGCGGGGCCTCCGGAAGGGTGCGGGGCGGACCTCGGGGCGGGGATCCGACACACACCCCGGCGGGCGCCGCGACCTGCGAGGACGCCGCCGGTCCGGCACGCTGGGCAGATGGGTGTGTGGCAGCTGTTGCTGGTCGCGATGGTCATGCTGCTCGGCCTGTTCGGGGTCCTCGCTCCCGGCGTGCCGGGGCCGTGGCTCGTATGGGCCGCGATGCTCTGGTGGGCGCTGCACGAGCGGACCGGACTCGCGTGGATCCTGCTGGTCTCCTCGACCGCTCTGCTCCTGCTCACCCAGGTGGTCGTATGGCAGCTGCCCCCGCGCCGGATCCGCGGGCTGGGCATCACCCGGCGGATGGTCACGTACGCGGGCCTGGGGGCGCTGTTCGGCTTCGTGCTGATCCCCGTGATCGGCGCGATCCCCGGCTTCGTCGGGGGCATCTACCTCTGCGAACGCCTCCGCCTCGGCGGCCACGGCCAGGCCAGGGCCTCCACCCGGACGGTGATGCGCGCGGTGGGGACCAGCGTGCTCGTGGAGCTGTTCGCCTGCCTGCTGATCGTCGGCGCCTGGGCGGGCGCCGTCCTCTGGGGCTGACGCCCCGGCCGGTCCCCGCGGGGGTGTCCGGACAGGACCCAGGGGGTGTCTTGTCGATCAGGCCGGATCAGCGAGCGGCGTCCTGGGGCTTCGGATCCAAGGCGGAGGTGGGGGTCCCTCCCACGCCGAAGGCTGTGGGGGCGGAGACAACGCGGAGCGTTGGCGACTGACGACAACGCCGGAGACGGAGTCGCAGGACACCGCGAGCCCGGCAAGATCGGCAAGACAGGACCTAGGTCCACCGTCCTGGGGCAGGATCGGTCCGGACGCCGATGCCGTGGCCGGGTCCGCGCGGGACGCTGGTTCCATGAGGGATTTCGAGGGATTCAGCGATGCGGAGCGCGCCTATCTCGGCACCCAGCGTCTCGGCCGGATGGCCACCGTCGACGGCCAGGGCCGGCCGCAGGCCAACCCGGTCGGGTTCTTCCCGCAGGAGGACGGCACGGTGCTCGTCGGGGGCATGGCCATGGGCAAGTCGAAGAAGTGGCGCAACCTCCAGGGAAACCCGCAGGTCGCCCTGGTGGTCGACGACCTGGCGAGCGTCCGGCCGTGGCGGGTGCGCGGGGTGGAGATCCGGGGCGAGGCCGAACTGCTCGTCGGGCCGCACGAACTCGGGCCCCACTTCAGCGAGGAGGTCATCCGGATCCACCCGCTACGGGTCCACAGCTGGGGCCTGACGGCCCCTACGGAAGATCGATCTGGTACTTGACGAAGCCGGTGTCCCGGGCGACCCGGTCGTAGAGGCGCCGCGCGGTGGCGTTGGACGCCTGGGTGTTCCAGTAGACGCGGCCGCAGCCCTGCGTCCGGGCCCAGTCGGTGACCGCGGCGATCAGGGCCCGGGCCACCCCCCGGCCCCGCGACTCGGGCTCGGTGAACAGGTCCTGGAGGTAGCAGACGTCCGGGCCCGAGGTACTGGGGTGCACGAAGAAGTGGGTGAGTCCGACGACGCGTCCGTCGACCCTCGCGGCCAGGGCGTGCAGCCGGCTGCCGTCCTGGAACTCCCGCCAGGCCCGCTCGTACGTCGCGTCGGGTTCGCTGCGGCCGTAGAAGTCGATGTACGCGCGGAAGAGCCGTTCCCAGGCGTCGCGGTCCTCGGGTCGGAACCGGTCGGTCGTGATCATGACCGCAATGGTGCCAGGTCCGCCGCCGGCACCGCGTCCAGGTAGCGCAGGGCGTACGAGCGCCAGGGCCGCCAGGCCGCGGCGTCCCGACCGCCCTCGGGGGCCACGTCGGGGTCGCCCAGTGCCCGCATCCGGACGAGGCCCGCGACGGCGGCGCTCACGCCGGGGACGGCGAGCAGCGCCCGTTCGGCCTCGTCCCGGTCCGCACCGGGGTCGAGGCGTACGGTCCCGTCGGCGAGCGCGGCGGCCAGGGGACCGGCCTCGGGGTGCGCGACGAGGTCCGCCGGGGCGGGGAACAGGTGGGTGAGGCTGCCGCAGACCGCGTCGAGCGCGGTGCCGTGCGTCCGTACGAGCAGCGCGGCTTCCGCCGGGCCCAGAAGGGTCCGCAGCGCGAACTCCTCGGGGTCGGCCGCGCCCGGCGAGCGGACGCCGGGACGTGCGGCGACCCGCTCGGCCAGGTCCGGGTCGGCGCCGAGGCGCTCGGCGACCGCGTAGGGGTCGGCGTCCAGGTCGAGGAGGCGGCGCAGCCGCTGGACGGCGGTGGTCAGGTCGCGCAGGTCGGTGAGATGGATCCGGGCCTCCAGCCAGGGTCCGCCGCGGCGCTCGTCGACGGACACGATGCCGGTGCCGTACGGCAGGCGCAGGGTGCGCCGGTAGGTGCGGGCACCGGTCTCGCCGAGCACCTCCTCGACGTGGGGCAGGGCCTCGGCGGCGAGCAGGTCGAAGACCTCGCGGGCGGCGTACGGGCCCCGGTACGCGAGCCGCAGCGGCACCCCGGCGGCGAGCGCGGTGCGCGGCCCGGCGCCGGTGCCGGACTCGGCGCGCAGGTCGGAGGGGGTGCGGGCGTAGATGCGGCGGATCGTGTCGTTGAACTGGCGCACGCTGGCGAAGCCGGACGCGAAGGCGATCTCGGTGACCGGCAGGCCCGTGGTCTGGAGCAGGAGGCGGGCGGTGTGGGCCCGCTGCGCCCGGGCGAGGGCGACGGGGCCGGCGCCGAGTTCGGCGGTGAGCTGGCGTTGGACCTGCCGCGCGCTGTATCCCAGCCGGCCGGCAAGTCCGGGGACGCCCTCGCGGTCGACGACGCCGTCGCCGATCATCCGCATGGCGCGTCCCACGACGTCGGCGCGGACGTTCCACTCGGCGGACCCGGGCACGGCGTCGGGCCGGCATCGCCGGCAGGCCCGGAAGCCGTGCCCCTGGGCGGCGGCGGCCGTCGGGAAGAACGTGACGTTCTTGCGCTTCGGCGTGACCGCCGGGCAGCTGGGCCGGCAGTAGATCCCCGTCGTCTCGACGGCGAAGAAGAACGCGCCGTCGAACCGCGCGTCCCTGCTGCTGACCGCCTCGTACCTGCTGTCCTCGTCCATCACAGGTCCCAGTGTGCGCGCCCGCGGGGGATGCGACCGGCGGTTTTCGGACGTGACGCCGGGGTGGCCCGGCGTGGGGGCGGGGTGGGGGCGGGGCCGAGGGGGGCGGAACGGGGGCGGGCGTCCCGCCTCCGGTACCGCCCGCTCCTCCAGCCCGCTCCCCCGCTCCCCCTGCCCGCCGTCCCTTCCCGTCCCGTCAGCGGATCCGGCCCCGCTTCGCCTCCATGGCCGCACGGCCCGCCGCGCCCTTGCGCTTCCAGTCCTTCAGGATCTCGGCGCGGACGCGGGCGTCCGTCTTGGCGACGATGCGCTGGTTCTCGCGCAGCAGTTTGCGGTAGCTCTCCAGCCGGCGGACCGGCAGCGCGCCGTCCTCGACGGCGGCCGTCACCGCGCAACCCGGCTCCGACTCGTGGACGCAGTCGTGGAAGCGGCAGTCGGCGGCCAAACCCTCGATCTCCGAGAAGACCTGGCCGACACCGGACTCGGCGTCCCACAGACCCACGCCCCGCAGTCCCGGGGTGTCGATGAGGACACCGCCCCCGGGCAGCAGGAGCAGGTTGCGGGTGGTCGTGGTGTGGCGGCCCTTGCCGTCCACGTCACGGGCGGCCTGGACGGTCATCACGTCCTCGCCGAGGAGGGTGTTGGCGAGCGTCGACTTGCCGGCGCCGGACGCGCCGAGCAGCACGCTCGTCCCGCCGGACACGACGGCGGAGAGCACGTCGACACCCTCACCGGTCGCGGAGCTGACGGGCAGCACCTGCACCCCCGGCGCCGTCGTCTCCACGTCCTCGACGAGGTACGAGAGCCCCGTCGGGTCGGGGACCAGGTCGGCCTTGCTGAGGACGACCAGCGGCTGGGCGCCCGACTCCCACGCCAGGGCGAGGAAGCGTTCGATACGGCCGAGGTCCAGCTCGACGGCGAGCGAGACCGTGATGATCGCGTGGTCCACGTTCGCGGCGAGGATCTGGCCCTCGGACCGCTTCGAGGAGGTGGACCGCGCGAAGGCGGTCCGGCGCGGCAGCAGCGTCCGTACGTACCGGGGGTTGCCGCCGACGGGTTCGACCGCCGCCCAGTCACCGGTGCAGACGACCTTGAGCGGGTCGTGCGGCGTCACGAAGGCGGTGTCGGCCCTGATGAGGCCGTCGGCGGTGACGAGGTCGCACTGCCCGCGGTCGACGCGGACGACGCGGCCGGGCAGCAGTCCCTGCTCGGCGTAGGGGGCGAACTCCGCCTCCCAGCCCGCGTCCCAGCCGTAGGGAGCCAGGGCGTGCGAGGGCGAAGCCTGAAGAGAAGTGGAAGCCTCGGAAGAGGAGAAAGACAAGGGGAACCCTTCGAAGGGTGGCCCCGGCACGCGCCGTACGGCGCGGAAAGTGGGAAGGTCAGCCGGCGACCACGGAGGTGGGGTGGATGAAGAGCGGGAAGCGGGCAGCGCCCGTCGCGACAACAGCCATCGGTCACACCTCCTGAATCACACGACTACACAGGTGCCGCATCGGCACCCGGCGAACTCCGCAGATCGTAATCAGGCCCGCGGGCCGTCCGCCACCTCTTTTTCGGACGGACCAACGACCGGTCCCCGTCGGCCTCCGCCCGCCGGGACCGCCGCCCGCCGGAGCCACCCCCGACGCCTCGCCCGGGTCGGCCGGATGGAGCACCACGCAGGCGGCGCGACGGAGGAACTCCGATGCTGAGTCGGACGCGACCCGCCGGACGGCCGTCCGCCCGGCACCCCCACCTCAGGAGGAACCTCGTGCCGGCACGCCTCGCAGCCCGCCCCCGTTCTCGTTCTCGTTCTCGTACGCGCCTGTCCGTCGCCGCGCTCTCCGCCGCCGCGGCGCTGTGCGGGCTCGTGCAGCCCGCACAGGCGGCGGGGCCACCGCCGTCCCCCGAGCGGAACCTCCAGCGGGAGTTGGAGGAGATCGTCGCCACCCCCGGCGGACCGCCCGGAGTGATCGCCCTGCTGCGCCGAGGGAACCGGACCGAGGTCGTCCGGGCCGGCGTCGCCGACGTCGAGACGGGCCGGCCGCCGCGGGCGACCGACCACATGCGGCTCGCGAGCGTCGCCAAGGCGTACAGCGGTGCCGTCGCCCTGCGCCTGGTGGACCGGGGCGTACTGCGGCTCGACGACACGATCGGCAAGTGGCTGCCCGCGCTGCCGGCCGACTGGCACCGGGTGAAGCTCCGTCAGCTGCTGAACCACACCAGCGGGCTGCCCGACTACACGTCGGCGCCCCGGTTCCTCGAGATCCTGAGGGCGGACCCCCGGCACCACTTCGACTCGCGCCGGCTGCTCGACTTCGTCGCGGACCAGGACCTGGCCTTCCCCCCGGGGTCGCAGTACGCGTACTCGAACTCCGACAACATCGCCGTCGCCCTGATGGCCGAGGCCGCGACCGGCCGTCGCTACGAACGGCTCCTGGAGCAGCAGGTGTACCGGCCGCTCGACCTGCGGCAGACCAGCCTTCCCGAGGGCTACCGGCTGCCGCGGCCGTACCTGCACGGCTACGACGTCAGCCCGCCCGCCGCTCCGGAGGACATCAGCGAGGTCCTGAGCGCCTCCGGCATCTGGGCCTCCGGCGCCGTGGTGGCCACGCCGAAGGACCTCGCCTCCTTCATCAGCGGCTACACGAGCAGGGACTACCTCTCCGAGCGGACCCGTCGGCAGCAGCGGACGGTCGTGCCGGGCGGGGCGTCCGAGCCCGCCGGGCCGGGGACGAACGCGGCCGGACTCGGGATCTTCCGCTACACGACCCGCTGCGGGGTCGTCTACGGGCACACCGGCAACTTCCCCGGCTACACCCAGCTGGCCGCCGCGACACCGGACGGCAAGCGGTCCCTGACCTTCTCGATCAACACGCAGACCAACAAGACGTTGAAGCCGGAGCTGCTGGCCCGGGTGCGCGCCGTGCAGGAGGACTTCGTCTGCGCCCTGCTGCGGCGCCACTGAGCGGCCAGGCCGACGGGACCCGCGGCCGGTGGAGCCGGGGGCGGCCGGGTCCCCGGTGACCAGGGCGATGCCGGCCGGACGTGGCGCGGCGGGCCTCGGCCGGGCCGCCCCGCCGCGCCACGTCCGATTCGTACAAGACGTGCGCGCCGGACCCTGCCTACGGTGCGGACATGAACGCACCACGACTCGATGTCATCGGCCTGGTGGTCTCCGACATGGCCGCCTCGCTCGCCTTCTACCGCCGACTCGGGCTGGATCTCCCGCCCGGCGCCGAGGACGCACCGCACGTGGAGGCCGACCTGCCCGGCGGGATGCGGATCGCCTGGGACACGGAGGAGGTCATCCGCTCCTTCGACCCGGGCTGGACCCGCCCGGAGGGCGGCGACCGCATCGGTCTCGCCTTCCGTTGCGGCACACCGGAGGAGGTGGACGCCACGTACGAGTCCCTGGTCGCCGCCGGCCATGCCGGCCACCTGAAGCCCTGGGACGCGTTCTGGGGTCAGCGCTACGCGGTGGTGCTCGACCCGGACGGCAGCGGCGTCTCGCTCTTCGCCCCGAACGCTCCCTAGGGGTGGTCGCGGGTTTCCTGCCGTTCGCGCCGCGCAGCGGCGTACGCGCCGACGGTCGTCCCGGCGAGGGCGCGCATCTCGCGGGCCAGGTGCGCCTGGTCCGCGCAGCCCGCGGCGATCGCCGCCTCCGCGTAGGGCGAACCCGCCCCGACCAGCGCGAGGGCGCGCTGCAGTCGCAGGATCCGGGCCAGCGTCTTGGGTCCGTAGCCGAAGGCGTCCAGCGACCGCCGGTGCAGTTGCCGGGCGCCGAGCCCGACCGCCTCGGCGGTCTCGGCGACCGGCCGCCCGGCGTCCAGCCGGGACGCGACGGCCCGCATCAGCGGATCCGGCGCCGGGGAGTCCGCCGCCCGTCGCAGGGCCAGGGCCTCCAGGGCGACGGCGGGGTCCGCGGCTCCGGCGATCCGCTCGCCGAGCCGCCGCGCCTCCGCCCCGCCCCACAGGGTCCCGGCGTCGACCCTCCGGTCGCGGACCTCCCGCGCCGGCACCCCGAGGATCGCGGGCGCGTCACCGGGTGCGAAGCGGATCCCCGCGTACTGCCTGACCGGCCCCTCGGGAACGTACGCCCGGGTGTCGGGGCCGGCCACGAACAGCCGTCCGTCGGACCAGAGCAGGTCCATGCAGCCGTCCGGCAGCACGGGGTACGGGTCGGCCCCGGTCCCGGCCCCGGGCTCGACGGTCCGGGACCAGACGACGGCACCGTCCAGCCGTGAGGGACGCTCTTCGTACACCCCTCCAGCGTAGGCCGATCCGCTGACATCGGGCGGACGAGTCGGACACAATGGCGGCCGGTCCAACGCATCGAGCCGCGGGGGTAGTTGTGGGCACGTTGATGGAGTTCACCACGGCGAGCGGCGCCCAGGTGATGGTGGAGGCGGACGGCCAGCAGCCCGGGGCGAAGCTGGTCTCGCGAGGCGGGAACTCCCTGGTCCAGGCGGGCCGCACGCTCGACGAGGCCCTCGTGGGCATCCGCTCGGCGGCCGAGACCGCGCTCACCGTCTTCCGCGAGGGCCCGCTCTCGCCGGACGGGGTGGAACTGGAGTTCGGCGTCAAACTGACGGCGGAGGCCGGGGCGGTGATCGCCAGGACGACGGTCGAGGGGCAGCTGACCGTCCGCCTGTCCTGGGCCCCGGGAGCCCGTGCCACCGCGGACTCCGCGCGGGGCGGGGCGGCCGGCACGGCGCCGGCGAACGGAGCTCCGGCGGCCGCGACCGTCGCTTCGGGCACGGCTCCCTCCGCGGGAGCCGACGGGCGGTGACGGTTTCCCCCGCCTGGCACGTGCGCGTGGAGCACGAGGGGGCCGTGACGGCCTCCGGCTTCCTCGTCGGCCCCGGCTCCGTCCTCACCTGTGCGCACGTGGTCCACGGCATCGACCACGCCATGGTCTCCTTTCCCGGCGCGCCCGGCCTCGCCCCGGTGCCGGCGCGTGTCACGGCCCGTGGCGGCTGGGCGGGCAGCCCGACGGACCCGGGTGACGTCGCGGTGCTGAGTCTGGACCGGCCGGCGCGTGTCGCCCCGGCGGTGTTCGCCGTCCTGGAGCAGCCACTGGACCGCCCCCCTCCGCGGCTGGTCTCGTACGGCTTCCCCGAGGGCTACGCCGAAGAGGGTGTGCAGAGCGAACTCCGGCCCACGTCCCACCAGTTGATCATGAATGAATGGAACCAGCTGGAGTTCTGGAAGGGGTACGGCCAGGAGCCCTCGCACGGGTTCAGCGGATCGGCGGCGATGCTGGCGGACAGCGGCGCGGTGGTCGGCATGGTCTCCTCGTACGACCCCGTCGGGCGCAGCGGGCGGATGATCCCGTCCCAGGTCATCGCGCGGCACCTGCCCGCGTTGGCCGACCTCGTCCCCACACCCGGGTATCCGGCCGAGGAGAAGCGGTGGCTCCGGGAGCTCGTCTCCCGGATGGGCGCGACCTCGTCCTCGGTGGACCGGCTGCTCCGGGCGGCTGCCGGCACGCTGGGTGTCGATCCGCCCGCTGACAGTCCCGCCGGCCTGTGGCAGGGGGTGTGGTACCTCCTGACCGAGACCCGGCCGGAACCCGGCCGGTTGCCGCTCGCCGAACTCACCGTCCGGCTGGCCGACATGACCGCCGACCGGGATCTGCGCCACGAACTGCGGTCGTGGTCGCGCGAGCACCGCGCACGCAACGCCCACACGAGTGCCCCGGTCGCCGCCCCGCCCCGACGGGCGGACCCGCCGGCGCCCCTGCCCTGGGCCCCGATCCTCGTCGAGCTGCGCCGTAGCGGAGCCGACCGCCATCTGGTCAACGCGGAGGTCTCCGCGTACCGCGACGGCAGCAGACTTCTCGTCGGCGCCGGACGGTTCGGCACGGGCGACGTGCGTCCCTGGGTCCTGGACCGGATCGACGAGGCCTTCGACGAACTCGACGGCGGCAGGCCGCTCATCGCCTTCTCCCTGCCTCGCGACTGGCTCAACCGGCCGGTCGAGCAGTGGACCAGGAGCAAGGCCAAGGAGCCTCCGCTCGGCTGCAGCGTGCCCGTCGTGGTCATGGATCACGAGCGGCGTTCCAAGGGGCGGCTGCGGTTCCAGCTCAAACGGATGTGGGAGGAGCTCGACCGCCAGGAGGGATCGGCGCTGCACCGCATCGGCTGCGGGAGCACCCACCGGGCTCCGCAGCTGTCGGTCCTGCTCCAGGAGGTGCACGGGCCGGTGGGGTTCACCCGCCCGCCGAGGGCGGGCCGGGACCGCGAGCTGCACGGGGCCGCGCTCAACGCGCCCGCTCCGATCGTGCTGTGGCCGCGCACCGGCTGCCCGCCCGGCGGCCCCTGTGCCGGGGGTTGCGCGGGGGCCGCCGTCCTGGACCAGCTCGCCACACTGATCTCCCGTCTTCCCCCCGTCGAACTGCCGGAGCTGGTGTTCGAACTGCGCCGCGCGGCGTTCGTGCACCAGGGGACCACGCCGCACTGGGCGGCCGAACTCTCCCTCGTCTGGGACGATCCGCGCCGGTTTCCCGAGGTACGCCCGCTGAACCGGTCCCCCGTCGGCTGACCCGCGCCGCCGTGCGCCGTCCACGAAGAACCCTGGAGCTACCGGATGTCCCTCTGGCCCGTCTACACCGGATCGAACGCACCGCACGACGGTATCGACGCCCTGCCCGCTCCCCCGCCGTGGCGCACCTTCGACGGCGGGCCGGCGCTCCCTCCGGTGCAGGCGGACGAGGACGGCGACCGCGGCGCCCCCGGCCGCGTCCATCAGGCCCGGACGTACCGCCCGACGTCCGACACGGTGCAACTCGTCAACGCGGCCCTGCATCTGCGGCGGCCGCTGCTGGTGACGGGGCCGCCCGGGAGCGGCAAGTCGAGCCTGCCGTACGCGGTGGCGCGGGAACTGCGGCTCGGAAGGGTGCTGCGCTGGAACATCACGAGTCGGGCGGCGCTCGCCGACGGCCTGTACCAGTACGACCCGTTGTCCCGGCTGTACGCGGCGGGGCGGGGCACCGAGCGGTCGGCGGGCGAACGGGACGAGGCCGCGATCGAGGACCATCTGCGGCTGGGCCCGCTCGGCACCGCGCTGCTCCCGTACGACCGGCCTCGGGTGCTGCTCATCGACGAGATCGACAAGAGCGATCTCGATCTCCCCAACGACCTGCTGCACACCCTGGAGGAGGGTCAGTACGAGATCCCCGAGCTGGTGCGGGCGTCACGGACGCACCCCGTGGCCGAGGTGATGATCGCCGGCTCCGAGGACCGGGTCGCCGTCCGGCACGGCGAGGTCCGCTGCCGGGCCTTCCCGTTCGTGGTGCTGACCAGCAACGGCGAGCGGGAGTTCCCTCCGGCGTTCCTGCGCCGCTGCGTGCGGCTGGAGCTGCGCCGGCCGCTGCGCGAGCAGCTCCAGGACATCGTCCGGGCGCATCTCGGGGAGCTGGACGAGCGGGACCATGCGCTGGTGGACACGTTCCTGCATCGCGAGAACTCCGGCGAACTCGCCACCGACCAGCTCCTCAACGCGATCTATCTGGCCCGTACGCCGGGTCTCGACGCGGGATCGCGGGAGGACCTGGCCACGGCGCTGATGCCGTATCTCAGCCGGGCCACGGAGTCCTGGGACGCCGATGACCTCTGACCGTCCCGAGGCCGGCACGGCACGGACACGCCGGACCCTGGATGCTCTGGCGTCGGTGCTGGCACAGGCCGCCGGGGAGCCGCCGACGGGCCGGGAGCTGGCCGAGCTGCTCTGGCTGGCCCGGCAGATGCGCCCACCGCTCGCTCCGGCGGTGCTGCCGGATCCCGCCGGACGGGCGGCGCCTCCACCCGTCCCGGCCCGCCCTGTTCCGCAGCCGGACGCGGTCGCCCCCGAGGTCCGGCCCGTGCCGCCGGACCCGACGGCGCCCTCCTCGCCGCCCGGCACGACCGGAGGGCGTTCCCGGGTGCCCCTGCGCAGGCCCGCGGCCCCCCGGCCCCCGGCCCCCGCCGAGGCGCCCGGGGAAGCCGCCCGGCACGCCCCGTTGCTGGCCCCCGCCCCGCCGATGCTCGCGCATCCGCTCGCGCTCCAGCGCTCCTTGCGCCCGCTGGGGCGGGGGGTGCCGAGCGGCACGCGGCTCGAGCTGGACGAGACGGCGACCGCCCACCGGATCGCCGCCCTCGGCGCGGGGCGCCGGCTGTGGCTCCCCGTGCTGCGGCCCCAGCAGGAGCGCTGGCTGCACCTGCGGATCGTCTTCGACGCCGGTCCGACGATGACGATGTGGCGGCCCCTGGTGAGGGATCTGCACACGGCGCTCGCGCAGACGGGCGCCTTTCGCACCCTGGACCTGTTGCGCCTCGGCACGGACGGGCGGCTCCCGCAGCGTCACCGTGAGCGTGGCCGGACGGCTCTGCTGGTCGTCAGCGACTGCATGGGGCCCCAGTGGCGGGCCGGCGCCGCCGGGCGGCGCTGGCGGTCGCTGCTCGCCGGTCTGGGCCGGGAGCTGCCGGTGGCCGTGGTCCAGCCGCTGCCGGAGCGGCTCTGGCGGCATTCCGCGGCTCCGGCACTCCCGGGTCTCTTCGCCTCACCCGGCCCCGGTGTCCCGAACGCCGCCCTGGACTTCGCTCCGTACCGGGGCGGCCCGGCTCCCTCCGGGGTCCCCGTCCCGGTCCTGGAGCCCACGGGCGCCTGGCTGGGCAACTGGGCCGCCCTGGTCTCCGCTTCCGGCGGTACGGAGGTGCCGGGCGCCGCGGCGTACATCCGGGCCGGGGAATCGCCCGACGCGTGGCAGCAGGAGGAAGGGTTCGCGCCGGACGAGGCCGACCCGAGGGAACTGGTGCTGCGCTTCCGCGCGCTCGCCTCGCCCCAGGCGTTCCGGCTGGCCGCCCACCTGGCGGTGGGCTCGGCGCATCTGCCGGTGATGCGCCTCGTGCAGGCGGCCGTCGAGGTGCACCCGGAACCCGGGCACCTGGCCGAGGTCGTTCTCAGCGGCATGCTCCGGGCTCAGCCCGAGGTGGGTCCGGGGGCGTACGAGTTCCGCCCCGGGGTCCGGGAGGTGCTGCTGGGCACGCTGCCGCGCACGGCGCTCGTCGGAACGGCGGCGCTGCTCGCCCGTATGAGCGCCGAGATCGAGTCCCGGGCGGGCGCCCTGCCCGGCGAGTTCCGGGCGTTGGTGGAGAGCCTGGACGGGCGGACGGGCGAGCGGGCGGCGGGACGGGCGTTCGCGCTGGTGAGCGAGGAGAGCGTACGGCTGCTGCGCGGGCCGGAACGAGGCCTGGCCACGCGCAGGTCCGAGGCGGAGCGGGAGCCGGAGGCGTCGGAGGGAGGAGAGGCACCACCGGATCTGGGAGGCGATCGGTACGAGCTCCGGCAGCGGGTCGGCGACCCTTCCAGCCGGACATGGCTGGCCTACGACCACGTTCTCGGGCGACGGGTCGGCATCACCTACCACCCCTTCCCGCCGCGTCATCAGCGCGGCTGGGCCGGCGCCGACTCGGGTGGCGCCGCCGCCGACTTCATCGCGCGAGCCCACGAGCTCGCGACGGTGACCCACCACAATCTGCTGCACGTGGTCGACGCCCTCGTGCTGGAGGACGGCTGCTGCCTCGTCACCGAGCCGCTGGAAGGTCTCACGCTGCGCCAGTACCTCGACGAGTCGAGCGGGGCGATCGAGGTCGACGAGGCCGTGACGATCGCCCAGGGGGTCCTCTGCGGGCTGGAGGTGCTGCACAACGGGCGCCATGGGATCGTGCACGGCAACCTCACCCCCGCCGTGATCTTCGGGGCCGACGACGGACTCCCCCGGCTGCACGGCTACGGGTCGCGCTGGCCGTACGCCGACGGGCACGGCGACCCCGACGGCACCGGGCTGTTCCCGGCCGACGGCACCGCCGGCACCACCCCGCGGCCCGGGACGGCACGCTATCTGGCTCCCGAGCGCCGGCGCGGCCCGGCCGTACCCGAGAGCGACCTCTACTCCCTCGGCTGCATCCTGTTCGAGATGCTCACCGGCGCGCCTCCGTTCCCCGGGGGCGACCTGGACTCCGTGCTCCGACGCCATGCCGACGCGCCGCCGCCGAGTCCGCAGGGGGCGCGCATGGACGTGCCGCCCGAACTGAGCCAGGCGGTCCGCGACCTGCTCGCCAAGGACCCCTCCCGGCGGCACCAGGGAGCCGCGGCCCTGTCCGAGCTGCGGTCCCCGCGCACGGAGCGCAACTCCCAGGTGGTGTACCGGGTCCTCGGTCCGCCCATGGCGTCGATCCGGGGAATCGAGGTGTCGGAGCATTCGTTCGAGCACAACGCCCTGCTGTGCCGTCTGCTCCTCGCGCGGGGACTGCCCGTCAGCGAGGCGGAGCTGCGGGAGACCCTCCGGGAGAATCCGGACGTCCGCCCGTCGCAGTACGCGCTGCATCTCTCGGCCCTCGGCCATCCGATCAGGTCGCGGGGCGAGGACTACTGGCTGCACACCTCGGACGTGTATCTCGACCTGACACAGGCCGAGACCCTGGCGGCACAGGGGCACGACGCCCTGGAACAGGGCGACCGCCGGTACGCCCGCCATTGCTTCAGGGAGGCCCTGGATCTCTGGTACGGCAATCCCCTCGACGGCATCGCGGGCGAGTGGGCCGCCGGACAGCGCGGGCGCCTGCTCGGTCTGCGGGCGGATCTCATCGAGCGGATCCTGTCCCTCGACCGCCTGGAGGCGGAGTGGACGGGCTGGCTGGTGATCGGGAGCCCGTTCGTGCACCGCATCGACCGTGAGACGGAGGCGGTCGTCGTCGACCTGGCCCAGGAGGTGCTCGAGGGCGAGCGCGTGAGGCGGCAGCGCCGGCGGTTCACGGTTCTCCACCCCGTTCCGCCGCGGATCTCCGGGGAATCGCTCGTGGACTGGGCGGTGAACCGCCTTCCGCTCGCCCTGGCCTCCCGTCTCCCCACCGGCGTCCGCACGCCGCTCCTGCTGAGCGTGACCGTCCACGACGAGGGAGAAGCGGCCGCGACCACGCTCGCCGAGACGATCAGGGAGCAGCGGACCGAGGACGCGGACAGCCTCGTCGTCGTGACGGTGCTCGTCTCGCACGGCCTGCGGGCCGGACTGCCCCGTCCGATGCAGCGGAAGTTCGACCGGATGACGCCGACCGCGGGCGGCTGGCGGCACGTGGTCGTGGTGCGACGGGACGGGGCCGGGGGAACGCGGCCCGTGGGGAAGGAGAGCCGGCCGGACGGCGTCGCCGACCCGAAACTCGCGGCCCCGCCGGAGCAGCGCGGCTGGTTCTCGGCCCTCGCCGACCGTGTCACCCGCCGTGACAGGGACCCGGCACCGAGCGACGCCGAGGCGGAAGGCCCGGCCGGCCGCCCCGGCATCGCACGGCATCGCGGAGGACAGAACCCCTTCGGCGGCCCGTCGCACGGCGGCGTCCGGGACCCCGGTGCCGACTCCGGCGACGGTCCCGCCCCGTCGCCGTACGAGGCCCCGTGACCCGGGCCCCTCAGTCCTTCTCCCACCCCGAGTGCAGGCGCGACTTCACGTCGTCCGGAGGCAGGAACTTCGACCAGCGTTCCGGGAACTCCGACGGCATGTCCGGGTCGTCCTCGTCCACGTCGTCCGCCTCCGCCCGCAGCCGGGCGACCAGGTCGGCGGCCTGGGCGGCGCGGGCGCGGTCGGAGGCCTCGCGGGCCGCGGCGGTGGCGACCGACGGCCAGACACGGTCGATCGCCGCGTTCACCGCCGCGCCGACCAGCACGGCGAAGGCCGAGATGCCGATCCAGAGCAGCACGGCGATCGGCGCGGCGAGGGAGCCGTAGATCGTGGGTCCCTCGACCTGGCTGGTCAGGTAGATGCGCAGCAGGAAGCTGCCGAGCACCCACATGCCGAGGGCCACCAGCGCGCCGGGGATGTCCTCGATCCAGGGCGAGCGGACGGGCACGGAGACGTGGTACAGCGTGGTGAGGAAGGCGACGGAGAGCAGGATGACGGCCGGCCAGTACAGGACGGAGACGACCTCCGTGCCCCAGGGGACCAGCTCCACCACGCGGTCGGGGCCGACCACCGCGAGCGGGAGGACGACCGCGCCGATGATCAGGGCCACGATGTAGAGCAGGAACGCGAGGAGCCGGGTCTTGACGATGCCCCGGTGCCCGTCGAGGCCGTACATCACCGTGATGGTGTCGATGAAGACGTTGACGGCGCGCGATCCGGACCACAGGGCGATGGCGAAGCCGAGCGAGATGAGCTCGGGCCGTTTGCCCTGGGTGACGTCGTCCAGGACCGGTTTGGCGATGTCGTGGACGCCGCGGTCCGACAGAACCGTTCCGGCGGCGTTGAGGATGTTCTGCTCGATGCTGGCCACGGTGTCGGTGTTGGTCCAGTCGTCGGCGTAGCCGAGGAGCGCGATCATGCCGAGCAGCAGGGGCGGCAGCGACAGCAGCGTGAAGAACGCCGCCTCGGCCGCGAGGCCGAGGATGCGGTACTCGATGCACGAGTTGACGGTGTCCTTCAGGAGCAGCCAGACCAGCTTCCGCTTCGACACGTTGCGGTAGAGGACTCGGGCCCGGTGGAGTCTGCTCCCGGGCCGCCGCTCGGGTGTTTCGTTTGCTGCCTGCACCTCCTTACCGTATCGGCATGGCAGCCGGCACCCACACCGTGACCAACCAGGCTCCGCCCCTGGTGGGATATGACGTCTTCATGTCCGACCGGGCTCTGGCGGAGGCGGTCGAACGACATCTGACACCCGAGGTCTTCGCGGAGGCACGCGACGAGCTCGTGGCCCTGGGCCGGGCCGCAGGTTCGGCCCAGGTGCGGGAGTGGGGGGAGCTCGCCGACACCTGCCCGCCGCGGCTACGGACGCACGACCGGTACGGGAACCGGATCGACGAGGTCGTGTTCCACCCCGCCTGGCACCGCCTCCTGGGCAAGGGGGTCAGCGCGGGGCTGACGGACGCGTGGGGCCGTCCGGGTGGTCATGTGCGGCGGGCGGCGGGCTTCCTGGTGGCGACGCAGGCCGAGCCGGGGCACGGCTGCCCGCTGTCGATGACGCACGCGGCGGTCCCCGCGCTGCGCACGGATCCGGAGCTGGCCGCGGTCTGGGAGCCGCTGCTCACCTCGCACGTCTACGAGCAGGGCCTGCGGCCGCCGCGGGAGAAGGCCGGGGTGCTCCTCGGGATGGGGATGACCGAGAAGCAGGGCGGCAGCGACGTCCGGTCCAACACGACCGAGGCGCGTCCGCTGGCCGAGGACGGCACGTACGTGCTCACCGGGCACAAGTGGTTCTGCTCGGCGCCGATGTCCGACGGGTTCCTGGTCCTGGCGCAGGCCCCCGGCGGCCTGACGTGCTTCCTGGTGCCACGGGTCCTGGAGGACGGCACGCGCAACGCGTTCGCGATCCAGCGCCTGAAGGACAAGCTCGGCAACCGCGCGAACGCCTCCGCCGAGGTGGAGTTCGACGGGACGACGTGGGCGCGCCGGGTCGGCGAGGAGGGCCGCGGGGTCCGGACGATCATCGGGATGGTGGCGGCGACCCGGCTCGACTGCGTGCTGGGCTCGGCGGCGCTGATGCGGCAGGCGGTGGCGCAGGCCGTGCACCACACCGCCCACCGCCGGGCGTTCGGCGGCGTGCTGATCGAGAAGCCGCTGATGCGCAACGTGCTGGCCGACCTGGCGCTGGAGTCGGAGGCGGCGACGGTCCTCGGGCTGCGGCTGGCCGCCGCGTACGACACCGACTCCGAGGCGGAGCGGGCGTTCCTGCGGATCGCGGTGCCGACGGCGAAGTTCTGGGTGGCCAAGCGGTGCACGCCGGTCGTGGCGGAAGCCCTGGAGTGCCTGGGCGGCAACGGCTACGTGGAGGAGTCGGGCATGCCGCGGCTGCTGCGCGAGTCGCCGCTCAACTCGATCTGGGAGGGCTCGGGGAACGTGCAGGCCCTGGACGTGCTGCGGGCGCTGCAGCGCGAGCCGCGGGCGCTGAACGCGTTCCTGACGGAGGTGGGGAAGGCGCGGGGTGAGGACCACCGGCTCGACCGCGCGATCAGGGGGGTGCTGACCGAGCTGGCCGATCTCGACGGGATCGAGGGCCGGGCGCGGCGCCTGGTGGAGCGGATGGCACTGGTTCTGCAGGGCTCGCTGCTGGTGCGGTGGGCGCCGCCCGAGGTGGCGGACGCGTTCTGCGCCTCGCGGCTGGGGGGCGACTGGGGATCGGCCTTCGGCACGCTGCCGACCGCCCTGGACCTGGGCGCGGTGGTGGAGCGGGCGCGCGCCGTGGGCTGAGGCCCCGTCAACCGGCGGGGCCGTCGGAAGGTCCCGCGCGCGGGTGCTCCTGCGGGTCGGGCGGTGCGCGCCCCGCGTCCCCGCGCGCCGTCCGTCCGCGCGAGCCAGGGGGCCGGGACGCGCGGAAAAGCCGGGGGTGGTGCTGCGCCGACACGGCACCACCCTCGGCTGTTGCACCACCCTCATGCACCTGGCGGGTGTCCGCCAGAGTTGCAAAGGGTTGCAGGATTACCCGAACCGCCCTTCACCCGGGAGCACCGGGCGGCACGATGGGCACCGACACTCCGGAAATCTGCAGAACCGATACAGCACCGCAGGTGGCTGGGAGAGACCGATGAAGAACACGCAGCTCGACATGAACCGGCTCGCCGCCATGGACGCCGCCCAGGCCACACGGCTGCTGTACCGGGTGCGGGAGGAGACCCTCGCGGGCCGCACGCCCCCGATCGCGCCCCGCCCGGTGATCGACGCGTCGTGGCAGCGGATGTTCCGGCTGGGCGTCGATCCGGACCAGAGCACCAGCAGCGTGCTGCTGCGCCGCGACGAGCTGGAGGAGCGGCGGCGGACGACGGTCCTGGGCGAGGTCATGCGGACCCTGAGCGAGGGGCTCGCGGCGATGGCCGACGCCTCCCTCCAGATCATGGTGGTGACGGACGAACAGGGCCGGGTGCTGTGGCGCGAGGGCAATCTCGCCGTGATGCGGCAGGCCAACGGCATCTGCCTGGAGGAGGGCGCGGCCTGGACCGAGCACACCACCGGCACGAACGCGGTGGGGACGGCGCTCGCCATGCGCCGGCCCGTGCAGGTCCACTCGGCGGAGCACTACGTCCACACCCTGCACCGCTGGACCTGCGCGGCGGCCCCCGTGCACGATCCGCGCGACCAGCGTCTGCTGGGGATCGTGGACGTCAGCGGCCCGGCGTCGACCTTCCATCCGGCGACGCTGGCACTGGTCGGCTCGGTCGCGCAGCTCGCGGAGGCGGAGATGCGCGAGCGTCACCTGCGGTCGATCGAACGGCTGCGGTCGGTGGCCGCACCGATCCTGTGCCGGGTGGGGGGCCGGGCGATCGCCGTCGACACGCACGGCTGGACGGCGGCGGTGACGGGGATGGCGCCCCAGGACCGGATCGGCCTGCCGAAGTCGTTCCGCGCGGGTCGGGTCTGGCTGCCGTCGCTGGGGGCGTGCGCGGTGGAGCCGCTGCCGGGCGGCTGGCTGCTGCGGATCGACGACGAGGAGCGTCCGGAGTCGGGCGGGCCGGTGGTCCCGGCGAGCCGCGTGGTGCTCGACCTGAGCCGGCCGCGGCGCTGGTCGGTGGCGGTCGCGGGAGCGGCGGGCAGCTGGACGCAGGAGCTGAGCCCGCGCCATGCCGAGCTGCTGTTCGTGCTGGCGCTGCACCGGGACGGGCGGACGGCGGCACAACTGGCCCAGGACGTGTTCGGGGACCGGACCCGGACCGTCACGGTACGGGCGGAGATGTCACGGATCCGCCGGAATCTGGCGGGGGTACTGGCGCACCGTCCGTACCGCTTCAGCGAGGAGGTCGGCGTGGAAGTGATGCGCCCGCCCCACCCGGAGGACCTGCTGCCGCACTCGACGGCGCCGGCGGTGCGGGCGGAACGGGCGAACCGCACGGAACGGCGGAGTTAGTAGGGAAGTAAGAAGGAAGAGGACCGGACAGGGCCCCGGGGACCGGAGGGGCGCCCGGGGTGGCCTGGGGACCGCCCCGGACACGACCTAGAGCTTGCTCATCTTGTTGTACGGGCTCACGATCCGCCGTTGCGCCGAGCCGAAATCCACGACCGCCGCGATTCCGTCCTCGATGCCGACGACCCGGCCGAGGCCGTACATGTCATGGGTGACCTTGTCGCCTACGGCGAACTCCTTGGGGGGCAGCGCGACCGGGGCCTTGAAGGGGCTGGTGGGCAAATGGCGCTTCGGTGCAGATGGCTTCGTCATTGCCCCCAGTATGCGCCAGCGCGCAGCCGTTCGGTGCGGCCGTCCGGCTCCCTTTCTCGCGCGGGGCCCGGAACGGCAGCTCGCGACGGGGCTCGCGCGGCGGATCCTGGGGGCCGACACGTGCACGCGACGCGTTCCGGCGCCCGCCGGACCGCCGTGGACCGGATGCCGGAGGCGGGTGTCCACGATCCGGACACTCCGTTCACGGCGGCGGGGGCCGCCTGGGCACCGCCGCCGCGGCCGTGATGCGATGAGCGCATGAGCACTACTGTCACCACCTGGTCCCTCGAACAGACCTCGCCGTCCGATCTCCGCCCCGCCGTCGCGCCGGAGGGCGACGACGTCACGATCGTGCGGGCCGAGGTGCCCTCCCCCGAGTTCAGCCGCTTCCTCTACACGGCGGTCGGCGGCGACATCCACTGGAACGACCGTCTGCACCTGTCCTACAAGGAGTGGCAGGAGATCGTCGAGAAGCCGGGGGCCGAGATCTGGGTGGCGTACGACAAGGGCACGCCGGCCGGGTACGTGGAGCTCGACCCGCAGGACGACGGCACCGTGGAGATCATCTACTTCGGACTGATCGCCCCCTTCCGGGGCCGCCGGATCGGCGGTCACCTGCTGTCCGAGGGCGTGCGGCGGGCCTGGGACCTGGCCGAGCGCTGGCCCGACCGCGAGCCGACCCGCCGGGTGTGGCTGCACACCTGCTCGCTGGACGGCCCGCACGCGATGGACAACTACCAGCGCCGCGGCTTCCGGCTCTTCGACACCAAGGTGGAGGAGGCCGAGGAGACGGCGACCCCGGGCCCCTGGCCGGGCGCCCTGGGCTGACACCTCCCGTCGCCCCCGCCGGACACGCCGGCGCCGGTCCCTCCGGCCCAGCCCCGGCAGCGCGACCCGGCCGCCCGGCACGAGGCTCGGTACCGCCCCGGCGGCGCCCCCGGACGCGGCCGGCGCACCGCCGAGGGTCCCGGAGCGGCGCCCCGCGCGCCCCTCGCACCGGGCCGCTCCCATCCCGCCGTACGGACCGGGGACCCCGACGCGCCCCCGACGCACGCCCCTTGAGCACCACCCGCCGGAAGTGACCCACAGCACACCGTCTCGCAATGCGGGACGTCGATGTCCACATCCTGGACGAAGCTGGACTGGGTCCAAAGTCCCGTGACACGCTTCCGTCATGTCTGGAACTGGAATTGCCTTGGTGAGTCGGCGGCACGTCGACCTCGGCCGCATGTCCAGCGCCATCTGTCCGGCGCGCTGAGAGAACCAGCACCGCCGCGATCACTCCTCTGCCCGACCTTTCTGCGCACCGCCGCGCCATCATCACACCTGCGCGCGAGTGTGCAGGTCAGAGCCGCCCTCCCGCAGTCCCGAAGGACGAAAAGCCATGGCCGCCACCCCGGAAAACCCCGCACCCGCCACGCCCCGCCGCAAGGTGAGCCGTCACCGTGGCGAGGGTCAGTGGGCCGTGGGGCACTTCACCCCGCTGAACGGCAATGAGCAGTTCAAGAAGGACGACGACGGTCTCAATGTGCGGACACGCATTGAGACGGTCTACTCGAAGCGTGGATTCGACTCGATCGACCCCAACGACCTCCGCGGGCGCATGCGCTGGTGGGGCCTCTACACCCAGCGCAAGCAGGGGCTGGACGGCACCAAGACCGGTGTCCTGGAGCCGGAGGAGCTGGACGACGAGTTCTTCATGCTCCGGGTCCGCATCGACGGCGGCCGGCTGACCACCGAGCAGCTCCGGGTGATCGGTGAGATCTCGCAGGAGTTCGCGCGGGGCACGGCGGACATCACCGACCGGCAGAACGTGCAGTACCACTGGATCCGGATCGAGGACGTTCCCGAGATCTGGAACCGCCTGGAGGCCGTCGGCCTGTCCACCACCGAGGCCTGCGGCGACACCCCCCGTGTCATCCTCGGCTCCCCGGTGGCCGGCATCGCCGAGAACGAGATCATCGACGGCACACCCGCCATCGACGAGATCCAGCGACGGATCGTCGGCAACAAGGACTTCTCGAACCTGCCCCGCAAGTTCAAGTCCGCGGTCTCCGGATCGCCGCTCCTCGACGTGGCGCACGAGATCAACGACATCGCCTTCGTCGGCGTGCACCACCCGGAGCACGGCCCCGGCTTCGACGTCTGGGTCGGCGGCGGCCTGTCCACCAACCCCAAGCTGGGCGTCCGGCTGGGCACGTGGGTCTCGCTCGACGAGGTCCCCGACGTCTACGAGGGCGTCATCTCGATCTTCCGTGACTACGGCTACCGCCGGCTGCGCACCCGCGCCCGCCTGAAGTTCCTCGTCGCCGACTGGGGCGCGGAGAAGTTCCGCCAGGTCCTGGAGGACGAGTACCTGAAGCGGAAGCTGACGGACGGCCCCGCCCCCGAGCAGCCCGCCGGCCGGTGGCGCGACCACGTCGGTGTCCACCGGCAGCAGGACGGCCGCTTCTACGTCGGCTTCGCGCCGCGCGTCGGCCGGGTCGACGGCGCCACGCTCACCAAGATCGCCGAGATCGCCGAGGCGCACGGTTCGGGCCGGATCCGCACCACCGCCGAGCAGAAGATGATCGTCCTGGACATCGAGGAGGGGCAGGTCGACTCGCTCGTCTCCGCCCTGGAGGCCCTGGACCTGCGGGTGAACCCCTCGACCTTCCGGCGCGGCACGATGGCCTGCACCGGCATCGAGTTCTGCAAGCTGGCGATCGTCGAGACGAAGGCGCGCGGCGCGTCCCTGATCGACGAGCTCGAGCGCCGCATCCCCGACTTCGACGAGCCGATCACCATCAACATCAACGGGTGCCCGAACGCCTGCGCCCGTATCCAGGTGGCGGACATCGGCCTCAAGGGCCAGCTCGTCCTCGACGACGACGGCAACCGGGTGGAGGGCTACCAGGTCCACCTGGGCGGCGCGCTCGGCCTGGAGGCGGGCTTCGGCCGCAAGGTCCGTGGTCTGAAGGTGACCTCGGCCGAGCTGCCGGACTACATCGAGCGGGTCCTGGAGCGCTTCGGCAAGGAGCGCGAGCCCGGCGAGCGCTTCGCCACCTGGGCGGCGCGCGCGTCCGAGGAGGCCCTGTCGTGAGCGAGCGTGCCGCGCCGTTCCACTGCCCGTACTGCGGCGACGAGGACCTGCGCCCGAACGAGCAGGGCCACGGCGCCTGGGAATGCCGGGCATGCGGTCGAGCCTTCCAGCTGAAGTTCCTGGGGCTGCTCGCCCCGGGCACTTCGAGCGATTCCGACGGAGGGGAAGAGATATGACGACGACTCAGGTCACCGAGGGCGCCGATCTGAAGGACCTGGCCGAGCAGGCCGGGCGCGACCTCGAGGACGCGACGGCACTGGAGATCCTCCAGTGGGCCGCCGACACCTTCGGCCGGGAGTTCTGCGTCACCTCCTCCATGGAGGACGCCGTCGTCGCCCATCTGGCGTCGCGTGCCCTGCCCGGCGTGGACGTCGTCTTCCTCGACACCGGCTACCACTTCCCGGAGACCATCGGCACGCGTGACGCGGTCGACGCGGTGATGGACGTCAACGTCATCACCCTGACCCCGCGTCGGACGGTGGCCGAGCAGGACGCCGAGCACGGCCCCGGGCTGCACGACCGCGACCCGGACCTGTGCTGCGCCCTGCGCAAGGTCAAGCCCCTCGAGGAGGGCCTGACCGCCTATCGCGCCTGGGCCACCGGCCTGCGCCGCGACGAGTCCCCGACCCGGGCGAACACACCGGTCGTCGGCTGGGACGAGAAGCGGCAGAAGGTCAAGATCTCCCCCATCGCCCGCTGGTCGCAGGACGACGTCGACGCCTACGTCGCCCAGCACGGAGTCCTCACCAACCCGCTGCTGATGGACGGTTACGCCTCGGTCGGCTGCGCGCCCTGCACCCGCCGGGTCGCGGAGGGCGAGGACAGCCGCGCGGGCCGCTGGGCCGGCCGGACCAAGACCGAGTGCGGACTGCACGGATGACGGACACTCAGGAAGTTCAGGAGAAGCACGTGACGGGTGCCACCATCTGGCTGACCGGGCTGCCCAGCGCCGGCAAGACCACCATCGCCCACGAGCTGGCCGGCCGGCTGCGCGGCGAGGGCCACCGCGTCGAGGTCCTCGACGGCGACGAGATCCGCGAGTTCCTCTCGGCGGGCCTCGGCTTCAGCCGTGAGGACCGGCACACCAACGTGCAGCGGATCGGCTTCGTCGCCGAACTGCTCGCCTCCAACGGCGTGAAGGTCCTCGTCCCGGTGATCGCCCCGTACGAGGACAGCCGCGAGGCCGTCCGCAAGCGTCACCGGACCGAGGGCACTCCCTACGTCGAGGTCCACGTCGCCACTCCGGTGGACGTGTGCTCGGTACGCGACGTGAAGGGGCTGTACGCCAAGCAGGCCGCGGGCGAGATCAGCGGGCTGACCGGTGTCGACGACCCGTACGACGAGCCGCGGAACCCGGATCTGCGGATCGAGTCCCAGAACCAGACCGTGCAGGAGTCCGCGGCGCAGCTCCACGCGCTGCTCACCGAGAGGGGTGTCGCATGACGACCGTCGCTCATGTCCACGACGCGACCGACAGTCCGTTCGCGCTGTCGCACCTGGACTCCCTGGAGTCCGAGGCGGTGCACATCTTCCGTGAGGTCGCGGGCGAGTTCGAGCGGCCGGTGATCCTCTTCTCCGGCGGCAAGGACTCCATCGTCATGCTGCACCTGGCGCTGAAGGCGTTCGCGCCGGCCCCGGTGCCGTTCACGCTGCTGCACGTCGACACCGGGCACAACTTCCCCGAGGTCCTGGAGTACCGCGACCGCACGGTGGCGCGCCACGGCCTGCGCCTGCACGTCGCGTCGGTGCAGGAGTACATCGACGCGGGGAAGCTGCGCGAGCGTCCCGACGGGACGCGCAACCCGCTCCAGACGGTGCCGCTGACCGAGGCGATCCAGCAGCACCGTTTCGACGCGGTGTTCGGCGGCGGCCGGCGCGACGAGGAGAAGGCCCGCGCCAAGGAGCGGGTGTTCTCGCTGCGCGACGAGTTCTCGCAGTGGGACCCGCGCCGGCAGCGGCCCGAGCTGTGGCAGCTGTACAACGGCCGGCACGCCCCCGGCGAGCACGTCCGGGTCTTCCCGCTGTCGAACTGGACCGAGCTGGACGTCTGGCAGTACATCGCCCGCGAGGGGATCGAGCTGCCGGACATCTACTTCGCCCACGAGCGCGAGGTCTTCGCCCGCAGCGGCATGTGGCTCACCGCCGGCGACTGGGGCGGCCCCAAGGACACCGAGACGGTGGAGAAGCGGCTCATCCGCTACCGCACCGTGGGTGACATGTCCTGCACCGGCGCCGTCGACTCCGACGCCACCACGCTCGACGCCGTCATCGCCGAGATCGCCGCGTCCCGGCTCACCGAGCGGGGCGCGACCCGCGCCGACGACAAGATGTCCGAGGCCGCGATGGAAGACCGCAAGCGCGAAGGGTACTTCTAGCCATGACGAGCACCACCGAGCAGTTCACCGACGTCTCGGCGACCACCCTGCTGCGGTTCGCCACCGCGGGCTCCGTCGACGACGGCAAGTCGACCCTGGTGGGCCGGCTGCTGCACGACTCCAAGTCGGTCCTGACCGACCAGCTGGAGGCCGTCGAGCACGCCTCCCGCTCCCGCGGCCAGGAAGCACCCGACCTGGCCCTGCTCACCGACGGCCTGCGCGCCGAACGCGAGCAGGGCATCACCATCGACGTCGCCTACCGCTACTTCGCGACGGCCCGCCGCCGGTTCATCCTCGCCGACACCCCCGGCCACGTGCAGTACACCCGCAACATGGTCACCGGCGCCTCCACCGCCGAACTGGCCGTGGTCCTGGTCGACGCCCGCAACGGCGTCGTCGAGCAGACCCGCCGCCACGCGGCGGTCGCCGCCCTGCTGCGCGTGCCGCACGTGGTCCTCGCCGTCAACAAGATGGACCTGGTGGACTACGCCGAGCCCGTCTTCGCCGCGATCGCCGAGGAGTTCACGACGTACGCCTCCGAGCTCGGCGTCCCGGAGATCACCGCGATCCCGATCTCGGCGCTGGCCGGCGACAACGTGGTGGAGCCGTCCGCGAACATGGACTGGTACGGCGGTCCCACCGTCCTGGAGCACCTGGAGACGGTCCCGGTCAGCCACGACCTGACGGCCTGCCACGCGCGCTTCCCGGTGCAGTACGTCATCCGTCCGCAGACCGCCGAGCACCCCGACTACCGGGGCTACGCCGGCCAGATCGCGGCCGGTGCCTTCCGGGTCGGCGAGCGGGTCACGGTGCTGCCCTCGGGCCGGACGTCCACGATCTCGGCGATCGACGCGCTCGGCGAGCCCGTCGACATCGCCTGGGCCCCGCAGTCGGTCACCATCCGGCTCGCCGACGACATCGACATCTCCCGCGGCGACCTGCTCGCCCCGGTCGACGACGCCCCGGCCACCAGCCAGGACGTCGAGGCGACGGTCTGCCACGTGGCCGACCAGCCGCTCGTCGTGGGCCAGCGGGTGCTGCTCAAGCACACCACGCGCACGGTCAAGGCCATCGTCAAGGAGATCCCCTCGCGGCTGACCCTGGACGACCTCTCCCAGCACCCCGAGCCGGGGCAGCTGGTCGCCAACGACATCGGCCGGGTCAAGGTGCGCACCGCCGAGCCGCTCGCGCTCGACGCGTACGCGGACTCGCGCCGCACCGGTTCGTTCCTGCTGATCGACCCCGCGGACGGCACCACGCTCGCCGCCGGCATGGCGGGCGAGTCCTTCGCCGGCGCCAAGGCCGCGGCGGCCGTCGCCCCCGCAGACGAGGAAGGGTGGGACTTCTGAGATGAGACACGACGTCTACGCCACGTTCGCCAAGGAAGGCGGCCGGGTCGGCTCCGGTGCCCTCGGTGCGGGCCGGGGAGGTGTCGCGCGATGTGCGTGCTGACGCCGATGCGCCGCTCCTGCGGCGCCACCCCGCTCCACCTCCGACACCACCGACGAAGAAGACTTCGAAGACCCTGAGGGGAACCCGTGCCTGCCTCCCGTACCACCCTGCGCCGCTCACTCGCCGCCGCCGCGGCCCTGCCGCTGCTGATCGGCGTGCTTGCTTCCTGCGGCTACGGCTCCGAGGCCAAGAACGACGAGAAGAAGGTGGCCGCCGAGGGCGAGAAGCTCTCCGCCGACACGGTCCGGCTCGGGTACTTCCCGAACCTGACGCACGCCACCGCCCTGGTCGGCGACCAGGAAGGCATCTTCCAGAAGGAACTGGGCGGCACGCAGCTGAAGGTCTCCACCTTCAACGCCGGCCCCTCCGAGATCGAGGCGCTGAACGCCGGCTCGATCGACATCGGCTTCATCGGCCCGTCGCCGTCCATCAACGGCTACACCAAGTCCAAGGGCTCCAACCTCCGCATCGTCGCCGGCTCCGCCTCCGGCGGGGTCAAGCTCGTGGTGAACCCGGACAAGATCAAGACCCTGGACGACATCAAGGGCAAGAAGATCGCCACTCCGCAGCTCGGCAACACCCAGGACGTGGCGTTCCTGAACTGGGTCTCCGAGAAGGGCTGGAAGGTCGACGCCCAGAGCGGCAAGGGCGACGTCTCCGTGGTCCGCACGGACAACAAGGTGACCCCCGACGCCTACAAGTCCGGTTCCATCGACGGCGCCTGGGTGCCGGAGCCGACCGCGTCGAAGCTCGTCAGCGAGGGCGCCAAGGTACTGCTCGACGAGTCGGACCTGTGGCCCGACAAGAAGTTCGTGATCACGAACGTCATCGTGTCGCAGAAGTTCCTGAAGGAGCACCCGGACGTCGTCGAGGCGGTGCTGCGCGGATCGGTGAAGACCAACGCGTGGATCAACGCCAACACCGACAAGGCGAAGGCCTCCGCCAACGCCAAGCTGAAGGAGCTCTCCGGCAAGGCGCTGGGTGACAAGGTCATCGACGGCGCATGGCCGTCGATCCAGTTCACCAACGACCCGCTGGCCGCCACGCTGCAGGCCCAGGCGGACCACGCGGTGAAGGCCGGTCTCCTCAAGCAGCCCGACCTGAACGGCATCTACGACCTGAAGCCGCTCAACAAGGTCCTGAAGGCCGCGGGGCAGCCCGAGGTCGCCGACGCCGGTCTCGGCGTCAAGTAACCCTCGAAAAAGCCCAGTTCAGGTATCCCAGGAGGTGACGACCATGGCCACGACCGCGACGATCGCCAAGGCCGAGGACCGCGCGGCGGTGACCCACGCCGCCCGGCTCGAGCACGTCTCGAAGTCCTTCGGCGGACCCGCCGGTCAGCAGCTCGTGCTCGACGACATCTCACTCGATGTCGCCCCGGGCGAGTTCGTCACCCTCCTGGGGGCCTCGGGCTGCGGCAAGTCCACCCTGCTCAACCTGGTCGCCGGGCTCGACCGGCCGTCCGCGGGGTCCATCGCGACCCCCGGCGGCCGGCCGGCCCTGATGTTCCAGGAGCACGCCCTCTTCCCGTGGCTGACCGCGGGCAAGAACATCGAACTGGCCCTGCGGCTGCGCGGGGTGCCGAAGGCCGAGCGCCGCGACGAGGCCGAGCGCCTGCTCGAACTCGTCCGGCTCAAGGGCTCGTACGGCAAGCGGGTGCACGAGCTGTCCGGCGGCATGCGGCAGCGGGTCGCGCTGGCCCGGTCCCTGGCCCAGGACAGCGATCTGCTGCTGATGGACGAGCCGTTCGCGGCGCTCGACGCGATCACCCGCGACGTCCTGCACGACGAGCTGACCCGTATCTGGCGCGAGACGAAGCTGTCCGTCCTCTTCGTCACCCACAACGTGCGCGAGGCCGTGCGGCTGGCCGAGCGCGTGGTGCTGCTGTCGTCCCGCCCCGGCCGGATCGCCCGGGAGTGGACCATCGAGATCCCGCAGCCGCGCCGCATCGAGGACGCCGCCGTCGCGGAGCTCTCCGTCGAGATCACCGAAGAACTGCGTGGGGAGATCCGCCGCCATGGCCAGCACTGACACCACACCCAAGACCGACGACCTGGCCGGGCTGGAAGCGGGCCTGGACGCGCTGGACAGCGTGCAGGTCCGCCGGACCCCGGTGCGCGAGGTCCTGCTGAAGAAGGTCCTGCCGCCCGTCCTGGCCGTCGTGCTGGTGCTCGTGGTCTGGCAGCTCCTCGTGGTGGCCGAGGTCACCGACGAGGGCAAGCTGCCCTCCCCCGGAGCCGTCTGGGAGTCCCTCTCCACGATGTGGCTGGAGGGCACGCTCCTCGAGGTGCTGTGGACCAGCGTCTCCCGGGCGCTGCTCGGCTTCCTGCTGGCGCTGGCGATCGGCACCCCGCTCGGGCTCGTCGTGGCCCGGGTGTCCGTGGTGCGGACGGCGATCGGCCCGATCCTGTCGGGTCTGCAGTCGCTGCCCTCGGTCGCCTGGGTGGCACCCGCGGTGCTGTGGCTCGGACTCAACGACCAGATGATGTTCGCCGTGATCCTGCTGGGCGCGGTGCCGTCCATCGCCAACGGTCTGGTGGCCGGCGTGGACCAGGTGCCGCCGCTGTTCCTGCGGGCCGGCCGGACGCTCGGCGCCACCGGCCTCAAGGGCGCCTGGCACATCGTGATGCCGGCCGCGCTGCCCGGGTACCTCGCCGGCCTGAAGCAGGGCTGGGCCTTCTCGTGGCGGTCGCTGATGGCCGCGGAGATCATCGCGTCCTCCCCCGATCTCGGCCTGGGGCTCGGTCAGCTGCTGGAGAACGGCCGGAACAACTTCGACATGCCGGGGATCTTCCTGGCCATCATCCTGATCCTGCTCGTCGGTGTCGCCATCGACCTGCTGGTCTTCAGCCCGCTGGAG
Source organism: Streptomyces sp. NPDC048338 (assembly GCF_043201055.1). Taxonomy (NCBI): domain Bacteria; kingdom Bacillati; phylum Actinomycetota; class Actinomycetes; order Kitasatosporales; family Streptomycetaceae; genus Streptomyces; species Streptomyces sp. NPDC048338. The sequence continues at coordinate 63,291 of NZ_JBICYQ010000020.1, forward strand.
CGCGCCGTGCTGCGGCGCCGCGGTCTGCTGGTCAAGAGCTGAGAACGCCGTGAACGGTCCCGTCCTCCTCGTCATCGCCCACGGCAGCCGCGATCCGCGGCACGCGGCGACCGTGCGGGCGCTGGTCGCCCGCGCCCGGTCGCTGCGGCCGGGGCTGCGCATGGAGACGGCGTTCCTGGACTTCGACCTGCCGTCGGTGAGCGGGACGCTCGACCGGCTCGCGGCCGAGGGGGTGCGGGACGTGGTGGCGCTGCCGCTGCTGCTGACCCGCGCCTTCCACGCCAAGGCGGACATCCCCGCCGTCCTGCGACAGGCGCCACCCGTCCTGCGGGTGCGGCGGGCCGAGGTCCTCGGCCCCTCGCCGCTGCTGGTGGCGGCGGTGGAACGGCGGCTGTACGAGGCCGGGCTCACGCCCGGCGACAAGAGCTCGACCGGGGTCGTCCTGGCCTCGGCGGGCTCCAGCGACCCGGAGGCGATCGCAGTGATCGCAGAAACGGCGCGGGAGCTGCGGCGCACCGGTTGGTGCTCCGTGCGGCCTGCGTTCGCCTCCGCATCCCTCCCCCGGACCGAGGACGCCGTCCGGACGCTGCGCGCCGACGGGGTGCGCCGGATCGCGGTGGCCCCGTACGTCATCGCGCCGGGCCGGCTCCCCGACCGGATCGCGGCCGGCGCCGCGGAGGCGGACGTCCTGGCGGACGTGCTGGGCCCGGCTCCGGAGCTCGCGCGGCTGCTGACGGAGCGTTACGAGGAGGCCGTCGCCGCCCGCCGGGTGGCGGTCGCCGGCTGAGGCGGTCCGTTCGGCCCGTCCCGGACACCGGGGACCCTTCGGCCGGCACCGCCGCGGACGGCCGCTACCGGAGCGGGTCGCGTCCGCTCAGGGCGAGGGCGCGGCTGAAGGCGGAGGCGTCCGGCGCGCTCTCGACCGGGGCCGCGAATCCTTCGTAGCTGCGGTAGACCTCGGCGTGCTCGGCCACGACGCCGAGCAGGAACTCCCCCGTCGGGCCGGGCACCTCGAAGCCCTGGCCGGTGGAGCGTGCCAGGTCCCAGCCGTGCACGGCGAGTTCCTTGACGAGCAGCGAGGCGACCACGGTGGCCGGCATGGCGGTGAAGCCGAGGTCGACCTCGCCGTCCCAGGCACCGGGGCGTTCCCAGGCGGCCAGGGCCCGGTCGAGCTGGGCGGCGTACCGCTCCGCCCAGTCGGGGTCGGCGGCGAAGTCGCGGGCCGTCAGCTCCTCGGGGAGCTGCTCGCGCAGGGCGCGGTGCTCCAGGCCGTGCGCGGAGTAGAGGACGAGGTGGTTGGCGAGTTCGCCCACCGTCCAGTCGGCACAGACGGAGGGTGCGGCGAGCTGTTCCCGGGTGACGCCGCGAGCGACGCGGGCCGCTTCGGCGGCGCAGACGCCGAGGTGCGTGTGGATGTCGTTCATGGCGTCGACGCTAGGCGGGCGCCCGCGTCGCGGTCTTGAAGATTCGCGACACCCGGGCGCCGGCCGTCGGCGTCGGCCGGATCAGCCGAAGTCGAGGCCGCCGGTGCGGGTCCGCTTGAGCTCGAAGAGGTCGGAGTGGCCGGCGAGGACGCGGAAGCTGTCGAAGAGTTCCACCGCCTCCCGTCCACGGGGGATGGCACGCAGGACGGGTCCGAACCAGACCGTGCCGTCGACGTGGAGGGTGGGGGTGCCGACATAGCCTCCGGCCTGCGGGTCCTGCCCCGCGTCGTGACTGCGCCGCACGGCCTCGTCGTGGCGGGTGTCGTGGGCGGCCTCGGCGAGCCGTGCGGGCAGTCCCAGCTCGGCGAGGGATTCGGCGATCACCGTGTCGAAGTCCGGCTCCTTGCGCTCGTGGATGCGGGTGCCGAAGGCGGTGTAGAGCGGGCGGAGGATCTCCTCCCCGTGCTCCGCGGCCGCGGCGGCGGCGACCCGCACCGGGCCGATCGACCTGTCGACGAGCTCCCGGTACCAGTCGGGCAGCTCGTTGCCGATGTTGTGGAAGTACAGGCTCATCACCCGGAAGCGCAGCTCGACGTCGCGCTGCCGCTCCACCTCCAGCATCCAGCGGGAGGTGATCCAGGCGAAGGGGCAGGCGGGGTCGAAGTAGAAGTCGACGACGGGGACGGCGGGGGCAACGGGCCGGGACGGGGCGTCGGTGGTCATGGCTGGGAGCCTAGCCAGCCGATGGCCCGTGACCTCGGGCCATTCACCGCTTCGTCGGCTGGGCCACTTCGGAGCCGTCCGACGTGCTGTCGTACGGTGCCCGTATGGTCTCGGAGACGTTCGTCCTCGGTGGTGTTCCCGTACGACGGCTCGGCTACGGAACGGCGCAGCTGACCGGCCCCGGCTACTGGGGTCCGCGCGGCCCGCGGGCGGATGCCGTCGCCGTGCTGCGGCGGGCGGTGGAGCGGGGTGTCACGCTCGTGGACACCGCGGACAACTACGGGCCGGGCCTGGCGGAGGAGCTCGTCGCCGAGGCGCTGCGTCCGTACCGCGACGACCTGGTGATCGCCACCAAGGGCGGGGTGGTCCGGACGAGCGACAGCGCCTGGCACGTCGAGGGACGTCCGGAACGGCTGCGGGAGATGTGCGAGGCGAGCCTGCGCCGGTTGCGGACGGACCGGATCGACCTCTACCAGCTGCACCGCTTCGATCCCGAGGTGCCGATGGCCGAGCAGCTCGGCGCGCTGGACGAGCTGCGCGCGGAGGGGAAGATCCGGCACGTCGGCCTGGACTCGGTGACCGCGGGGCAGCTGTCGGAGGCGCTGGCCCTCACGTCGTCCGTGGTGTCCGTGCAGAACCGATTCCATCTGCTGGACCGCGGCTCCGCGGCGGTGCTGGAGCTCTGCGAGGCGCACGGGCTTGGCTTCCTGCCGTGGTTCCCGCTGGGCAACGGCGCCCTGACCGGCCGGGCCGCGGCCTCGCTCGACACCGTCGCGGCGGCGCGCGGCGCGACCCGGGGGCAGATCGCCCTGGCCTGGCTGCTCCACCGTTCGCCGGTGCTGCTGCCGACTCCGGGCACCGGCTCGCTCGCGCACCTGGAGGAGAACCTGGACGCGGGCGCGCTCCGGCTCGACGCGGCCGAGCTCAGTCTGCTGGACTCTCTGGCGGACTGACGGGCGCGGGCGTGCCCTGGTGGAAGTAGAGGAGCCAGTGTCCCTCGGTCAGCCGCCAGATCGAACTGCGGTGGGAGCGGACGCCGTGGGACTCGGTGGCGAAGGTCAGGTGCACCACGTCGGGGGCCAGCTGCACACCGTGCATGTCGCTGGCGGTGACCGACCGGGGGCTGGCCCCCGCGGTCATCGCGGCGATGATCGACGCCCGGTCCCAGCGGCGTCCTGACGTGCCGAACTCCTCGAAGTCCGGGTGCAGCAGCGCGGAGAAGAGCTTCACCGAGCTGCGGACCGTCGGGTCCAGGAGGCGCAGCTCGCCCTCGACGGCCGCGGCCACGGCGGGGGGAAGGTCAGTCACGGGTCATCTCCACGAGCTTGGTCACGGTGTTCCAGTTGCGGGAGGTGGCGACGACACCCTTGAGGAGGGAGGGCCGGGAGACCGCCTCGGCCAGCTTGGAGCGCCCGAGGCCGTCCGGGGCGTAGAGGTAGAGGACGCGGTCGCCGAGGCGGAACTCCTCCGGGAGGAAGGCGGCCTGGTCGACCGAGGCGAAGCGCTCGGCGCCGAGGGCCTCCGAGAAGTACGTGACGTGGAGCTGCTTCCCCTCCAGCTCGGCGGCCGGGAAGGGGCAGGCGTCGGCCACCGCGGCCAGGTAGGCGGCGCTGCGCACGAGGGTCTCGACGCGGAAGCCGAAGTGCTGCTCGACGGCCTTCTCGGCAGCGGCGGCGAGGGTGTCGTCGGTCTCGTCGGCGTCGGTGGTGAAGACGGCGTTGCCGCTCTGCAGGTAGGTCCGGACGTCGCGGTGGCCGAGCCCTTCGAGGAGTGAACGGAGCTCCGCCATGGGCACCTTGCGGTGCCCGCTCACGTTGATTCCGCGCAGCAGTGCGGCATAGGTCGTCGTCATGGTCACACGATAGGGCGGCCGTCGCGCCCCGTGGGGGAGGGCGCGACGGCCGCCGGTCATCATGCGGGGGCGACTACTCGACGATCTTGAGCAGCTTGTTGGCGGTGCCCTGGCTCGGGTTGCTGATCTTGTCCGCGGTGGCTCCCGCGACGAGCGCCTGGGCGACCTGGTCCGGGGTGGCGTCGGGGTGTGCCGCGAGGTACACGGCGGCGGCGCCGACCACGTGCGGGGTCGCCATGGAGGTGCCCGAGATGGTCTTCGTACCGGTGTCGCTGTCGTTCCAGGCCGAGGTGATGTCCGAACCCGGGGCGTACAGGTCCACGACGGAGCCGAAGTTGGAGAAGTCGGACTGCTGGTCGTCCTTGGTCGAGGAGGCGACCGTGATGGCCTCCTGGACGCGGGACGGGGAGCCCTGACCGGCGTCGGAGGACTCGTTGCCGGCCGCGACGGCGAAGGTGACGCCGGAGGCGATCGCCTTCTTGACCGCGTCGTCGAGCGCCGGGTCGGCGCCGCCGCCGAGGCTCATGTTGGCGACGGACGGGCCCTGGTGGTTCTTGGTGACCCAGTCGATGCCGGCGACGACCTGCTCGGTGGTGCCGGAGCCGTTGTCGTCGAGGACGCGCACGGCGACGATCTTCGCCTTCTTGGCGACACCGTGGGCCGTGCCGGCGATGGTGCCGGCGACGTGCGTGCCGTGACCGTTGCCGTCCTGGGCCGTCTCGTCGTTCTCGACGGCGTCGAAGCCGTCGGCGGCCCGGCCGCCGAAGTCCTGGTGGCTGACCCGCACTCCGGTGTCGATGACGTACGCGGTCACGCCCTCGCCGGCGCCGTCGGGGTAGGTGTACTTGGAGTCTCCGGCGGTCTCGGTCTGGTCCACGCGGTCCAGGCCCCAGGAGGGCGGATCGGCCTGCGTGGCGCTGATGGAGAACTTCTTGTTCTGGACCACCTTGGAGACGGCCGGGTCGGCCGCGAGGCGCTTGGCCTCGGTCACCGAGAGGTCGTTGACCGAGAAGCCGTTGACGGTGGAGTCGTAGCTGCGGCGCAGGGTGCCGCCGTACTCCTTCGCCAGTTTGCCCTTGTCGGCCTTCTCGTCGAGCAGGACGATGTAGCTTCCGCTGACCGCGCCTTCCGCGCCGAGGCCGTAGACCGTGCCGAAGGCGGGCGTGGGGGCCGCGCCCGCGAACGGACTGGTGAGGACGGTCACTCCGGCGGCTGCTGCTATCGCGGTCGTGACGGCGATGAGCTTGGTCCGGCGAACGCGCTTGTGTGTAGCCATGAAGAGGGGACTCCTCGTCAGGATTTGTGGGGGGTTGAGCCACTGGAAGAAAACTCTCCGGTAGCTGCCTCGAAACCCTGACCGATTGACGGGCTCAGTTCAAGGGCTTCCCGGCCCTCCGGCTTACTCAACAAGGTTTCTTAAAGAGAACCCCGCCAACCCCCCGCATTTCATTCACACATGAGGCCCCCGGGGACCCCGGGGGCCTTGCTAGTGCAATCAGCAACGAACCCGTCGGTGCATCATCCACTCCGAAATGCGAACGCGCTCAGGCCAGTTCGGCCTCGATCAGGTCGGCGGCCCTGGGGGTCCCGCCCTCGGCCGCCATCCCCTGGCGGATCTCCCCTGCGCGGCGGGCGACTTCGGGGTCGTCGGCGAGGGCGAGCACGGCCTCGCGCAGCCGCTCGGCCGTCACCTCCTCCATCGCCAGCCGGCGGGCCACACCCAGGGACACGAGCATGTCCGCGTTGCCGAACTGGTCGACGGCCTGCGGGACCGCCACCATCGGGGTGCCGGTGGCCAGGCCCTCCTGGCTGCCGCCGGCGCCGGCGTGGGTGACGAACGCGTCGGCCTGCCGAAGGATCGCCAACTGCGGTACCCAGGAGTGGACTTCCACGTTGGCCGGCAGCTCGCCCAGTTCCTCCGGATCGACGAAGGAGCCGATCTGGAGGACGACGTGCCAGTCGGGGCGGTCCGCGAAGGCCGCGGCGGCCGCCCGGTAGAAAGCGGGCTGCTTCGTGAAGGCGGACCCCAGGGAGACCAGGAGGACCCGGCCGGCCCCCTCGGGCCGGCGCCACTCCCCCTGGTCGGCGCGACCGCCCTGACAGGCGCCGACGAAACGGAAGACGGACTCGTCGACCCGGTCGGCCTGCGGCTGCAGGGCTCGCGGGATGAGGACGACGGCGCGGCGCGGGCGGGCCACCAGGCGGTCGGGAGGGGTGTCGACGCCGTGCTCGGCGAGCCACCGCTCGAAGCGCGCGTAGTACGCCTTGCCCCGCGGCGAGGCCTTGAGCTCCGCGAACATCGGCTCCGCGACCTCCTCCTCGTACCCCTCCCAGGGCACGAGGTTGGGCCAGAGCGAGACGGCGGGGACGCCCCAGCGATGGGCGAGGACCGGTGCCGGATAGGCGGTGATGTCGTGCAGGACGAGGTCGGGTTCGTCTCCGGCGAAGGCGGCGGCGAGCTGCGGGAGCGCCTGGACGGCGTCGTCCAGGAAGGGCTCGACGTTGTCGATCAGCTCGGTGCCCCAGGCGTCGGGGTCCTCGTCGGTCGGGAGCGTGGAGGTGTAGACGACGGGGGTGGCGCCGGTCGCGGCGACCTTCTCGGCGAAGGAGGCGGGCACGGCGTAGCTGACGCGGTGCCCTCGGGCGACGAGCTCGCGGATCACTTCGAGGCTCGGGTTCACGTGCCCGTGGGCGGCGATGGAGAACATGGCGATGTGGGCACGCGGGGTCGTGGTCATGAGCAGCACCATAACGAGACGAGACGTCTCGTGCAACCAGATGGGCGCCCGCTTCCCTGTCCCGTCAGCGGCGTTGATACCGGGCGAGCACCAGGTTCCCGTCCTCCACCAGGCGCCTGCGCAGCTCGGCCGCGTCGATGGCGCCGCTGTAGTACTCCTGGAACGCCGGGGTCGCCACCTTGTCCTTCCACTCCGGATAGCCCCGCACCGACTGCGCGGGCGCCGAGCGCAGGTGTTCCGCGACCGCTGCCCCGGTCGCCCAGCCGTCCCGCTCGGTCCGCAGCGAGGGATCGGCCAGCGCCGCCGTACCCGTCGGCAGCATCCAGTCGCCCCGGGCCAGCCGGACCGTGTTCCGGGGCTGGAGAAGGAAGTCGAGGAACTGCGCGGCCTCCTTCTTGTGCGGGCTGTCCTCGGCGATGGAGAGCGTCTGCGGACTGACGCCCTGGGCGAGGCCCTCACGTCCGGCGGGCGCGGGCAGCACGGTCCACTCGAAGCCGGGAGGTGCCTGCCGGGCGATCTGCTGCCGGTACGAGAAGCCCAGCGGGACCATCGCGTAGCGGCCGCCGAAGAAGCCGGGCAGGGTGTCCGAGCCGCCGGTGCCGAGCGTGGAACGAGCCGCGCTCCGGTCGGTGTTCACCTGGTCGTGGACCGTGCCGGGGACGATGCCGTCGGCCGCGCCGAAGCCGATCGTCACCCGGCCGTCCGCGCCGCGGTGGAAGAGCCGCCCGCCCGTCGACAGACCGAGGTTGAGGCTGACCGAGACCGGCTCCTTGAGGGGCCAGGCGATCGCGTACCGCCCCGGCCCCATCGTCGCCGTCAGTTCCCGGGTGACGCGGCGGAACTCCTCCCAGCTCCACGGGGCCTCGGGGGTCGGGATCCGGACGCCCGAGGACTCCAGGATCCGCCGGTTCGCGATGATCACGCGCGGCTCCTGGAGGAACGGAACCCCGTAGATCCCGTCCCCGAACGTCGTGGTCTCCCAACTGCGCGCGGGGATGTCCGCCTTCAGCCGCGCGGGCAGCAGGTCGCTCAGATCCGCGAGGCGGCCGCCGTAGGCGAAGTCGGCCAGGTCGTCGGAGGCGTCGTGGATGAGGTCGGGGGCCTCACCGCCCTCGAAGGAGGTCAGGAGCTGGTCGTGGACGGAGTCCCAGCTGCCCTGGACGTACTCGACCCGGATGTCGGGATGGGCGGCGTTCCACTCCGCCACCAGCTCCTTGTTGACGTCGACGGACTCCTTCTGCCAGGCCAGCGACTGGAAGCGGAGCCGTACGGTCCCGTCGTCCCGGCCGTCTCCGCCGGCGGCGCAGCCGGTGAGCAGCAGGGCGAGGACGGTGGTGACGGCGGCCCAGATCCGCGGGCGCATCAGGACTTCACCGCCCCGGCCAGCGCGCCCCCGGTGATCCGTCTCTGGATGACCGCGAAGACGACGAGCGAGGGGATCGTGGCCAGGAACGCGGCCGCGGCCAGCGGCCCGAGATCGGCGACCCCCTCCGCGCCCAGGAAGTGGGTCAGGACGACCGGCAGGGTCTGCTTCTCCGGGCTCTTGAGCAGCACGAGCGCGAAGAAGAACTCGTTCCAGGAGGTGACGAAGGCGAAGAGCGCGGTGGCGACGATCCCGGGGGCGAGGAGCGGGGCGGTGACGGAGACGAGCGTGCGGACCCGGCCGGCGCCGTCGACGGCGGCGGCCTCCTCCAGTTCGGCGGGCACGGCCCGTACGTATCCCACCAGCATCCACAGCGCGAACGGCAGCGACCAGACGACGTACACCATGACCAGGCCGAGAAGACTGTCGATCAGCCGCAGGTTCTTCAGGACCAGGAAGAGCGGGATGATCACCAGGACGAAGGGGAACGCCTGGCTGACCACGACCCAGCCGGTGACGGCCGAGGCCGCCTTCCCGCGGGTGCGCGCCGTCACGTAGGCCAGGGGGGTGGCGACGGCGACCGAGACGAGGGCGGCGGCGAGCGCGGCGAGCAGGCTGTTCCCCGCGGCCCGGAGCAGCGGCTGTTCGTCGAAGGCCTGCCGGAAGTTGGCCCAGGTGGGGTCCCGGGGGATCCAGGTGGGGTGGAGCGATCCGAGCTCGGGGGCGGGCTTGAAGGCGGTGGAGACCAGCCAGAGGAGGGGGAAGGCGAGGAAGGCCAGGTACGCGAGCAGCGCGAGGTACTGGCCGAACCGCGCGGGCCTGCTGGGGCGAAGAGCGCTCACCGGTCCCGGTCCCCCTTCAGTCGTCCGACGAGATGGAAGGCGAGGAGCACGGAGACGGCGGCCACGAGCACGCAGCCCATGGCGGCGGCGTAGCCGAACTGCCCGTAGCGGAAGGCCTCTTCGTAGGCGAAGAGCATGGGCAGCCGGGTCCGGCCGCCGGGGCCGCCGTTGGTCAGCACGTAGACCAGGGCGAAGGAGTTGAGGTTCCAGACGAAGTTGAGCGCCGTGATGGCCAGCGCCACCGGTCTGAGGGCGGGCCAGGTGACCGTGCGGAAGCGGCGCCAGGCTCCGGCGCCGTCGAGGGCGGCGGCCTCGTGGAGCTCGCGCGGGGTGTTCTGGAGGCCGGCGAGCAGGGCGACCGTGGTCTGCGGCATCCCCGCCCAGACCCCGACCACGACGACCGCGGCCAGTGCGGTGGCCGGTCCGCCGAGCCAGTCGTGTCCGTCCCCGAGGCCCAGGTCGCGGACGGTCTCGTTGAGAATGCCCGCGTCGGCGTTGTAGACCAGGCGCCACATGATGCCGACGACGACCTCGGGCATGGCCCAGGGCACGATCGCGAGCGCCCGGGCCAGCCGGCGCAGACGGAGGTTCTGGTCGAGCAGCAGCGCGAGCCCGAGGGCGAGCAGGAACTGCGGGACGGTGACGCCGAGGGCCCACACCAGGCCGATCCGGAACGACTCCCAGAACAGGGTGTCGTGCAACAGGTCCTGGAAGTTGAGGGTGCCGACCCACCGGGTGGAGCGGGTGCGGCCGGACTGGGCGTCGGTGAAGGCGAGGGCGATGCCGTAGAGCAGGGGGCCCACGCTGAGGACCAGGATGGGGATCAGCGCCGGCAGCACCAGGAACCACGCGCCGTGGTCCCGCCCGGGGCCGGGGTTCGCTCCGGCGGCCGTCCGTCCGCCGGACCGCTTCGTCGCGGACACCACACTCACCGATACGACCCCTTATGTGCGCTATGTCACATGCCCCGGTCTCCGTCATGGTCCTGACAGGGCGTCGGTCCCGTCAAGGCCGCCCGCACGGATGCGAGACTTTGGCTGATTCGCATAGGCAACGGGAGAGACGGAGATTCGGATGGACGAGGCGCGGGCACGGGAGATCCTGGCCGCCACGGGGCTGCCGGCCCGGGAACAGGACGCCCCCCTCCTCTCCTTGGGGGAGAACGCGGTCTTCGGCGCGGGCGATCTCGTGGTGAAGATCGGCCGGGACGCGGAGCTGCTGTCCCGCGCCGAACGCGAACTGACGCTCGCCTCCTGGCTGGCCGAGGCCGGCATCCCCGCGGTACGGGCGGCGGAAGCCGCGCCCCGCCTGGTCGACGGCCACCCGGTCACCTTCTGGCACCGGCTGCCCGCCGCCGTACGGCCGGCCGAGCCCCGCGACCTGGCCCCTCTGCTGCGCCGGATCCACGCCCTCCCGGAGCCCGCCTCCCTCACCCTGCCCCGCCGCGACCTGCTCGGCGGGGTCGAGCGGTGGCTGCGGCTCGCGGGCGACGCGGTCGACCCGGCCGACGCGGCCTATCTGCGGGAACGGCGCGACTCCTTCGCTCCGGCGGCCGCCGCCCTCACCCCGCACCTGGCCCCCGGCCCGATCCACGGGGACGCCCTGCCGCGCAACGTCCACGTCGGCCCCGACGGTCCCGTCCTCGTCGACCTGGAGACCTTCTCCTCCGACCTGCGGGAGCACGACCTGGTGGTCCTCGCGCTCTCCCGCGACCGGTACGGGCTGGATCCGGCGGCGTACGACGCCTTCACCGAGGCCTACGGCTGGGACGTGCGCGCGTGGGAGGGGTGCGCCGTGCTCCGCGGTGCCCGGGAGACCGCCAGCTGCGCCTGGGTGGCCCAGCACGCGCCGACCAACCCCAAGGCCCTGGCCGAATTCGAGCGGCGGGTGGCCTCGCTGCGGGACGGCGACCCGGAGGTGCGCTGGTACCCGTTCTGACATGATTCCCCGGGACCGATCCTCCTTGTCCGAACGGGGTGTTGCGATGCGCGTGGAACTGTCCGGGGCGACCCTCGACGTCGAGGTGAGCGGCGAGGGCCCGGCCGTGCTCCTGGTCCACGGCTTCCCTGACACGCACCGCCTCTGGCGTCACCAGGTCCCGGCCCTGACCGCCGCCGGGTACATGTGCGTCGCCCCCACGCTCCGCGGCTTCGGCGCCTCGGACCGGCCCGAGGGCGGACCGGAGGCGTACGCCCCGGCGCGGTCGGTCGGCGACCTCCTGGAGCTGCTGGACCGGCTGGGGATCGACCGGGCCCATCTGGTCGGCCACGACTGGGGTTCGGGCATGGTGCAGGGGCTGGCCACGGCCGCGCCCCAGCGGGTCGCCTCGCTGAGCATCCTGTCGGTGGGCCACCTCTCGGCGGTCCGGGACGCCGGCTGGGAGCAGAAGCAGCGGTCCTGGTACCTGCTGCTGTTCCAGCTGGCGGGCCTCGCGGAGGACTGGCTGTCGCGTGACGACTTCGCCCACCTGCGGGAGATGCTGGCCGAGCACCCCGAGGCCGGGGCCGTCATCGAGCCGCTGCGGGCACCGGGCGCGCTCACCGCCGCGCTGAACGTCTACCGGGCGGGGCTGCCGCCCGAGGCGCAGTTCGGCCCCGACCGACCCGCCTTCGCGCTGCCCGGCCCCGTGATGGGCGTCTGGAGCACCGGCGACCGTTTCATGACGGAGGCGTCGATGGCGGGCACCGCCAAGCACGTCGACGGCATCTGGCGCTACGAGCGGATCGAGGACGCGGGCCACTGGCTGCCGCTGGAGAAGCCGGAGCAGGTCAACGCGCTGCTCCTCGACTTCCTGTCCGAGAACCCGATCGGCTGAGGCCGGTCGGGTCCGCCGGCCCGCCACCGCGGCCGCCCCGCGGGGGTGTCAGTGGGACACCGGGGCGAGATCCCGCAGCGGCCAGGCCGGGTCGACGACCGCGTCGGGGTTCCCCTTGCGGCGCAGGAAGTCCTGGAAATCCTCGGCCCAGGCGCGGTACCAGCCGATCTGGCGCTCGTGCAGTTCGGCCGGCGTCAGCGCGGCCACGGCCGGGTGCCGCTCGGCTATCGCGACGGCCACCCGCACGGCGGCCAACGCGTCGGCGGCGGCCTGGTGGGCCGCCTCCAGGACGACTCCGTACTCGCCGCAGACCGCTTCCAGGGTCCGCTTGCCGCGGCGGTAGCGGTCGACGGCCCGGTCGATGGTGTACGGGTCGACGACCGGTCCGGTGGCGGCTCCGCCGAGCCGGTCGGCGAGCGAGGGCAGCGAGTGCCGCCGCAGCTCGGCCGAGAGCAGGGTGAGGTCGAAGGCGGCGTTGTAGGCCACGACGGGTACGCCCTGGGCCCAGTACCCGGTCAGGGTCTCGGCGACCTCGTCGGCGACCTCGCGCACCGGGCGCCCCTCGGCCGCCGCGCGCTCACTGCTGATGCCGTGGATCGCGGACGCCTGCGCCGGGATGCGGATGCCCGGATCGGCGAGCCAGTCCCGCTGCCTCATCACCCGTCCACCGTGGACCCCGACGATCGAGGCCGTCACGATCCGTGCCTCCAGCGGTTCGGTGCCGGTGGTCTCCAGGTCGAAACCGACCAGCGCTTCCCCATGCCAAGCCATCGGGCCTCCTTACGTGATCTCCCCCGTGGTGCTGCTCACCCTCCCACGGGCCACTGACACCGTCCGTGGCCCGCGGCTCAGGAGACCGGCCGGGAGTCGAGCCAGACGGACTCGAACTCCTCCCGGTACGTCTCGAAAAGTCCGTGTTCGCCGTCGCGCACCGGCTGGCCGGAACGCACCAGGTTGCGCCCGCCGCCGCGCAGCACCAGCACCGGCGCCTCCATCCCCCGCGCCCGCCGCAGATAGGACTGGACGACCGCGAGGCCGTCCGGGCCGTCCCCGTCGACCAGGTACGCCGTGAAGCGCGGCGTCTCGTCGAAGACGTGGATCTGGAAGGCGCCCGGGTCCCGCAGCCGCGAGCGGACCCGCCGCATGTGGAGGATGTTCATCTCCACCGAACGGCTCAGCTCGCCCTTCTTGAGGCCGAGTTCGCGCTCGCGGCGTTTGACGGCGCTGCTGGCCGGGTTCAGGAAGAGCAGCCGGATCCGGCAGCCGGATTCGGCCAGTCTCACCAGGCGCCGCCCGGAGAAGTTCTGGACGAGCAGGTTCAGGCCTATCCCGGTGGCGTCGAGGCGCCGGGCCCCGCCGAAGAGGTCCTCGGCGGGCAGCTGCCGCTGCAGGCGCACCCGGTCGGGGTGGACGGAGACCACGTCGGCGTACCGGTCGCCGACCAGGTCCTCGACGGCGTCCACGGGCAGCCGGTCGGCGGACGGCACCCCCGCCCCGCTCCCGAGGATCTCCAGGAGCCGGGCGGAGGCCCGCTCCGACTGGGCCAGCACGGTCAGCGACAGCGCCCGGTTGCGGGAGACGACGTTGCGCGTCACCTCCAGCTCGTCCAGGGCGAGCTCCACCTCGCGCCGGTCGTCGAAGTACGGCTCGAAGCACGGCCAGTGCTGCACCATCAGCTCCCGCAACTGCGGGAGCGTCAGGAAGCTCAGGACGTTGTCGTCGGCCGGGTCGAGGAGATAGCCCTTGCGCCGCGAGACCTCGCGCACGGCCACGGCGCGCTGCACCCACTCCTGGCCCGCCGGCCCGGCCGCGGCCACCACCCAGTCGTCGCCGTGGACGGGCTCGTACACCGGCCGCAGCACGGCCGCCACGACGGCCCGCAGTCGCTGCTCGACGAGATTCAGCCAGATATAGGCACGGCCGGCCCGCTGGGCCCGGGTCCGCACCTCGCTCCATGCCTCGGCCCCCCAGTCGAGCTCCGCGCCGATCTCCATCGGCCGGGCGACGGACACCGCTCCGGGCGGCGCTTCCCCGGGGTCGGGGGAACTCCCCTCGTGACCCGCGTCACCTGGGGGCAGCTCCAGACCTCCCGAGCTCACCCACGCACCGCCTTCTGCTCCTGGACGCCCCGTCTGACAAAGATCAACGAAGGGTACTCCGGGAACGGAAGGCGGTGCAGCAGGATCGGCAGGCTGCTTGCTCAACTCCCCTGGTTCGGAGCGCCGTTCTGGTCGGCGAGATCGGCCGGAGTGAGCGGATTCATAGCGGTTACGTCCCTGGGTGCCAGGTGGAAGCCCTGCCAGTGGACCGGCATCGGCTGCTGGTCCTCGTCCCGTGCGATGTGGTGGAACCCGATGTTGACCCACACGGCCGGGTCGGTCAGCGTCTCGCCGTTGACCCACTTGTCCACGCTGTCGGGCGCGTCGCGTCCGCAGTCGAGGATGTTGTTGCTCGCGAACTGCTCGCAGGCCCGGTTCTGGGTGAAGAAGATGTCGTGCTTGGTGAAGCCGCGGCCGGCGTGCGTGTTGGAGGGGCCCGGCACGATCTCGTACGAACGGGCGTGCCCGTCCTTGTTCTTGCCGGTCGCGCTCACCACGCGCCACCAGCGCATGTTCCTGGCGTCGCCGGCCAGTTCCTTGGTGACCGCCGTGCGGGTGGTCTTCACCTTGGGACCGCCGCCCCCGGTCGGCGCGGTGACCTTGGAGTCGTACTGCTCGATCCGGTCCTTGACGGCGCCGTCGAGGCCGAAGTCGAGCCGCCAGAAGACGTTGTGGGCGTGGCTGGTGGCGTAGGAGCTCGCGCCGCTGCCGATCGGCCAGCCGCGGCCGTCGGTCCCGTTGTAGTCGCCGGGGGCGAGGCTGCCGGTGGCGCCGACGTTGGCGGCGATGGTGCCGTCGGAGGAGAAGCGCCACTCGGTGATGTACTCGTACCAGGCGACCTTGTTGACGGTGTAGACGAGCAGGTCCTTGCCCTGCGCCTGCCAGACCTTGGTGCCCTCGTCGTTGGCCATCCGGTAGGCGTGGCCGCGCGCCCTGGTCGTGGTGCACAGGCCGTTGACCTTGCCCATCTCCGGCACCTTCACGGAGGTGATGGTGCCGCCGGGGCACTCGCCCGGCTTGAGGTTCTGCAGGCCCCAGCCGAAGCCGGCACCGGTCAGGTCGTCGTACTCGGCGTTGCCGTCGTCGTACGGCACGTGGATCTGGGCGAGCTTGGCGCTCGTCAGCACGCGTATCGGGGCGCTCTCGCCCTTGGGCTGGTAGGTGACCTTGTCGAGGATCAGGCCGGAGTCGGTGCTGTAGCGCCAGCACATGCGCCAGGTGGTGCCGCCGTCGAGCTTCTGCTCGATGCGGTACGCGGCCGAGCAGTCGGGGCGCGGTGCCGGCGGCGCCGCGGTGGCGGCGCTCACGGGTCCGGCCGCGGCGGTGGCGGTGCCGAGGAGGGCGGCCGCGGCGAGGACGGCGCCCTGCCTGCGGGCACGCGAAGACGAACGGATGTGCATGAGGACGAACTCCCTCGTACGGAAGTGCGGAAGATGTGGTCGTCGGCGCCGGTGGTCAGCCGACGCGGGTCACGGTCCGGGC
This sequence comes from Streptomyces sp. NPDC048338, assembly GCF_043201055.1. NCBI lineage: Bacteria > Bacillati > Actinomycetota > Actinomycetes > Kitasatosporales > Streptomycetaceae > Streptomyces > Streptomyces sp. NPDC048338. The sequence goes on from NZ_JBICYQ010000020.1 coordinate 78,629, forward strand.
GCTCAGGTCGACGATCAGGTTGCGGGTGTCGATCCAGGAGCCGTTGAGAATCTTGGTGACGAGCCGGACGCAGCGGTGCTCGCCGCACGTGGACAGGGCCGCGGGGACGTTCGCCTCGCGGTACGTGCGGTAGACGTCGCCGTTGAACCAGAGCTGCTCCGTCGAGGTCAGCTCCTTGCCCGTGGCGTCCTTGTAGTCCTCCTTGACGCCCTTGCCCAGCGGGCTCTTCAGGATCAGCTCCAGTGCCTCCCGCAGTTCCTCGGGATGCGCCGAGGGCTGGACCCCGCGCTGCGCGGCCGTCGCCTCGACCTTGCCGGTGTCGAGGTTGACGGTGCTCGTGATCAGCTCGTCGCGGCCGTAGTCGTAGAACCGGACCTCGGCGCGGCGCGGCTGCGTGGCGGCGCTCGCGTCCGCGGGCAGCGGGTCGGCCAGTTCGGTGGCCAGGTGCTGGGGCCCTCGGGCCCCCTCGACGTCACGCCGGGCGGTCCGGGCGGGCGGGGTCAGCGCCAGCTCCTCGGCCCTGCGCAGTTCGTCGTCGGTGAGCGGGTCGGTGCCCACTCCCTTCGCCCCTTCGGGCGGCGCGGTGGCGAGGGTCGCGGGCTCCGGCGCCGTTCCGGCGGAGCCCCCCTCCCCCGCGGTCGATCCGGGCGCCGCGGACGCGGCCGTCCGGCCGCCCGCCGTGCCGCTGCCTGCCGTGTCGTCCGCGCCGGCGGTCCCCGGGAGCGTGATCCCGACCATGACGGCCGTCCCGGTCACGGCCATGGCGGCGCCCGCCACCACCTTCCCCAGGTGGCGGCGCACTATTCCGTGCACTTTTCCCCCACTCTTCTCAGAGTCTCCCCGATTTCTCTGCGGTCACCCGGTAGGACGGGCCGAAGTCCTAGGAGGTTGCCCTACTTTCGGGCAGGATCTGGCCGAAGTACCCCCCAACACCCGGATCAGAATGGAAGAGTCTTATCTATGCAGGTCTGGCCGGGACAGGCGTATCCCCTGGGCGCCACCTACGACGGCGCCGGAACGAATTTCGCGGTCTTCTCGGAGGCCGCGCACCGCATCGAGCTGTGTCTGCTCCACGACGACGGCTCGGAGACGGCGGTGGAGCTGCGCGAGACGGACGCCTTCGTCCGCCATGCCTATCTGCCGGGCGTGATGCCCGGTCAGCGGTACGGGTTCCGGGTCCACGGACCCTACGCACCCGAGCACGGGCAGCGCTGCAACGCGGCGAAGCTCCTCCTCGACCCCTACGCCCGCGCGGTCTCGGGCCGGGTCGACTGGGGCGAGGCGGTGTACGGCTACCACTTCGGGAAACCCGACTCGCGCAACGACCTCGACTCGGCGCCGCACACGATGACGTCGGTCGTGGTCAACCCGTACTTCGACTGGGGTGACGACCGCCGGCCCCGGACCGACTACCACCGGACGGTGATCTACGAGGCCCACGTGAAGGGCCTGACCATGCTCCATCCCGAGCTGCCGGAGGAGTTGCGGGGCACCTATGCCGGCCTCGCGCATCCGTCGGTCATCGGGCACCTGAAGGAACTGGGCGTCACGGCACTGGAGTTGATGCCGGTCCACCAGTTCGTCAACGACCACCGGCTGGTCGACGCCGGGCTGTCGAACTACTGGGGCTACAACACCATCGGCTTCTTCGCCCCGCACAACTCCTACGCCTCCTGGGGCGACCGCGGCCAGCAGGTGCTGGAGTTCAAGTCGGCGGTGCGGGCGCTGCACCAGGCGGGCATCGAGGTCATCCTCGACGTGGTCTACAACCACACCGCCGAGGGCAACCACCTGGGCCCGACGCTCTCCTTCCGCGGCCTGGACAACCCGTCGTACTACCGGCTCACCGACGATCCCCGGTACTACATGGACACCACCGGCACCGGGAACTCGCTGCTGATGCGGTCCCCGCACGTACTTCAGATGATCATGGACAGTCTGCGGTACTGGGTGACCGAGATGCACGTCGACGGCTTCCGCTTCGACCTGGCGGCCACCCTGGCCCGCCAGTTCCACGAGGTGGACCGGCTGTCGTCCTTCTTCGACCTGGTGCAGCAGGACCCGGTCGTCAGCCAGGTCAAGCTGATCGCCGAGCCCTGGGACGTCGGCGAGGGCGGCTACCAGGTGGGCAACTTCCCACCGCTGTGGACCGAGTGGAACGGCAAGTACCGCGACTGCGTCCGGGACCTGTGGCGCGGCGAGCCCCGCACGCTGGCCGAGTTCGCCTCCCGGCTGACCGGCTCGTCCGACCTCTACCAGGACGACGGCCGCCGTCCGCTCGCCTCGGTGAACTTCGTGACCTGCCACGACGGCTTCACGCTGCGCGACCTGGTCTCGTACAACAGCAAGCACAACGAGGCCAACGGCGAGGGCAACCGGGACGGCGAGAGTCACAACCGGTCCTGGAACTGCGGTGAGGAGGGCGACACCGAGGACATCGGCATCCGCGAACTGCGGGCCCGCCAGATGCGGAACTTCCTGGCCACGCTGATGCTCTCGCAGGGCGTGCCGATGCTCAGTCACGGCGACGAGTTCGGCCGCACCCAGGGCGGCAACAACAACGCCTACTGCCAGGACAACGAGGTCGCGTGGGTGCGCTGGCCGGATCCGGACAGCGAGGAGGACGGCACGCTGCTCGCCTTCACCCGGGCGATGGTGCGGCTGCGCCGCGACCATCCGGTCCTGCGGCGTCGCCGCTTCTTCCACGGCCGGCCGGTCGAGGGCACCCACGACGAGCTGACGGACATCGCGTGGTTCACCCCCGAGGGCGAGGAGATGACGTCCCAGGACTGGCAGGCCGCGCACGCCCAGGCGCTGTCGGTCTTCCTCAACGGCAACGCGATCTCCGAGCCCGGCCCGCAGGGGGAACGGATCGCCGACGACTCCTTCCTGCTGATGTTCAACGTGTCGTCGCAGGAGCTGGAGTTCGAGGTCCCGGTCAACCACGGGCAGACGTGGCGCGTCGTGGTCGACACCTCCCACCCTGAGGGCATCCCTCCGCTGGAGGGCCCGAAGGTGGCGGCCGGCGAGCGGGTGACGCTGGCGCCGCTCAGTCTGACGGTGCTCCAGCGGCCCGCCTGAGAGCTGTCCGGACTGGACCCGGGTGCCCTCCTCCCGGGGGCCGGGCTTCGCGGCCGGTCCCCTGGTCAGGCGCGGCGCGCCGGTGGCGGGCCGGCCGGGACCGGGCGCGGCGCCGGTGCCAGGGGGTCGACAGCCCAGGACAGGGCCGCGCACAGGGCGGCCGCGACGACCGCCACCGCGAAGGCGGCGGGCGCCCCGTGGCCGTCGGCCAGGCGGCCCGCGAGCGCCAGGGCGAGCGCCTGGCCCCCGACGATCCCGCTCGTCAGGAAGGCCATCGACTCGGCGAGCCGGGCGCTCGGGACGGTCCGCTCGGTGAGGCCGAAGACCGTGATGAGGTGCGGCGCGTAGGCCGCGCCCAGGAGGGTCACCACCGCGTACAGCGCCCCGAGCGAGTCGACGAGGAGCAGGGGCACGGAGAGGACGACCAGCGCGGCGGTGGCCGCGCGCCAGCGCGTGGCCGGTCCGATCCGCGCGGGCACCGCGGTCATGGAGAGGCCGACCGCGGCGCTCGTCACGCCCATCGCGGCGTAGACGAGCCCGGCCTGGGCGGGCGCCCCGAGTTCCTCGGTGAACGCGGTGATGCCGGCCTGCGAGGCGCCGAACATGGCCCCCTGGAGCGTCATCGCGATCCGCAGGACGTAGGCCGACCGCGGCAGCCGTCCCCGTTCGGCGGCGCCCGTAAGGGTGGTACCCCAGGAGGGCGGCGGCGTGACGGCGTCCGTGGGTGTGCCGGGAGGCGTCCGGCCCTTCGGGGCCGAGGGCGGGACGGCCGGTGCCGGGCGGCGCCGCGCGGCCTGTGCCGAGGGGTGCAGCGCGAAGGCCGTGCCGAAGACGGCGAGCAGCCCGGCAGCCATGAGCAGGGCCGCCGCCGGATGCGCGAACGCGGCCGCGAGCCCGACGAGCGCCGGCCCGAGCACGAACGAGACCTCGTCGAGGGTTCCTTCGAAGGAGAGGACCGCGCCCACGAGCCGGTCGTCCGCGCCGGCGCCCCGGGCCAGGGCCACGGAGCGGGTCCGGGCGAGCGGTCCGGCCTGCGGGACCGTCGTGCCGGCCAGAGCGCCCAGCAGCACCAGCCAGCCGGTCGCCACGTGCGCGAGCGCGGCGAGGACCAGCGCCGCGACGGCCACCGCGTTGGCGGCGGAGGCCACGAGCACCACCCGGCGCTGCCCGCGCCGGTCGGCGAGCCGCCCGATGACGGGTCCGGCGCACGTCTGCCCCGCCGCGAGCGCGCCGCCCGCCAGGCCCGCCGTCGTCAGGGAGCCGCTCGTCTCGGCGACGAGGAGCAGACTGCCGAGCTGGCACATGGCGGTCGGCAGCCGGGCGAGGAACGAGACCACCGGCAGCGCCGGTCCGAGCAGGCCGAGTGTGTCGCGATACATCCGGAGCATCGGCCGAACGTAACGCGATGCACACGAACGGACGCATGGGGCGATGACACAGAAGCCGTCCAGCGGGGTACGTACGTTCGCATGACGCCCTCGCCCCTCGCTCCGACGGTCCCCACCGCCACCTACCGGCTGCAGCTCCAGCCGGAGTTCCCGTTCGCGGCCGCCGAGCGGGCCGTCCCGTATCTCGCCGGCCTCGGAGTCTCGCACCTGCACCTGTCGCCGGTCCTGGAGGCCGTACCCGGCTCCGGTCACGGCTACGACGTCACCGACCACCGGGCCGTCCGGGCGGAGCTGGGCGGCGAGGAGGGCCTTCGGGCGCTCGCCGCCACCGCCCGGAGCCACGGACTCGGTCTGGTCGTCGACCTGGTGCCCAATCACATGGCCGCCTCGCCGCGGCACAACCACGCGCTCTGGGAGGTGCTCCGCGAGGGTCCCGGATCCCCGTACGCGCGCTGGTTCGACGTGGACTGGGAGGCGGAGGACGGGCGGATCCTGCTGCCCGTGCTGCCGGACCGGCTGCCGGAGGTACGGGAGCGGTTCGTGGTGGCGGACGGGGTGCTGCGCCTCGACGACCAGGAGTTCCCGCTGCGCGAGGGGACGGCGGACCTGCCTCTGGACGAGCTGCTCGACGCGCAGTGGTACCGGCTGTCGTGGTGGCGACTGGCCCGTACGGAGCTCAACTACCGCCGCTTCTTCACGATCTCGGACCTGATCGGGGTACGGGTGGAGGAACCCGAGGTCTTCGAGGCGACCCACGCGAAGATCGTGGAGCTGGTGCGGGACGGGGTGATCGAGGGTCTGCGGATCGACCATCCGGACGGGCTGGCCGACCCGCTGGGCTATCTGGAGCGGCTGCGGGAGGCGACGGACGGCCGGTGCTGGACGGTCGTGGAGAAGATCCTCACCGCCACGGAACCGCTGCCCGCGGACTGGCCCGTCGCCGGCACCACCGGCTACGACGCGCTGCGCCACGTGGACGGGCTCTTCACCGACCCCGTGGGCGCGGACGAACTGCTGGACGTCTACCGGCAGTTCGCGGGACGGGCCGGCGACCGCGGAGGCTACTGGGAGGCGACCGCGCGCCGCGCGGCGTACAAGGTCGTGACGCACGAGCTGGCCGCCGAGACGGCCGTGCTGACCCGCATGGCGGGCCGGCTCTGCGCGGCCGACCCGGAGCTGCGCGACCACGCGCCGTGGGCGCTGCTGACGGCGATCCGCGAACTCCTGGTCCGGGTCCCCGTCTACCGCACCTACGGAACCGGCGGCGAGGAGGTGCTGACTCCGGAGGCGGCGCGCGGGGCGAAGGCCGCGTTCGCCGTCGCGGAAGAGGCCTCGGCGGTCGACACGGTGCGGGACCTCGCACTCGGCCGGCGCGGGGACGGTCCCGGACACCGGGCGTTCCGGGCGCGGTTCGAGCAGACGTCGTCCGCGCTGCGCGCCAAGTCCGTCGAGGACACGGCGTTCTACCGCTACACCCCGCTGCTGTCGGCGAACGAGGTGGGTGGGGATCCGGGCCGGCCGGCGATCACGCCCGAGGAGTTCCACGCGTACTGCCTGCGGCTGGCCCGGGACTGGCCGGCCACCGGCACGGTGCTGACCACGCACGACACCAAGCGCAGCGCGGATGTCCGGGCAGGCATCGCGGTGCTGTCCCAGTGCCCCGGCGTGTGGGCGGAGTTGCTGGAGGAGGTGGCGGGGGTGCCGGCGCCCGATCCGCACCTGGCCTGGACGGCGTGGCAGACCGCGTTCGGCTTCGGCTCGGCGGACGCGGCCCGGCTCGGCCCCGCGGTGCTCAAGTCGGTACGGGAGGCGGGGCTGCACACCAGCTGGACCGAGCCCGATCCGGCCTACGAGCGGGCGGTGAGCGACTTCGTGGCGGCGGGCCCCGGCCGGATCCCGCTGCGGGCGGCGTCGGAGACGGCCTTCGCCCTGGAACCGCACATCCGCGCCGCGATGCTGGGCGCGGCCCTGGTCCAGCTGACGATGCCGGGCGTGCCGGAGCTCTACCAGGGCACCGAGCGGGAGTACCGGGCCCTGGTGGACCCGGACAACCGGGAGCCGTTCGCGGTGGGCGCGGACGACGACAAGACCGCGCTGGTCCGGGCGGCACTGGGGCTGCGCCGCCGGCACCCGGAGCTGTTCGGCACGTCGGGCACGTACACCCCGCTGACCGCGACCGGGCCGGGGGCGCCGCACTGTGTCGCCTTCGCCCGCTCCGGCGAGGTGGTCACGGCCGTCACGCGGCTGCCGTTGCGGCTCGCCGAGTCGGGCGGCTGGCAGGACACGGAGCTGACGCTCCCGCCGGGCCGCTGGTTCGACCTCCTCGACGGGGTGCGGGAGTTCGCCGGTGGCACGGTGAAGGTGGCGGAGCTGCTGGCGGAGCGTCCGGTGGCGCTGCTCAGCCGCCGGGCCGTACGAGAAGGCTCCGCGGGGCCCGGGTGATGAGGCCGGTCCGCTCGGGCCGGAAGCCGTCGGCGAGGCGCAGCCGCGGCATGGCGTCGAGCAGGGCCCGCAGGGCGTACTCGGCCTCCAGTCCGGCCAGCACGACCGCCGGGCAGAAGCCGGTGCCGTAGGTGAGCTGGCCGGGGTCGTCGCGCCGGGGGTCGTAGCGGTCGGCCTCGCGGAAGCGCTCCGGGTCGCGGCCGGCGGCCCCGATGAGCAGGGCGACCGGCTCCCCCGCGGGGATCGTGCCGCCGGTGACCGGCACGTCGGCGCCGGTCCGGCGGACCGCGATCTGCACGGGCGGGTCGCGGCGCAGCGATTCGGTCCAGGCCCGGGTGAAGGGGCTCGTGGGTCCCGTGGGGGCGTCCCGGAGCTCCGCCAGCCGGTCGGGGTCGGCGAGCACGTTGGCGAGGAACGAGGCCAGCGCCTTCTCCCGGACGGCGATCTGGGCGGTGCACTGGCCGGCGAGCGCGGAGGCGGCCCGGCCGCGCACCAGCCGCATCATGTCGCGGTACGGCACCCCGACGGCGGCGGCGACCGTGCCGGCGGGCAGCCAGTGGCAGAAGTCGGCGACCAGGTCGGCCTGGGGGCGGTCGGCGATCCGGCGGGCGAGGACGTGGGCCGTGCGCTCGGCGACGGCCCGCAGCTCCTCCACGTCGACGTCGACGTGGGTGTCGGCGCAGGGCGGGTCGCCGGGCCGGTGGCCGTGCGTGAAGCGGGCGTCGGTGAGGGCGGTGGCCACGTCGGCGTACCGGCTCAGCACCCAGGCGCGCAGCAACGGGTCGTAGGTGAGGGGGAACTGCTCCCGCAGGACCCGGTGGACGCGATGCGGGTCGCGGGTGGCTCCGGGGTCGAGGAGGCTGGGCGCGACGGTCCGGCTCCGCCGCCGCCCGGCGGCGGGCGGCACGGCACCGGCCCGGCCCGCGAGGGGGGCCGTGCGGCGCGTCCTGGCGCGTGCCATGGGAGGGAGGTCCGTCCAGTTGTCCTGCCGTATGCCCGGGGTCGCTTCCTCGCGCATCGTGCCCCCTGTCGGTCCGATGGTGGGTCTCCCCACCCCACCACCAGGCTGGCCCTGCCGCAGCTCGCATACCGCCGAACGGGTTAAAAGTGCCGGGAAAGAACGGTCCGACCGTGGGGCCGGTCACGGCCGCCTGTCACGGCCGCCGGTCACGGCCGCCTGTCACGGATCAGCGCGGAGAGAGCCGGAACGACATCTGGCCGAAGGCGACCATGTCACCGGGCCGGACGGCGACCGCTCCCGTCACCCGGCGCCCGTTGACGGTGGTGCCGTTCGTCGAGCCGAGGTCGCGCAGCACCCACATACCGCCCTGCAGGGAGAGCTCGGCGTGCAGCCGCGAGACCGTCTCGTGGCTGAGCCGCAGTCCGTTGACCGGATCCCGGCCGATCCGCAGCGGATGGGGACCCGGTTGGGGCAGCAGCAGCTTGGGGAGCCGCTCCGCCCGCCACGCGCGCCCGACCTTCGCCGTGAACGCCGACATCCGCTCGACCGCGCCCACCACGCGCCGGGTCCACGGCCCCTCGGACTCCAGGTCGGCGGTCAGCAGCGCGAGTTCGTCGGGGCGGCGGGCGACGAGCACACGCTCCATGCGGTAGACGAACGTGTCGTGCGAGAGACGGCCCGTCGCGGCGCCCTCGCGGAGCAGCCCCAGCGCGCGGTCCCGCTCGGCGTCGGAGACGCGGACGGGAACGGGGACGGGGCCGGAGTGCGTGGGGAACTCGAACGGGGTGCTCACATTCGCGATTGTCGGTCCGACCGGTAGGCAGTGTCCAGAAGACCCCGGACGGGAAACTCCGTACCCCTCCGACCAAGATCGTTGTACGGTCTGCGCACTCGACTCCCTGGAGGGAAGCACCACGTGCCCACGACCCCGACCGGGCCGGACCTCGGCCTCACGCTCCGCCCGCTCGCCGGACCGGAGGAGCTCGCGCTCTTCTGCCGCCTCAGCTACGTCCTCGACCACGAGCTGGAGGGCGACCTCGCCGACGGCCTCCGCCGGCCGGAATGGATGTGGGTGGCGCTCCGCGACGACCGGGTCCTGGCCAGGCTCGCCTGGTGGACGAGCAAGGAGGGCGGCGAGCCGCAGGCCCTCGACTTCTTCGACCTCGACCCCGCCCTCCCCGCCGAGGAGCGCGCCGACATCGGCCTGCGGCTGCTGGAGACCGCCACCGCCGCCGTGGTGCCGGAGGGCGTGCAGCGCCCCGAGTACGGCCGATTCCTGCCCCCGGACTGGCGCGAGGTCGCGGAGACCCGTGAGCAGTTGGAGACCCTGTTCGCGGTGCTGGAGCGCGCCGGGGCCCGGCCGCTCGTCGAGCGGCTGCGCCTGGAGTGGCGCGCGGGCACGGCGGTACCCGAGCCGAAGGGCCGGCTGGCCTTCCGGCCCGTGCGGGACCGCGAGGACCTGGTCGCGCTCATGGTCCAGGTCCTGGAAGGGACGCTCGACGCGCACGGCCTGGCCGAACTGGCGTCCGGCATGTCCGCCCGCGAGTCGGCCGAGCTGCAGTACGAGGAGGAGTTCGCCGGGTACTCCTCGCCCCGAGAGTGGTGGCAGGTGGCGGAGCTTCCGGAGACCGGCGAGCCCGTCGGCTTCGTCGTCCCGGCCAGGAACAACTACCACCACAACATCGCCTACATCGGTGTGCTCCCGGCCCACCGGGGCAACGGCTACGTCGACGACATCCTGGTCGAGGGCACCCGCGTCCTGGCCGGCCACGACGTGCCGCGGATCCGGGCGGCGACCGACCTCGGGAACGTGCCGATGGCGCGTTCCTTCGCGCGGGCGGGTTACGTGACCTTCGAGCGGGCGATCAATTACGTGTGGGACGCGCCGGGCGCCACGGGGTCCTGACTGCCAGGATGGACGCCGTAGCCGTTGGTCCATCGACGAGGGGATCGGCCAGTGCTGTTCGAGGTGTGGGCCCCCGCGGCCCGTGACCGGGTGACGCTGGAGCTGAACGGCACCGCCCACCCGATGGAACGGGACGCGGAGCGGGCCGGCTGGTGGACCTGCGTGGCGGCGGCCGGGGACGGCGACCGGTACGGCTTCGCCCTGGACGGCGGGCACGTCCTGCCCGACCCGCGCTCCCGCCGTCAGCCCGACGGCCCGGACGGCCTGAGCGCGGTCGTCGACCACGACGCGTACGTCTGGTTCAACGAGGCGCCGAAGCTGCGACTGCGGGCCGCGGTGCTGTACGAACTGCACGTCGGGACCTTCACCCCGGACGGCACCCTGGACGGGGCCCGCGACCGTCTCGGGGAGCTGGCCGGGCTCGGCATCACCCATGTGGAGCTGATGCCCCTGTGCCCGTTCCCGGGCCGGTGGGGCTGGGGGTACGACGGGGTGGCGCCCTGGGCGGTGCACGAGCCGTACGGCGGCCCGGCCGCGCTCAAACGCTTCGTCGACACGGCGCACGGGCTCGGGATGGGCGTGGTCCTCGACGTCGTCCACAACCATCTCGGCCCGTCCGGGAACCATCTGCCCTCCTTCGGGCCGTACTTCACCGACACCCACCACACGCCCTGGGGCGCGGCGGTGAACCTCGACGCGCCGGGTTCGGACGAGGTCCGCGCGTACCTGCTGGGCAGCGCGCTGGGCTGGCTGCGGGACTACCGGATCGACGGGCTGCGCCTGGACGCGGTGCACGCGCTGGTGGACAACCGGGCGCTGACCTTCCTGGAGGAGCTGTCGGAGGCGGTCGACGAACTGGCGCGCGAACAGGGGCGGCAGCACTTCCTCGTCGCCGAGTCCGACCAGGCCGATCCGCGCACCACCACCCCGCGGGTGGCGGGCGGCCTCGGGCTCCACGCCCAGTGGAACGACGACTTCCACCACGCCCTCCACGTGGTCCTGACCGGCGAGTCCCAGGGGTACTACGCCGACTTCGCGCGCGCCCCGCTGGCCGCGCTCGCCAAGACACTGCGGCAGGTCTTCTTCCACGACGGCACGTACTCCAGCTTCCGTGGCCGCCACCACGGCCGCCCGGTGGACCGGGTGCGCACCCCCGCGCACCGCTTCCTGGGCTACGCCCAGACCCACGACCAGATCGGCAACCGGGCGCTGGGCGACCGGCTCTCGGCGACCCTCTCCCCCGGGCTGCTGGCCTGCGCGGCCGCGCTGGTGCTGACCGGCCCGTCCGTCCCGATGCTCTTCATGGGCGAGGAATGGGGCGCCGGAACACCCTGGCAGTACTTCACCGACCACACGGATCCGGAGCTCGCGGAGGCGGTGCGGCGGGGCCGGCGGCGGGAGTTCGCGGCACACGGCTGGGCGGAGGAGGAGGTCCCGGACCCGCAGGACCCGGCCACCCGGGACCGCTCCGTGCTGGACCGCGCCGAGCGCGAACGGGCGCCGCACAACCGCCTGCTGGCCTGGCACCGGGAACTCGTCGCGCTGCGCCGCACGCTGCCGGACCTGACCGACCCCGACCTGGCGGCGGTCCGCGTGGCCTTCGACGAGGAGGCCCGGTGGCTGGCCTTCCGGCGCGGGGTGCTGCGGGTCGCGGTCAACCTGGGCAAGGAGCCGGTGGACATCCCGATCGGGTCCAACGGCCGCGACCGGGTCCTGGCGTCCTGGGAGCCGGTCGAGGCGCCCGGTGCGGACGGGGTGCTGCGGCTCCCGGCGGAGTGCGCCGCGATCCTGACGGACGGCTGAGGGCGGACGCCGGCACGCCCGAGCGCCCGGCACCCCGTGCGGGGTACCGGGCGCTCGGACACGGCCGTCGCCGGGCCCGGCGGCCTACTCGACGATCGCCATCTCGTGCGGGGTGTTGTTGAAGCGGCGGCCCGAGCCGTCCTCCGTCGCCGTCACGATGTCCTCGATGCGGACCCCGAAGCGGCCCGGCAGGTAGATCCCCGGCTCGATCGAGAAGCACATGCCGGGCACGACCGGCCGCTCCTCCCCCTCGATCATGTACGGCGGTTCGTGGGTGGTGACCCCGATGCCGTGGCCGGTGCGGTGGATGAAGTACTCGCCGTAGCCCGCGTCCGTGATCACCTTGCGGGCCGCCCGGTCCACGTCCTGGCAGGCCACGCCCGGCCGGACGGCCTCGAAACCGGCCTGCTGCGCCTCGCGCACGATGTCGTGGACGCGCTGCTCCTCGGCCGTCGGCTCGCCGACGTGGACGGTCCGGGTGGTGTCGGAGCCGTAACCATGCTTGAGGCCGCCGAAGTCGAGGACCACCATGTCCCCGCGCTCGATGACCCGCTCCCCCGCCTCGTGGTGCGGGTTGGCACCGTTGGGCCCGGAGCCGACGACGGTGAAGTCGACCTGGGAGTGGCCGAAGCGCGTCAGCAGCCCGGCGAGGTCGGCGGCCACCTCGGTCTCGCGGCGGCCGGCGAAGCGGACCTTGAGGATCTCGCCGTACGCCTGGTCGGCGGCGGCGCCGGCCGCCGCGACCCGGGCCAGCTCGTGGGAGTCCTTCACGGCCCGCAGCATCGGCAGCGCGTCGGTGAGCGACACGTAGGAGGTGCCCGGCAGCTGCTTCTGCAGGCCGAGGAGGTGCATGGCCCAGGCGTTGTCGCTGACGCCGAACCGGCCGTCGACATCGAGGAGCGGCGCGGTGACCTCGTACGGGTCCTTGCCGTCGGTCCAGTCCCGCAGGGTGAGCGCGGCGGCGCCGGCGGCCTTCTCGGCGTCGGGGGCCTCAAGCGTCGGCACGACGAGGACCGGGTCCTGGCCGACGGCCAGGACGAGGACGGTGAGCCGTTCGGTGATCGCGGTCGGCTGGTAGCCGGTGAGGTACACCAGGTCGGGGCCGGGGGCGACCAGCACTCCGGCGAGCCCGGCGTCCGCCGCGGACCCGACGGCCCGTTCCATGCGGGCGCGGTAGTCGTCGGCGGTGAACGGGGCGGGTGCGGACGTGCTCGGCATGGGGTCTCCTTCTCGACGTACAGCATCCTGCCTGGCGCGGTGCGCCGCCGCGACCGCTCAGAGTTGCTCGGGATCCTGGGTGATGAGGCGTTCCAGCAGCTCCTGGAAGTCCTCGCCGACGACGATCCTCAGTTCGCCGCCGTCCTCGTCGTGTTCGCTGAGCTGGGTGAGCCGGCCGTGCCGCCACCAGAAGACGTACGGGCTGATCGCCCCCGGCGTGTCCTCGTAACCGGACGCGGCGAACGACGCCATCGCGCCCAGCGCGGGGACGATCGTGGTGTCCCGGATGGGATGGAAGGCCAGCTGGTGCCGGAACGGCATCGCGACCAGCGCGCCGTGCTCGCCCAGCGGCTCCCCGGTGACCCGCCGGACGACGGCGTCCAGGTCCAGGACACGACTCGCGGTGTAGAACGAGTCGCCGAGGATCACCTCGAAGCACATGCCGTCGGCGTCCCGCACGGTCTCGTGCCCCTCGACGGGCAGGGCGCGCAGATTGGCCAGTGCCCGCTCGCGGAGCCGCCGGACGTCGCCGAGCGGCTCCAGCGCCTCGTCGGTGAGCATCATGACGCTCTCCGGCAGGTCGAGGGCGAGGATCTCGTACAGGCCCGGCGCGACGGTCCGGGCGTATCCGAAAGCCGTCGGGTCGATGCCGTCCCCGCTGACGACCCGGGGGTAGAGCTGGGAGCGGATCTGTTCGGGCGGCAGGGTGTCGAGCGCCGAGGGTTCCTCCATGGTCCGGAGCACCAACCCGACATGACGGTGGATCAGTTCATGCCAGACGCGAGGCCCGCGGCGGTCGTTGTGGCAGACGGCGGCGAGGTTCCCGAGCCCGAATCGCCGTCCGCCGTCGTCGGTCACCACATCGGCGTACACGGTGACTTCGAGGCCGAGCTCGGCGAAGGACTCCCTGACGCGACTCCGGAAGAGGGCGGCCTCCCGGACGGAGAAGTAGCTGAACTCGGGGTCGCGGGGCGCGTCTTCGCCGTCCCGCCTGGGTCCTCGCCGGAACAAGCCCACGTATGCCCGCCTTCCGTCGCCGCCGTGTCACCGCGCCACCACGCCGACCGTGTCGCCGGTCACCGTGCCGCCGCGCCACGGCCAAGCCTAGAGGCGGGAGGTCACGCGCGCAGTCGCCGCGCCAACTCGGCTGCCTGACCCAGGGGTTCACCACCGAGATGCAGGAGTTCGGTCCGGTGGACGAGACGGGGCGACCCGAGCGGAACGGCGACCGCGTCCGGGACTCCGGCGGCGACGCTCGCCGGGAGCAGGGCGAGGCCGTGTCCCGCGGCGGCCAGCGCGGCCAGCGTGCGGACGTCGGTGCCCTCGTGGCGCAGAGCGGCGCGGAAGCCGTGGCCTCCGGGGCCGCCGTGGGCCGCGCGCAGCCGGTCCAGCGGGAAGCCGGTGTGGGGGGCGTCGAGCCAGCGCGCGTCGACGAGGTCGGCCAGCCGCAGCGCGCCGCGGCCGGCGAGCGGATGCCCGGCGGGCAGCAGGACGGCGAGCGGCTCCTCGGTGAGGCGGACGGCGGTGAGCGGGGCGACGTCGGGCAGCCGCAGGGGGTCGCTGGGGGCGGCGAGGCCGTCGACCAGGCCGAGGTCGGCGCTCCCGTCGGCGACGGCGGCGGGCACCTCGTCACGGGGCAGGGTCCGCAGGGTGACGCCCGCGGCGGGCAGGGCGGCGAGGGCACGGGGGTGCACGGCGAGCGGTGACGCGGCGAGGGTCACCGTCCCGCGGGGCGCCGCCGCGAAGCGGGCGAGGTCGGCGCGGGCGGCGTCGAGCCTCAGCAGGAGCGATCCGGCGTGTTCGAGGAGACGGGCGCCGGCGGGCGTGGGGACGACGGGCCGGCGGCCGAGGAGCGGCGTACCGAGGTCGCCCTCCAGGGCGGCGATGTGCTGGGAGACGGCGGACTGGGTGTATCCGAGCGCGCGGGCGGCCTCGGAGAAGGAGGCGAGCCGGACGACGGTGACATAGGTGCGCAGGAGGTGCGGGTCCATGAGGAGGTGAGCATAAGTGTTCCTGATGGATCATGCAGGAATCATCGTTGGACGTGAACGAGTGCCTCCGCCCAGCATGATGGGCATGACGAACTCCCCTACGACCGACTCCCCCGCCCCGGAGGCGCGGGCGGCGCGCCCGTCGAGGACACCCCGCGTCGCGCTGGTCGGCGACCGGTCCCCGCACGTGACGTCCCATGCCCGGGTCCCGCTGCTCCTCGACGCGCTGGCGGAGCGCGACGGCCTCGTCCTGGACGCGTACTGGATCGCGACCCCGGACGCGCGGGAGCCCGGCGCGGTGAGGGGCTTCGACGCGGTGTGGGTGCTGCCCGGCAGTCCGTACGCCAGCGAGGAGGGGGCGCTCGCGGCCGTCCGGACCGCCCGCGAGGACGGCATCCCGCTCCTGGGCACCTGCGGCGGGTTCCAGCACGCGCTGCTGGAGTTCGCGCGGAACGTCTGCGGACTGCCGCGCCTCGCGCACGCCGAGAACGATCCGGGCGCGGACTCCCACGACCTGCTGATCGCCCCGCTGGCCTGCTCGCTCGTGGGGCACGAGGGCACGGTGAGGGTGACGCCCGGCTCGCTGGCGGAGTCGGTGCTCGGCGCCGAGCGGTCGACCGAGCGCTACCACTGCGAGTACGGCCCGGACGGCCGCCATCTGGACACCCTCCGTGCGCACGGCCTGCGCTTCAGCGGTGAGGACGAGGCGGGGCAGGTGCGGATCGCGGAGCTGCCGGGGCATCCCTTCTACCTGGCGACGCTCTTCCAGCCGGAGCTGGCCGGTGACGGGACCCGCCCGCATCCGGTGGTCCGGGCGCTGGCCAGGGCGGCGACGGCCCACGCGACGGTCTGACCGGCCGGGGCGACGAGGTGGCGGGCGGCGGGCGGGCGGCGGACCGGGGCCGGCGGCGCGGTCAGCTCATCCGGACGACCAGGTGGGCGCGGTCCCGGCCGCGGGCCACGAGCCGGGCGTTGACCTCGTCGGAGTCCCGCACCCAGCGCTCGGCATACGCCCGGTCCTTGCCGAAGCGGACGTGCCGGTCCACGAGCCGCGGCACCCGGCGGTGGTCGTCGAGCTCCAGGAACCACGCCTCGTCCAGGAGCGGCCGGACCAGGGCCCACGGACCCTCGTCATGGAGGAGGTAGTTCCCCTCCGTGATCACGAGCGGGACGTCGGCCGGCACCGGTACGGAGCCGGCGACCGGCTCCTCCAGGGCCCGGTCGAAGGCGGGGGCGTAGACCGTGACGCCGGGTTGGGCGGCCCGGAGCCGGGTCAGCAGCGCGGCGTAGCCCGCGGCGTCGAAGGTGTCCGGCGCCCCCTTGCGCCCCGCTCGGCCGAGCCGGCGCAGCTCTTCCTGGGCGAGGTGGAAACCGTCCATGGGCACGAGGACGGCGAGGCCGTCGAGCCGGGAGACCAGACGCGCGGCGAGGGTGGACTTCCCGGCGCCGGGCGCGCCCGCGAGGCCCAGGATCCGCCGTCCGCCGGGGACGGCGAGGAGCCGGGCGCGGGCCGTGAGCCCGGCGAGCTGCTGCGCTTCCATGCGGGGCATTCTCCCACTCGATTTGACGGGACCCAGTTGTACGTATGACGTTGGGTGTCATGTCGTCCATCGCACTCGTCACCCTCGTCGTCCGTGACTACGACGAGGCCATCGCCTTCTACACCGACGCCCTCGGCTTCGAGCTCGTCGAGGACACCGACCGCGGCGACGGCTCGCGCTGGGTCGTCGTACGTCCCCGGGGCGGCGTCGGCGGTCTCGGCAACGCGGGGCTGCTGCTCGCCCGCGCCCGCGGCCCCGAGCAGGAGTCCAGCGTGGGCGCCCAGACGGGCGGCCGCGTGGGCTTCTTCCTCCACACCGAGGACTTCGCGGGCGACCACGCCCGGATGTCCGCCGCCGGAGTTCGCTTCCTGGAGGAACCGCGGCACGAGGTGTACGGCTCGGTCGCGGTCTTCGAGGACCTCTACGGCAACCGCTGGGACCTGCTCCAGCCCGCCGGCTGACCCCTGCTCCCCGCTGACTCCCCGCCCGGTCCCGCCGGGCTCTCGCCACGGCCGGGACAGGCGGCACCGGGGCGACTCCGGGCGGTCCGTACCGGATCCGGCGGCCTCGGGCCGCGCCCTCCCGTCCGGCGCGGCGAACCGAACCGACGTGCCCGCGGGGCCCGGTGGGCGCGGGCCGGTCGCCGCCCGCGTAAATTCGCTGTCGCCCGCGCCCCTGGTCTCCCTAGACTCGCAGCGCGCACCGCCCGTGTGCGCCTGACCAGCCGAACCGAGGGGAGCCGACCGTGCGTTGCCACATCGCCGTCGCCGTTCCCCGTTCCCGGTACGACGTGATCCTCGCCTCTTCGCGCGCCCGACGGCGGCTGCGCGGCCGCCGTCGCAGGCCCGCGACGACCCTCTGACCCCTCTCTGCGCCCTCCCGAGGGCACCGGGGTCCTTCCGCGTCCGGGAATCGCGCTGCCCTGTTCAGGCGCCAGCGAAAGGCATCACGCCGTGCGTACCCACACGCTCCCGTCCCCCACCCGTGTCCGCAACCTGGGCATCCTCGCCCACGTCGACGCCGGGAAGACCACCGTCACCGAACGGTTCCTGTACCTCACCGGTGCCACCCACAAGCAGGGTGAGGTCCACGACGGCACCACCGTCACGGACTTCGACCCGCAGGAACGCGACCGCGGCATCACCATCTTCGCCGCGGCCGTCAGCTGCGACTGGGACGGCCACCGCGTCAACCTGATCGACACCCCGGGCCACGTCGACTTCTCCGACGAGGTCGAGCGCGCCCTGCGCGTGCTCGACGGCGCCGTCGCCGTCTTCGACGCCGTCGCGGGCGTCGAGCCGCAGAGCGAGACGGTGTGGCGCCAGGCCGACCGGCACGGCGTCCCGCGGATCGCGTTCGTCAACAAGCTGGACCGCGCGGGTGCCGACCTCGACACGGCGGTCGAGTCGATCCGGACCCGTCTGCGCACGGTGCCGCTCGTCGTCCAGCTGCCGATCGGCCGGGAGGACGGCTTCACCGGCGTCGTCGACCTGGTACGCCTGCGCGCCCTGGTGTGGGACGGCGACGGCGGACCGTACGTCGAGGGCCCGGTCCCCGACGACCTGCTCGACGAGGTGCGGCGCCGGCGACGACGGCTGGAGGAGACGGTGGCGGAGCTCCATCCGTCCGCCCTGGAGGAGTTCTGCGAGCGGTCCGCGCTGGGCGAGGAGACGCTGGTCGCCGCGCTGCGCGACCTCACCCGCGACGGCGAGGCCGTGGTCGTCCTGTGCGGCTCGGCCTACCGCAACCGCGGGATCGAACCGCTGCTCGACGCCGTCGTGGCCTACCTGCCCGCGCCGCCGGACGTCCCGCCGGTCCGCGGGACGCTGGACGGCGTCACGCAGGAGCGGGCCGCCGATCCCGACGAACCGTTCACGGCGCTCGTGTTCAAGGTGAACTCGACCGCCACCGGCCGCATGACCTATCTCCGCGTCTACGCGGGCACGCTCAGGAAGGGGGACACCGTGCTCGACGCCACCGCACGGCGCACCGAGCGTGTCGGCCGGATCCTGCGCGTCCAGGCCGACCGGAACACGGAGGTGGACGAGGCCCGGGCCGGCGACATCGTCGCCGTCGTCGGACCGAAGGCCGCCCGTGCCGGTGCCACGCTGTGCGCCCCCGCCGCACCGCTGGTCCTCGAACCGCCGTCGACGGCCGACCCGGTCGTCTCCGTCGCCGTCGAGGCCCGGCGGAGTCTCGACACGGACCGGCTGGCGACGGCGCTGGCCCGGCTCACCGAGGAGGACCCCTCCCTGGTGGTCCGGACCGATCCGGAGACCGGCCAGACCGTGCTGTCGGGGCTGGGCGAACTGCACCTGGAGGTGGCGGTGGAGAAGATCCGGCGCGCCCACGGGCTGGACGTCGCCGTCGGCAGACCCCAGGTGGCCTACCGCGAGACGGTCTCCCGCGGCGTGTCCGGGCTGCTGTACCGGCACGTCAAACAGGACGGCGGCTCGGGTCAGTTCGCCCACGTCGTCATCGACGTCGCGCCTCTGGAGGAGGGGACCGCGAACGGTGACTTCGCCTTCACGTCCACGGTCACGGGCGGCCGGGTGCCGCAGGAGTACGTCCGCGCGGTCGAGGCCGGCTGCCGGGACGCCCTGGCGGAGGGCCCGCTCGGCGGGCATCCGGTCACCGGCGTGCGCGTCACGCTGACCGACGGCGCGACCCACACGAAGGACTCCTCGGAGATGGCGTTCCGCACAGCGGGTCGGTTCGCGCTGCGGGAGGCCCTGCGGGCGAGCGCCATGACGCTGCTCGAACCGGTCGCCGAGGTCACGGTCACCGTGCCGGACAGCGCGGTCGGCGCGGTGCTCGGCGACCTCGCGGCGCGGCGCGGCCGGGTCTCCGACTCGACGACCCGCTCCGGTACGGCGGTCGTGACGGCGACCGTGCCGCTGGCCGAACTCTTCGGCTACGCGTCCCGGCTGCGTTCGCGCACCCAGGGCCGGGGCACGTTCACCAGCCGTCCGACCGGCTACGCCCCGGCGCCGGCGGCGTCGGCCGGCTGAGGTCGAGCTCGGCCCGCACGGTCTTCCCGACCGGTACGCGGTCGAGCACGGCCCACCGGGAGGCCAGGGCCTGGACGACGAGCAGGCCCCGGCCGGACTCGTCCAGGGGCCGGGGCCCGGCGATCCCGCCGGGCCCCGGCGGCCGGCGTTCCGTACGGGAGTCGGCCACGTCGACGCGGAGCAGCAGCCCGGGCGTGTACGCGAGCGTCAGCTCGAAGTCGCGCCCGGGCACCCGGCCGTGGGTCACGGCGTTGGCGGCGAGCTCGGCGACGAGGAACGCCGCGGTGTCGGAGGTGCCGCTGCCGTGCTCGATCCCCCAGCGGTGCAGCTGGTGGAGCGCGAGGTGCCGGGCGAGCCGGGCCCCGCGCGGCGTGGAGCTCAGTCGCTGGGTGAACACACGTACGGTGACGGGTTCCTGATGGGTCGATGGGGGTCGCATGAGCCCAATGTGGCGCCGTCGGGACCGCGTTGCCCAGGTCAGCCACCCGTACGCTGGGTGAGCGTACGGGTTCGGAGGGTGGACAGTACCGGTCACCGCCCGTGACCATGGCCGGGACGGGCGCGGCACGGGAGGGGCACGGGATGACGGACGGCTACACGGGCGGCGGCGAGCCCGAGGCGTCGGACAGCTTGAAGTCCTTCGGGGAGGTGGTCAAGACCCTCCGCAAGCGGGCCCGGCTCACCCAGGAGGAGTTCGCACCCCGGGTGCGGTACTCGGTCCCCACGGTGGCCTCGATCGAACAGGGCCGCCGCTTCCCGCCGGCGGACTTCGTGGAGCGCGCGGAAGACGTCCTGGACGGCCTGGGAGTGCTGCGGGCCGCGTCGAAGCACCTGTCGCGGCAGCCGGGACTGGCGAGCTGGTTCCGCCAGTGGGCGAAGCTGGAGACGGAGGCGTTGAACCTCTACACCTATGAATGCCGCCTGGTCCCGGGGTTGTTGCAGACGGAGGCGTACGCGCGGGAACTCTTCAACGAACAACGCCCGCCGCTGGGGGACGACCAGATCGAGGCACAACTCGCTGCTCGTCTGGAAAGGCAACGACTGCTGACCGATCGCCCGAACACGGCGTACAGCTTCATCGTCGAGCAACACGTCCTCGAACGCCCCACCGGCGGGGTGCAGGCCATGCGCGAGCAGGTCGCCCACCTGATCGACCTTGGAGAACGCCGCAACCTGGAAGTCCAGATCATGCCGAGGACCCGCGGTCATCACGCCGGACTCGGCGGGCCCATGCGCCTCCTGGAGACGCCGGGCAATCAGTGGTTCGCCTACTGCGAAGGACAGGAAAGCGGTCAGTTCATCCGCGACCCGAAAGTGGTCAGCATCCTCCAGATGCGATATGCCAGGATGCGCTCGCAGGCTCTCACCCTGGAGGACTCCCTGAGCCTGTTGCGGAGGATGCGAGGAGCCACATGAGCACCACAAATCTGGTCTGGTTCAAGAGCAGTTACAGCAGTGGGAGCGGTGACGACTGCGTCGAGGTCGCCGTCACCCCCGCCATCGTCCACGTGCGTGACTCGAAGGACTCCGGTGGTCCGCGGCTGTCCCTCCCCGCCGCCGTCTGGGCCGACTTCGTCGCGCACGCCTCGGCCGGCTGATCCCGAGCCCCCCGACCGCCGGCCACGCGGGGGATGCTCAGCGTCTGCCGCGCCACAGCCGGCCCTGGGCCTTGTCGATCTCGGTCGCGTTCGACAGGCCGCCGCTCGACGGACGGCTGTGCGGCTGCACGTGCTTGAGTCTCGCGCTCCACGGGCCGTCCGCCCTCTTCAGATGGACGAGGAGCGGTCCCTCCGGCAGCGGCACGGTCTCCCGTCGTCTGCCGATCTCGTTGACGACGCTCCCCTGTTGCTCCGGGAGGGTGGTGGGGTCGTCGTGCTCCGCCAGTTCGTGGAGATAGACGATGAGGTTGTCGTTGCCGCGGTAGCGGATGGCGAGATCGGCCGTTCCCCCTGTGTGCAGCAGCACGTCGGGGCCGAAGCACTCCATCGGCTCCTCCGACAGATGCCTGGCCGCCGCCAGTGGCAGGACCTGGAGCCGCCAGGGTCCGTCAGCCCTCAGCCGCAGACGCAGACGCCCGTTCCCGGGGACGTGTGCGAGCAGTCGGCCCCGGAAGTTGTCCTCGGTGCTGTTGACGAGGCTCTCCCCGTCCTTGTTGAACCGATTCAGGGGCCAGAGGCCGGTGTACCCCTCGGCGTCGACGGCGAGGTCGACCACGACCGGCCCGGGCGGGAGCCCCTCCGCCGTGATCACGTCGTTGTCCCGGCCGCTCTGCGTGTACGGCTCGAAGACGGAGCCGAACGCCCAGTCCGGCACGATCAGCTCCTGCGCGGGCACGGGAACCACCACCGTGGGCACCGGCCCCGGGACCTTGGCGACCGGGACCGGGTGCGGGATCGGGATCGGGGCGGCGGGCGTCTGGAAAGCGACCGGAGCCGGGACCGCAGGCGAGGCATGGAACGGCGCCGGGCCCGGCGGCTGGAACGGGACCGGGGCATGGGGCGGCACAGGGGCCGGAGCCTGAACCTGCGCCCGGGCCTGCGCCGGGGCGCTGTCCGCCACCTCGACCCCGTGGTCCGTCACCAGGCCCGCGAGGCCGTTCACATAGCCCTGGCCCACCGCGCGGAACTTCCAGCCTCCCGCCCTCCGGTACAGCTCCGCGAGCACCATCGCCGTCTCGCCGCCCGCGTCGGTCACGTCGTACCTGGCGACCGATGTGCCGTCCGGCGCGAACGCCTCCACGGACAGCTCGTCCACGTCCCGCAGCGCACCGGCCTCCGTCGACCCGACCACCAGAAGGCGGACGATCTCCCCCTCGACCGCGGTGAGTCCGGCATCCAGCCAGACCGTGCCGCTCTCCTCCCCCAACAGCCGTGCGGCTCCCGAGGGATGGACCGGCGCTCCGTGGAACACGATGTCATGGTCCCCCCGGACCCGGCCCTGCTCCGTCAGAAGCAACACCGCCACATCGACTCCGTTCCGCACGGCGAGGCGCAGCGGCACCGTCGGAAGGAAGCCGTTGTCTCCCTTGATCATTTCCCCTCCCCGAAATGGATCACTCCTTGATCCTGCGGCCATCCGCCCCCCGGGACAAGGCCTGTGGAAAACCGGGCGGGCCCCGCGCACACGGTGTGCCAGGATGCCCGGGCCATGGCTTTCATACGACACGTACAGTCCGCCGCGCCGACCACCGCCGTCTCCGCCGGATTCCTCGCCGTCCTCATCGGCGTCACCAGCTCCGTGGCCGTCGTCTTCACGGCGGCCAAGGCCGCCGGGGCGACGTCCGCCGAACTCACCTCGTGGGTCTTCGCGCTCGGCATCGGCATGGGGGTCACCTGCATCGGGCTCTCGCTGCGCTATCGCGCCCCGATCGTGACCGCCTGGTCGACCCCCGGCGCCGCGCTGCTCGCCACCGGCCTCCAGGGGGTGACGATGGCTCAGGCCGTCGGCGCGTTCCTGCTGTCCGCCGTGCTCATCGTGATCAGCGGGGTCACCGGCTGGTTCGAGCGGATCATGAACCGGATCCCGGTGCCGCTCGCCTCGGCCCTGCTCGCCGGGGTCCTTCTGCAGTTCGGCACGGAGCTGTTCACGCAGATGGAGCGGAACGGCGTCATCGCCGTTCCCATGTTCCTGGCCTATCTCGTCGGACGACGCTGGTTCTCCCGGTACGCGGTCGTCGCCGCGCTCGCCGTCGGGATCGCGGCCACCGCCTGGCAGGGGTCATGGAAGCTGGACGGATTCGCGCTCACGCTCGCCGAGCCGTCCTTCGTACGCCCCGAGTTCGACTGGCAGGTCCTCGTCGGCGTCGGCCTGCCGCTCTTCGCCGTGACGATGGCCTCGCAGAACCTGCCCGGGGTCGCCGTGCTGCGCAACGCCGGTTACACGACACCCATCTCGCCCCTGCTGACCTGGACCGGAACGGTCAACACCGTCCTCGCGCCGTTCGGCTGCTTCGGCCTCAACCTGGCCGCGATCACCGCCGCGATCTGCAGCGGCGAGGCCGCTCACCCGGATCCCCGGAAGCGGTACGTGGCGGGTGTCTGGACGGGCGTGTTCTATCTCCTCGTCGGCCTCTTCGGAGGAACGGTCGGCTGGCTGCTGACCGCGATGCCGCCGGCCCTGGTCCTGGGCATCGCGGGCATCGGCCTGCTGGGAACCATCGGCGGCTCCCTCACCTCCGCCCTCCGGGACGACCGGCTCCGCGAGCCGGCGGTGGTCACCCTCCTCGCGACGGCGTCCGGGTTCACGCTCTTCGGCATCGGCTCGACCTTCTGGGGCCTTCTCGCGGGTGTGCTCACGCTCGCCGTGGGCGACCTCGCCCGGCGCAGGACGGACTCCGCCGAGCGGTCCCCCCGTGCCACCACCGAAGCCGAGGAGGCGAAGAGCCGTTGAGCCTCGGCCCGGGCGCGCCGGCTCCGGCGCGCGCGAGGTGCCCGGCCTCGGGGGCGGGCCGGGCGAACGCTCCGGACGGACGAACACCCACGGTCCGAGACCGTGGGTGCGTGACGGGCGGCGCAGGTGGAGCCGGGCGCACCTCGCCGCCGCCCCGCCTCTCACCGGCCCGCGCCGCGCCGGTGGACTCCGGTCGGCGCGCGGCCCGTTCAGCCCTCGCCGGCCGGCGATCCCGATTCCGGCGTCAACCGCAGCGAGATCGAGTTGATGCAGTACCGCTGGTCGGTGGGGGTCGGATAGCCCTCGCCCTCGAAGACGTGGCCCAGGTGCGAGCCGCACCGGGAACAGCGGACCTCGGTGCGGACCATGCCGTGCGAGCGGTCCTCGATCAGCTCGACCGCGTCGGTGTGCTTCGGGTCGTAGAAGGACGGCCAGCCGCAGTGCGACGCGAACTTCTCCGTCGAGGTGAACAACTCCGCGCCGCACGCCCGGCAGGAGTACACACCCGTGGTCGTGGTGTCGGTGTACTCACCGCGGAAGGCGGGCTCCGTGCCGGCCTGGCGCAGCACCTGGTACTCCGCCGGGGTCAGCTCCGCGCGCCACTGCTCGTCCGGCTTCTCGACGTCGTAGGACATGAGCTCGCTCCCTCTGCTACTTCGACAGGTGGTCCAGGATCAGCGGGCCGAGGTCCGTGACGTCGCCCGCGCCCATGGTCAGAACGAGATCACCGGGCTTCGCCATTCCCGCGACGACCTCCGGGACGGCGGCCTTGTCGTGGACGGGCGTCACGTCGGCTCCGGCCCGCCGGCCGGCCTCGATGATCAGCTCGCTGGTGATGCCCGGGATCGGGTCCTCGCGGGCCGGGTAGATGTCCAGGACGACCGAGGCATCGGCGAGGGCCAGCGCGTCGCCCATCTCCTTGCCGAGCTCCTGCGTGCGGGAGAAGAGGTGGGGCTGGAAGACGACCAGCAGGCGGGAGGCGCCGGCGGCGCCGCGCATGGCCTCCAGGTCGGCGGTCATCTCGGTCGGGTGGTGGGCGTAGGAGTCGATGACCTGGACGCCCGCGGCCTCGCCCTTGAGCTGGAGGCGGCGGCCGACGCCGGTGTACGCGGTGAGGGCCTGGGCCAGCTCCGCGGGGTCGATGCCCACGCGGGCGCCCGCGGCGAGGGCCGCGGCGGCGTTGTGCGCGTAGTGGCGGCCGGGGACCGAGACGGTGAAGGCGTGCTCGACGCCGTCGAGGAGGACGACGACCTCGCTGGTCATGCCGTGGGGGGTGATCGAGAGGATCCGGACGTCGGAGGTCTCGGACTCACCGACCGTCACCACGTTCAGGCCGTCGCGGTCGGCGACCCGGGCGGCCAGTTCGCGGGCGCCGGAGTGCTCGCCGACGACGAGCGTGCCGCCGGGGCGGATCTTCGCGGTGAACGCCTCGAAGGACTCGTAGATCTCGTCCATGGAGGCGTAGTTCGCGTGGTGGTCCAGCTCGACGTTGAGGACGATCGCGACCTCGGGGTCGTACTTCTGGAAGCTCCGGTCGCTCTCGTCGGCCTCGGCGACGAAGACCTGACCGTCGCCGTGACGGGCGTTGGTGCCGGGGCCCGCGAGGTCGCCCCCGATGGCGTACGACGGGTCCAGGCCCAGCTCGGTGAGGGCGACGGCCAGCATGGAGGTGGTCGTCGTCTTGCCGTGGGTCCCGGCGACGGCGACGGCCCGCAGGCCGTCCATGAGGGAGGCGAGGGCGTCGGAGCGGTGGACGACCGGGATGCCCAGCTCGGCGGCGCGGGCCAGCTCGGGGTTGTCGGCCCGGATGGCGCTGGAGACGACGACGGCGGAGGCGTCGTCGGCGAGGTGCTCGGCGGCGTGGCCGATGTGGACCGTGGCGCCGAGCGCCCGCAGCGACTCGGCCGTCGCGGAATCCTTCGCGTCGCTGCCGGCGACCTTGGCCCCGCGCTGGGCGAGGATCTTCGCGATGCCCGACATTCCGGCACCGCCGATGCCGATGAAGTGCGGCCGTTCCATGGTGGCAGGGACGGCGGCGGCAGGGATGGCGGGTGCCATGCGTGGTTCTCCCCGGTGTGCGTCGTACTGGACGCCCCCAGCCTAGTAGCTCGCGCCCGGAGGCTCGCGGTCGCGCGATCCCGGCGGGCCCGGAGGCCGCCGGTGGGCGGGTCGGGGGGGCCGGGGACGCGGGACGGGGACGGGGGGCCGGGTCCGGGGACGGCGTCCGGGGGCGCCGGGCCCTGCGGCGGACGGCCCGGGCGCCCGTCGCGGCCGTACCCCGGCGGGCACGCGGCCGGGGGCGGCGCCGTGGCCCCGGCACCGCCCCCGGCCTGCTCGTTCCCCCGGCAGCCCCGGGCCTCCCGGGTGCACCCAGGGCCTCCCGGGTGTGCCCAGGGCCATCCCGGTCAGTCGCTGTGCGCGAAGAGCTTCAGCACCGGCACCCCGACCTTGTGCCGGGCCCGCGACGCCCAGTCCCGGTGGAAGAACTCCTCCACGTAGTGCGGGGCCGTCAGCACGATCACCTCGTCCGCCTCCGACTCGTCCACCACGGCCTTCATCTTGTTCAGGGGGTGGTCCTCCACGACCTGGCCGACCGCCTGGCAGCCGGCGTTGCGGAGGGCCTGGAGCGAGACCTCCAGTGCCTGCTCCGCCGGGCCCCGGGCGGCCTTGCCCTCCGGTTCCTCGCCCTCCCGGCGCGCCTCCTTCAGTTCGCCCATCGCGACGTCGTCGATGGCGCGCAGCAGCACGTCGGCCTGG
The DNA here is from genome assembly GCF_043201055.1 of Streptomyces sp. NPDC048338. Lineage (NCBI taxonomy): Bacteria > Bacillati > Actinomycetota > Actinomycetes > Kitasatosporales > Streptomycetaceae > Streptomyces > Streptomyces sp. NPDC048338. The sequence continues at coordinate 105,117 of NZ_JBICYQ010000020.1, forward strand.
TCACCGCGCGGCTGCATCAGCACGATGAAGGACACGGACTCGTCGCCGTGCAGGGTGGTGACGAACTCCACGTCGACCGACGTCAGGGGCTTCTCGATCATCAAAACGCTTGTGAACACCTCAGGAGCCCTTCTGCGGAAACCATCCTTCCCCGTGACCGCACGGGGTCTGCGAGAGTAAGTGTGCCCAGCGGAAGCAAAGCGGAACGACTAATTCCGCGGCGCGTCAGCTCCGACGGTAGCGGGTGTAGAGGAAGCCGGCCTCTTCCAGCAGCGACGCCACGGCGAACCGTGTCGGCACGGCCACCGACGGCCCCCCGGCGATCCGCTGCGCGGCCCCCGCCGTCATCGTCGGCGAGAGCGTCAGGCACAGCTCGTCGAGCACCCCGGCGGCCACGAACTGACCCAGCAGGCGCGGGCCGCCCTCGGTCAGCTGCCGCTTCAGGCCCCGCTCGGCGAGCGCCGCCACCGCGCGGGCCGGCTCCACGCCCGCACCGTCGCCGGCGATCACCACCTCGGCCCCCGCCTTCTCGGCCTCGTACACCTGCTCGGCGGGTGCCGCGGCCCCCGTCAGGACGAGGGTCGGCACCAGCGGCTCGGTGAACAAAGGGAGCGAGAAGTCCAGGTTCAGGGAAGCGCTGACCACGGCGATCACGGGTGCGGGCCCCTGGCCGGCCGCGGCCCGGCGTTCCGCGAAGACCTCACGCGCCCGGGCCGGACGGTAGCCCTCCATCCGGACGGTCTCGGCGCCCACCACGACCACGTCGGCGAGCCCCCGGAGCGTGCCGAAGATCCGCATGTCGGACTCCGACGAGAGGGGCTGGGAACGTCCCTCGTGCTGGCCGGCCCCGTCGAGCGACGAGACCATGTTGGCCCGCAGCCACACGCCCGCCGGGCCCCGCTCGGCCTCGTCGGGGTACGCGTAGGCGTCGGCCAGCTCGTCGAGGGACCACTCCCGGTCCCCGGCGGCGTCGGTGGCTGTCATGTCCGTCACAGGGAACAGGCGTCGCATCCTGGCAGTCTGCCACGGCGCTTAGAGTGGTGAACTGTGTCGACCCGTTCCCCGCATGCCGCCCCCGCCATAACCGAGGCCGCTTCCGCCGAAGCCTCCCCGGTCTCCCTCTGTGCCCGGGAGCCGCAGGTCCCCGCCGACCGCCTCGTCGCGGAGATGGTCCCGCCGCCGCGGTTCGACTCGGTCCGCTTCGACACGTACATCCCCGACCCGAACCAGCCCAGCCAGACCGACGCGGTCAAGGTCCTGAGCTCCTTCGCCGAGGGCCTGGGCGGCGCCCACGCCAGCGGCTCGGGCCGGCGGCCGGCGCTCGGCCGCTGGTTCGCCAGGAAGCCGGCCGCCCCCACCGGTCCGCGCGGCGTCTACCTGGACGGCGGCTACGGCGTCGGCAAGACCCACCTGCTCGCCTCGCTCTGGCACGCGACCCCCGCCGAGCCCGCCCTCAAGGCCTTCGGCACCTTCGTGGAGCTGACCAATCTGGTCGGCGCGCTCGGCTTCCAGCAGACCGTGAAGACCCTCGGCGAGCACCGGCTGCTCTGCATCGACGAATTCGAGCTGGACGACCCGGGCGACACCGTGCTCGTCTCCTCCCTGCTCAGCCGGCTCGTCGAGTCGGGCGTGGCCCTGGCCGCCACCTCCAACACGCTGCCGGGCAAGCTGGGCGAGGGCCGGTTCGCCGCCGCCGACTTCCTGCGCGAGATCCAGGGCCTGTCCGCCCACTTCCGGCCGCTGCGGATCGACGGCGAGGACTACCGTCACCGCGGGCTTCCCGAAGCCCCCGCCCCGTACTCCGACGATCAGGTGACGAAGGCGGCGTACGCCACCCCGGGCGCCTCGCTCGACGACTTCCCGCACCTGCTGGACCACCTGGCGAAGGTCCACCCCAGCCGGTACGGCGCGCTCACCGACGGTCTGAGCGCGGTCTGCCTCACCGACGTGCAACCGGTGCCGGACCAGTCCACCGCGCTGCGGCTCGTCGTCCTCGCCGACCGCCTGTACGACCGCGAGGTGCCGGTGCTGGCCTCCGGACTCCCCTTCGACCGGCTGTTCAGTGAAGAGATGCTGAAGGGCGGGTATCGGAAGAAGTACTTCCGGGCGATCTCCCGGCTCACCGCACTGGCACGCGACGCAAAGGGTCTGGTGGAGCAGTAGGTTGGGGGCCATACCCGATCGAAAGGGATTCACCATGGCCACCGTCCGTCACGCCCACACCGTCTGGGAGGGCGACCTCCTCAAGGGCAAGGGCGTCGTCTCCCTCGACTCCTCCGGCCTCGGCTCGTACGAGGTCTCCTGGCCGGCCCGCGCCGAGGAGCCGAACGGCAAGACCAGCCCCGAGGAGCTCATCGCCGCCGCGCACTCCTCCTGCTTCTCCATGGCCTTCTCCAACGGTCTGGCCAAGGCCGGCAACCCGCCGACCCGTCTGGAGACCAAGGCCGACGTCACCTTCCAGCCGGGCGAGGGCATCACGGGCATCCACCTGACCGTGCGCGGCGAGGTGCCCGGCCTGGACGCGGACGAGTTCCAGGCGCTGGCCGAGGACGCCAAGAAGAACTGCCCGGTCAGCCAGGCGCTCACGGGCACGACGATCACGCTGACCGCCGAACTCGCCTGACACCCGCGCCACATGAGGCCGTTGTGGCCCGCATGGTTCACGTGTCACCACGGTGCGTGATACACACATGCGGGTCACACGTCACACGCCACCTGTCCGCCAACAGGAAGTGGGCTGTTGCCTCATGTCCGCAACACGACGTCAGATCCTTTCCCGCACCGGCGCGTCGGTCGCCGGCATCGCCTTCTCCGGCGCCTTCGCCGAGCTCTTCACCGGCGGCGCCGCCGCCGCGAGCCGGGCCGGCTACGGTCCGCTCGTCCCGGATCCCGCCGGGCTCCTCGACCTCCCCGAGGGCTTCCGCTACAAGGTCCTGTCGCGCCAGGGCGACCCCCTCCGCTCCGGCGAGGGCCTCGTCCCCAGCAATCACGACGGCATGGCCGCCTTCGCCGGCCGGCGCGGTCGCGTGCACCTGGTCCGCAACCACGAGAACCGGGCCACCGGCAAGATCGGCGTCCCGACCGTCGAGGGCCTGACCTACGACCCGGCCGCCAAGGGCGGCTGCACCGCGCTCGAACTCGACGGCCGCAACAACGTCCTCGGCGAACGCGTCGCCATCGCCGGCACCGCGGTCAACTGCGCCGGCGGGCCCACCCCGTGGGGCACCTGGCTCACCTGCGAGGAGACCGAGGACCGGGCCGGCACCGCCGGGTACACCAAGGACCACGGCTGGATCTTCGAGGTCGACGGGGCCGATCCGCACCGCACCGGGGCCGTTCCCCTCACCGCGATGGGCCGCTTCCAGCACGAGGCGATCGCCGTCGACCCGCGCAACGGCATCGTCTACGAGACGGAGGACGCCTTCCAGCAGCCCTTCGGCCTCTTCTACCGCTTCCTGCCCCGCAAGCCGCTGGGCGGCACCGGTTCGCTGCGCGCCGGGGGCGCCCTGGAGGCCATGCGGGTGCCGGGCGTGCCCGACCTCTCGGCGATCCAGGAGACCGGGGCGAGCTTCGGCGGCGTGGAGTGGGTTCCCGTACCGGACCCGCAGGCCGCCGAGACGCCCATCCGGCTGCAGGACTTCGGCCCGCGGGGCATCACGCACGCCCAGAAGCTGGAGGGCTGTTACTGGGGAGGCCGCGCGGTGTACTTCGTCTCCAGCTTCGCCCGCGCGACGGACGGCTCGGCGGGGACCCACTTCGGGCAGGTGTGGAAGTACGAGCCGCACCGCCGCCGGCTCACCCTCGTCGTCGTCTTCGGCCCGAGCACGGACATCCGGCTGCCGGGCGAGTCGCCGGACAACATCTGCCTGGCCGCCGACGGCGGGCTCATGGTCTGCGAGGACGGCGGCGGCGAGCAGCACGTCTACGGGCTGACGCCGCGCGGCGAGGTGTACGCCATGGCGCGCGGCGCCCAGAACATCGGCACCCCGGAGGACCCGGAGTGGGGCGAGTTCGCGGGCGTCACGTTCTCGCCCGACCGGCAGACGATGTACGTCAACTGCTACACACCGGGCACGACGTTCGCGGTGACCGGGCCGTGGTGCTGATCTGACGGACGGGGCGAGGCGGCGAGCCGGCGTCTGTGCCGCCGGCTCGCCGCTCCCCTGTTCCGCGGGCTCGCGGGCCCGTCGATTCCGTCGGAGGATCGGGAGAAGGCGCGTGACGGACGGAAAGGGCCCAGCGTGGCGAAGGACGGGAAGACCGGGAAGACCGGGAAAGGGAAAGCCGGGAAGTCGGGTGGGAAGGCAGCCGGGAAGAAGGACCGGCGGAAGGGCGTCGCGACGTCGGCTCCCGCGCCCCGCACCCCGCTGCGCGAGCTGCTGCGCCTGCCCGTCGGCGAGCCGGTCGACCTCTCCGCGTACGGCGCCTCCTCCCTCCTTCCCGGCGCTCCCGCCGACAAGTCGGCCGGTGTGGCGGCGACCGCGGCCACGGCACCCGCCCTCGCCGGACTCCAGGAGCGCCTGTACGCGGCGAGCACTGCCGGCGACCACCGCCGGCTGCTGCTCGTGCTTCAGGGCATGGACACCAGCGGCAAGGGCGGCACGGTCAAGCACGTGATCGGGTTCCTGAACCCCTCGGGCTGCCGGATCCGGGCCTTCAAGGCCCCGACCGAGGAGGAGCGGAACCATCCCTTCCTGTGGCGGGTCGGGCGGGCGCTGCCGTCGGCGGGCGAGATCGGCATCTTCGACCGCTCCCACTACGAGGACGTGCTGATCGCCCGCGTCCGGGACCTCGCCCCGCGCGAGGAGATCGAGCGGCGCTACGAGGAGATCAACCGCTTCGAGGCGTCGCTCGTCGACGACGGGGTCACGGTCGTCAAGGTCTTCCTGCACGTGTCGTACGAGGAACAGCGGGCCCGGCTGCTCGAACGCCTCGACAACCCCGACAAGCACTGGAAGTTCAGCCCGGGCGACATCGAGGACCGGGCGCTGTGGCCCGCGTACCAGCGGGCGTACGAGATCGCCATGGAACGCTGCGCGACGGACGGGGCGCCCTGGTACATCGTCCCGGCCGACCGGAAGTGGTACCGCAACTGGGCGATCGGCACCCTGCTGCGGGAGCACCTGGAGGAACTGGACCCGCGCTATCCGAAGGCCGACTTCGACGTGGCGGAGAGCCGTCGGACGCTACTGGCGAGCTGACGGGCGGCGCATGGGTTCACCACGTGGGGGTGGGGGTGGGGGCGCTTGGGGCCGGGCGGTCTTGTCGGCTTCTGGTGGTTGGCCGCCCTCTCTCCGAGTGTGGCAGCCGGGTCCGTGCCCTCAAGGGCGCTCCTCGTTCCTCGTCGCGTCGCTG
>NZ_JBICYQ010000021.1:0-932 GCF_043201055.1 Streptomyces sp. NPDC048338
GCCCGGTTACATTCCGAACCCGGAAGCTAAGCCTTTCAGCGCCGATGGTACTGCAGGGGGGACCCTGTGGGAGAGTAGGACGCCGCCGAACAATCTTTCAGGACCCTTGGTCCCAGCGTTCACGCTGGGACCAAGGGTCCTTTTTGTTTTTGCCTTGAATTTCTCGAAGCGCGTCGGGGTGCCGGCTGCGCGAGAATGACTGCAGTACCCGAAGACAGGAGTCACGTCGATGTCCACCAACTCTCCCGACGATCGTCCGGAGCGCGAGCCGCGTCGTAGGGACGGTGGCGAGCGGGGCGGCTTCCGCGGGCCGCGTCGCGACGACAACCGTGGTGGTGGCGGTTTCCGCCGTGACGACCGTCGTGATGACAACCGCGGCGGTGGCGGTGGCGGTGGTTTCCGTCGTGACGACCGTCCTCGCGATGACCGCCGTGACGACCGTCCGCCGTTCCGACGCGATGACCGTCGTGACGACCGGCCGACCTTCCGTCGTGACGAGCGTCGTGATGACAACCGCGGCGGTGGCGGTGGCGGTGGTTTCCGTCGCGATGACCGTCGTGATGACAACCGTGGCGGTGGCGGCGGTGGCGGTTTCCGTCGCGATGACAACCGTGGCGGCGGTGGTGGTGGTGGTTTCCGCCGTGACGAGCGTCGTGATGACAACCGCGGCGGCGGTGGCGGTGGTTTCCGTCGCGATGACCGTCGTGATGACAACCGTGGCGGTGGCGGTGGTTTCCGTCGTGACGAGCGTCGTGACGACAACCGCGGTGGCGGCGGCGGTGGCGGTTTCCGCCGCGATGACCGTCCGTCGTTCCCCCGTGACGACCGTCGTGACGAGCGTCCGTCCTTCCGTCGTGACGAGCGCCGTGACGACAACCGTGGTGGCGGTTTCCGCCGCGACGACCGTCCGTCGTTCCCCCGTGACGACCGTC
>NZ_JBICYQ010000021.1:1029-81616 GCF_043201055.1 Streptomyces sp. NPDC048338
GTCGTGACGACAACCGCGGTGGCGGCTTCCGTCGGGACGACAGCCGTGGCGGTGGCTTCCGCCGTGACGACCGTCCCCGTGACGACCGGCGTGACGAGCGTCCGTCGTTCCGTCGTGATGACCGTCGTGACGACAACCGTGGTGGCGGTTTCCGCCGTGACGACCGTCCGTCGTTCCCCCGTGATGACCGTCGTGACGACAACCGCGGTGGCGGCTTCCGTCGGGACGACAGCCGTGGCGGTGGCTTCCGCCGTGACGACCGTCCCCGTGACGACCGGCGTGACGACAACCGCGGTGGCGGCTTCCGTCGCGATGACCGTCCCCGTGACGAGCGTCGGGACGATCGTCCGTCGTTCCGTCGCGATGACCGTCCCCGTGACGACCGCCGTGACGAGCGTCCGTCGTTCCGTCGCGATGACCGTCCCCGTGACGACCGTCGGGACGACCGTCCGTCGTTCCGTCGTGACGAGCGCCGTGACGACCGCCCCCGCGGTCCCCGTCGTGACGACAGCCGCGGTGGTGGCTTCCGCCGTGACGACCGTCGGGACGACAGCCGTGGTGGCGGCTACCGCGGGCGCGACGACCGGGGTGGCTACGGGCGTCGGGACGACCGCGACCGGGACCGTCCGGAGCGCGCGCCCATCAAGCGGCTGCCGATCCCCGCGGAGGTCACCGGTGAGGAGATCGACCAGGACGTGCGGCAGGAGCTGCTGAGCCTGCCCAAGGGTCTTGCCGAGGACGTCGCCCGCAACCTCGTCATGGTCGCCAACCTGATCGACGAGGACCCCGAGCAGGCGTACGAGTACTCCCGCATCGCCCTGCGGCTCGCGTCCCGTGTCGCCGCCGTCCGCGAGGCCGCCGGCTTCGCCGCCTACGCGACGCAGAAGTACTCCGAGGCGCTGGCCGAGTTCCGGGCCGCGCGGCGGATGTCCGGCAGTGTCGAGCTGTGGCCCGTCATGGCCGACTGCGAGCGCGGCATGGGCCGTCCCGAGCGGGCGCTGGCGATGGCCGGCGAGCCCGAGGTGCAGAAGCTGGACAAGGCCGGACAGGTCGAGATGAGGCTGGTGGCCGCGGGTGCCCGCCGGGACTTGGGGCAGCTCGACGCCGCCATCGTGACCCTGCAGAGCTCCGAGCTCGCCTCCAGCGCCGTGCACCCGTGGACCGCGCGGCTGCGGTACGCCTACGCCGACGCGCTGCTGGCGGCCGGGCGTGAGAACGAGGCGCGTGAGTGGTTCGCCAAGGCGCTGGAGTCCGACAAGGACGGTGCCACGGACGCCTCCGACCGCCTCGCCGAGATGGACGGTGTCGAGTTCGTCGACGCCATCGACGAGCTGGACGCGTCCGAGGACGCTGTCGGGACCGACGAATTCGACGACCTCGATGAGGCCGACGAGGCCGACGAGGCCGAGCAGGTCGGCGACCTCGGCGACGAGGAGGGCCTCGACGAGGAGGTCCTCGAGGTGCTCGCCGACGAGCGCGACGCCGACGACCGGGACGAGTACCGCGACGCGGACGACCAGGACGACGAGCGCGACGACGAGCGCGACGCCGACGGCGACCGTGAGGACGACGCGGACCGCAGGAGCTGACGTCGTGTGACAGAAGGGCGGCACCCCCTCAGGGGTGCCGCCCTTCGTCGTGTCCGGGGCCGTGTCCGGGGCCGTGTCCGGGGTCCCGTCCGGGGGACCTAGTCCAGTGCCAGGCTTCTGAGGACCAGGCCCGTCGCCGGCTTGGGGCCGAAGGAGGTCGACTTGCGGGGCATGGTGACGCCCTGTCGTGCCAGGTCCCGTACGACCTCCTCGCGGACCGGGTGCATGAGCACCGCCGTGCCCCCGCGCCGCTCGGCCTGGGCGACGGCCGCCTCGGTGTCGTGGATGTAGCTGATGTCCTCGGGAGCGTCCGGGATGCGCCAGACGTGGTCCAGGAGCGTGGCGTGCAGCACCGTGGCGTCCAGGGTCCGCCAGGCCTCGGGACGGTCGGTACGGACCGTCCGGGCGAGCAGTTCGGGTGCCGGCCGGTCGACGAGATGGAAGGCGCCGTCGCCCGCGAGCAGGAAGGCGTTGCCGTCGGCCGCGGCGGCGGCCAGGGACTCCACGGCGGTGGACAGCGGCCCCTCGACCCGCCGGACCCGGAAGTCGTCGCCGAGGGCCGCCAGAGCGTCGGCGACCGGAAGGCGGTTGAGGAGGCGGTGGATGGCGCGGACCCGCAGCGGGTACCGCGCCGTGTCGATGAGGAGGACGAGGCCGTAGTTCCACGGGCTGGGGGAGACGTGCTCCTCGCGCAGCCGCAGGTACGTGGCCCAGCGGTGGTGGCCGTCGGCGATCAGGGCCTGGTGGCCGGCGAGGCCCGCGGAGACCGCCGCCAGCTCGGCAGGGTCGGTGATGGACCAGAGCCGGTGGCTGAAGCCGTCCTCGGTGGTCGTGGCGAGCAGGGGCTCGCCGCGGACGGTCCGCTCGATGACGTCGGCGGCCGCGTCGCCGTTGCCGCGGTACGTGAGGAGGAGCGGCTCCAGGTTGGCGGCCGTGGTCCGCATCAGCGCGGCCCGGTCCTCGACGACGTGCGGCATGACGTCCTCGTGCGGGAGCACGAGGCCCTCGTCCGGGGTGGACAGCTCCAGGGCGCCGATGACTCCGCGCTGGAGGATGCCGTCGCCGCTCTGCTCGTACACGTAGAGCGCGGGTTCGGGGTCCGGGGCCAGGACGCCGTCGGCGAGCCAGCGGTCCAGGGTGACGGCGGCCTTGCGGTGACGGGTGCCTGCGGTGATGGCCTGCGGAAGGATCAGCCGGACGATGTTGTGCGGATCGGCCGATTCCAGGTGGTGCAGTCCGTCGGGCCGCACCACGACGTCGTACGGCGGGGAGGTCACGGCGGCCAGGCTGCCGACCCGTTCGGGCACGTAGCGGAGCCCCCGGAACGGGACGAGACGCAGACCGTCGGCGCGGACGTCATCGGCCGCGGGACCTGAGGTGTTCATTACGCAATCGTAAGTGCGGGGTGGCAATGAGCGATGATCGGGGGCGGCGGGGTACCAGCGCGGTGATGTGAGGAGTACGAGGTCATGGGTGACGTCGGCCGGGGTCGGCAGGGCAGGCAGCGGACGGGCGGCAGCGCGCGGGCGCTGAGCGAGGCGTACGACACGGCTCTGCTGGACCTGGACGGGGTGGTGTACGCGGGCGGGGAGGCCATCCCGTACGCGGTCGAGGCGCTGGGCGCGGCGCGGACCGGCGGGATGCATCTGGCGTACGTCACCAACAACGCGCTGCGGACGCCGGACGCCGTGGCGGCGCACCTGACCGAGCTGGGCGTGCCCGCCGTGGGCGCGGACGTCATCACGTCGGCGCAGGCGGTGGCCCGGCTGATCGCCGACGAGGTGCCGGCGGGCTCGCGGGTGCTGGTGATCGGCGGGGAGGGGCTGCGGGTGGCGCTGCGCGAGCGCGGCCTGGAGCCGGTGGAGTCGGCGGACGACGATCCGGCGGCGGTGGTGCAGGGCTACGGCGGTCCCGAGCTGCCGTGGGGGCGGTTCGCGGAGGCGAGCTACGCCGTGGCGCGTGGTGTGCCGTGGTACGCCTCGAACACGGACCTGACGATTCCCGGGGCGCGCGGGATCGGGCCGGGCAACGGGGCGGCGGTGGAGGTCGTGCGGATCGCCACCGGGGCCGAGCCGAAGGTGGCGGGCAAGCCCCTGCCCCCCATGCACCGCGAGACGGTGCTGCGGACCGGCGCGGAGCGCCCGCTCGTGGTGGGGGACCGGCTGGACACCGACATCGAGGGCGCGTTCAACGGCGGCGTGGACTCCCTGCTGGTGCTGACCGGGGTGACGGACGTGGCCCAGCTGCTGGCGGCGGTGCCGGAGCACCGGCCGACGTACGTCGACGCCGACCTGCGCGGGCTGCTGACCGGGCAGCCCGAGGTCGACGCGGGCGGGGACGGGTTCGTGTGCGGGGGCTGGACGGCCTCGGTGAGCGGCGGAGCGCTCGTCCTGGAGGGCGGCGGTGACGCGCTGGACGGCGTACGGGCGCTGTGCGCGGCGGCCTGGACGGACGCGGGCGCGGGAGCGTGCGGCCTGGACGCGGGGAAGGCGCTGGAGCGGCTGGAACTCTGAGCGGGATGCCGAAGCGCGCCCCCTTCCCTTCCGGCACATGCGGGAGGGCTGGGGCGCACGCGCTCCGGCCGAAGATCGGAGGGTAGGCTAACCTAACCGCGCTGGTGGTGGGCGCGATCGGGAACGCGGCCGGCCGGAACGTCGAGCACGTCGAGCACGTCGAGCACGCCAAGAACACCGCGCACGCCGGGAACGCCGCCGGGAACGCCGTCGGGAAGAAGCCGAGAAGAACGTCGGGAGTACGGGCATGAACGGTCAGCCTCAGCGGCTCAGCGCGGACGCGGTCACCCTCGCGTACGACCGGCGGACCATCGCCCGCGACCTGTCCGTGGCGATCCCCGACCACTCCTTCACGGTCATCGTCGGCCCCAACGCCTGCGGCAAGTCGACGCTGCTGCGCGCCCTGTCCCGGATGCTCAAGCCGTCCGAAGGACGGGTCCTGCTCGACGGCCAGTCCATCCACTCCCTGCCGGCCAAGAAGGTCGCGAAGACCCTCGGCCTGCTTCCCCAGTCGTCCGTCGCGCCCGACGGCATCACGGTCGCCGACCTGGTCGGCCGTGGGCGCTACCCGCACCAGGGCCTGCTCCGGCAGTGGTCCGCGGAGGACCAGCGGGTCGTCGAGGAGGCGATGGCGGCGACCGGCGTCGCCGAGCTGGCCGACCGGTACGTCGACGAGCTCTCCGGCGGTCAGCGCCAGCGCGTGTGGATCGCGATGGCGCTCGCCCAGCAGACCCCGCTGCTCCTGCTCGACGAGCCGACGACCTTCCTCGACATCCAGCACCAGATCGACATCCTCGACCTGTGCGCCGAACTGCACGAGACCCAGGGCCGGACCCTCGTCGCCGTGCTGCACGACCTGAACCAGGCCGCCCGGTACGCCACCCACCTCATCGCCGTCCGCGACGGCGAGGTGGTGGCCGAGGGACCGCCGTCGGAGGTCGTGACGGCCGAGCTCGTCGAGCGGGTCTTCGGGCTGCGCTGCCAGGTCATCGAGGACCCGGAGACGGGCACGCCGCTGGTCGTTCCGGCGGGCCGCAAGGCCCGTGCCCGGCAGCCCGAGCCGGCCGTCAAGCGGGTGCCGGAACCGGCGCTGCGGAAGTGACGGCCCCCGGGGCCGGCGGGCGAGCCGCGGCCGGTCCCTCGGGTTCGTGACAGCAGGCGCCGTCGGCTCCTCGCGGACGCGAGGGCGGGCCGGGTTGCGGTCCTGAGCGCCGTGCGCTTTCCCGGTGCTCCGCGGCAAGGACGGCGGCTACAGGAGCGACCGCAGCCGCAGGAGATCGCGGAAGCCCGCCTCCAGCCTGACCCGGCCCGAGGCCCACGCCTTCGCGAAGTTCAGCTCACCGCCGACCATCGCCACGAGGTCGTCCCCCGTCATGGCCAGCCGGATCTGCGCCTTGGAACGCGGCGGGCCCGCCACCGTGTCCTGGACCTCGATCCGGCCGTCCGCGAGACGGCCGGTGAACGTCGTGTCCAGGTCCGTGATGTGGCAGCTCAGGGTGCGGTCGAACGCGGCCGCGCCGCGCACCTCGCCGTCCGCCCGCGCCAGGTTGTCCGAAAGTCTGTCGAGCGCGCTGCGGCACTCCGTGATCGTCGCCATCGCGCTCGACCGTACCGCAGGGCTTCGCGATAGCGTCGGGGCATGAGCGACGCGACGCCGGACCCGGAGGGCAGCGGAACCGGCCCGGAGGACACCGGGCAGGACTCCGGGAGCACCGGGCAGGTCCCCGGCGACACCGGGCAGGACTCCGGGAACGCCGGGCAGGTCCCCGGCGACACCGGGCAGGACTCCGGGAACGCCGGGCAGGTCCCCGGCGACACCGGTACCGATCGGGATCGTCCCGTGCCCGCCGGCGCGGAGGCGGGTCCCGGCGAGGAACCGGCCGGTCCCGGAGGGGACGCGGCCTTCGAGCCCGCCGCCCCCGCGCCCCTCGGGGTGGTGCGCGTGCCCACCGGACACCCGCGGGTCGACCCCCTCCTCGACCGGCTCGGGGATGCCGACCACCTCGCGGCGGACGGACACCTGGAGGTGTACGAGGATGTACACCGTGGGCTGCGCGACGAGCTGACCTCGCTCGACGCCGTCCGCCCGGGGCCCGGCCCCGCACCCGACCCGTACAACCACAGGAGCTGAACCGAACGTGGCAGGAGTGGCACGCCGCCGTCTCGACGCCGAGCTGGTACGCCGCAAGCTCGCGCGCTCGCGCGAGCACGCCGGCCAGCTGATCGCCGCCGGGCGGGTGACCGTCGGCAAGACCGTCGCGACCAAGCCCGCCACCCAGGTCGAGACCGCGGCGGCCATCGTCGTCGCCAAGGACGACAACGACCCCGACTACGTCTCGCGCGGGGGTCACAAGCTGGCCGGCGCCTTCGCCGCCTTCGTGCCCCAGGGACTGGCGATCGAGGGCCGGCGGGCCCTCGACGCCGGTGCCTCGACCGGCGGGTTCACCGACGTCCTGCTGCGTGCGGGCGCGGCCGAGGTCGTCGCCGTGGACGTCGGCTACGGCCAGCTCGCCTGGTCGCTGCAGAGCGATGAACGCGTCATCGTGAAGGACCGTACTAACGTACGCGAGTTGACGCTCGACCTGATCGACGGAAAGCCCGTCGACCTGGTCGTGGGTGACCTCTCCTTCATCCCGCTCGGCCTCGTCCTGCCCGCGCTGGCCGGCTGCACCGCCCCGGACGCCGACCTCGTCCTGATGGTGAAGCCCCAGTTCGAGGTGGGCAAGGAGCGGCTCGGCACCGGCGGTGTCGTGCGCAGCTCCGAGCTGCGGGCCGACGCCGTACGGAACGTGGCGCGGCAGGCGGCAGGGCTGGGACTCGGGGTCCTGGGGGTCACGGCCAGCCCGCTGCCCGGCCCTTCGGGCAACGTCGAGTACTTTCTGTGGCTGCGGGCAGGGGCGCCCGCTCTGGATCCGGCGGATGTCGACCGCGCCGTGGCGGAAGGACCTCGTTGAGCTCAGCGATCGCACCATCTGACACTCGTACCGTCTTCCTGCTCGCACACACAGGCCGGCCGGCCGCTGTGCGCAGCGCCGAACTCGTCGTCCTCGGACTGCTGCGCAGCGGGATCGGCGTCCGCGTCCTGGAGGCGGAGGCGGCCGACCTGCCGCTGCCGCCGTCCGTGGAGTCGGTCCCGGAGGCGTGCTCCGACGCGCTGGAGGGCTGCGAGCTGCTCGTCGTGCTCGGAGGGGACGGCACGCTGCTGCGCGGCGCCGAGTTCTCCCGGGCCTCGGGCGTACCGATGCTCGGCGTCAACCTGGGCCGGGTCGGCTTCCTCGCCGAGGCCGAACGCGACGACCTCGACAAGGTCGTGGACCGCGTCGTCACCAAGGCGTACGAGGTCGAGGAGCGGATGACCCTCGACGTCGTCGTGTACGAGAACGGCGACGTCCTGCACCGTGACTGGGCGCTCAACGAGGCGGCCGTGCAGAAGGTCTCGCCGGAGCGGATGCTGGAGGTCGTGTTCGCGATCGACGGACGGCCGGTGACCGGGTTCGGCTGCGACGGCGTGATCTGCGCGACGCCGACCGGCTCGACGGCGTACGCGTTCTCGGCGGGCGGCCCGGTGATCTGGCCCGAGGTCGAGGCGCTCCTGATGGTCCCGATCGGGGCGCACGCGCTCTTCGCCAAGCCTCTGGTGACGACGCCGGAGTCGGTGCTCGCCGTCGAGGTCGAGCCGCACACCCCGCACGGCGTGCTGTGGTGCGACGGGCGGCGGACCGTGGAACTCCCGGCCGGGGCCCGGGTGGAGGTCCGGCGGGGAGCCGTTCCGGTGCGGCTGGCGCGCCTGCACCACGCGTCGTTCACGGACCGGCTGGTGGCGAAGTTCGCCCTGCCGGTCTCGGGCTGGCGGGGCGCACCGCACTAGGGCCTGTCTTCAAAGTCCCGCCTGGCTCGCGGCGCCCGGTACCGCGCCTCGCTGCGTTGTCGAAGCGTCCGAGTACGTCCAGTACGCGGACGCTCCTCCGCCTTGCGATGCACGGCACCGGACACCGCGAGCCCGACCGGCGCTACTTTGAAGACAGGCCCTAGGGGGCGTTCCGGGGGTGTCCGGGGCGCGTTCCCGGCCCCGGTCGGCGCGCGGGCCGGGGCGGCTCCCTGCCCGGCCCGCCGCCCGTCCCCACTCCCACGGGTGACAGCCGCGCCTTTGACCTGCGGATTCGCCGTGTTCCGGCAGGGTCCGTCGCACAGCGGGGCCCGGACCTCGTAAGGTCTTCCCCGTGTTGGAGGAGATGCGGATACGGTCGCTCGGGGTCATCGACGACGCGGTCGTCGAGCTGTCACCCGGTTTCACCGCGGTGACGGGCGAGACCGGTGCGGGCAAGACCATGGTCGTGACCAGCCTGGGGCTGCTGCTCGGCGGGCGTGCCGACCCTGCCCTGGTGCGGATCGGCGCGGCGTCCGCCGTCGTCGAGGGGCGGATCAGCGTGCCCGCGGGCGCGGCCGCCGCCGTACGGGCCGCGGAGGCGGGCGCCGAGCTGGACGACGGTGTGCTGCTCGTCAGCCGGACCGTCTCGGCCGAGGGGCGCTCACGGGCCCACCTCGGCGGGCGCTCCGTGCCCGTCGGCCTGCTCGCCGAGCTCGCCGACGAACTCGTCGCCGTGCACGGCCAGACCGACCAGCAGGGACTGCTCAAGCCGGCCCGGCAGCGTGGCGCCCTCGACCGGTACGCGGGCGACGCCGTCGCCGTACCGCTGGCCGCGTACGGAGAGGCGTACCGGCGGCTGCGCGCCGTCGCCACCGAACTCGACGAGATCACCACCCGCGCGCGTGAACGCGCCCAGGAGGCCGATCTGCTGCGTTTCGGCCTCGCCGAGATCGAGGCCGTCGCGCCGCGCTCCGGCGAGGACGTCGAACTGGCCGCCGAGGCCGAGCGGCTCGGGCACGCCGAGGCCCTCGCCTCCGCCGCCGCCCTCGCGCACGGCGCGCTGGCCGGCAATCCGGAGGACCCCGAGGGCGTCGACGCGACGACCCTGGTCGCGGGTGCGGGGCGCGCGCTGGAGGCCGTACGGTCGCACGACCCGGCGCTCGCCGGGCTCGCGGACCGCATGGGCGAGATCTCCATCCTGCTGTCCGACGTGGCCGGGGAGCTCGCCGGATACGCCGACGACCTGGACGCCGACCCGCGGCGGCTCGCCGCCGTCGAGGAGCGCCGTGCGGCGCTGACCCAGCTCACCCGCAAGTACGGCGCCGACGTCGCCGGTGTACTGGCCTGGGCGGAGGAGAGCGCCGGCCGGCTCACCGAGCTGGACGGCGACGACGAGCGCATCGGCGAGCTGACGGCCGAACGCGACGAGCTGCGCACCGGCCTCTCGGCGCTCGCGCAGGCCCTCACCGACGCCCGTACGGAGGCGGCGGCGCGGTTCGCCGAGGCCGTCACCGCCGAACTCGCCTCGCTCGCCATGCCGCACGCGCGGGTGTCCTTCGACATCCGTCAGACGGAGACCGCCGACGAGGCCGCGGGCGTCGAGGTCGGCGGACGGTCCGTGCTGTACGGGCCCTCCGGCGCCGACGAGGTCGAGCTGCTGCTCGCCCCGCACCCGGGTGCCCCGCCGCGGCCGATCGCCAAGGGCGCCTCCGGGGGCGAGCTGTCGCGCGTCATGCTCGCGGTCGAGGTCGTCTTCGCGGGCACCGACCCGGTGCCGACGTACCTCTTCGACGAGGTCGACGCCGGTGTCGGCGGCAAGGCGGCCGTCGAGATCGGCCGCCGTCTCGCCAAGCTCGCCAAGTCGGCGCAGGTCGTCGTCGTCACCCACCTCCCGCAGGTCGCGGCCTTCGCCGACCGGCAGCTGCTGGTCGAGAAGACGAACGACGGGTCCGTGACCCGCTCCGGCGTGACCGTGCTGGAGGGCGAGGACCGGGTGCGGGAGCTGTCCCGGATGCTCGCCGGCCAGGAGGACTCCGAGACGGCGCGGGCGCACGCGGAGGAACTGCTCGCGACGGCACGGGCCGACGGCTGACGGCCCCGACGGCCGACGGTCACCGGGGCGCGGGCGGAGACAGCCGCCGAGGGCCGTCCCGGGCCTTCTCGTGCGCCCGCCGGGGATGACGGGACAGCCCTTAGGCTGGCCCGCATGATCGGGAGACTGGCCGGGACGGCCGTGTCGTTCGGTGTGGCGGCCGGGGTGACCCGCGCCGTGTACGCCGGACTGCGCAGGCGGCGTCCGGACGAGCGGCTGCGGCGGACCAATCACGCGGGGCGGACCGTCGACCTGTACGCCGGGCCCGCGACCGCCCTCGGCGTGGCGGCGGGGGCGCTCGGGGCGGGGAACGGGCCGGTCGCCTTCGCCGTGCTGGCCTCCGGCGCCTGCGGGGCCTACGACGACGTGGTGGGCGCCGGTGACGGGCGGCGCGGATTCCGGGCGCACCTCGGGGCGCTGCGGGACGGCGAGGTGACCAGCGGGGCCGTGAAGCTGTTCGGGATCGGTGCCGCCGGGCTGGCCGCCGGGGCGCTGCTCAAGGAACGGCCGGTCGACCGGCTCCTGGCGGGCGTCGTGATCGCGGGGGCGGCTCATCTCGTCAACCTCGTGGACGTGGCGCCCGGGCGGGCCTCGCTCGCCGTGCTCGGGATCGCGGCACCGGGGCTGCTGCGGGGCACGCTCGCCGCCGCCCCGATGGGCGCCGCGCTCGCCGTGCTCGGCGACGACCTCGGCGAGCGCACCATGCTGGGCGACACCGGCGCGCACGCCCTGGGCGCGGCCGTCGGCGGCGCGATCGCCGCCGGGAACGGACGCTTCGGACTGGCCGTCCACGCGGCCGGACTGGTCGCCGCCGCGGCGTGCGGGGACCGGATCAGCGAGCTGGTGCGCTCACCCGTGTGAGTGATACCGGCGGGGGAGTTGGGACGCGATGGGCGGGAACGAGGCGACTTCGGTGCCGGAACGTGCGTGCGGGCTGGCATCCTTGGGCGTGTGACACAGCTCCGTACGGTCCAAGTGCTGGGCGGCGGCAGCGCGGGCAGCAGCGCGCACGTCCGATCACTTGCCGCGGGGCTCGTGGCGAGGGGCGTACGCGTGACCGTGTGCGCCCCGGTCGAACTCGACCGCGCCTACGACTTCATCGGCGCCGGCGCGCACTTCGTGCCGGTGCCGCGCCGCAACGACCCCGCGACGGTCGCCGTGCTGCGCAACGCGTGCGTCGGCGCGGACGTCGTGCACGCGCACGGCCTGCACGCCTCGGTCCGGGCGACGCTGGCGCTGTCCGGCGGGGCGCGGACGCCGTCGCTCGTGACGACCTGGCACACCCGCAACCACGTGGACGGCGCGCGCGGCGGACTGCTGCGGCTGCTCGAACGCAGGACGGCGCGGACCGCCGACGTCGTGCTCGGCACCTCTTCGGAGCTGGTGGACCGGGCGCGCCGGCGCGGGGCGCGCGACGCCCGGCTCGCACCGGTGACCGTGCCCGCCTCCCGCGCGCCGGTCTGCCTGCACGACGGCAAGGCGCGGGCGGAACTGGGCTCGGTGGACCGTCCGTTGCTGATGGCGGTCGGCGCCCTGGTGCCCGAGCGGGGATACGGGATGCTGCTGGACGCGGCGCGGGAGTGGCGGGACCTCGACCCGCAGCCGCTGCTGGTCATCGCGGGCGAGGGACGTGAACGGGCCCTGCTGCAGCGGCGGATCGAGGTCGAAGGGCTCGCGGTCCGGCTGATCGGCCGCCGCGACGACGTGGCGGAGCTGCTGGCGGCGGCGGACGTCGCGGTGCTTCCGTCGCGCTGGGAGGCCCGGTCCCTGCTGGCGCAGGAGGCGCTCCGGCTGGGAGTGCCCCTGGTCGCGACGGCGGTGGGCGGTGTGCCCGAACTGGTCGGTGACGCGGCGGAGCTGGTCCCGTGGGGCGACGCGCGGGCGCTCGCGGAGGCGGTGCGCCGCCTGCTGCAGGACGTGGACCGCCGGATGGACCTGGCGGCGGCGGGCCGGGTCCAGGCGGGCACGTGGCCCACGGAGGACGAGACGATCGCCCACGTCCTGAGCGTGTACGACGAGCTCACGGGCCGGTAGACGCCGGCGGGCCGTGCCCGCCACCCCGTCCACGTCACGCAGCCCGTCCGGGGCCACCGGGGCGCCGGCCCCGGCGCCCGTCCCGTCACGTCGTGTGCCGCCGGGCCCGCAGGGCCAGGGAGAGGGCCAGGACCGTCTGCGGGTCGTCCAGGTCCGTGCCCAGCAGCTCGGAGATGCGGGCCAGGCGGTTGTAGAGCGTCTGGCGGTTGAGATGGAGCTCCCGGGCGGTCTCCGCCTTCCGGCCCGCGTGCGCCAGATAGGTCTCCAGGGTGGGCAGCAGCGGCGGGCGCGACGTGCGGTCGTGGTCCCGCAGCGGACCGATCGCGCGGTCCACGAAGGCCGCCAGGTCCGGGTGGTCCCGCAGCCGCCACAGCAGCAGGTCGATGTCCAGGCGCCGCGCGTCGTACCAGGGCCGGTCCGTCAGCCCCTGCGCCGCCGTCGCGGTCTCCCCGGCGTGCCGCAGCGAGGCGGACGCGGCCGCCCAGCCGCCCGCGACGCCGACCACCACGACCGGGTGCTGCGCCCCGCCCCGCCCCAGGGCTCCTCCCGCGGGCGCTCCCAGGCCCGCCCGCTCGACCCCGGCCCTGAGCGCCGCCGCCACCCGGTCGGCCACCGCCGTGCGCTCGGACTCCGACCGCAGGCCCAGCAGCAGCGGCACCCGGCCCTCCACCGGGCGCACGCCCAGCAGGACCGGCACGCCGACCGAGGACAGCTCCTCCAGGACCGCGCGGGCGAGGAGAGCCCAGTTCCCCGACGGGGACAACTCCGACGCCAGCCGCATCACCACCGGGAGCAGCGGGCCGTCCCCCGGCTTGAAGCCGAGGACCCGGGCCTGGGCGGGTGCGTCCTCCGGGGTGATCCGGCCCTCCGCGAGATCCGTCAGGAAGTCGCCCCGGCCCCGGGCCGCCAGCTCCTCCTCCTGCCGCGCCTGCATGAGCACGACCGCCAGGATGCCCGCCGCCCGCTCGGCCGCCATGCGGTGGACGGGGGACAGGGGAGCGGAGACCGCCAGCAGCACCAGGCGGGCACGGACCGAACCCGTACCCGGACCGCCGCCCGGCACGTCGACGAGCACCGCGCCGGCCGGCGGCCCGGACTCGCGTGCCGCCCGCTGACCGCGCAGCCCGTCCCACACCTGCAGGGGGTCCGCCGGGGCGGACTCGGCGCCCGCCGCGTAGAGCAGCTGGCCGTCCGGGGTCTCCAGGAAGACCGGATTGGCCGTGAAGTCGGCCAGGATCCGCAGCACCTGCGGCACGCCGCCACCGCCGAGCAGCGCCTCCGTGCACTGCCGGTGCACCTCCTCCGCCTGCCGCAGCAGCGCGTAGTGCCCGTTGACGATCTCGGTGTGGATCTCCTCGGTGACGGTCACGAACGGCACCTCGCGGTGCAGCTGCACGAGCGGCAGGTTCGCCGACCGTGCCGCCTCCACGATCGCCGCGGGAAGCCGCGAGAAGCGCGGTCCCAGCTCCACCACCAGCGCGGCGATTCCCCGGTCCGCGAGCCGGCGGACGAAGGCGCGCTGCTCCGCCGGGCGGGTGCCCAGACCCAGTCCGGTGGTCAGCAGCAGTTCACCGCCCTTGAGCAGCGACGCGATGTTCGGCACCTCGCCCGCGTGCACCCAGCGCACCCGCCGGTGCAGCCGGTCGGCACCCACGACGACCTCGGGGAGCCCGCTGCGGAGTCCGGGCAGCTCCAGCGCCCGCTGCACGGTGATCCCGCCCTGATTGTCCATGGGCCCGGACGCTACCTCCGCCGGTGTCGCGGCAACATCACCCGCCGGTCACAGGGCCGGACGGTTGGGCCATCGGGGCGACAACTCGTCGCCTCTGAACGGCATTTGCGCGACCGCATGTCGATTGTGGCGTACATCACCCGGGAGGATGCTCTCCCGCCATGGCAGAGAACCCCACCCCAGCGGTGCAGCGGCTCAAGGCGAACTCGGTCGGCCTCGTCGGCGTCGTGTTCATGGCCGTCGCGACCGCCGCCCCGATCACGGCGATGACCGGCAACCTCCCCATCGCCGTCGGCTTCGGCAACGGCACCGGCGCGCCCGCCGGTTATCTCTTCGCGACGGTCGTCCTGACCGTCTTCTCGGTCGGCTACGTCGCCATGGCGAAGCGGATCACCGCCGCCGGCGCCTTCTACGGCTACATCTCGCACGGCCTCGGCCGGATCGCGGGCATGGCCTCCGGCATGCTCGCGGTCCTCGCGTACGTGGTCTTCGAGGCCTCGATCGTCGGCGTGTTCGCCTACTTCACCCGGACCACGGTCGCCGACCAGCTCGGCGTGGACCTGCCGTGGATCGTGTACGCGGCGGCGATGCTCGCGGTCACCGGCGTCCTGGCGTACTTCGACATCAACCTCACGGCCAAGGCGCTCGGCGTGATGCTCGTCGCCGAGATCGCGGTCCTCTTCGCCGTCGCCACCGCCGTCCTGATCGCCGGCGGCGGGCCGGACGGCATCCCCTTCGAGCCCGTCGACCCGAGGAACGCGTTCACCGGCGCCTCCGCCGGCCTCGGCCTCTTCTTCGCCTTCTGGTCGTGGGTGGGCTTCGAGTCGACCGCGATGTACGGCGAGGAGTCCCGCGACCCCAAGCGGGTCATCCCGCGCGCCACCCTCGTCTCCGTCGTCGGCGTCGGCCTCTTCTACATCTACGTGTCCTGGATGACGATCGCCGGAAACGGCCTCACCGGCTCGGTGGAACTCTCCTCCTCCAGCTCGCCCCTCGACCTCTTCTTCGCCCCCACCCAGTCCTTCATCGGCGCCTGGGCCGTCGACGCCTTCCAGTGGCTG
This sequence comes from Streptomyces sp. NPDC048338, assembly GCF_043201055.1. Taxonomy (NCBI): domain Bacteria; kingdom Bacillati; phylum Actinomycetota; class Actinomycetes; order Kitasatosporales; family Streptomycetaceae; genus Streptomyces; species Streptomyces sp. NPDC048338. The sequence continues at coordinate 15,919 of NZ_JBICYQ010000021.1, forward strand.
CTGCTCACCGGCTCGTTCGCCTGCGGCATGGCCTTCCACCAGTGCGCCTCGCGCTACCTCTACGCCATCGGCCGCGAGGGCTTCCTGCACCCGGCCCTCGGCCGCACCCACGCACGGCACGGCTCCCCGTACATCGCCTCCTACGTCCAGAGCGCCATCGCCGTCGTCCTGGTCGGCGCCTTCTGGCTCACCGGCCAGGACCCCTACATCCACCTCTACACACTGCTCGCGATCCTCGGCACGATGGCCATCCTCATCGTCCAGACGCTGTGCTCCTTCGCGGTCATCGGGTACTTCCGCAGGAACCACCCGGAGGACCGGCACTGGTTCAGGACCTTCACGGCCCCGCTGCTCGGCGGCATCGGGATGATCGCCGTCGTCGTCCTGCTGATCATGAACATGGAGACCGCGGCGGGTCTGGCCGCCGACTCGCTCTTCTTCGAGGCGATCCCGTGGATCGTCGGGGCGGTCTTCTTCGGGGGCCTCGCCCTCGGTCTCCACCTCAAGCACCGGCGTCCCGAGCGCTACGAGATCATCGGCCGGATCGTCCTGGAGGACGCGGCCGAGCGCACCGACGACGACAGCCCCGCCCCCGCGCCCGTACCCCAGAGCTGACCCCACATCCCCAGGAGCGCCCCATGGCACGCACGAATCCGATGCACCTCCTGAACCGCCTCGCCGCCGAACACGCCGACGCCCGACGGCTCGGTCTCCCCGTCGCCGAACTCCGCGACATGCGGTCCGACCCGCTCGGCCGCCGCTCCCTGCTGAAGTACGCCGCCGCGGCCGGCATCGCCGCCGGCACGGCCGCGGCAGCGGCCCGGCCCGCGCCCGCCCGGGCCGCCACCCCCGCGCCCGGAGCCGGGGGCACGGCCAGGATCGCGGTCGTCGGCGCCGGGATCTCCGGCCTCACCGCCGCCCTCACCCTCCAGGACGCCGGTCTGAGCCCGGTGCTCTACGAGGCCAACCCCGCACGCGTCGGCGGCCGGATGTGGACCCAGCGCGCCCACTGGGCGTACGGGCAGACCTCGGAGATCGGGGGCGAACTGATCGACACCAGCCACAAGAAGATCCTGGAGCTCTGCCGCCGCTTCGACCTGCCCGTGGAGGACTTCCTCGGCGGTGGCCCCAACGGAGCCGAGGAGGTCCTCTGGTTCGACGGCGCGTACTACCCCCGCGCCCGCGCCGACGAGGACTTCAAAGCCGTCCACCAGGCCCTGCGACGCGACCTGTCCGAAGCGGGGGAGGTCCGGTGGAACCGGACGACGCCCGCCGGCACCGCCCTCGACGACATGTCGATACACGCGTGGATCGAGTCCCGGGTCCCCGGCGGCCACGACTCGCCACTGGGTCGATTCATCGACGTGGCCTACAACGTCGAGTACGGCGCCGACACCACCGAGCAGTCCTCGCTCGCCCTGGTCCTGCTGATGGGCTATCAGACCAATCCCGGCCACTTCAACGTGTGGGGCCTGTCCGACGAGCGGTACCACGTCGTCGGCGGCAACGACCGGCTCCCGAACGCCGTCGCCGGGGCGCTCGCCCCCGGCACCCTGCGCCAGGGCTGGTCCCTGACCGCCGTACGGGCCGAGACGGACGGCACCCAGACGCTGACCTTCACCGAAGCCGGCGCCACCCGGACCGTCACGGCCGACCACACGATCCTGTGCCTGCCCCTGCCGATCCTCCAGCGGCTCGACCTCACCCGGGCCGGGTTCGACCCGCTCATGAAGAACCTCCTGCGGGACGCGCGGATGGGCTACTGCACCAAACTCGGCATGCAGTTCGCCACCCGCCCCTGGCGTGGCACCGGCCCCTGGCCCGGCGTCTCGGCGGGCGACTGCTTCACCGACACCGAGGTCCAGCAGACCTGGGACACCACCAAGATCCAGGGCGGCACCGGCGGCATCCTGCTCCAGTACGGCGGCGGCGCCCTCGCCCGGTCGCTCACCCCCGCCGGGCCGTTCTCCACGGAGGCCGACCCGTACGTGCGCAGCCTCGTGACCCGCCGCCTCCAGGGCGTCGACGCCTTCTTCCCCGGCACGTCGAAGGCGTACACGGGCCGCGCGCAGCTCTCCGCCTGGCACCGCGATCCGTACGCGCTCGGCGCGTACTCCTGCTGGCCGGTCGGCTACCTGCACCGGTACGCGGGGTACGAGGGAACCGCCCAGGGCCGGATCCACATCGGCGGCGAACACTGCAGCTACGACTTCCAGGGCTTCATGGAAGGCGGCGCCACGGAGGGGGAGCGGGCGGCCCGGGAGGTGATCGACGCGCTGCGGTGAAGCTCAGCCGGCCGGCGCGATGTTGTGGTTGAAGCGGAACACGTTCTCCGGGTCGTACTCGGCCTTCACCGCCGCGAGCCGCCGGTAGTTCTCCGCGCCGAAACCGGAGACGACCCGCTGCTCTCCCTCGGATCCGATGAAGTTCAGGTACACCGCCCCGGTCGACCACGGCTTCGCGTCGGCCCGCACGTCGCGGACCCAGCGGACCGCGCGCTCGTCGTCCGCCGGGTCCTCCCAGACCCCGAAGGGGTGAACGGCCCAGGGCGCGTCGCGCCACGGCACCGGGTGGTCCGCCGGGCCCCGGGCGACCTGCCCGCCCATCGGGAACAGCACGTGCTGGGTTCCCGAGGGCACGATCATGTCGTCGGCACGGGCGCAGAAGGCCGCCACGGCCTCGTCGGGCAGGCCGGCCAGGTACTCGGCGGACCAGTAGTTCCGCATCCCCGGCGGGTCGTCGAGCATGCACTGGAAGTCGGCGTACGGCACGTCCATGACGACCTCCGCCAGCGGCCCCTGCGCGAACAGCGGCGCGGCGAAGGCACGGGCCTCGGACACCGGCCCCGCCCAGGTCACCAGCGCTCCGGTGACCAGACCGCCCACGAGCTCCTCCGGCATGAAGGGCTCGGGTGGCGCGGTGAGGTAGATGACGCCGCCGCCGGCCTCGTCCGGCGCGTCGGCGAGCAGGTCACGGTAGGCGCGGACCACCTGGGGCCCGGCGTCGCGGTCGAAGAACAGCAGGACGACGCTGAACTCCGGCAGCGGGTGCACCCGCAGGGTCAGCGAGGTCACCACCCCGAAGTTGCCGCCACCGCCGTGCAGGGCCCAGAACAACTCGGGGTTTCGCTCCGCGTCGGCGTGCACGTGCTTGCCCTCGGCCGTGATCAGCTCCGCGCCCAGCAGGCTGTCGCAGGCGAGCCCGAACTTCCGCTCCAGCCAGCCCGATCCGCCGCCCAGCGTGAACCCGCCGACGCCGGTCGTGGACGCCCGCCCCCCGGTCACCGCGACGTGGAACGGCTGGCACGCCCGGTCCAGGTGGCTCATCGTGGAGCCGCCGCCGAGCCGTACGGTCATGTTCTCCGGATCGGCGACGACCGTGTGCATCCGGCGCAGGTCGACCACGAGACCGCCGTCGTTGAGCGCCAGGCCGGCGACGCTGTGCCCGCCGCCGCGCACGGCGATGGGGAGCCCGGCCTCGCGGCCGAAGAGCACCGCGTTGGAGACGTCGTCCTGGGTCTCGCACTGGGCGATCACGGCGGGCCGGCGGTCGATCATCCCGTTGAAGACGATCCGGGCCTCGTCGTATCCGGGATCGCCCGGTACGAACACGTCTCCGGCCAGATCCTCGCGGAGTCCGGCAAGGGCGCTGTCGGGGACGGTGGTGTGGGGAGCCATGGGATGCCCCCCTTTCGGTGGGGGGGACAGGACACCTTCATCGTAGGTCGGCGGCCGGTCCCCCGCCCCTCAGCCTCCGTACGCCCCGCTCGCCGTCAGCCGCAGCGCCGTGTCGATCAGCGGCACGTGGCTGAAGGCCTGCGGGAAGTTGCCCACCTGCCGCTGGAGCCGCGGGTCCCACTCCTCCGCGAGCAGGCCCAGGTCGTTGCGGAGCGACAGGAGCCGCTCGAACAGCCGGCGCGCCTCGTCCACCCGACCGATCATGGCCAGGTCGTCGGCGAGCCAGAAGGAGCACGCGAGGAAGGCGCCCTCGTCGCCCTCCAGCCCGTCGACCCCGGCCTCCTCGCCGGCCGTCGGGTAGCGCAGGACGAAGCCGTCCTCGGTGGACAGCTCCCGCTGGATCGCCTCGATGGTGCCGATGACCCGCTTGTCGTCCGGCGGCAGGAAGCCCATCTGCGGGATCAGCAGCAGCGAGGCGTCCAGTTCCTTCGAGCCGTAGGACTGCGTGAAGGTGTTCCGCTCCTTGTCGTAGCCCTTCTCGCAGACGTCGCGGTGGATGTCGTCGCGCAGCTCGCGCCAGCGCTCCAGCGGGCCGTCCGCGTCGCCGGACTCGATCAGCTTGATGGTGCGGTCCACCGCCACCCAGGCCATCACCTTGGAGTGCACGAAGTGGCGGCGCGGGCCGCGCACCTCCCAGATGCCCTCGTCGGGCTGGTCCCAGTGCGTCTCCAGGTACTTGATCAGCTTGAGCTGGAGCAGCGAGGCGTAGTCGTTGCGCGACAGGCCCGTCATGTGGGCCAGGTGCAGGGCCTCGGTGACCTCGCCGTACACATCTAGCTGGAGCTGGTTGGCCGCGCCGTTGCCGACCCGGACCGGGCCGGAGTTCTCGTACCCGGGCAGCCAGTCCAGCTCCGCCTCGCCGAGCTCGCGCTCGCCCGCGATGCCGTACATGATCTGCAGGTTCTCCGGGTCGCCGGCGACCGCGCGCAGCAGCCAGTCCCGCCAGGCACGGGCTTCCTCGCGGTAGCCGGTGCGCAGCATCGAGGAGAGGGTGATCGCCGCGTCGCGGAGCCAGGTGTAGCGGTAGTCCCAGTTCCGTACGCCGCCGATCTCCTCCGGCAGGGAGGTGGTCGGCGCGGCGACGATGCCGCCGGTGGGCGCGTACGTCAGGGCCTTCAGCGTGATCAGCGAGCGGACGACGGCCTCGCGGTAGGGGCCGTGGTACGTGCAGTGGTCGACCCACTCCCGCCAGAAGTCCTCGGTCGCCTCCAGCGAGCCCTCCGGGTCCGGCAGGGCGGGCGGCTCCCGGTGCGAGGGCTGCCAGCTGATCGTGAAGGTGATCCGGTCGCCCGGCGAGACGGTGAAGTCCGAGTACGTCGTCAGGTCCTCGCCGTGCGTCTCGGCGTCGGTGTCCAGCCACACCGAGTCCGGTCCCGCGACGGCGACGGTGCGGTCCCCGACCTTGTGGACCCAGGGCACGACCCGGCCGTAGCTGAAGCGCATCCGCAGCGCGGAGCGCATGTGGACCCGGCCCGACACGCCTTCCACGATCCGGATGAGCTGCGGCGCGCCGTCGCGCGGCGGCATGAAGTCGGTGACCCGGACCGTGCCCTGCGGGGTGTCCCATTCGGACTCCAGTACGAGCGAGTCGCCGCGGTAGCGCCGCCGGTCGGCCGGCGGCGGGGTGGAGCCGTCGGGGCCCGCCGGACCGACCCGCCAGAACCCGTGTTCCTCGGTACCGAGGAGTCCTGCGAAGACGGCATGCGAGTCGAAGCGTGGCAGGCAGAGCCAGTCGACACTGCCGTCCCGGCAGACCAGCGCTGCGGTCTGCATGTCTCCGATGAGTGCGTAATCCTCGATGCGCCCGGCCACGTGCAATCTCCAGTCGAACGGCCACGTCCGCCCCGCGGGGCGCTTACTACAAGTCAGCGGTCAACTGATCGTTGACGATCGGCAGCGAGTGTCCGAGCAGGATACGACGCACCCCCTGGGGCTGCAGTGTCGCCTGTGTAACGCGGGTACTCCTTTCGGGCGAGGAGGGCTTGACGCCGCGATTCCCGCGGCGTGGCGCGTGCGCCGGAGGGCGTGTCGCCGTCCGTGTGCACCCGACTGCCCCGTGTGGCCGGAAGCGGTCTCCCGATGTCGCTGATACCCTGGTACCCCGTGGACCGGTGGGAAACGGCGAGAGCCGAGACCCCCGAAACCGCAGCGACGGCACCCCCCGATTCTCCCGGAGGGCACGCCGGAACGCACCTCCAGAACGCGACCACGGGAGCCCCCTCTTGGCGATGCCGCCCAAAACCACGACGACCAAGCACATCTTCGTCACCGGGGGTGTCGCCTCCTCCCTCGGCAAGGGCCTGACCGCCTCCAGCCTGGGTGCGCTCCTCAAGGCGCGGGGCCTGCGGGTCACGATGCAGAAGCTCGACCCGTACCTGAACGTCGACCCCGGCACGATGAACCCCTTCCAGCACGGTGAGGTCTTCGTCACGAACGACGGCGCCGAGACGGACCTGGACATCGGTCACTACGAGCGCTTCCTCGACGTCGACCTCGACGGCTCGGCCAACGTCACCACCGGCCAGGTCTACTCGCAGGTGATCGCCAAGGAGCGGCGCGGCGAGTACCTCGGCGACACCGTGCAGGTCATCCCGCACATCACCAACGAGATCAAGTCCCGGATCCGCCGCATGGCGACCGAGGACGTCGACGTGGTCATCACCGAGGTCGGCGGCACGGTCGGCGACATCGAGTCGCTGCCGTTCCTGGAGACCGTCCGGCAGGTCCGCCACGAGGTCGGCCGCGACAACGTCTTCGTGGTCCACATCTCGCTGCTGCCGTACATCGGCCCCTCCGGTGAGCTGAAGACCAAGCCGACCCAGCACTCGGTCGCGGCCCTGCGCAACATCGGCATCCAGCCCGACGCGATCGTGCTGCGCGCCGACCGCGAGGTCCCCACCGCCATCAAGCGCAAGATCTCGCTGATGTGCGACGTGGACGAGGCCGCCGTCGTCGCCGCGATCGACGCCAAGTCGATCTACGACATCCCGAAGGTGCTGCACACCGAGGGCCTGGACGCCTACGTCGTGCGCAAGCTCGACCTGCCGTTCCGTGACGTGGACTGGTCCACCTGGGACGACCTGCTGGACCGCGTCCACAACCCGGAGCACGAGGTCACCGTCGCGCTCGTCGGCAAGTACATCGACCTGCCCGACGCGTACCTGTCGATCACCGAGGCCATGCGCGCCGGCGGCTTCGCCAACAAGGCGCGGGTCAAGGTGAAGTGGGTCACCTCCGACGAGTGCAAGACCGCCGCGGGCGCGAAGAAGCAGCTCGGCGACGTCGACGCGATCCTGATCCCCGGCGGCTTCGGCGACCGCGGTGTCAACGGCAAGATCGGCGCGATCCAGTACGCCCGTGAGAACAAGGTGCCGCTGCTCGGCATCTGCCTGGGCCTCCAGTGCATCGTGATCGAGGCCGCCCGGAATCTGGCCGACATCCCGGACGCCAACTCCACCGAGTTCGACGCCGCGACCGCCCACCCGGTCATCTCGACCATGGAGGAGCAGCTCGCGTACGTCGAGGGCGCCGGCGACCTGGGCGGAACGATGCGCCTGGGCCTGTACCCGGCGAAGCTCGCCGAGGGCTCGATCGTCCGCGAGGTCTACGACGACCAGCCGTACGTCGAGGAGCGCCACCGTCACCGCTACGAGGTGAACAACGCCTACCGCGCGGAGCTGGAGAAGAGGGCGGGCCTCGTCTTCTCGGGCACGTCCCCGGACAACAAGCTCGTCGAGTACGTCGAGTACCCGCGCGACGTGCACCCCTACCTGGTCGCCACCCAGGCCCACCCGGAGCTGCGCTCGCGTCCGACGCGTCCGCACCCGCTGTTCGCCGGCCTGGTCAAGGCCGCCGTCGAGCGCAAGACGGGCAAGTAGTCACAGGAGTTAACGTTGCCGGGGTACGGGTCCCGCCGGGACCGGTACCCCGGTTTTCGTGTGTGCGGACGTGTGCCGTGTCGTGGGAGGACGCAGATGGAGCTGAGGGACACCCCCGAGGAGTGGCAGGTCGTCGCGACGACGACCCCCTTCCAGGGGAACAAGACGAGCGTGCGCACGGACGACGTCGTCATGCCGGACGGCACGGTCGCGCGCCGCGACTACCAGGTCCACCCGGGCTCGGTGGCGATCGTCGCCCTGGACGACGAGGACCGGGTGCTGCTGCTCAAGCAGTACCGGCACCCGGTGCGGCAGAAGCTCTGGGAGATCCCGGCCGGGCTCCTCGACGTGCCGGGCGAGAACCCGCTGCACGCCGCGGAGCGCGAGCTGTACGAGGAGGCGCACGTCAAGGCCGCGGACTGGAAAGTCCTCACGGACGTCTACACGACGCCCGGCGGCTGCGACGAGGCGGTACGGATCTTCCTGGCGCGCGATCTCTCCGAAGCGGAGGGCGAGCGCTTCGAGGTCTCCGAGGAGGAGGCCGACATGGAGCTGGCGCGCGTCCCGCTCACCGAACTGGTGCGCCGCGTGCTCGCCGGGGACGTGCACAACAACTGCCTGGTGGTGGGTGTGCTTTCGCTGATGGCCGCGCGGACCGGAGACGGCGTCGACGCGCTGCGCCCGGCCGACTCGCCCTGGCCGGCGCGCCCGTTCGTGGCGTAGGACACCCGTGAGGGTTGCAGTATGACGATCTGTTGATCCGATCGAGGGAACCGTCCGCCGTGCTCCGCCGGGTCGTGCCCGCGCCCTGAACTACGCTCGGGATCACCCGTGCGGAGCCCCCCGCGGGATCGGCTCGTGCGCAGGTGGACGGGAGCGTGGCCCGTGACGGATCAGGCGGTGGCAGCGGGCGGAGTACGGCAGTTCTTCGGCCGGCAGAGGGAACTGAAGGCCCTGCGCGCCGACATCGAACGGACCGGTCTCGACACCCTCGCCGGCCGCAAGGCACCCCGCGCCCGCGTCCTGCTCATCGCCGGGCGCCCCGGATCGGGCCGGACGGCGCTCGCCGAGGAGCTCGTGGCCGGACTCGCCGGGCAGTACTCCGACGGGGTGTACCGCGGCCGGCTCACCGAGCCCGGCGGGACCCCCGTCCCCACCGCCCAGGTCGCCCAGGCGCTCCTCCGGGACCTCGGCGTCGACGAACCCCCGGGCGCCGGCGAGGACGAACTGACCGAACTGGTCCGCGCCGCCCTGGCCGACCGCCGCACCGTCCTCCTCCTCGACGACGCCGTCGACGCCGCGCAGGTCGATCCGCTGATCCCGGACAACCCCGACGCCCTGGTCCTCGCCGTCGCCCGCGGCCCGCTCACCGGGATCCCCGACGTCCGTCCGTGCACCCTCGGCGGCATCGACCCGAAGTCCGCCATCGAACTGCTCACCACCTTCACCGGCTCGGTCCGCGTCACGGTCGACCCGCAGGCCGCCGAGACCCTCGCCGAGGAGTGCGGTGGCCAGCCCGCGGCCGTCGTGCTCGCCGGCGCCTGGCTCGCCGCCCGCCCCAAGGCCTCGGTCGCCGACCTCGCCAAGCGGCTGCGCGCCCTGTCCGGCGACCCGCTGACCAGGGCGTTCCGGCTGGTTCACGACTCCCTCGCCGCGCCGGCCGCCCGGACGCTGCGCCATCTCGCGCTCGCCCCGCTCGGCCGCGTCGACGCCCACACGACCTCCGCGCTGGCCGGCTGCTCGGTCTCCGCGGCGGCCACCACGCTCGAAGGCTTCGTCGCCCTGAACCTCGTGACGGAGGCGGACGACGGCCAGTACGAGGTGCCCGGACACCTCGTCCCCCTGCTCCGGACCGAACTGGCGGAGCGCGACCGCCCCGCCGAGGTGCAGCTCGCCCGGGCCCGGATGCTGGAGCGGACCGTACGGCTCCTCCAGTCCTGCCGCGCGGTGACCGAGCCCGAGGGGGCACCCGCGCAGCGCAAGCTCGCCGGACTGCCCCGCGCGCTGCGCTTCCCGACCGCTCCGGCCGCCGCCGAATGGCTCGACAGCCGCCTGCCCGTGCTGCTCGCCTCCGCCCGGCTCGCCGTCGCCGACGGGGAGCTCGACACCCTGGCCCGCCGGCTGATCGCCGCACTGGTCAGGGCGCTCACCGCGCACCGCGGCGCGCAGGCCGCGGCGCCCGAGCTGTACGGCCTGCACCGCCTCGTCCTGGACGTGGCCGAGCGGCGCGGGCTGCACCGGGAGCGGGCCGCCGCCCTGCTGAACCTCGCCGACCTCGACGCCGGCAGCGGCCGGACCCGGGAGGCCCTGGCCCGCTACCGGACCGCGCTCGACGCCGGACGCGCGGCGAACGACCCGTACGCGGTCGGCCGGGCGATGGAATCCGTAGGTGGTTCCTACCAGGAGCTGGGGGACTGGCAGCGGGCCGGCGACTGGTACGGCCGCGCCCTCGCCCAGCGCCTCGCCCGCGACGAGCGGGCCGACCAGGCCCGGCTCTACGCCCGGCTCGGCGCGGTGCAGACCTACGCCGGCCGCTACGGGGAGGCGCTGCGGAACTGGCGGGCCGCCGCCGCCGGCTACCGCCGCCAGGCCGATCTGCCCGGCTACGCGCGGGCGTTGAGCGAGGCCGCGCGGGTGCAGGAGTACGCCGGACGGCCCCAGGAGTCCCTGCGGACGTGCGAGGAGGCGGTCGAGTGGGCGCGGCGGGCGAAGGACACGCGCCTCCAGGCGGCGCTGCAGCTCAGGCTGGCCGACACCCTCGACCGGCTCGGCGACCCCGCGGCGGCCCGGCTGCACCGCTCGGCTGCGGAGAGACTCCTGGGAACCGACTCCTCCGCCTGCGAAATCCGCAGTGCTTCTGTCGAAGATTAATGCTTTGCAAGGCTAGACAGCAGGAACTCCTTCATTAGACTGGTTGAGCCGCAATCGAACGCGGTCTGCCCCGGTGCGCCGTCGTGCATCCGGGTATGTATCGCTTTGCCCCCAGTTTCCCCCTGATTCAAGGACCGTGATCGACGATGAAGGTCGGCATCCCCCGCGAGGTCAAGAACAACGAGTTCCGCGTGGCCATCACCCCCGCCGGTGTCCACGAGCTCGTCCGCCACGGCCACCAGGTCTTCGTCGAGCAGAACGCCGGTCTCGGCTCCTCGATCACGGACGAGGAGTACGTCTCCGCCGGTGCGCAGATCCTGCCCACCGCCGACGAGGTCTGGGCCACCGCCGACCTGCTGCTCAAGGTCAAGGAGCCCATCGCCGAGGAGTACCACCGCCTCCGCAAGGACCAGACCCTCTTCACGTACCTGCACCTCGCCGCCTCCCGCGAGTGCACGGACGCCCTCCTCGAGTCCGGCACCACCGCCATCGCCTACGAGACGGTCGAGACCGCGAACCGCGCGCTCCCGCTGCTCGCCCCGATGTCCGAGGTCGCGGGCCGCCTGGCCCCGCAGGTCGGCGCCTACCACCTGATGCGCTCGGTCGGCGGCCGCGGCGTGCTGCCCGGCGGCGTCCCCGGCACCCACGCCGGCGAGGCCGTCGTCATCGGCGGCGGCGTCTCCGGCTGGAACGCCACCCAGATCGCCGTCGGCATGGGCTTCCACGTGACGCTGCTCGACCGCGACATCAACAAGCTCCGCGAGGCCGACAAGATCTTCGGCACGAAGGTGAAGACGGTCGTCTCCAACGCCTTCGAACTGGAGAAGGCCGTCGTCGAGGCCGACCTCGTCATCGGCGCCGTCCTCATCCCGGGCGCGAAGGCCCCGAAGCTGGTCACCAACGAGCTCGTCGCCAAGATGAAGCCCGGAAGTGTCCTTGTCGACATTGCCATCGACCAGGGCGGCTGCTTCGAGGACTCCCACCCGACCACCCACGCCGAGCCGACCTTCCAGGTCCACAACTCGGTCTTCTACTGCGTCGCCAACATGCCGGGCGCGGTGCCGAACACCTCCACCTACGCGCTCACCAACGCCACGCTGCCCTACATCGTGTCGCTGGCGAACAACGGCTGGGCCGAGGCGCTGCGCCGCGACGCGTCCCTGGCCCTGGGTCTCAACACCCATGACGGCAAGGTGGTTTACAAGGAGGTCGCCGAGGCGCACGGTCTCGAGCACGTCGAGCTGAGCACCCTCCTGGGCTGACCCCCGCGGGCGCGGCGTCAATGCGCCCCGTCAACCTCACGCATCCGGCCGGACCTTGTCGAGCAAGGTCCGGCCGGATGTGTATCCGGCCACTTCGCGCGCCTTGTTCAACTCGCCTCGAACGTAACCCTTTAACCGTTTCGCACACCCCTGAAACGTGCGGATGCATGGCTGTGCACCCTTGACAGAGGGGTGTTCGGTTGCCGACACATCGTGCCGGGTCCGGCGGATTGTGTTGCTGCGGACCGGTGACACGCCATAGAGTCGCCAACCGTCGGCATGGTGCCACGCTGACCTATCGATAAATGTTCCTGGTCACATCCAAGGAGGTAAGACGACTTGTGAATGAGTCGACATTTACTCCCGGGGGTGGACAGCCAGGAATCCCTGTCGGCTCCGTCGCTGTCCGAACCTTCGCGACCAACGCGGCCAATCAGCCCATGACGACAGCCCACACGATGAAGATGATGGACGGCCTACACGTGAACGCCACGGCCGGCAACGAGAGTGGCCGAGAGTCCACCCACTTCGCCGCCTACGACGAGATGCCCGAGGGGCACTTCTACGACCCCGACGCCGAGTACGAGCCCGACCCGGAGTACGCGGCCACCCTCGCACCCGACGCTGCCCGGCAGCGCCGCGAGCGGATCGGCCCCACCGGACGGCCCCTGCCGTACTTCCCGATCCCGGGCCCGCTGACCGATCACGGACCCGCGAAGATCATCGCGATGTGCAACCAGAAGGGCGGCGTCGGCAAGACCACGTCGACCATCAACCTGGGTGCCGCGCTCGCGGAGTACGGGCGGCGGGTGCTGCTCGTCGACTTCGACCCGCAGGGAGCCCTGTCGGTCGGTCTCGGTGTGAACCCGATGGAGCTGGACCTCACCGTCTACAACCTGCTCATGGAGCGGGGCATGTCGGCGGACGAGGTGCTGCTCAAGACCGCCGTGCCCAACATGGACCTGCTGCCGAGCAACATCGACCTCTCGGCCGCCGAGGTGCAGTTGGTCAGCGAGGTCGCGCGCGAGTCGACGCTCCAGCGCGCCCTGAAGCCGCTGATGAACGACTACGACTACATCGTGATCGACTGTCAGCCCTCGCTCGGACTGCTGACCGTGAACGCCCTGACGGCGGCTCACAAGGTCATCGTTCCGTTGGAGTGCGAGTTCTTCGCGCTGCGCGGTGTGGCCCTGCTGACCGAGACGATCGAGAAGGTCCAGGAGCGGCTCAACCCCGACCTGGAGCTCGACGGCATCCTCGCCACGATGTACGACTCCCGGACCGTGCACAGCCGTGAGGTGCTGGCGCGCGTCGTCGAGGCATTCGACGACCACGTCTACCACACGGTGATCGGCCGGACCGTGCGCTTCCCGGAGACCACGGTCGCCGGTGAGCCCATCACGACGTACGCCTCCAACTCCGTGGGCGCCGCCGCCTACCGCCAGCTCGCCAGGGAGGTGCTCGCCCGGTGTCACGCCGAGTGAGTCTGCCCGGCGCCGACGAACTCTTCCGTACGACCGGGGGGATGGCGCTGCAGGCGTCGTCGCCGCGGCGGGGCGAGGCCCGGGTGCCGGCCCCCGCGGGCGAGAGCGACACGGAGGCGGCGGAGGGCTCGGCGTCCGCGGAGCACGCGGCGGCGGAGTCGGAGCCGCCGGCGGAACCGCGGGCCAGGACGGCGGAGCCCGCCGCACCGGCCGCCGCCACGCCGGCACAGGCGCGGCGGCGGGGCAGGTCGCCGAACCGGCGGCCGAGCGGCCGTGAGCGGCACGACGAGAAGATCACGGTCTACGTCTCCGCCGAGGAGCTGATGGACCTGGAGCACGCGCGTCTGGTGCTCCGGGGGGAACACGGCCTCGCCGTGGACCGCGGCCGCATCGTCCGCGAGGCGGTGGCGGTGGTCCTGGCGGACCTGGAGTCCCGGGGCGACGCGAGCATCCTCGTACGACGGCTGCGGGGCCGCTGAGGGTAGCCTGCGGGCCTGCCGCTCTCCCGCTTCTCCCTGGACCCCGATGCCCCCGCCGCCCGCCGAATCGTCCCGCCCCTCCCGCCGCCGCGTCCTCGGGCGCGGACCGGGCGCGTCCCCGGTGGGTCCCGGGGCCGCGGAAGCGGAAGGCGAGGACCGGCCCGACGGCGCAGCGGCGCCGGACGCCCGTGAGGACGCCCTGGAGGCCGTACCCGCGGCCGTGCCGCCGCGGACCCCGGCCGAAGAGCCCGACGGGCCGCCGGACGTCCCGGTCGGCACGCCGGCCGCGGCCCCGGAGGCCGTACCCGCCGGTCTGCCGGCCGTGGCGCCCACCGAGGGCCCCGGCGGCCTCTCCGCCCCCGCCACGGCCCCGGACGGCCCCCTGGCGGCCGAGAGCGCCGAGGCGCGGCCGGAGGGCGCCCACGCGGCCCGGTACGGCGCCGACCGGCCCGCCGCGGTGCCCGCCCCCGACGGCGCCCCCGTCGACGACGGGCGCTTCACCGTGCGGCTGGCGAACTTCGAAGGCCCCTTCGACCTGCTGCTGCAGCTGATCTCGAAGCACCGGCTCGACGTCACCGAGGTCGCCCTCTCCCGGGTCACCGACGAGTTCATGGCGCACATCCGCGCCATGGGGCCCGACTGGGACCTCGACCAGACCACCGAGTTCCTCGTCGTCGCCGCCACCCTGCTCGATCTCAAGGCGGCCCGGCTGCTTCCCGCCGCCGAGGTGGAGGACGAGGCCGACCTGGCCCTCCTGGAGGCGCGGGACCTGCTCTTCGCGCGACTGCTCCAGTACCGCGCGTACAAGCGGATCGCCGAGATCCTCCACGAGCGGTGGGAGGCGGAGGGGCGGCGCTTCCCCCGCACCGTCGGCCTCGAACCGCACCACGCCGAGCTGCTGCCCGAGGTCGTGATCAGCATCGGGGCCGAGGGCTTCGCCAAGCTGGCCGTCAAGGCCATGCAGCCGCGCGCCAAGCCGCAGGTGTACGTCGACCACATCCATGCCCCGCTCGTCAGCGTCCGCGAACAGGCCGGGATCGTCGTCGCCCTCCTCCGGGAGCGCGGCACCGTGAGCTTCCGGGAGCTCGCCGCGAGCGCCGAGGACACCCTGACCGTCGTCGCCCGCTTCCTCGCCCTGCTGGAGCTGTACCGGGAGAAGGCCGTCGCCCTCGACCAGGAGGACGCCCTCGGGGACCTGACCGTCACCTGGACCGGCGGGGACGGCGAGACCCGCGTCACCGACGAGTTCGACCAGTCCGCACCCGTCACGAAGGACACGGCATGAGCGACCTCAAGCCCGCCCTCGAAGCCGTCCTCATGGTCGTCGACGAGCCCGCGACCGAGGAGCACCTCGCCAAGGTCCTGGAGCGCACCCGGCGCGAGGTCGGCGACGCACTGCGCGAGCTCGCCGACGAGTACACCGTCCAGGGCCGCGGCTTCGAGCTGCGGCTCGTCGCGGGCGGCTGGCGGTTCTACACCCGGCCGGAGCACGCCGCGGCCGTCGAGCGCTTCGTCCTCGACGGCCAGCAGGCCCGGCTCACCCAGGCGGCCCTGGAGACCCTGGCGGTCGTCGCGTACCGCCAGCCGGTCAGCCGTTCCCGGGTCTCGGCCGTGCGCGGAGTGAACTGTGACGGGGTCATGCGGACCCTGCTGCAGCGCGGTCTCGTGGAGGAGGCGGGCGCGGAACCCGAAACAGGTGCGATCCTGTACAGGACGACGAACTACTTCCTGGAGCGGATGGGCCTGCGCGGCCTGGACGAACTCCCCGAACTCGCGCCCTTCCTCCCCGAGGCGGACGCGATCGAGGCGGAGACGCTGGAAGGGGTGCCGTCGTTCGACCCGGACGCGCCAGAGGCACCGGGTTCCGAGGACGCAGACGACAAGACGGACATTTGATGCGAAGCAGCAGCGGCAGGAACAGCAGCGGAAACAACGGCGGGAGCCGTGGTGGCAACAGCGGCGGCCGCGGCGGCAGCAGCGGCGGCCGCGGAGGCAGCAGCGGTGGTGGCGGCGGAGGTCGCGGCAACTACCGCGGCGCCGGCGGCGGCCGCGACGACCGGCAGGGCGGCGGCAAGCCGCGCAAGCCGCGCCCCGAGGAGCGCAGCTACGAGGTCGGCGGCCCCTCCGACGGTCCCAAGCGCGGTCGCGGCTCCGCCGCCCGCGGTGGCGCCAAGGGCGGCCCCCGGCAGTCCCCGCAGCGCGGCGGCGGCCGTACGGCGCCGGCCCGCTCGCGCGAGTACGACGCCCGCGCCGAGGAGCGCAACCGGGAGCGGTACGCCGACAAGCCCCAGGTGAAGACCCCCAAGACCTTCCCCGGCGCCGAGCAGGAGGGCGAGCGGCTGCAGAAGGTGCTCGCGCGCGCCGGCATGGGCTCGCGGCGCGCCTGCGAAGAGCTGATCGACATGGGCCGGGTCGAGGTCAACGGCCAGGTCGTGATCGAGCAGGGCATGCGGGTCGACCCGGAGAAGGACGAGATCAAGGTGGACGGCCTCACCGTCGCCACCCAGTCGCACCTCTTCTTCGCGCTGAACAAGCCGGCCGGCGTCGTCTCCACCATGGAGGACCCGGACGGCCGCCAGTGCCTCGGCGACTACGTCACCAACCGCGAGACCCGTCTCTTCCACGTCGGCCGGCTCGACACCGAGACCGAGGGCATCATCCTGCTCACCAACCACGGCGAGCTGGCCCACCGCCTCACGCACCCGAAGTACGGCGTGAAGAAGACCTACCTGGCCGCCATCACGGGCCCGCTGCCGCGCGAGGTCGGCCGGCGCCTCAAGGACGGCATCCAGCTGGAGGACGGCTACGCCCGCGCCGACCACTTCCGGGTCGTCGAGCAGACCGGCAAGAACTACCTGGTCGAGGTCACCCTGCACGAGGGCCGCAAGCACATCGTGCGCCGGATGCTCGCCGAGGCGGGCTTCCCGGTCGAGAAGCTGGTCCGCACCGCCTTCGGCCCGATCTCCCTCGGTGACCAGAAGTCGGGCTGGCTGCGCCGCCTGACCAACACCGAGGTCGGCATGCTGATGAAGGAAGTCGGCATGTAGCGCCCGCCGCACCCCGCGAAGGCCCGTGACCGCCACCCGGCGGTCACGGGCCTTCGTGTTCCCCGGCCCCGTGCCGTCCGCCGATTCGGCCTTGTGGGCGCGGCCCGCGACCCTTTATAGTCAACATGACTCTTAAGGAGGCGGGCGTGAGCCTCGCGAACGTTCTCGAACCCCTGCAGCAGCCGCTCTTCACCGTCCTTGACACCCCGGTCAGCTGGACCGAGGTCCTCGGCTTCGGCAGCGGCGCGCTCTGCGTCTGGCTGGTCGCCCGCCAGCACCTGGCCAACTGGCCGATCGGCATCGCCAACAACCTCTTCTTCGTCCTGCTGTTCACCCAGGCCGGCCTCTACGCCGACGCCGGCCTCCAGCTCGTCTTCATCGCCCTCGCCGCGTACGGCTGGTGGACCTGGACCCACGGGGGTGGACCAGGCTCCGACGCTCTCCCGGTGCGCCGCACCTCGCGCACCGAGTGGACGTGGCTGCTCGCGGCGGGGGCGGTGGGGACCCTCGCGCTCACGCTGCTGCTCGACCGTGCCACCGACTCCACGGTCCCCTTCTGGGACGCGCTGACGACGGCGCTCTCCCTCATGGCCACCTACGGCCAGTGCCGCAAGCGGCTGGAGTCCTGGTGGCTGTGGATCGCCGCCGACGTGGTCTACGTGCCGCTCTACGCCTACAAGGACCTCTACCTGACCTCGCTGCTGTACGTCGGCTTCATGACGCTCTGCGTCCTCGGCCTGCGCGGCTGGACCAGGGACCTGGCCGCCGTGCGCGCGGTCCCGGTGGGGGCGACGGCATGAAGCGCTACGGACACGGCCTGGTCCTCGGCAAGTTCTACCCGCCGCACGCCGGCCACCACCACCTCGTCCGCACCGCCCGCGACCGCTGCGAGCGCCTCACGGTGCTCGTCTGCGCCTCCTCCGTGGAGAGCCTGACCCTCGAGGACCGGGTCGCCTGGATGCGTGAGATCCACCCCGACGTCCTCGTCGTCGGCGCGGTCGACGACATCCCCGTGGACCTCCACGACCCGGACGTGTGGGCCGCGCACATGGCCGTCTTCCGGGCCGCGGTGCCCGAGGCCGTCGACGCCGTCTTCACCTCGGAGCCGTACGGGGAGGAACTCGGCCGCCGTTTCGGCGCCGACGCGGTGTGCGTCGACCCGGACCGTACGCGCTTCCCCGTCTCCGGCACCGCCGTCCGCAAGGACCTCACCGGCTGCTGGGAGTTCCTGGAGGCGCCCGTACGGGCCGCCCTGACCCGCCGGGTCGTCGTCCTCGGCGCCGAGTCCACCGGCACCACCACCATGGCCCTCGCGCTGGCCGACCACTACCGGCGGCGCGGGGGCGTCTGGGCCGCCACCCGGTACGTCCCGGAGTACGGGCGCGAGTACAGCGAACTCAAGCTCGCCGACCTGCGCGCCCGGCGCCCCGGCGCCACCTGGCAGGACGTCACCTTCCGGTCCGGCGACTTCCCGGTCATCGCCCAGCGCCAGGCCGAGCTGGAGGAGGAGGCCGCGCGGACCGGCTCGCCCGTCCTCTTCTGCGACACCGACGCTTTCGCCACCACCATCTGGCACGAGCGCTACATGGGCACCACGAGCACCGCCACGGGCCAGGTCGCCGCACGCGGCCGGCAGCACCTCTGGCTGCTCACCGACCACCGGGGCGTCGACTTCGAGGACGACGGGCTCCGCGACGGCGAGCACCTGCGCCCGTGGATGACCGCCCGCTTTTTCACCCAGCTCGCCCACACCGGCCGCAGGACGGCCGTCCTCACCGGTCCGCACGAGGAGCGGCTCGCGGCGGCCGTCGCCGCCGTGGACGCCCTGCTCGCCGAGGGCAGCCACCTCGCCGACCCCCTTCCGGAGCGCCGATGACCGGTCCCCGCGCCCCCGAGGGCTACGACCCGCACGCCTTCGAGCCCTTCGCCGTCACCGTCGACCTCGCCGTCCTCACGCTGCGCGAGGAGCGCCTGCACGTGCTCCTCGTCGAGCGGGCCCAGGAGCCGTACTCCGGAACCTGGGCCCTGCCCGGCGGCTTCGTGCTGCCCCGCGAGTCCGCCGGACAGGCCGCCCGCCGCGAACTCGCCGAGGAGACCGGCCTGTCCGCGGGCACCGTCGCCGGACTCCACCTCGAACAGCTGCGCACCTACAGCGAGCCGGACCGCGACCCGAGGATGCGGGTGGTGTCGGTCGCCTACACCGCGCTCGTCCCCGACCCGCCCGAGCCGCGCGGCGGCGGCGACGCCGCCCAGGCGCGCTGGGTCCCCTACGGGACCCACGGCCCGCTCGCCTTCGACCACGACCGGATCCTCGCCGACGCGCACGAACGGGTCGGCGCCAAGCTCGAGTACACCTGTCTCGCCACCGCCTTCTGCCCGCCCGAGTTCACCCTCGGCGAGCTGCGGCAGGTGTACGAGACCGTCTGGGGCGTCGAGCTGGACCGCCCCAACTTCCGACGCAAGGTCCTCGCCACGCCCGGCTTCGTCCGGGCCGTGGAGGGGCCGCCGCGTCTCACCGGCGGACGGGGGAAACCGGCCGCTCTCTACCGGGCGGGCGAGGCCACGGCCCTCCACCCGCCGCTGCTGCGACCGGAAGGAAGATCCACGTGACCCTCACCCGTACGGTGACGAAGCAGGCCGCCACCGGTTCCCTGATCGGACTCGCCCTCGGGGACGCCCTCGGCTTCCCCACCGAGTTCAACGACGTGCCCGCCATCCTCGCGAAGTTCGGCCCCTGGCGGCAGCTGGAACTCCAGGGCCGCACGACGGCGCACGTCAGCGACGACACCCAGATGACGCTCGCGCTCGGCCGCGGCATCAGGACCGCCATGGACCGCGGCGTGCTCGCCCCGCTGCGCATGGCCCGGCCCGTCCGGGACGAGTTCGTCGACTGGTACCACTCCCCGGACAACAACCGCGCCCCCGGAAACACCTGTATGCGGGCCTGCATGCTCCTCGACGGCGACCGGCCCTGGCAGCAGGCCAGCCAGATCGGCTCCAAGGGCTGCGGCGCCAACATGCGGGTCGCGCCGGTCGGCCTCGTCCCCGGGCTCAGCGAGGAGCAGCGTGCGGGCGCCGCCCAGCTCCAGTCCGCGCTCACCCACGGCCACCCCACGGCACTGGCGGCCTCGGACCTGACGGCCCGCGCGGTGTACCTGCTCGCCCAGGGCGCCGAACCGCTCGGCCTGGTCGGGCAGCTCCGCTCGTACGCCTACGAGAACCGCTCCCGCTACCACGCCGGCTGGCTGGGCGACCTGTGGACGTACTCCCAGGACCCGACCCCCACGCACTTCATCGAGCGCGGCTGGGACGAGTGCCTGGCCGTCCTGGAGCGGCTGGCGGGTGTCCTGCGCACCGCAGACCCGGAGATCGACCCGTGCGAGTACACCGGCGACGGCTGGATCGCCGAGGAGGCGCTCGGGACCGGACTGCTCAGCTTCCTGCTCTTCCCCGACGAGCCGGTCACGGCCCTGCGCCGGGCCGCCTGCACCAAGGGCGACTCGGACTCGATCGCCTGCCTGACCGGGGCGTTCGCGGGGGCGCACCTGGGGGCCGGGGCCTGGCCGAAGGAGTGGGAGGAGCGGATCGAGTACCGCAGCGAACTGCTCACCCTGGGCGCCCTCTGGGACGTCTGACACCTTCTGGGACGCTGGTGCGATGACCCGGACCCTCATCCCCGAGGTCGACCTCTCCGCCGTCGTGGCGGAGCAGGCCGACCCCCTCGTCTTCGCCACCGTCTCCGGCGCGCACCTCTACGGCTTCCCGTCCCGGGACTCGGACGTGGATCTGCGCGGCGCCCACCTGCTGCCGGTGGCCGGCCTGATCGGCCTGCACGAGCCGGAGGAGACCCGCTCCCGGATGTGGGTCCGGGACGGCGTCGAGATGGACCTGGTCACCCACGACCTGCGGAAGTTCGTCCTGCTGATGCTGCGCCGCAACGGCTACGTGCTGGAGCAGCTGCTGTCGCCGCTCGTCGTCCACACCACCGAGGCGCACGCCGAACTGGTCTCGCTCGCGCCCCGGGTGCTCACCCGCCACCACGCCCACCACTACCGCGGCTTCGCCACGACGCAGTGGCGGCTGTTCGAGAGGACGGGGGAGCTGAAGCCGCTGCTCTACACCTTCCGCGCGCTCCTCACCGGCATCCACCTGATGCGCGCGGGCCAGGTGCAGGCGCATCTGCCCACGCTCGTCGGAGAGGTGCCGGAGGCACCCGGCCACCTGCCCGGGCTCGTCGAGGCCAAGGCGGCGGCCGAGCACGGACCCGCGGAGGTGGACAGGGAACGCGTCCGCGGCGACGTCGGGGCGCTGCACACGGTCCTCGACGCGGCGCAGGAGGCGTCAGCCCTGGCCGACGCTCCCGCCACCGGGACGCACGACGCCCTGCACGACTTCCTCGTCCGGACCCGGCAGGACGCCCGCTAGGTCCTGTCCGGGCGATCTTCTCGGGCGACGGCTGCGGCGTCTCGCGGCGTTGTCGGAGTCGCCCGAGTACGCCCGGTACGAGGGCGATCCTCCGCCTTGCGATACACCACATCCGACGCCGCGGGCCGGTCCTCAAAGATCGCCCGGACAGGACCTAGGACGTGATCGACGCCCGGCGGGCGCGCATCAGGAAGTCCTCGACCCTGGCGTGGTCGGGAGCCTCCGGCAGCGGACTGCGCACGGAGGCCCGGTCGGCCTCCTCGGTCAGGCGGTTCATCCAGGACTCGACCTCGTCCCACGGCGCCTCACCGCGTCTGATCGCGAGCAGGCGGTCCCGCTCGTCGCCGACGTCCAGGGTGAGCTCGCCGGTGCGCAGCAGATCGCGGCAGCTCATCAGCAGCCGCAGCAGGTGCATGGCGTGCTTCCAGCGCGGCGCCCCGTACTGGCGGACGTCTGCGTCGAGCTTGCGGCGCTGGCCGCCGGCGTACCGGACGAAGGTCCCGTGCGCCTGACGGGAGAGGAACGCCTCGCGCAGCGAGAGCAGTTCGCGGCCGGTGTCGTCGATCCGCTCGACGACGGGGGAGTGCAGGCACTCCAGTACGTTCGGATTGGCGCGCAGGGCCAGCTCGCAGAAGCGCTCCAGCTCCCAGCTGAACTGCTCCTCGCCCGGACCCTCCACGTGGGCCGGCGGCTTGTCGAAACGCCAGAAGAGCGGTGTCGGGGCGAGGTAGACGCCCCGGCGGTCGGTGTCGCTCTTCTCGGTGGCCAGGCCGAAGGCGCGCGAGCCCATGACGCAGGAGTAGATCGTGTGGTCGCGCACCAGATCTGCCGGATTCATGCGCGTCAGGCTACGCGAGAGTGATCGTGTCCCCGGACACGGTGATCTGCTCCGCGGGAAGCGGCCGGGGAGCGGGACCCGCGGCCACCGAACCGTCGGCGATACGAAACTTGGACCCGTGGCAGGGGCAGTCGATCGTGCCGTCCGCGACCTTGTTCACCAGGCAGCCCTGGTGGGTGCAGACGGCGGAGAACGCCTTGAAGTCACCGGCCGCCGGCTGGGTCACCACCACCTTCGCCTCCTTGAAGACGGTGCCGCCGCCGACGGGGATGTCGGTGGTCTTGGCGAGCGCCTCGCCGGAGGGCGCGGAGGAGGTCGGCGCGTCGGTCGGCGGGGTCGTCTTCGTGGACGGGGCGGGGGGGACGGGAGGGGCCGGGGCGCTCGTGGCCGGGGCGGTCGTCGCGCCGGCGTCCGTGCCGCCGTCCGAGCCGCAGCCGGTGGCGAGGACGGCGGCGGCTCCCGCACCGGCTGTCAGCACGGCGCGGCGGGTCGTGGCGTCTGGAGTCATGCCGGACAGCTTGCTGGCGTCCCGCGCCCGGAGGGCGGCAACACGCCCGAAGGGGCTCAGACCCAGGGGGTCAGCTCCCTCGCCCGGCCGTCCGGGTCGCGCCGGACCTCCAGCACGGCGGTGACGGCCTCCCGCTCGATCGGCCCGTAGACGTGCGGGAAGAGCGTGTCCTCCGACCCCTCCCAGCGGACCTCGCCGGACAGCCGGGACTCGTCGACCATCAGCACCAGCAGCGGCCCGACGACGTCCCGGTAGTGCGCGTCGGCGATGGTCAGCGCCGTCGGCTCGTCCGGCGAGCAGTGCACGAAACCCTCGGACGCGAGCGAGGGCGGGGCGTAGGGGAGCGAGGGATCGGCGGACCATTCGTCCAGCGGTACGACGTGCAGCAGCATGCCCACAGTTGTACCCCGGGTGCCCGCCGGCACCGGCGACACCCGGTGGCGGGTCCGGGTGACATGGGGCGGGTCCGCAGGAAGGCGGTCGCCGCAGGTCCGCGCCCGGGACAGCCCTCAAGGGCTGTCCCGTCATCCGCGGTGGGTCGGTGCACGGCGTCGGATGCGGTGCATCGCGAGGCGGAGGGTCGTCCTCATACTGGGTGTATTCGGGCGATCCGACAACGCAGTGTGGGGGCACCCCCGGCCGAAGGCTGGGGGAGGGCCGTAGCCGGCGTCGTGCGCCCGCCGCGGATGCCGGGCCAGCCCTTAGGCTGTTCGGAGCACTGTCGCTTTGGGTGAAGGAGTGAGGACGTGGCGGTACGAGCGGTCCCGGACCGTGTCCGGAGAGTCGCGCCCGGCCCGTGCCCGAGCGAGGGCGTCGCCCGGTGAGGACCGCACTCGTCATCGGAACCGGCCTCATCGGCACCTCCGCGGCGCTCGCGCTCGCCGGCCGGGGCGTCACCGTCCATCTGCGCGACCACGATCCGGCGCGCGCCCGGACCGCCGCCGCGCTCGGCGCCGGTACGGACGAGGCCCCCGAGGGGCCCGTGGACCTCGCGATCGTCGCCGTACCGCCGGCCCACGTGGCCGCCACCCTCGCCGCGGCCATGCGGGACGGGCTGGCGCGCGGATACCTGGACGTGGCGAGCGTCAAGGGAGGGCCCAAGCGGGAACTCGCCGAGCTGGGCCTCGACCTTCGCGCCTACATCGGGACGCACCCGATGTCGGGGAAGGAGCGCTCGGGCCCGCTGGCGGGCACCGCGGACCTCTTCGAGGGCCGGCCGTGGGTGCTCACCCCCACCCGGGACACCGACACGGAGGTCCTGAATCTGGCCCTGGAGCTGGTCGCGCTGTGCCGGGCCGTCCCCGTCGTGATGGACGCGGACGCCCACGACCGGGCCGTCGCGCTCGTCTCGCACACCCCCCAGCTGGTCTCCTCGATGGTCGCGGCGCGGCTGGAGGAGGCGGACGAGACGGCGGTGCGGCTGTGCGGCCAGGGCATCCGCGACGTCACGAGGATCGCGGCCTCCGACCCGCGCATGTGGGTGGAGATCCTGACGGCCAACCCCGGACCGGTGGCCGACGTCCTCGCGGGCGTCGCGGCCGACCTGGACGAGACGGTGCGGGCGCTGCGCTCGCTGCAGTCCTCCGACGAGGCGAAGCGCCGTGACGGTGCCACCGGCGTCGAGGACGTCCTGCGCCGCGGCAACGCGGGCCGGGCCCGGGTGCCGGGCAAGCACGGCGCGGCTCCGGCGCAGTACGAGACGGTCGCCGTGCTCATCAGCGACCAGCCGGGCGAGCTGGCCCGCATCTTCGCGGACGCGGGCCGGGCGGGCGTCAACATCGAGGACGTCCGCATCGAGCACGCGACCGGCCAGCAGGCCGGTCTGGTCCAGCTCATGGTGGAGCCCTCGGCGGCCCCGGTGCTGGGCGCCGCGCTGCAGGAACGCGGCTGGTCGCTGCGCGCGGGCTGACCGCGGGAGGCGTACGACGGGACCGGGCCGGCCCTCAGGGCCGTCCCGCCGCCCCGCCGAGGACGACGGGACGGCCCGTGGCCGGGGCCGCCCGGCGGCCCGTCCGCGGACGGGCCGCGCACCCTGGGAGGCGTCCGTCCCCCCGGTCACTCCGGGCCCGATCCGGCCCGGAAGGGGGCTCCCGCACCGGTGGGGCCGAACGGGTGGCCGCCAGTCGGTAACCTTGTGGGGGTCCCTTGCATGTCCGCCGGGGCTCACCGCGTACCCAGGAAGGTGTCCCCCACCGTGGAATCCGTGATCGTCGCCATCGACGGCCCCTCTGGCACGGGCAAGTCGAGCACCTCGAAGGCGGTTGCCGCCAAGCTGGGACTGAGCTACCTGGACACCGGTGCGCAGTACCGGGCGATCACCTGGTGGATGATCTCCAACGGGGTCGACGTCGACGACGCGGACGCCGTGGCCAACGCCTCCTCCAAGCCCGTCATCGTCTCCGGCACCGACCCGGGCCGTCCCACGATCACCGTGGACGGTGTCGACGCCGCCGGGCCCATCCGGACCGAGGAGGTCACCTCCAAGGTCAGCGCGGTCAGCGCCGTACCCGAGGTGCGGGCCCTGATCACCGAGCTGCAGCGCACCATCGCCAGGGGTGCCGAGCAGGGCATCGTCGTGGAGGGCCGGGACATCGGCACCACCGTCCTCCCGGACGCCGACCTCAAGATCTTCCTCACGGCCTCGCCCGAGGCCCGTGCCGCCCGCCGCTCCGGCGAGCTCAAGGGCGCCGACGTGGCCGCCACCCGGCAGGCCCTGATCAAGCGCGACGCGGCCGACTCCAGCCGCAAGACGTCCCCGCTGGCCAAGGCCGACGACGCCGTCGAGGTCGACACCAGCGAGCTCACCCTGGACCAGGTCATCGAATGCGTCGTCACCCTGGTCGAGGAGACGAGGACGGCCGTCAAGTGACCCTGCCCTCCGCGAAGGGCGCCGCCGTCGGGCGCGGCATCGGCATCGGGCTGATGTACGGCCTGTGGAAGCCGCGCGTCCTCGGCGCCTGGCGGGTGCCGGCCGCCGGTCCCGTCATCCTCGCCGTCAACCACGCGCACAACATCGACGGACCCATGCTCATGGGCACCGCACCCCGGCCCGTGCACTTCCTGATCAAGCAGGAGGCCTTCGTCGGCCCCCTCGGACGCTTCCTGGAAGGCATCGGCCAGCTGAAGGTGGACCGGTCGAGTGCCGACCGGACCGCCATATCCAACGCCCTGGGCGTGCTGGAGCACGGCGGCGTCCTCGGGATCTTCCCGGAGGGCACCCGGGGCGAGGGCGACTTCGCCTCCCTGCGGGCCGGCCTGGCCTACTTCGCCGTCCGCAGCGGCGCGCCGATCGTCCCGGTCGCCGTGCTGGGAAGCACCGACCGCCCCGGGCGGTTGGTCAAGGCGCTGCCGCCGCTGCGCAGCAGCGTGGACGTCGTCTTCGGCGACGCCTTCGAGGCGGGCGACGGCACCGGCCGGCGCACCCGCAAGGCGCTGGACGAGGCCACCGTACGCATTCAGGAGCGGCTCACCGGCCACCTGAAGAACGCCAGGCGCCTCACCGGGCGCTGAGTGAGACTCTGAGTAGTGGGTCAGCACCCACCGACCACGAATGATCAAGGAACGGACTTCATGAACGACCAGCACGACCACGGGGCACTTGGCGACGCCGAGTACGCGGAGTTCATGGAGCTCGCCGCGGAAGAGGGCTTCGACATCGAGGACGTCGAGTCGGCGATCGAGGAGGCGGGCCACGGCCCGCTCCCCGTACTCGCCGTCGTCGGCCGCCCCAATGTCGGCAAGTCGACCCTGGTGAACCGGATCATCGGCCGCCGTGAGGCCGTCGTCCAGGACAAGCCGGGCGTCACCCGCGACCGCGTGACCTACGAGGCCGAATGGGCCGGCCGCCGCTTCAAGGTCGTCGACACCGGCGGCTGGGAGCAGGACGTGCTCGGCCTCGACGCCTCCGTCGCGGCGCAGGCCGAGTACGCGATCGAGACCGCGGACGCGGTCGTCTTCGTGGTCGACTCCACGGTGGGCGCGACCGACACCGACGAGGCCGTCGTCCGCCTGCTGCGCAAGGCCGGCAAGCCCGTCGTGCTGTGCGCCAACAAGGTCGACGGCCAGAGCGGCGAGGCGGACGCCACCGCCCTGTGGTCCCTCGGTCTCGGCATGCCGCACCCGGTCTCCTCGCTGCACGGCCGCGGCACCGGCGACATGCTCGACGCCGTCCTGGAGGCGCTGCCCGAGGCGCCCGCCCAGACCTTCGGCACCGCGGTCGGCGGCCCCCGCCGCATCGCCCTCATCGGTCGCCCGAACGTCGGCAAGTCCTCGCTCCTGAACAAGGTCGCCGGTGAGGACCGCGTCGTCGTCAACGAGCTCGCGGGCACCACCCGCGACCCGGTCGACGAGCTGATCAAGCTCGGCGGCACGACCTGGAAGTTCGTGGACACCGCCGGCATCCGCCGCCGCGTCCACCTCCAGGAGGGCGCCGACTACTACGCCTCCCTGCGGACGGCCGCCGCCGTCGAGAAGGCCGAGGTCGCGGTCGTCCTGATCGACACCGGCGAGTCCATCTCGGTGCAGGACCAGCGCATCATCACCATGGCCGTCGAGGCCGGCCGCGCGCTCGTCATCGCCTACAACAAGTGGGACACCCTCGACGAGGAGCGTCGCTACTACCTCGAGCGCGAGATCGAGACCGAGATGCAGCAGGTCGCCTGGGCGCCCCGCGTCAACGTCTCCGCGCGCACCGGCCGCCACATGGAGAAGCTCGTCCCGGCGATCGAGGCCGCGCTCGCCGGCTGGGAGACCCGCGTTCCCACCGGCCGCCTGAACGCCTTCCTGGGCGAGCTGGTCGCCGCCCACCCGCACCCGATCCGCGGCGGCAAGCAGCCCCGCATCCTGTTCGGCACGCAGGCCGGCACCAAGCCGCCGCGCTTCGTCCTCTTCGCCTCCGGCTTCCTCGAGGCCGGCTACCGCCGCTTCGTCGAGCGCCGGCTGCGCGAGGAGTTCGGTTTCGAGGGCACCCCGATCCACATCTCGGTCCGGGTGCGCGAGAAGCGGGGCCGCAAGAAGTAGGCGGCGTCCAGGGACCACGTACGACGGCCGAGGGCCGGGGCGATGAGCCCCGGCCCTCGGCCGTCGTACGTGGTCCCCGGACCTACAGCCCTCTGCGGGGGCCGGGCGGCAGCGCCGCCGGGACGTGGTGGTGCTGTGCCGACCAGGCCACCGGATGGGCCGCGTGCCGGGGGGAGTGCCCGTGCCCGTGCAGCCCCGTGCCCACCGGGGTCCCGAAGGCCCGGAACACCAGATCCTCCTCGCCGCTGCGATCACCCGGCAGGGTGCGGAACGACCGGCGGTACTCCGAGTACAGCGCGTCGTAGATCGGCGTGGCCGACTGACCGTCGGGCATCACGTCCTGTGCCGGGCGCATGGAAGGGATCTGACCCGACGGCGGGCGGAAGGGTTCGTAGGAGTGCACGTAGGTGCCAACGACCCCGTCGCCCGTCGGATGCGGGCGGCCCGTGGAAAGCGCCGCGTGCCGGGGGTGCGGAACCGTCGGAACCCCGGGGACGTACGCCCGCCCCGACCTGCGCCGCCCGCCCTCGGTCACGTGCCGGCCAGCGGCATCGCGGCAGCCACCAGACGGCCGTTGGCCGCCGCCTTCTCCAGCGCGTCGCGCAGCAGGTCCTCGCGCGGCTGCTGGCCGATCGAGCCCACCGGGGCCGCGAAGACCAGGACCGTGTGCGACTTGTTCGCCGCGGCGCGCCAGCCCTCGGTGACCTGGAGCGGCTGGTGTGCCTGCCACCACGCGGCCTGGCCGCTGCCGCCCGTGCCCGGCTGGAGCACGGAGTGGAGCTGGCCCATGGCGACCAGCACGGACCAGCCCGGCAGCGTGCCCGGCCGCTGGTTCAGGTCGGTGACCGGCAGGAAGCCCTGCTCGATCAGGAGCGGCAGGAACTCGTCGCTGTCGCCGTCCGAACCCGGGCGGGCGACCGGGGCCGTCGGCTCGACGACCAGCGCCGGGTGCAGTTCGCCCTCGATCAGGACGAGACCGCTGGTGACACCGAGGACCGCCTGCTCCGGGTGGGCCGCGCCCAGCGCGTCCGCCGCGTCCGTGGCCGTGATGGAACGGACGGCGCCCTGGAGCTGCTCCTCGGCGACCTGGACGACCTGGGACGGAATGCAGGTGGCGTGGGCGAACGCCAGGACGGCGGTCTCCTCGCCGACGAACAGCACCGTGCTCGTGCGCTCCTGCTCGGAGTCGCCCGGCGTGCGGCAGGAGGTGCAGTCGTAGCTGCCCGGGGCGTTGTCGCCGGCGACCAGCCGGTCGGCTTCTTCGTCGCCGATCTCGGCGCGTACGTCCTCGCTGACGTCGAGCATGCGCGGCACGGGGGGCTCCCTGGAGTCGTTGCGTGCGACACCGGGCGGATTCCCGGCTCGTCTCATGCCGAGTTCAACGGGAGAGGCTCGGCCGGGGTCACGCGTCGGCGTACGACAACTTGCGCGAGTCCCGCTCGTGACACCGTTTCGACCGCCGTCCGCACCGCGCCCGCCGGGCCGTCGGGGAGGCGGGCGGCGTCCCGGCGGTCATGGACGGGGCGGCGCCCGCAGCGGTGGCCCGCCCGGCCGTGACTCCGACCGGGTGGGGTGCGCCGCCCGCCCCGCGCGGCACGGCCCGGGCGCCCGGCGCCCTTGCCTAGCCTGCCCCGATGTCGACGATCCGATGGTGGACGGCCGGTGCCTGTTCCGCCGTACTGATGGCCCTGGACCTGCTCCCGGGCCTGGCCGTGGCGCCCGCCGTGGCCGCCGAGACGGCCCCGGCGTACGCCTGCGCCAAGGACCAGTGGCCGTGGGGCTGCGTCGCCGAGTGCGAGAGCGGTGGGCGCTGGAACACCAACACCGGCAACGGCTACTACGGCGGCCTCCAGTTCTGGCAGCCCACCTGGGAGGAGCACGGCGGACTGCGCTACGCCCGGCGCGCCGACCTGGCGACCCGTCAGCAGCAGATCAGGGTCGCCGAGGAGGTGCTGCGCACCCAGGGGTGGGGTGCCTGGCCGGTCTGCTCGAAGCGGTTCGGCCTGAGCGGGCGGGTCCACACCGTCCAGCAGGGCGACACGCTCAGCTCGGTCGCCCGCCGCTTCGGGGTCAAGGGCGGCTGGAAGGCCCTGTACACGGCGAACCGCGCGGTGGTCGGGGCGGATCCGAACCGGCTCGTGGTCGGGACGATGCTGCGCTTCGCGCCGCTCACCGCCCGGTGAGCTCCGCGGCCTCCCGGCTGGACACCAGCGAGCCGCGCCGCAGTTCGTGCACCAGGGTGCCGTCCGGCAGCCCGGCCGGGAGCCGCTGCTCGGCGAGCACGACCGCGGCGCCGCCCTCCCGGGCCAGGGCGCCGAGCAGCCGGTAGGTACGGGCGGACACGTCGGGCGACATGCCGAGGTCGGGTTCGTCGACCAGGACCACCGTGGCGGGGGTCAGCAGGGCCCGGGAGACCTCCAGCATCCGCCGCTCCCCGCCGGAGAGGGTGCCGGCGGTGCGGGCCAGCAGCGGCCCGAGTTCGGGGTAGGCGGCCAGGGCCGCGGCGGGATCGCCGGGCGCCAGTCCGAGGTTCTCGGCGACGGTCAGCGACGGGTACACGCCCCTCAGGTCCGGCACGAAGCACAGGCCGCGGCGGGCCCGGGCGTGGGCGTGCAGCCCGGTGACGTCGGTGCCGCGCCACAGGACCCGGCCGGAGGCGAGCGGGACGGTCCCGGCGAGCGCGCACAGGGCGGTCGTGCGTCCGGCACCGTTGCGGCCGGTCAGCACGGTGACGGTGGCGCGGGGGACGAGGAGGTCGAGCCCGTGGAGGGCCTCCAGGGGGCCGTGGCGGACCCGGGCGCGGCGCAGGGCGATCTCGACGCTCATGACACGATCCGGCCCCCTTCCATGGTGTGCGTGACGTGGGCGATGCCGGCGACGAGGTCCGGGTCGTGCTCGACGACGAGGACGGTGAGGCCCTCGGCCGCGAGGGCCGCGAGGATCCGGGCCAGGGCGTCGGTCTCGGTGGCGTCCAGCCCGGCGGCGGGCTCGTCCAGGAGGAGCGTGTGCGGGCCGCCGGCCAGGGCGCGGGCGAGTTCGACCCGCCGCAGGATGCCGGTGGGCAGGTCGGCGGCCCGACGGTGGCGGACCGCTCCCGCGAGTCCGAGCAGCCGCAGGCTCTGCTCGACGTCGCCGCGGCGGCGGCCCTGCTCGGCGCCGAGCAGGACGTTCTCCTCGACCGTGAGGGTGGGGAAGACCGCGAGTTGCTGGAAGGTCCGGGCGATGCCCAGTCTCGTACGGGCGTGGGCGGCGCGCGCGGTGATGTCGGTGCCGTCGAGCGTGACACGCCCGCCGGCGGGGCGGAGGGTGCCGGCGAGGCAGTCGAAGAGGGTGCTCTTCCCCGCGCCGTTGGGGCCGACGAGGGCGGTGATCCGGGCGGGCGCGAGGGCGAGGGACACCCCGGACAGGGCGAGGACGCCGTCCGGATGCCAGAAGCTGACGTCGTGCGCGCGCAGCCGGGGCGGGGCGCTGGGCCGGGCCTGCGGGCCGGGCCGGGCCACCGGGCGGGTGGTGCGCGGCGCGGCCGTGGGGCGGACGGCGCGTGGCGGCCTCGCGTCGCCTGCGGGGACGGCTTCGGCGCGGGCCCGTCCGGCCTCCGGCGTGCGTACGGATCCGGCGGGCGGACGGCTCCCGGACACCGCCCGGCCCGGGCTCCCGCGCGCGCCGCCCGGCACCTCCCGGCGGTCCGGCAGCCACGAGGTCAGCGGCGGCACGCGGCCCACCATCGCGGCGAGGACACCCACCACGGCCGCCGCCACGCCCCCGCGGGTACCCGCGTCGAGGGCGACCAGCAGGGCGGCGCCCGCCAGGGGCGACACGAGACCGTCCGCTCCCAGGACCACGATCGCGGCGAACCACAGCAGGCCCCGGACCGGGTCGTACGCCTCCGGGTCGAAGGCGCGCAGCCCCATGCCCAGCAGCCCGCCGCCCAGGGCTGCCAGGGCCGCGCCCAGGACGAAGGCCAGCAGCTTGAGACCGGCCACCGGCACCCCTGACGCCTCCGCACCCGCCTCGTGGTCCCGCAGTGCCGCCAGGGCCCGGCCTGTACGGCCCCGGCGCAGCGCCGCCACGGCCGCGAGGCAGCCGGCGAGGACGACGAGCTCCAGGACGTAGTACCGGCGGTCGTCCTCGAAGCCCGCCGGACGCCCCAGCTCCAGGCCGGACGTCGCGTACGGCTGCGCGAAGACGAAGCGGCTCACCGCCACCCCGACCGCCAGCGTCGCCAGCGCCAGGGCCAGCCCGTGCCGCCGGATCGCCGGCCACCCCGTGACCAGCCCGAGGGGGGCGACGAGCAGCACCGCCAGTACCAGGGCGGGCAGCTCCGGCAGGCCCCCGGCCGCGAGCAGCGCCGTGAAGAGGGCGCCCAGGCCGGCGTACGCGGTCTGCCCGAGCGCGATCTGCCCGCCGCGCCCGGTCACCACCACCAGCGACAGCAGGATCACGGCCAGCGCCGGTACCTGGATCGCCGTGTGCAGATCCGTGCCCGCGAACCCCAGAGGCAGCAGGAACAGCACCCCCGCCACCAGCCACACCCCGCGCGGCACGCTTCCGGGCGGCCGGGAGGCGACCGGCAGGACGTCCTGGCCGCGGCCGCCCACCCCCGGCAGGACCAGCGCCGCCACCAGCAGCGCGACCACGAACAGGTTCGCCCCGACCGCCTGCACCAGCGGCCCGGCCCAGCCCTCCGGATGGAGCCGGGTCAGCTGCGCCTGCGCCACCCCCAGCGCGAGCGCCGTCACGATCGCCACCGGCAGGCTCCGCATCCGGGCCACCACCGCGACCGCGATCACCTCGACGACCAGCAGCGGCAGCCCGTAGGGATCGAGGCGCACGTACGGGGCCAGCAGCACCCCCGTCAGACCGGCGGTGAACGCGCCGAACGCCCAGCCCACCGCCGCCACCCGGTCCGCGTCGATCCCGCCGAGCACCGCCAGCGGCCGGTTGTCGACCACCGCCCGCAGTTCCCGCCCGAAGCGCGTCCACCGGGTGACCGCACCCACCGCCGCGGCCAGCGCCACCACCACCGCGAGCTGCGCCCACGGATCGTCCCCGAGCAGCACCGGGGCGTCGGACCGGGCCCCCGACCCCCAGACCAGCGCGGCCGCGCCCACGAGGAGCACGAAGACACCGATGGAGGCCACCAGCGTCTGCGCCGGCGGCGAGCCGGCCCGCGCGAGCGGGCGGAACACCGCCCGGTCCAGCACCAGACCGATGCCCGGCCCCACCACGAGCAGCGTGAACAGCGCCGCCGGCGGCAGCGGCCACCCCCACTCCACCACCAGCTGGCGCAGCACGTAGGCGCAGACCATGGCGATCGCGCCGTGCGCCAGGTTGAGCACCCCGGTCGCGCGGTACGTGACGATCAGCCCGATGCCCGTGAGCGCGGCCGCGGCACCGATCGCGAGGCCGGCGAGCGTGAGGTCGTAGGTCAGCGAGGCCACGGCTCACACACCGGGCAGGGG
This sequence comes from Streptomyces sp. NPDC048338, assembly GCF_043201055.1. Taxonomy (NCBI): domain Bacteria; kingdom Bacillati; phylum Actinomycetota; class Actinomycetes; order Kitasatosporales; family Streptomycetaceae; genus Streptomyces; species Streptomyces sp. NPDC048338. Next base: position 48,929 of record NZ_JBICYQ010000021.1, read on the forward strand.
TCGAGCTCCGCGTCCTCCACCGGCTCCGCCTCGGCCCTGCCGGCCACCAGCGGGCAGTCCGGGCGGTGCGCGAGCGTCCCGCCCGGGACGCGCACCGGCGGCGCGTCGGAGGAGGGCGCGGGTGCGTCCTCGGGTGTGTACGGAGAGGGGCGCGGGCGCGCCGGGACACGGCCGGCCGCGGTGACCAGGACCGCGCCCGCCACGATCAGCGCCGCCCCCGGCACCGTGCACGAGGCCAGGTAGGGCAGCTGGCGCTCGGCGAACCGCTCCCCGGAGACGCCGTACCAGCCCAGGACGCACAGCACCGCACCCGCAGCGGCCGCCACGAGGCCGCCCCACAGCAGTACCCGGGATGTCGGCACGGGGGCCTCCCTCGACTCGTCCCCGGACGCCCTCTTCCTTGCACTATGCCCCGAACCGGCACACCCTGGAATCATCAGGCCGCCCGGCCTGGACGGACATCCGGTGGTGAGCCAGATGGTTCTCAGGGTTCTCGGCGGACGCTCGCGCCTCGCGGCGCTCGCGGCGGTCGCCACGCTGGTGCTCGGGCCGGTGCTCGCGGGATGCGGCGACGACGAGGGCTCGCCCTCGACCGCGCCCACGCCCTCCGCGTCCGTCCCGCCCCCGGCGAGCGACGGGCCGGCCGACCCGGCGGCGGCCGAGGCGGAGATCACCCGGAACTGGAAGGCGTTCTTCGACCCGAAGACGCCGGTGAACGAGAAGGCGAGACTGCTGGAGAACGGCGCCGAGATGATGCCGGTCCTCGCCGCCTTCGCGGGCGACCGGAACGCGGCGATGACCTCGGCCGCGGTGAAGACCGTCGAGTTCACCTCGCCCACCGGCGCGAACGTCACCTACGACCTGCTCGTCGGCGGCGCCCCCGCCCTCCCCGACACCAAGGGCACCGCCGTCCAGCAGGACGACGTCTGGAAGGTCTCCGTGAAGACCCTCTGCGGTCTCGTCGAGCTCAGCGGTGCGAACGTTCCGGGCTGCTGAGACGGCGGCGGCGCTCTTCCTGGCCGCGCTGCTCGCCCTGGCCACGGCCTGCGGCAGCCGGCTGCCGGAGAGCGCGTTCGAGACGCGGCCCACCGCCACCTCCCCCTCCGACGGTGAGCCGCTCCGCATCGGGATCATCAGCAGCGCCACCAGCCCCGTCGGCGGTGAGGCCTTCACCGGACCGCGCGACGGCGCCCGCGCCTGGTTCGACGCCCTCAACGCCCGCGGTGGCCTGGACGGCCGCCGGGTCGAGGTCGTCACCTGCGACGACGGCGGCAGCGGCGTCGGCAACAACGAGTGCGTGCACCGGCTGATCGACGAGCGGAAGGTGTTCGCCCTGGTCGCCACGACCGCGTTCGACTACGCCGGGGCCCCGCTCGTCTCCCGGGCCGGGGTCCCCGACATCGGCGGCCAGCCGCTCACCCCCGCCTACGACACCTACCCGCACCTGTACGGGATCTACGGCAGCTCCGCGCCCCGCACCGGGGCGGCGCCGGGCTGGAACGGGGTGCTGTACGGCGGCACCGAGGTCTACCGCTGGTTCGAGCGGGAGACGGGCGCGCGCACCGCCGCCGTCGTCTCCTACAACCAGGCCGCGTCGGCCGCGTACGCGCGCCTGGTCACCCAGGGCCTGCGGGCCGAGGGCTACCGGGTCGTCGACGAGCAGGTCGACTTCGCGCTGCCCAACTTCCGCGCGGTGGCCGCCGATCTCAAGGCGCAGGGCGCCGACCTCGTCTTCGACGCCCTGGACACGCACGGCAACGCCCGGCTCTGCGAGGCCATGGACGACGTCGGCGTCCACGTCACGGCGAAGGTGACCAACGTGCAGAACTGGTCCTCCACCGTGTCCCGCGACTACGCGAAGTCACCCGTGTGCCGGAACGCCCTGTGGGTGACGGGCTCCAGCCGCAACTACGCGGACGAGAACCATCCCGCGGTACGGGAGTTCCGCAAGGCGATGGGGCAAGGGCCGCTCTCCCAATGGCAGGTGGAGGGCTGGGCGGCCGCGATGTGGTTCACCGACGCGGCGCGCTCGTGCCTCGCCGAGGGCCCCCTCACCCGTGCCTGCGTCGAGCGCTTCGTCAACCGGGCGGAGCCGTACACCGCCCGTGGGCTGCTGCTTCCGGTGCGCTTCGAGAAGCTGCCGGAGCCGCCGAAGACCCGTCACACCTGCCTGTCCGTGGCACGTTGGCAGGACGACCGCGGCTGGGTCACCCAGGGGGACATGGACACCGACTGCGCCACCGTCCCCCAGCTCGGCTACCGACCGTGAAGTCCGCACGGGGAGTTCAGTACAGTCGCCTGCGACCACACACTTCACCGGGGGGAACCGGTAGCACGATGCGCATCTCCTTTCTGCTCCACAACGGCTACCACATCGGCGGCACCATCCGGACGACGTTCACCCTCGCGCAGGAGCTGGCGGAACGTCACGAGGTCGAGATCGTCTCGGTCTTCCGGCACCGCGACGAGCCGATCCTGGACGTGCCCGAGGGGGTGACCCTGCGTCATCTCGTCGACCTGCGGAAGAAGAGTCCGGGATACGACGGCGGGCACCCCGACTTCGCCCGGCCGGCCAAGGTCTTCCCGCGCGGCGACGGCCGCTGGAAGCAGTACAGCGCCCTCACCGACGCCCGGATCGGGGAGCATCTGCGCGCGGTCGAGGCGGACGTGGTCGTCGGCACCCGCCCCGGGCTCAACGTCCACCTCGCCAAGGAGGCCCGGCCCGGCGGCCCGGTCCTGGTCGGCCAGGAGCACCTGATCCTCGACGGACACACCTACCGGCTGCGGCGCGAGATCGGCCACCAGTACGCCCTCCTGGACGCCCTCACCACGGTCACCGAGGCCGACGCCCGGGCCTACCGCAACCGGCTGCGGCTCCCGGGCGTACGCATCGACGCCGTGCCCAACAGCGTCCCCGCGCCGAGCGTGCCGCCCGCCGACCCGGCCGCCAAGGTCGTCGTGGCGGCGGGACGCCTGATCCCGGTCAAGCGCTACGACGTGCTCATCGACGCCTTCGCCGAGGTCGCCGCGGCCCGCCCGGACTGGAAGCTGCGGATCTACGGCACCGGCGACGCCTCCGACAACCTCAGGAAGACGCTCGACCGGCAGATCGAGCGCCGAGGGCTGGGCGGGAACGTCTTCCTGATGGGCACCGCCAACCCGATGGAACCGGAGTGGGCCAAGGGCTCGATCGCGGCCGTCACCTCGCAGCGCGAGTCCTTCGGCATGACCATCGTCGAGGCGATGCGCTGCGGCCTTCCGGTCGTCTCCACCGACTGCCCCCACGGACCCCGCGAGATCATCGAGGACGGCGTCGACGGCCGCCTGGTACCGGTCGACGACGTGTCCGCGATCGCGGGGGCCCTGCTCGACCTCATCGACGACGACGGCCTGCGGGAGAAGGCCGCGCGGGCGGCGCGCACGTCGTCGGAGCGCTTCGACCCCGCCCGGATCGCCGTCCGGCACGAGGAGATCTGGACGGAGCTGGTCACCCGTGGCCACGCGGGGCGTGCCCACGGCCGCCTGGGCGACGCGCTGCACCGCGCGGCCGGCGGTGTGATCGACGCCGGCTACTCCCTGAAGGCCCGGATCGGCCGGCTGGTCCGCCGCTTCCGCTGAGCACCGGCCGCCCTCGGCGGGGCCACCCGGTTCCGCCGGACGGGCGGGCCGAGAAGGGCGGCCAGGCACGCCCGTCCGGGCCGTCCCCGGCCCCCGTCCCGCCCCGGATCGCGGACCGTAGCTGTCCGCGACTGCTGGCAGACTCGGCCCCATGTTGGAGACCTCCGCACGACTGCTCCGTCTGCTCTCGCTGCTGCAGGCCCACCGCGAGTGGTCGGGCGCCGACCTCGCCGACCGGCTCGGGGTCACCCCGCGGACCGTGCGACGCGACGTCGACCGGCTGCGCGAGCTCGGCTACCCGGTCAACGCCAGCCCCGGCACCGGTGGCGGGTACCAGCTCGGCGCCGGTGCCGAGCTCCCGCCGCTGCTCCTCGACGACGAGGAGGCCGTCGCCGTCGCCGTCGGACTGCGCACCGCCGCCGGACAGGGCATCGAGGGCATCGGCGAGACCTCCGTACGCGCCCTGGCCAAACTGGAGCAGGTGCTCCCGGCCCGGCTGCGCCGCAGGGTCGGCGCGCTGAACGCCTTCACCGTGCCGATGCTGCGCACCCCGCGGACCCAGGTCGACCCGGCCGTCCTCACCGATCTCGCCCATGCCTGCCGGGACGGCGAACGGCTGCGCTTCGAGTACCGCGACCACACCGGCGCCACCACCCGCCGCACCGTCGAACCGCACCGCCTGGTGTGCACCGAACGCCGCTGGTACCTGGTCGCCTGGGACGTGGACCGCGACGACTGGCGCACGTTCCGGGCCGACCGGATCGACCCGAGGCCGCCGCACGGCCCGCGCTTCCCGCCGCGCGAACCGCCGGCGGAGGACCTCGCCGCCTACGTCTCGAAGGGCGTCTCGTCCTCGGCGTACGCCGCCGAGGCGACGATCCGGCTCCATGTGCCGCTGGCCGAGGCCGCCCGGACGGTCGGGCCGATGGACGGCGTCCTGGAGGCCGACGGCGACGACGCCTGCCTCCTGCGCACCGGCGCGGGCAGTCTCGACTACCTGGTCTTCCACGTGACCCTGATGGGCCTCGAGTTCGAGGTGGTCGAGCCGCGGGAGCTCGACGGGCGGATGCGGGTGATCAGGGACCGGATGTCCCGGGCCCTGGACCGGGCAGCGGAGCGGCCGGCGGACTGACCCGGCCGCGTTCGAGGGCCGCGAACTCCGGGTGGTGCAGGTCGAACGCCGGCGCCTCGGAACGGATCCGCGGGACGGAGTCGAAGTTGTGGCGGGGCGGCGGGCAGGACGTCGCCCACTCCAGCGAGCGCCCGAAGCCCCAGGGGTCGTCGACGTCGACCTTCGGTCCGTACCTGGCGGTCCGCCAGACGTTGTACAGGAACGGCAGCGTGGAGATGCCGAGCAGGAACGCGCCGATGGTCGAGATCGTGTTCAGCGTGGTGAAGCCGTCGGCGTCGAGGTAGTCGGCGTACCGCCGGGGCATGCCCTCGGCGCCCAGCCAGTGCTGCACCAGGAAGGTGGTGTGGAAGCCGACGAAGAGCGTCCAGAAGTGGATCCGGCCCAGCTGCTCGTCCAGCATCTTGCCGGTGAACTTGGGCCACCAGAAGTGGAAGCCGGCGAAGGTCGCGAAGACGACCGTGCCGAAGACCGTGTAGTGGAAGTGCGCGACGACGAAGTACGAGTCGGTGACCGCGAAGTCCATCGGCGGCGAGGCCAGGATGATCCCGGTGAGCCCGCCGAAGAGGAAGGACACCAGGAACCCCACCGACCACAGCATCGGCGTCTCGAACGAGAGCGAGCCCCGCAGCATCGTGCCGGTCCAGTTGAAGAACTTCACGCCCGTCGGTACGGCGATGAGGAAGGACAGCAGCGAGAAGAAGGGCAGCAGCACCGCCCCCGTGGCGAACATGTGGTGCGCCCACACCACCACCGAGAGGCCGGTGATCGCCATGGTGGCGCCGATCAGCGTCGCGTAGCCGAAGATCGGCTTCCGGGAGAAGACCGGGATGATCTCGCTGATGATGCCGAAGAACGGCAGGGCGATGATGTAGACCTCGGGGTGGCCGAAGAACCAGAAGAGGTGCTGCCACAGCAGCGCGCCGCCGTTCGCCGCGTCGAAGACCACCGAGCCGAAGCGCCGGTCGGCCTCCAGCACCAGCAGCGCCGCCGCCAGGACCGGGAACGCCAGGAGCACCAGGATCGCGGTGAACAGGACGTTCCAGGTGAAGATCGGCATCCGGAACATCGTCATGCCCGGGGCCCGCATCCCGATGATCGTCGCCAGGAAGTTCACCGAGGTGAGGATGGTCCCGAAACCGGAGAGAGCCAGCCCCATGATCCACAGGTCGGCGCCGATGCCGGGGGACCGCTCCAGACCGTTCAGCGGGGCGTAGGCCGTCCACCCGAAGGCGGGGGGCCCGGTCGGTGCGAGCAGGGAGCCGACGACCATGAGGCCGCCCAGCAGGAACAGCCAGTACGAGAACATGTTCAGCCGCGGGAAGGCGACGTCCGGGGAGCCGATCTGCAGCGGCACCAGTTCGTTGGCGAAGCCGGCGAAGGTCGGCGTCGCGAAGAGCAGCAGCATGATCGTGCCGTGCAGGGTGAACGCCTGGTTGAACTGCTGGTTGTCCACGAGCTGGAGCCCGGGCCGGGCCAGCTCGGCGCGCATCACCATCGCCATCAGCCCGGCGGCCAGGAAGAACAGGAACGCGGTGATCAGATAGAGGTGGCCGATCTTCTTGTGATCGGTGGTGGTGAGCCAGTCGATCAGGACCCGCCCATGACGTTGGGGCGCCGATTCGACGGCCGCGCTCGCGGTCTCGGTGCCCACCATCGCTGCCTCCGCTGGTCCGGTCGTCCGGACATGATGCGCGCGCCGGGGGAGAGATCGACGGAGGCGAAGTCCGCGGCATGGTCCGGACGGCGGACGGTGTGCGGACCGTGTAAGGAAATCGTGAATGCCGGATCCCCGGGGTGGGCCCGTCAATTTCGCTGGCCGGGCGGGGAGACGGAATTCCGTGAACCCCTCCGGGAAGTGACGGACGAGGCCGGGAATTGCCGGAGAATCGGCTGGAAACTGCCCGAACGAGTGACGAAGCTCGTGTCAAACATATGTCGAGAACCTGTGACACAAGCGTGACCGCCGCGGTGCACGGGCTTGCTGGGACATCTCTCGCCGGCCACGCTTCCGTCACGGTCCGGCGCCGCCTAACGTGAGGCGCATGACACCGAAGCCGACCTCTCACGAACCGACCGACGACGGCTCCCCGGACTCCTACGTGGGGCTGGACGCGGAGCGCGCCGAACAGCTCGCGAGGCGCCGCGGCTGGAACGTCGTGCGTTCGCTGCCGCCCGGATCGATCATCACCATGGAGTACCTGGAGGGGCGCATCAACTTCGAGGTGGACGGCGGGACGGTCACCCGCTGCTGGCTCGGCTGACCCCCGACGGGCACGGGCCGGGGGCCCGGCGGGGCGGAGGCGCCCCCGGACACGCGGGAAGGGCCCCGGCCGGAGCCGGGGCCCTTCCCCTTGCGGTCGTGGCGGCGCTCAGCCGCCCGTGAGGGGCCGCGAGTGGCCCGGGCGGCGACTGCCGGCCGGAGTGACCGGAGTCCGCTCGGAACGCACCGTGTGGGCGCGGGGCGTGCTGAGCGGCGGAGCGAGTCGCCCCTCTCCGCGTCCGGCACGGCCACCGTGCACGCCGATGATCTCCCGTACCGGCTCCTCGGCCCCCGACGCGCGCGGCGGGAAGAGGGCGGGACGGGGTCCACCGGTCGCGACGGGCAGCGACGGCACCAGCCGGCGACGGGCGCGCAGCCGCTCGCGGAGCCGGTCGCGCAGCGCCAGGATCAGCGCCTCCGCCCGGGCGATCACCGGCTCGCACCAGGGCAGCGCGAGCAGGATCAGCAGGCCGGCGGCCCAGCCGAGCACCACGTCGCTCAGCCAGTGCGTGCCGAGGTAGACGGTGGTGAGGCCGACACCCAGCGCGACCACGGCGGACAGCGCCGACAGATAGCGCCGGGCCCGCGGCGTGGTCGCCAGATAGGCCAGGATTCCCCAGGTCACGACCGCGTTGGCGGTGTGTCCGGACGGAAATATATCGCCGCCGGCGAAGAGCTCGGCGGAGCCGATCTGCGTCGCGTAGTGGGGGCCGAGACGGCCGAGTCCGATCTTGACCGCGCCGACCGTGACGTTGAGCAGCAGCAGGGCGGCGCCGAGTGCCAGCAGGGGGCGCAGGGTGTGCTGGCGCCAGGAGCGCCAGCCCAGCCAGGCCGCCACCATCACGGCCGTCGGGCCGCGTTGGCCGAGGACGACGTAGTAGTCGAGGAAACCGTGGATCTCCGGCCACTGCTGGTACGGCCGGAAGAGCATGATCTTCCAGTCGAGGGTCACCAGCCCGGTGGAGAGCAGTACGGCGACGACGATCGCGAGATAGAACGCCGACGTCCCGCCGAAGAGGGCGAGACGCGTGCGGGTCATCCGCGGGACCTCTATCTTCGGCGGTTCCGGCTCCCGGTCCAGCCGGGCAAAGATGTCGGTACGCACCCAATCGACGTTACAGGGAGTGAGTACCGAGTCAGGGCGATCCCGTGCCTTCGTGATGACGATGTGATGTGGAGTAGGTCTCAACGCGGCGAATATCACCATCCGCGGTCGGCTAATCCGATGACCTTCTGCCCTATTGTCGCCGGGGGTTTTTCGGAAGTCTGTTTGTATGCCGTGGAATTGCTTCACACGGTTGTCCGAACGGAATTCCGTGCGACGCGCGGACCGGACGGAGTGGCGTACGCCACACTCGGCGGCCCGCCGGGGTGAGAGCTGCACCACGCGCTCGGGCCTTGAACTCGCGTACGCTGACGGCTCACTCGCCCGTCGATGCCGGGCCGCCCCGAGGACACGCGCCCCGGCCGGTGCCCGCCGAGCGCGAGGGAATCACTGGGAGGTACGTACATGCAGCGGACGATCACGGCCCGAACACGGCTCCGTGCCGCCGCGGGTGGTGCCAACCGCTGGGTCGTCCTCGTCGTCCTCTGCGTCAGCCTTCTGCTGGTCGCCCTGGACGCGACCATCCTCCACGTCGCGGTCCCCTCGGTCACCGAGGACCTGCGCCCCAGCTCCACCGCCCTGCTGTGGATCGTCGACGCCTATCCGCTGATCTGCGCGTCGCTCCTCATCCTCTTCGGCACGCTCGGTGACCGGGTCGGCCGGCGCCGTGTGCTGCTCATCGGTTACGCGCTGTTCGGCGTCGCCTCGGCGGTCGCCGCGCTCGCCACCGCCCCCGAGGTGCTGATCGCGGCCCGCGCCCTGCTGGGCGTCGGCGGCGCGATGATCATGCCCGCGACCCTCTCGATCCTCCGGGCGGTCTTCCCCGACCGGCGCGAGCGGGCCACCGCGATCGGGATCTGGACGGCGGTCGCCGCGGTCGGCGCCGCCACCGGCCCGGTGCTCGGCGGCTTCCTGGTCGAGCACTTCTGGTGGGGATCGGTCTTCCTGATCAACATCCCCCTGATGGCCTTCATCCTGCCGCTGGGCCGCTGGCTGCTCCCCGAGTCGCGGGGCGCCGCAGACGGCCCCTGGGACGTGCTCGGCGCGCTGATGGCCGCGGCCGGCGTGCTGGGCGTGGTCCTCGGAGTCAAGCGGCTCGGCGCGGGCGAGAGCCTGTCGGCCTTCCCGACCGCCGCACCGCTCCTCGTCGGGGCGGCGCTGCTGGTCGTCTTCGTGCGGCGGCAGAAGCGGCGCCGGCACCCGCTGATCGACATGCGGCTCTTCTCCCGGGCCGCCTTCACCACCTCCGTCGGCTGCATCGTGCTCGCCATGCTCGCGCTGGTCGGCCTGGAGCTCATCGCGGTCCAGTACCTCCAGCTGGTCCTCGGGCTCAGCCCCCTGGAGACCGGGCTGCGGCTGCTGCCGCTCACCTTCGCGGCCATGGCGGCCGGCGCCACCGGCACGTACACCCTGCACCGGATCGGACCGCGCCGGATGGTCGGCTGGGGCTTCGTGCTCACCGCCGCCGCCGTGCTGCTGCTGGTCCTGATGGGGCAGCACGACCGGCCCCTGCTGCTCACCGTCGGCTTCGTGCTGCTCGGTTTCGGCCTGCAGACCACCCTCTTCTCCGCGTACGAGTCGATGCTCAGCGAGGCCCCGCCGGAGAGCGCGGGAGGGGCGGCCGCCATCGGCGAGACCTCCTACCAGCTCGGCGCGGGCATGGGCATCGCGCTGCTCGGCAGCGTGATGAACGCCGCCTACGGTCCCGGGCTCTCCGGCGTCCCCGGGGTGCCGGACGGCGCGAGCCGGGCCGCCGCGAACTCGCTGGGCGAGGCCTACCAGGTGGCCGACGGCCTCGGCGGTCCGGCGGGCGAAGCACTGCACCGCGCGGCCCGGCACGCCTTCGTGCACGGCCTGCACGTGACGCTGTTCGTCAGCGCCGGGCTGCTGCTGCTCGGCGCGCTCATGGCGCTGCGGCTGCCCCGGGTCATGGAGTGCACGGTCGATCCGGAGGACCTGGCGGAGCGCCCCCGGGCGGCCGGGGCGGACGTCGCCCCCGGTGCCGGCGACCGGGCCGCCGCGGCCGGTCCGGACCGCCCGGGCGAGACGTCCGGGCAAGCCCGTACCGCGGGCCGCGGCGGGTCCGGCGAGCCCCTGCGGGTTCCCGCCACCCGTGAGCCCGTCGAGTCGGCCGGCTCTGGACGCACGGCACACTGACCCGTAACGTCGGCGCCGGTTCCTGACCGGACACCCCCTGGTCAGCGCGCGATCCGCCGGAGGCCCCCCGCATGTCCGCACCCTCGAAGCTGCCGCCCTTCGACCCGGCCGACCCGCTCGGCATCGACGACCTCCTCGACCCCGAGGACCTCGCCGTGCGGGAGACGGTCCGCGGCTGGGCCGCCGACCGGGTCCTGCCGCACATCGCCGAGTGGTACGAGCAGGGCGAGCTGCCCGCGATCCGCGAGCTGGCCCGCGAGCTCGGCTCGATCGGCGCCCTGGGCATGTCCCTGACCGGCTACGGCTGCGCGGGCGCCACCCACGTCCAGTACGGTCTTGCCTGCCTGGAGCTGGAGGCCGCCGACTCGGGCATCCGCTCCCTCGTGTCCGTGCAGGGTTCGCTGGCCATGTACGCGATCTGGAAGTTCGGCTCCGAGGAGCAGAAGCGCCAGTGGCTGCCCGGCATGGCGGCGGGCGAGATCATCGGCTGCTTCGGCCTCACCGAGCCGGACCACGGCTCGGACCCGGCCGGCATGCGCACCCACGCGAAGCGGGACGGCGACGACTGGGTGCTCAACGGCCGCAAGATGTGGATCACCAACGGCTCGGTGGCGGGCGTCGCCGTCGTCTGGGCGCAGACCGACGAGGGCATCCGCGGCTTCGTGGTCCCGACCGACGCGGCCGGATTCTCGGCGCCCGAGATCCGGCACAAGTGGTCGCTGCGGGCCAGCGTCACCAGCGAACTGGTCATGGACGACGTGCGCCTGCCGGCCGACGCCGTCCTCCCGGAGGTCGTCGGCCTGAAGGGACCGCTCAGCTGCCTCTCGCACGCCCGCTACGGCATCGTCTGGGGCGCGATGGGGGCGGCGCGGTCCTCGTTCGAGGCGGCGCTGTCGTACGCGAGGACGCGTGAGCAGTTCGGCAGGCCGATCGGCGGCTTCCAGCTCACCCAGGGCAAGCTCGCCGACATGGCGGTGGAGCTGCACAAGGGCATCCTGCTCGCCCACCACCTCGGGCGGCGACTCGACGCCGGAAGGCTCCGCCCCGAGCAGGTCAGCTTCGGCAAGCTCAACAACGTGCGGGAGGCCATCGAGATCTGCCGGACGTCGCGCACCATCCTCGGTGCCAACGGCATCTCGCTGGAGTACCCCGTGATGCGGCACGCCACCAACCTCGAGTCCGTCCTCACCTACGAGGGCACGGTCGAGATGCACCAGCTGGTCCTGGGCAAGGCGCTCACCGGCCTGGACGCCTTCCGGTAGGCGGCGGCTCGGAAGGCCCTCCGGTGAGCGGCCCTGCCCTCAGCTCTGGTTGAAGAAACCGTCCTGCGCGCGGGACGCGGGGTCCCCGCTGACGATCTGCGTGTCGGCGGGGGTCAGCAGGAAGACCCGCGTCGCCACGCGCTCGATGGATCCGCGCAGGCCGAAGGCGAGGCCGGCGGCGAAGTCCACCACACGCTTGGCGTCGGAGGGCTCCATGGCCGTGAGGTTCACGATGACCGGGACCCCGTCCCGGAAGAGCTCACCGATGCCCCGGGCGTCCCGGAACCCGTCCGGGGAGACGGTCGCGATCCGGCGGCCCTGCTCCTGCGCCGAGTCGGACGCCACCCGGACCCGGGGGTCCGTCACCCAGGCGTCGCCGCTCTCGGCACCCTCGGCGTACTCGTCGTCGTAGTAACGCTCGTCGTTGTCCTCGACGAGTCCCAGCCATGCACTCGCCTTGCGCACCGATCCCATGGACGCCTCCTTTCAGCGCGGTCACTTGTGGTTCCGCAATCCCTATCGTCGTCCATGATGCGGATTGCGCGCCAAGTGGATAGTCGGCGCGCGAGAGTTTCGTAACGGTACTGGTGCAGAACGTGAGGCCCGATTTCTGGCGATCAGTCAGGAATCTTGCGGTATGCGGGGCCTGACAGAGGATTGGATGGGGGTGTGCAACTCAAAATATGAAAGTCGGGCCAGAAGGGTGACGACAGGGGCGTACGGGTGAACGACCGGGCTCGGTACGATGCCTGCCGCACAGGCGCGCGAAGCACGGGGGATCACTTGTTCGGAATCGTCAGGCCCTGCACCCACCGCCTCGGTGACGGCCTCAAGACGGAGTGGATGGCCCATCTCTGCGGCCTCTGTCTGGCGCTTCGTGCCGACCACGGGCAGTTCGCCCGGGTGGTCACCAACTACGACGGCCTGATCGTCTCCGTCCTGACGGAGGCTCAGACCGGCACCCGTGACGGCGCGGTGGCGGGCGGGCGCCGCACGGCGGGTCCGTGCCCCCTGCGCCAGATGAAGAGCGCCCCGGTCGCCCAGGGCGAGGGGGCCCGGCTCGCCGCGGCGGTCTCGCTGGTGCTCGCCTCCGCCAAGGTCCGCGACCACGTCGCCGACGGCGACGGTCTGCTGGCCCGCCGGCCGGTCGCCGCCGCCGCCCGCCGGGTCGCCAGGTCCTGGGACCGCGCGGGCGCGCGGACCGGGCGGGAACTCGGCTTCGACACGGCCGTCCTGGTCGACGCGGTGGACCGGCAGACCGGGATCGAGGCGCTGGCCGGCCCCGGCACGCCGCTGCTGGTCGTGACCGAGCCCACGGAGACGGCGACGGCCGCGGCCTTCGCCCACACCGCGGTACTCGCCGGCCGGCCCGGGAATGTGGAGCCGCTCGCCGAGGCCGGCCGGCTCTTCGGCCGGCTCGCCCACCTGCTCGACGCCGTGGAGGACCGGGAGGCCGACGCCGCAACGGGCGCGTGGAACCCGCTCACCGCGACCGGGACCTCGCTCGACGAGGCGCGGCGGCTCGCCGACGACGCGCTGCACGGCATCCGGCTGGCGCTGCGGGACGCGGAGTTCGTCAACGGCCGGCTGGCGCACGTGCTGCTCGCGCACGAACTGCGCAACTCCGTGGACCGCGCCTTCGGCACGACCGCCTGCGCGCACCGCGCCGGTCCGGCGGGGCATGCGGGGGACGCGATGCCGGACCCGACGGGCGCGCACCAGCCCGGCCCGTACCAGCCGGGTCCCTACGCCCCGGGGCCGGTGCCCGGGAACCCGTACGCGCCCGGGCCGGGGGGACCCGGCGGCGGAGGCCCGTTTCCCCCGGAGCCGCCGAACCGCGGCCGAGGGCTGATCGCCGGCTGCGCGGTCTGGATGGGCCTGGCCTGCACCTGCCAGTTGTGCTGCGGCACCTACGAGGACCCCTGGAGCCGGCAGCGCAAGGAGAGCCTGTGCAGCAACTGTGACTGCAGCGGCTGCGGCGACTGCTGCAATTGCTGCAACTGCTGTGGTGGCGAGGGTGACGGCGGTGACGGAGGCTGCTGCGACGGCTGTGACTGCGGTTGCGACTGCGGCTGCTGACGGCACGTCCGGCCGCCCCGAGGGCCGGGAGCGGGGCGCCGCGCGGCACCCCGCCCCGTACGGCCGTCGCTACTTCGTCGGCGCCGGGATCTCCGGGGGCGAGATGCGGGACTCGGCGATGGCCGAGTCCGTCAGCCCCCACTTCCGCAGGATCCGGTCGTACGTGCCGTCCTTCTTCAGCCGGTTCACCGCCGCCTGGAAGGCCGGGGCCAGCGGCGTCCCCTTCTTGAAGGCGAAGCCCACGTCGAGGCGCCGGTACTCGTTGAGGAACCTCACGTTCTCCTGCTGGGTCACCGCGTAGCGCAGGCCGTTGACCGTGCTCATCAGCACGTCGCTGCGCCCCTGCTGGAGCGACATCCACTGGGCGCCCTGATCGGAGAAGCTCTGGATCGTGTACGGCTTCCTGCCCGCCGCGGAGCACCGGGCCTTGTTCCGCTCCAGCGTCGCCTCGAAGGTCGTCCCGCCTCCCGTGGCCACGTTCAGACCGCACAGCTGGGTGAGGTCGGTGACCTTCTTCAGCGGGCTGTCCGCCCGCGCCGCGAACCCCTGGCCGTCGTTGATGTACGTGACGAAGTCGATGGTCCGGCGCCGCTCCTCGGTCACCCCGAAGTTCCCGGTGCCGAAGTCGTACTTGCCGCTGCCCAGGGCCGGCAGGATCGCCTCCCAGCTCACCACCTCACGCGTGAGCCGGAGACCGAGGACCTTCGCCACCGCGTCCGTCAGGTCCACGTCCCCGCCGACCAGCGTGCGGCCGTCCGGGAGGTAGGCCGCGCCGGGCAGGCTGCCCGTCGACGAGGCCACCGAGACGGTGCCCCGCTGCCGGACGTCCGCGGGCAGCAGCGCGGCCGCCGCCTCGTCCTTGGTCACGGCCGAGACCACGTCGGCCGTCGGGACCGCCCCCTTCTTCGCTCCCGCCGCGCCGGCGGGCGTGGTCGCCGGGTCGCCCGTACCGCAGGCGGTGAGGGCGAGCGCGGCGGTGGTGATCAGGGCGAGGACGGCGGTGTGGCGCCGTACGCCGCCGGGGCGCGCCGCGGTGTTCCCTGGGGCGGTGGCCCGTGCGCCGGCGGACGGTGCGTCGGCGGGTCGGGTGTCGGTGGGTCGGGCGGCCTCGGAGCGCGTGCCGGCGGGCAGCCGCGTGCTGGTGGGCCGGGTGCTGGTGGGGCTCATGGCTTCGGGGTCTCCAAGTGTTTCTCGAACGGCAGCGGGCCGATCGATTCCGGATCCGCCGACACGTCGAAGAGCGGGCGGTATCCGGCGGCCAGGTAGAGGCCCTTGGCCTCGGGCTGGCGCGGTCCGGTGGTCAGGAAGATGCGGGTGTATCCGGCGTCGGCCGCCTCACGTTCGAGGACGGTCAGGACCCGCCGGGCGAGGCCCCGCCGGCGGTGCGCCGAGTGGGTCCAGATCCGCTTCAGTTCGGCGGTCCCGTCGTCGTAGCGGCGGTAGGCGCCGCCGGCGACGGGCCGGCCCTGTTCGAGCAGGAGCAGGAACGCGCCCCGGGGCGCCGCGAACTCCTCGGGCGGATAGCGGTCGAGGTCGTCGGCGGAGCCGTAGCGGGAGTTGTACTCGTACGCCAGCTCGTCGAGGAGCGGGCGGGCCAAGGGGTCGTCGACCGTCGTCCGGCGCACGGACAGCGCGGACGCCGGGCTCGGGGTGAAGGTCATGGGTGTCCTTCGGGGCCGCGGAGCGGGCAGGGGAGTCCGGGGCGCGACGTCGTCGCGCCCGGGCGGGCGGAGGAGGGTGGGGCAGGGCGGCGCAGTGCGGGACGGCGGACGTCGAGACGCGACGACGTCGCGCCCGGGCAGGGCGAGGAGAGCCCGGACCGGCCGGATCAGGGCAGATCAGGCGAGGCCGGGGCAGGGCGGAGCGAGGGGAGGAAGAGCTCGACTACACAGGTGGAGACGCCGCGGAAGAGAGCGCGGGCAGGCGAAACGCAGGGGGTCGGCTCAACAGGAGGAGGACCACACGCGACCGAAGTCGATGTGGGAGCGCGTGACCAGCCATTGCTGCGAATGCATGGCCCAAGTGGAACAGGCATCCGTTTCCCCGTCAACCAGGTGAGACGTACAGCTCACAGTTCGGACACCCTTGACAGCCAACGGTGTTGACCGCATAGCCTCGAAGGGCGGATCGAGCTGAGGGGCTCGGATCCGCGCTCGTCTCCATGTGCAGGCGCACTCCCGTGTTCGATCCACGCATCCACGGAGCCTTCGCATGTCCGCGACCCTCACCAAAGCGGCCGGCCGCACCCCGGCCGCCGATCCACCCCGCATCGTCCCCGCCCGCCGCACCGGCCAGTGGACCGCGGCCGCCGCCGTCCTCGTCCTCCTCGCGCTCGGACTCCTCTCGGTCGTCCGCAACGAGGCCTTCCAATGGGACGTCGTCGGCACGTACTTCACCTCGGCCGCCGTCCTGCGCGGCCTCGGTCTCACCCTCTGGCTGACCGCCCTCGTCATGCTCCTGGGCTTCGCGCTGGGCACCCTGCTCGCCGTGTTCAGACTCTCCGCCAACCCGGTCCTGAAGGCGGTCAGCTGGGGCTACGTCTGGTTCTTCCGTTCCACGCCGATCCTGGTCCAGCTGCTCTTCTGGTTCAACATCGGAGCCCTCTACCCGCAGATCCTCGGCATCCACACGGTCAACCTCCTCGGCCCGGTGGCCGTCGCCGTCATCGGACTGACCCTGCACGAAGCCGCGTACGCCGCCGAGGTGGTGCGCGGCGGCATCCTCTCCGTCGACCGCGGCCAGATCGAGGCCGCGCAGTCCCTCGGCCTCGGCCGACTGCGCCGGTTCTCCCGGATCGTGCTGCCCCAGGCGATGCGCTCGATCGTCCCGCCCGCCGGGAACATGCTGATCGGCACCCTCAAGGGCACCTCCATCGTCTCCGTGATCGCCGTCCAGGACCTGCTCTACTCCGTCCAGCTCGTCTACCACCGCACCTACCAGGTCGTGCCGCTGCTGCTGGTCGCCACGATCTGGTACGTCGCGGTCACCTCGGTCCTCGGCATCGGACAGCACTACGTGGAGCGGCACTACGCGCGCGGCACGGCGGGTGCGCGATGACGCCGCGAGCCGCCCTCGTCATCGTGGGAGCCGGGCCGCGGGGGACCGGACTCCTGGAGCGCATCGCCGCCAACCTGCCCGAGCTGTACGACGACCGGCCGCTGGACGTCCACCTCGTCGACCCCCACCCGGCCGGCGGCGGGCGCATCTGGCGCACCGGCCAGTCCCCACTGCTCTGGATGAACTCGCAGGCCGAGGACGTCACCATGTTCACCGACGAGACCGTGGAGATCGCCGGACCCGTCCGGCCGGGACCCACGCTCGCCGAGTGGGCGGGCCTCGACGGACGCACCTTCCCCAGCCGGCCCCAGCAGGGCGCCTACCTGCGCTGGGTGTACGAGGACGCCCGCGCCGCGCTGCCGGCCTCCGTCACCGTCCACGAACACCGCACCAGCGCGGTACGGGTGAGCGGCCCGCGCGAGGGCCGCCAGCGCGTCTGGCTGGCGGACCGCTCCACACCCCTCCTGGCCGACCTCGTCGTCCTCACCATCGGCCATCTCGACGCCGAACCCGGCAAGGACCAGCGGGAACTGGCGGACTTCGCCGCCCGCCACGGACTCCTCCACCTGCCGCCCGACTTCACCGCCGACACGGACCTGTCGGCGCTCCCCGCCGGCGAACCCGTCCTCGTGCGCGGCTTCGGGCTGGCCTTCGTCGACCTGATGGTGCTGCTCACCGAGGGCCGCGGCGGGCGGTACGAGAACGGGGAGTACGTGCCCTCGGGCAAGGAGCCGCTCCTCCACGTCGGATCGCGGCGAGGAGTCCCGTACCACTCCAAGATCGGCTACGCCCTGGAAGGCGAACGGCCCCCGCTGCCGCGCTTCTTCGGCCCCGCGGAGGTCGACGAGCTGCTGCGGCGGCCCGGCCTCGCCGACTTCCGGCGCGACGTCCTGCCCCTGATCGACAAGGAGCTCGGCTGGGCCCACTACCACCGGCTCCTCACCGCTCACCCCGAACGGACCGCCGTCGACCGGTCCGCCTTCGAGGAGGCGTACGCGGCCGCCGCGCCCGGCTCCGCCGAGCTCGCCGCGGTCGTCGCCGCCGCGGTGCCCGACCCCGCCGACCGGCTCGACCTCGACGCCCTCGACCATCCGCTGGACGGGGTGCGCTTCGCGTCGGGCGACGCCCTCCAGGATGCGCTGCGCCGCCACATCGGCGACGACCTGGAGCGGCGCCACGACCCCGGGCACAGCCCGGATCTGGCCGTCTTCGGCGCGCTCCTGTCGGTCTACGGCCAGCTCATCCGGCTCGGCGACGCCGGCGATCCGGACAACTGGTGGCACGGGTTCTTCAGCTTCCTCGCCTCCGGGCCGCCCGGCCCCCGGCTCCGGCAGCTCCTCGCCCTGTCGCGCGCCGGGATCGTCCGCTTCCTCGGCGCCGGCACGACGGTCGAGGCCGACGAGGAACGCGGCGTCTTCCGGGCCACCTCGGCCAGCGTGCCGGGGGAGTGGACCGAGGCCCGCGCCCTGGTCGAGGCCCGGCTCCCCGACGCGACCGTCGAACTCACCGGCAGCCCGCTGCTGCGCGCCCTCCACGAGGAGGGCGCGCGGGCCACCGACGCAGGACTGCTCGCCGTCGACCCCGCCGACGGACGGATCCTGGGCCAGGACGGCCGGCCCCACCCGCGGCGCTTCGCGCTCGGCCCGCCCACCACCGCCCGGGCCGGCGGCGCCTTCACCCGGCCGCGCACCGGCGGGATCGCCTTCCGGCAGAACGACGCGACGGCGCGCACCGCGCTCGCGTTCCTGCGGGACCTCTCCTGTCGCACCCCCCTGAGCGCGAGCGCGTGACGTCCGGCAGGCCCGGCCGCCCCCGGCGGGCGCCCACCTGCCCGTAGCCCCACAGTCACGTGGTCCTCGGTCCCGTGGCTCCACGGTCCCGTGCCTCCGGGGTGCGCAGTGGCCCCGAAGGCTCCGGCCGTCCGCCGCCGCGACGCCCGCCCGATCCCGGCACCCCCGGCCCGCCCGCTCCCGAGGGCGCGGCCCCCGCCTCCGTACCCCTTCCCAAGGAACCGTCATGGCCCTCACCAGCGATCCACCCCTCGACGTGGCGAAACCCCCCGCCGCCCCGGACGGAGCGGCGCTCACGGTCGTCCCCGTCCGCCACCCCTGGCGCTGGGTCGCCGTCGTCGTCACCGCCGTGCTGCTGCTGCAGTTCGCCCACGGCCTGGTCACCAACCCCGGCTGGGAGTGGGACGTCTTCGCCCGCTTCTTCAGCACCGAGACGATCCTCCACGCCGTCTGGGTCACCCTCCAGCTGACCTTCTACGGCACGGCCCTCGGCTTCGCCCTCGGCATCGTGCTCGCCTTCATGCGCCTGTCGGCCAGCCCGTTCCTGAAGGCCGTGGCCTTCGGCTACATCTGGGCCTTCCGCTCGATCCCGCTGATCGTCCAACTGCTCTTCTGGTTCAACCTGGCCTACCTCTACGAGGAGCTGAGCTTCGGCATCCCCTTCGGGCCGTCCTTCTACTCCTTCGACACGATGGGTCTGGTCGGCGCCATGAGCGCGGCCGTCCTCGGTCTCGCCCTGCACCAGGCCGCCTACGCGGCGGAGATCGTCCGCGGCGGCGTCCTGGCCGTGGACGCCGGGCAACTGGAGGCCGCCGCCGCCCTCGGCATCCCGCGCCTGCGCCAGCTGCGCCGGATCGTCCTGCCCCAGGCGATGCGCTCGATCCTGCCCAACGCCGCCAACGAGATCATCTCGCTCTTCAAGGGCACCTCGATCGTCTCCGTGATGGCGATCGGTGAACTCTTCTACCAGGTCCAGGTCGTCTACGGCCGCAACGGACGCGTCGTCCCGCTCCTGATGGTCGCCACCGCCTGGTACGTCCTGCTGACCACCGCGCTCTCCGTCCTCCAGCACTACGTCGAACGCCACTACGCCAAGGGAGCCGTGCGATGAGCGCCCCCACCCCGTCCATGGTCGAAGTCCGCTCCGTCCACAAGAACTTCGGGCCGCTGGAGGTACTCCGCGGCATCGACCTCGACGTCCGGGCCGGCGAGGTCACCGTCGTCCTCGGGCCGTCCGGCTCGGGCAAGTCCACCCTGCTGCGGACCATCAACCACCTGGAGAAGGTCGACAGCGGCTGGATCAGCGTCGACGGCACCCTGATCGGCTACCGCCGCTCCGGCGACAAGCTCTACGAGCTGCGCGAGCGCGAGATCCTCAAGCAGCGCACCCGGATCGGCTTCGTCTTCCAGAACTTCCACCTCTTCCCGCACCTCACCGTCCTCGAGAACATCGTCGAGGCCCCGGTGTCGGCCCTCAAGCGCCCGCGCAAGGACGCCGTCGCCGCCGCGGAGAAGCTGCTCGCCCGCGTCGGACTCGCCGACAAGGCGACCACGTACCCCCGGCAGCTGTCCGGCGGCCAGCAGCAACGGGTCGCCATCGCCCGCGCCCTCGCCCTCGAACCCACCCTGCTGCTCTTCGACGAGCCGACCTCCGCGCTCGACCCCGAACTCGTCGGGGAGGTCCTCGACGTCATCAAGGACCTGGCCGCCTCCGGGACCACCATGATCGTCGTCACGCACGAGATCGGCTTCGCCCGCGAGGTCGCCGACACCGTCGTCTTCATGGACGAGGGCCGGATCGTCGAGCAGGGCCCACCCGCCGAGGTCCTCGACAGCCCCCGCCACGCGCGCACCCGCGCCTTCCTCTCCAAGGTCCTCTGACCTCCCCGTCCGCCCACCTCTCCGGCCATCGACTCCTCTCCCTTCCCGTCCCGTCAGCAAGGAGCCCGCACCATGTCCCTTCGCCGCCCGCTCGCCGTCGCCCTCGCCGCCCTCACCTCCCTCGGTCTGCTCACCGCCTGCGGCACCAGCGACGCCGCCACCGACGAGATCCGGCCCAAGGGGCAGCAGGACGCCGGGATCAACCTCGGCCCCGACCAGAAGCGCGTCCACACCGCCAAGGTCGACACCATCGCGGCCCAGGTCCCCGAAGCCGTGCGCAAGCGCGGCACCCTCACCCTCGGCGTCTCCACCGGCAGCGCGCCCCCGCTCGCCTTCTACGCCACCGACGACAAGACGCTGATCGGCGTGGAGGTCGACCTCGCCACCCTGGTCGCCGACACCCTCGGCCTGAAGCCCGAGTTCAACGCCGTGTCCTGGGAGAACCTCTTCGTCGGCCTCGACAGCGGCAAGTTCGACGGCGTCTTCTCCAACGTCACCGTGACCGAGGAGCGCAAGGACAAGTACGACTTCGCCACCTACCGCCTCGACGACCTCGCCTTCGAGGCGAAGAAGGGCTCCGGCTGGACCGTCAAGGGACCGCAGGACGTCGCCGGGAAGACGATCGCGGTCGGCTCCGGCACCAACCAGGAGAAGATCCTCGTCGACTGGTCGAAGGAGAACGAGAAGGCCGGCCGCAAGCCCGTCGACATCAAGTACTTCCAGAACGTCTCCGACTACTACCTGGCGCTCCAGTCCGGCCGCATCGACGCCTACCTCGGCCCGAACCCGACCGCCGCCTACCACGTGGCCTCCGCCGGACAGACCGAGGTCATCGGGAAGTTCTCCGGCGGCGGGGACTCGATCCAGGGCAAGATCGCCGCCACCACCAAGAAGGACAGCGGCCTCGTCGCCGCCTACGCCGCCGCGCTCGACCACATCGTCGAGAACGGCACGTACGGCCAGGTCCTCAAGCGGTGGGGGCTGAACAGCGAGGCCGTGAAGAAGTCGGAGATCAACCCGCCCGGCCTGCCCCGTACCAAGAACTGACCCCGGCCTCCCCCGTACCTGGGGGGTGACTCGCCGATCCTGCCGGGCTCCCGGTGTCCGGCCCGACCGACCGGACGCCCCCAGGAGCCGACCGGCCACGACCGCCCCGAAAGAGGCCGCATGCCCGCCGTCCGACCGCTCCACCTCGCCGCCGAACTCGGCGGCGGGGTGGGCACCACCCCCTTCACCGACGCCACCCGCCCGGTGGCCCTCGCCCGGCTCGCCGAGGAGGGGCGGCTCGACTTCGTCACCCTCGACGACTCCTTCGCCCGGCCGGGCCTCGACGCCCTCGCCGTCCTCGCCCGGGTCGCCCCCGAGACCAGCCGCACCGGTCTCGTCCCGACCGTCACCACCACACACACCGAGCCCTTCCACGTCCAGGCCGCCGTCGCCACCCTCGACTGGGTCAGCCGCGGCCGGGCCGGCTGGCGGGTCGGCGTGTCGACCGGGGACGCCGAGGCACGGCTCTTCGGCCGCCGCCCGGCCGCCCCGCTCGGCGCCGTCTGGCACGAGGCCGGCGAGGTCGCCGACGTCTCCCGCAGACTCTGGGACAGCTGGGAGGACGACGCCGAGATACGCGACGTGTCGACAGGGCGCTTCATCGACCGGGACAAGCTGCACTACGTCGACTTCGAGGGCTCCGCCTTCTCCGTGAAGGGCCCCTCGATCGTGCCCCGGCCCCCGCAGGGCCACCCGGTGACCGTCGTCGACGCGACCCGGCCGGCCGCCCGGGACACCGCCGCCCGGTACGCCGACGTCGCCCTCGTCCGCGCCGCGTCCGCCGAGGAGGCCGCCGCGCAGCGCTCCGCCCTCCACGAGCAGGCCCGGGCCCACGGCCGCGACCCGGAGCAACTGCGCGTCCTGCTCTCTCTCACCGTCGACTTCGACACCCACGAAGGAGGGGACGGGGCCCTCGCCGGGCTGATCGCCGGCTGGCACGGCGGCGGCGCGATCGACGGCTTCCACCTCGTGCCCGCCGTGCCCGAGCGGGACCTGGAGCGCTTCGTACGCCGGACCGTGCCGCTGCTCACCGACCGCGGCCTGTTCCCCACCGCGTACACGGGCACGACGCTTCGCGAGCACCTGGGGCTCGCCCGCCCCGCGAGCCGGTACGCCCGCCTCGGGGAGACGGCGTGAGCGCGGCGGGCGGCGACCGCCGCACGAAGCCACTCCACCTCGCCGCCCACTTCCCGGGTGTCAACTCCACGACCGTCTGGGCCGATCCACGCTCCGGCTCGCAGATCGACTTCTCCTCCTTCGAGCATCTGGCCCGGACCGCGGAGCGCGGCCTCTTCGACTTCTTCTTCCTGGCCGAGGGGCTGCGGCTGCGCGAGCACAACGGGCGCATCCACGACCTCGACGTGGTCGGCCGCCCCGAGTCGATCACGGTCCTCAACGCGCTCGCGGCCGTCACCGAGCGGATCGGACTGGCCGGCACCGTCAACGCCACCTTCAACGAACCGTACGAGCTGGCCCGGCGGTTCGCCTCGCTCGACCACCTCAGCGGCGGGCGCGCGGCCTGGAACGTGGTCACCTCCTCCGACGCGTTCACCGGCGAGAACTTCCGGCGCGGCGGCTATCTGGACCGGGCCGACCGCTACCACCGCGCCGCCGAGTTCGTCGCCGCGGCCCGCACCCTGTGGGACTCCTGGACCCCCGGCGGCGTGGCGCAGCCGTTCGCCCACAGCGGCCCGCAGTTCACCGTGGAGGGCGAGTTCACCGTCCCCCGCTCCCCGCAGGGTCATCCCGTCGTCATCCAGGCGGGGGACTCCGACGAGGGCCGGGAGTTCGCCGCGGCCACCGCCGACGTGATCTTCACCCGGCACTCCACCCTGGAGGCGGGCCGGGCCTTCCGCGCCGACGTGCACCGCCGGCTCGCCCGGCACGGGAGGCGACCGGACGACCTCAAGGTGATGCCGGGCGTGACCTACGTCCTCGGCGACACCGACGCCGACGCCCAGGAGAAGGCGGCCGAGATCCGCCGGCAGCAGATCTCGCCGCAGAACGCGATCCTCGCCCTGGAGCAGGTCTGGGGCCGCGACCTGTCCGCGTACGACCCCGACGGGCCGCTCCCCGAGATCGACCCCGACCCGGACTCCGCCCTCGTGCAGGGCCGGGTACGCGTGGCCGACCCCCTCGCCGTCGCCGCGAAGTGGCGGGCGTTGTCCGAGGCCAAGGGGCTCTCGATCCGTCAGACGGTCGTCGAGTCCACCGGCCGGCAGTCCTTCGTCGGGTCCCCGCGGACCGTGGCCGCGGCCCTGGAGTCCTTCGTGGCCGCGGGCGCGGCGGACGGCTTCATCCTCGTCCCGCACCTGACCCCCACCGGCCTCGACGACTTCGTCGACCGTGTCGTCCCCCTCCTCCAGGAACGCGGCGCGTTCCGTACGGAGTACTCCGGCACGACGCTGCGGTCGCACCTCGGGCTCGCGGAGCCCGTATGGAAGGGTGGAACACCATGAGCACGGATCCCCAGCAGGACGCGCGCCAGGACGCGCGGGACGCGGCGCAGGACTGGCGGCACTGGCACGAGCAGCGCACGGCGGCGGTCTCCTCGTCGTACGGTCCGCTCTCCCTCACCGGTACCCACTGGCTCTCCGACCACCCGGAGGGTCGAATTCCGGCCGTTCCCGGGCGGTGGCGCGAAGAGGGCGACGAGGTGCTGCTGACCGCCGACGCCGAGGACGCGATCACCGTCGACGGGAAGCCCCTGATCGGCAGCGTCCGGGTCGCCGCCGACCACGCCCCGATCCACGAGTCCCGCGTCGAGTCGGCCGGGCGGCGCCTGGTGGTGCTGCGCCGCGAGGGCCTGTGGGCGGTACGCGACTTCGACCCCGAGTCCGCGGCGCGCCGCGCCTTCCAGGGCATCGAGGCGACCCCGTACGACGAGCGGTGGGTCGTGCCGGGCACCTTCCGGCCGTACGAGGCGGCCCGCAGCGTGCGGGTGGAGAACGCGGACGGCAAGGAGCGCGGCCTCGGTCTCGCCGGCGTCCTCTCCTTCGACCTGCACGGAGCCGAGCACACGCTCCAGGTCGCGGTGGAGGACGACGGCACGCTCTGGGCGGTCTTCGCCGACGCCACCAGCGGCCGGGACAGCTACCGCTTCCGCTTCCTGCGCCCGGAGGCCCCGGCGGAGGACGGCTCGGTGACGGTCGACTTCAACCGCGCCCTGCTGCCGCCGTGCGCCTTCGTGGACCACTTCATCTGCCCCTTCCCGCCGCCGGGAAACACCCTCGACACGGCGGTGCCGGCGGGGGAGCGGCGGGTGGTCGGGGGCTGACCAGGGGTCCCTCCCCAGGCAGGCGCTCCGGGCGCCGGCGGCTTCGCGGCCGCCGGCGCCCTTTCCCGTACGTGGTCTTGTGCACCCGGCCGCGGGAGGCCACCATCACTGGCGGTGCATGTCAGGTACACCACATTCTGACGGCGCCTCACGGGCCCGCCACCCTCGGGCCCCTCCGCTTTTCCCAGGAGGATCAGTGAGGAACAGACGCACCCGACTGCTCGCCGTCGTGACCGGCCTCGTGGCCGCCACGGCCGTCGCACTGCCCGGCGCCCAGGCGGCCCCCACCCCGGCCCCCGCCTCTGCCGCCCAACTCTCCCGTGCCGACGCCGCCGTCCTCGGCGCCGACGTCGGAGGCACGGCCTGGCACGTCGACCGTGCCTCCGGCCGGGTCGTCGTCACCGTCGACTCCACCGTGACCGACGCCGCGATCGCCAGGATCCGCAGGGCCGCCGGAGCCGACGCCACGGCACTCACCTTCACCCGCACTCCCGGAGTGTTCACGCCCCTGCTCGGCGCCGGAGACGCCATCTACGGCAGCGGCTACCGCTGCTCCCTCGGCTTCAACGTACGCAGCGGCAGCACGTACTACTTCCTCACCGCAGGCCACTGCGGCAACGCGGTGAAGACCTGGTACGCGAACTCCGCCCAGTCCACCCTGATCGGCGCCACGGTGGGATCCAGCTTCCCCGGCAACGACTACGCCCTGGTCCGCTACGACAACGCCGGGCTCAGCCACACCGGCGGCTTCACCGCGGCCGACGCCTACGTCGGCGAGTCCGTCAAGCGCTCCGGCTCCACCACCGGCACCCGCAGCGGCACCGTCACCGGCCTCGACGCCACCGTGCGCTACTCCGGCGGCGGCACCGTGCGCGGCATGATCCAGACCAACGTGTGCGCCGAGCCCGGCGACTCCGGCGGCGCGCTCTACGACGGCACCAAGGCCCTCGGCCTCACCTCCGGCGGCAGCGGAAACTGCTCCACCGGCGGCACCACCTTCTACCAGCCGGTGCCCGAGGCCCTCGCCAAGTACAAGGTCAGCCTCTACTGAACTGTCCGTCACATTCCTTGCTCCGCCCGGTAGTTGAGCGTCGTACGGCCGAAAGACGCCCTTGCGGCGCCGCCCCGGGCGGGCCGAGACTCCCCCACAGCGCCGGCCCATGGCCGCGCCTCACGGGCCCGACACCCCACTGCGGGCCCCCCGATTCCCCTCTGGAGGAACGCGAAGTGAGGATCAAGCGCACCACCCCCACCACCCCCCGCGGCGGAGCCGTGAAGCGGCTCCGTCTCGCCGCCGTCACCACCGGTCTCGTCGCCGCGGCGGCACTCGCCGTCCCCACCGCGAACGCCGACACCACCCAGACCTTCAGCGCGAGCCAGCTCTCCGCCGCGGGCCAGGCCGTGCTGACCGCCGACGTGGCCGGAACCGCCTGGCACGTCGACCAGGCCACCAACAAGCTGGTCGTCACGGCCGACTCCACCGTGTCGCAGGCCGAGATAGCCAGAATCAAGCAGCAGGCGGGTGCCAACGCCGGAGCGATCCGCGTCGAGCGCACCCCCGGCACGTTCAGCAAACTGATCTCCGGCGGCGACGCCATCTACGCCACCAGCTGGCGCTGCTCCCTCGGCTTCAACGTCCGTGACAGCTCGGGCAACTACTACTTCCTGACCGCCGGGCACTGCACCGACGGCGCCGGCACCTGGTACTCCAACTCCGGCCGGACCACCGTGCTCGGCACCACGTCGGGATCCAGCTTCCCGAACAACGACTACGGCATCGTCCGCTACACCAACAGCTCCGTCACCAAGTCCGGCACGGTCGGCAGCGTCGACATCACCAGCGCCGCCAACGCCACCGTCGGCATGTCCGTGACCCGCCGCGGCTCCACCACCGGCATCCACAGCGGCTCGGTGACCGGCCTCAACGCCACGGTCAACTACGGCGGCGGCGACATCGTCTACGGCATGATCCGCACGAACGTGTGCGCCGAGCCCGGCGACTCCGGCGGCCCGCTCTACTCCGGCAGCCGCGCGATCGGCCTCACCTCGGGCGGCAGCGGCAACTGCTCCTCGGGCGGCACGACGTTCTTCCAGCCGGTCACGGAGGCACTGAGCGCGTACGGGGTCTCGGTGTTCTGAGCCCGGTACGGCATGGAGGCTCCTTCTCCGTGGCGCCGCCGTGACCCGACGACGGCGCAAGAGGTCCCCCGGCCGGACGCGGCGGGGGGACCGATGGGGGTCGCGAGGCCTTTGCGGACTTGTTGCACAACGAGAGCGCGGTTCGTCGCTCTGGGTACCTGTGACTGGCCGTAGGAGGAGCCACCCCGCAGGACCTGCGATCATAGTGCGTGTGATCTCGCCGCAAGACATTGATGTGAAGACTTTCCTGGAGACATGGCATGGTCGGCCGGACCTTGAGCCGACTCCGCCGCCGGCAGAGGCCCTGTGGTTGCCTCCCGCACTTCAGCATTGGGCGCAACTGGAATCGCGGTGGAGTAAGGATCTCTCGACCACGCTTTACGTCGAGCTCCCGTGGCGCGAGCAGGCGGAAGAGGGACGCGCCGTTTTCATGCGGGATCAAGGAGGATGGGAGCTCGCCTTCTCCGAAGACGCTGCTTCGCATCTTTGGGAGTCCTCCAGCGAGGGCGTGTGGACTCCGATCTCCAAGTCGGTCTCCGAGGCGTTGCTGCATGCGGCCTTCCTTGAGGTGGTCTGGTCCGCCCCGACACGTCTCGACACCCGCAGGTTCACTGCCGAGACAGTGGGATTGGTGACCTCTGCGGTTGAGGAAGTCGAATTCTCAGCATGGAACGCGCCCGGGAGCGGGCGAGCTTTCATGGGCGACGGCATCCTCGTCCTTGTCAAGGACTTGGCGCTCTCGCCCTTCCCGTCGCGACGCCAACCTGGATATTTCGCTGTCCAGGCCGTGGCTGTCGACCGCTCGAAGCTGTCCCACGTCGAAGCAGTCTTCCGAGCTGCGGAGGAGCCCCGGCCTCGGTAGTGATGATCAAAGGTAGGAAGGGAGAAGGGCCCCGAACAACGTTCGGGGCCCTTCTCCTGTTTACCTGACTTTACCTACCTGTGAAACTCGGTCGCTGGATACCGCGAGAATTGCGGTAGACGACGGTCAATGTCACTCCGGTTGGAAGCATCGACTCGATCGTCCGAGCACAGCTCGGGCAGAGTCCGAATCTCGCATTGTTTCCGGCGAGGTAGAGGAACCCCTGCAGGCCCTCCGAACCTTGGTTGGCAGCCGCCCTGGCGAGGAGACCTGCGGCTTGTGCCTCCAGGTGGTGCTCCATGTCTGCCTCGGCAGCGTCGGGAATCCACTGGTCGTACCCTTCCCAGACGTTGTCCGGTCCTGAGTAGAGGTAGCCCGTTCCCCCCTCCACACCAGGCATGTGGAAGGCGCCGGTCATTCGGTTCGGGTTGGTCGCCGCCTGCTCCGCACGGGCGAGTCCCACCTCGTCACTGGGACCACACGCGGGATCACCTGAGCCACCGGAGTTGTGGACGAGGACCGGTGAAGCGCCCGCAAGCGTGTAGTAGGTGTGGAGGTCCGAGACCGTCAGGTTGTGGACAGTGGCGTCCTGCGCAGTCCAGCGCTCGATTGCCGAGATCTGGACGTGGGTACCGGCGCTGGTCTGCAGCCACTGGCCCGACGTGAGTTCGGTGGCGAAGATCCAGTCGTTGAGCTCGGGGACCCAGAAGGGGTGGCCGTCGGTCGCGGTGACCTGGGCCGTCTTCGTCCCGTTCTTCCCGTCGGTGTCGATCGTGACCTTGACCAGGTGCTTGAGACCCTGGCCCTTGATCTCGGCGGTTACCGTCTCGACCCGGGTCTCACCGGTCGCCGGGTCGGTCGCGAGAACCTTGTCCCCGGTCTTGATCTGCTCGATCGGCTTGGTGGTGCCGTCGGCCATCAATACCTTCGTGCCTGGCACGAAGCTGTTGCAGGTACCCCCTCCGCCGCCACCGGCTTTGCCGGAGTCACCGCTGCCACTGGATCCGCCCTTGCTACGGGAGGAGCCGCCGGAGTTGCCGCCAGGCTTGGAGGTGTTGACCTTACCGCCGCCCTTGCCGCCGCTCGCGTGAGAAGAGGCCTTCGGAGCCGCCTTAGCCTGAGCCTGCTTGTGAACGGCGTTGCCGGTCTTCTTCGTTTGCGCAGCAGCCTTGTCAGCTGTTCGCTTTGCTTGTTCGGCTGCCTTTTTCTTCGCTCTCTGGGCGGCTTCCTTCTTGGCCTTCTCGATGGCCGCCTTTTTGGCTCTGAGTGCCGCTTCCTCGGCGGCCTTGGCTGCCTTGAGGACGATCTCGGCGGCCTTCTTTGCGGCCTTGAACGCCTGGATGGCGTTGATGGTGCGGTCGATCGCCCTGAGAACCGAGGGGATCTTGCCGATCTTGCCCCACGGGATCGCGTCCAGGATCAGACCGGCGCAGGACCACATGTCGCCGCCGAAGCAGGCCATGGCGTCGTTGATGCCGATGAAGTCCTTCAGCGTCTCCCACGCGATGGCGAGGATGACGGAGCTGAGGGACTTGCCCTGCATCGCCTCGGCCTGAGCGACCTGCGCCGCGGACAGACCCGCACCGGCGAGGGCCGCGGCCCGCTCCGAGGCGGTGAGGCTGATGGACAGACCGGTCGGGTCCGCGTGGGTGACCGGGTTGTTGTGGGCGTAGGTGTAGCCGTTGGACTGCAGGGGGTCGTTCAGGTCGAGCACCGGGTCGGCGGACAGGAAGCGTCCGACCACCGGGTCGTACAGCCGGGCACCCAGGGGCGTGTAGCCGGAGGCGTCGTCCTCAGTCTTGCCGAGGAATCCCTTGTGGTTCTGCAGGTTGGCGACAGCCGTGCCGCGCTCGTTGCCGAACGCGTCCTGCTTGCGGATGCGGACCGACATGCCGCCGTAGAGGGCGACTTCGGTGTAGGTGCTGCCCTGGTGGTCGCCGGTCTGGGCGACCAGGGTCTCCGCGCCGGTGCCGTAGGCGTAGCGCATGACCGCTCCGCCGGGGGCGGAGTAGGTGCGCTGGGTGTTGACCAGGACGCCGCCCTGCTGGACGGTGACCTCGGCCTCGCCCAGGTGGAGGGTGGCCTGCTTGCCCTGGATGGTCAGCAGGCGGCCGCCGTCGGGGCCGTAGATGTGGCGGGTGTCGTTCTGCGGCGCCCACAGCTGGGCCGCGGAGGCGCCGTCGCAGGTGGCGAGCACGATCGGGGTGCCGCTGACGTTCGCCGCACCCTGCACCGCCACACACAGCCCGGAGGCCACGTGGGTCAGCTGGCCGGCGGTGTTCCGCTTCAGCTGCTGGGCAGCCGAACCGTTGCACTTCTGGACCTGGACCGCGGAGCCGGCCGTGTTGGCCGCCGGCTGGAAGCACCAGTTCTCGGCCACGGCCAGGGTGCCCAGGTTCGGGTCCGCCTGACCAGGGGTCGGGGTGAACCGGAAGTTCTGCGCCGCGGTCGCGTTGCAGCCGTAGAGCTGGATCGGCTGACCCGCCACCGGCAGACCCGACTTCAGGTCCAGACACTTCTGGCCCAGACCCACATACGGGGTCTTGCCACCGCTGCCCTGACCGGTGATCCGGTCGACCTGGCCGTCATAGGTCCAGGTCAGGTCCTGCTTGTCACCACTCTCGAGAGAGGTGACGGACTTCGTCTCACCGGTCAGCTCGTAGAGACGCTGCGCCTCAGCCTTGACTGCGGCACCGGCAGGCGTCTTGTACGCCTTCGACACCTTGGTCAGCGTCCGCGGCTGGGAGCCGTCGGCCTTGCCGTAGGTGTAGTCGGTGACGGCGTCCTTGGTGGCGTCGCCGGTCAGGTCCTTCTCGCTCAGCTTCTTGCGGTTGCCGAGCAGGTCGTACTCGTACTCCTGCCAGTAGCCGGAGCTGTCCTTGCCGGCGGCGACGTTCAGGCTGCCGTCGGCGTTCTTCGGGGTGGTGCAGGCGGTCTGGTCCTTGGAGGTCCAGGCCGTCTTCAGCTGACCCAGCGGGTCGTAGCTGAAGCACTGACGCTCCTCGATACCCACCGACTGCTCGCGGATCGAGGTGACGTTACCGGCCGGGTCGTAGGAGTAGGACCGGTTGGAGACCAGGCTGCCACCGACGACCGAGTTGTCCGCGCCGGCTCCCGACTTCTCACGGAAGACCAGCTGGTCCTTCAGCTCACCGCTGCCCTCGTCGAACGAGTTCTGCGTCCACACCCGGTACGGCTGGGCGCCGAGCGTCGAACGGAGGACCTGGCCGTACGGCGAGTACACCGTCTCCGCGCCGTACCAGTCCTTGCCCGAGATCGAAAGCGGCAGACCCTCCTTGTTGTAGCGGACCACCATCTTCTCGGCGGCGAACTTGCCGACCGCCGGAAGCTGCGCCTCCTCCAGCGCACCCGTGTCCGAGTAGGAGTAGCCGTAGGTGTAGTCCTTCGCCAGGCCCCAGGTGTCCGCGATGGTCTGCGGCAGGCTCAGGGTCGTGGACGTCGGCTGGTAGTCCTTGGTGTAGCCGTTGATCTTCTGGGTGTACGCCTGGCCGTCGGTGTAGCGGATGGCGGTGGCGGGCATGCCCTTGCCACCCGCGACGGTGTCGTAGGTGAACTCCGACAACAAAGTGCCGGCCGAATCGTTCAGCCGCTGCTGCTTCGGCCGCGACAGCTCGTCGTAGCTGTTCCAGATGGTGTGACGGGCATTGGTCGAGGTCAGTAGACGGTCACGGTGGTCGTACGTCGTGCTCGTGGTGCCCGAGTCCGGGTCGGTGGAGGTCTCCATCCGGCCGCGGTGGTCATAGGTCCACGTCCACGGGCGGGTCGGGTCCGCCGAAGCGGTGGCCTTCACCAGTTGCCCGCGCGTGTCGTACTGGTAGCTCGTCGAGGTGATGCCGCCGGGAGCCGCCGGGTTGAACGTATCCGTCCGGGCGGTGCGGCCGAGCGCGTCGGTGTAGACCCGGTAGGACGAGGCGCCCTGCGGGTTGATCACCTTCGACCAGTCCTGGCCGTACTCGTACTTGGTGGCGCGGTCCTCGTACGCCCTTGAGGAGGACTCCTTGGTGACCGGGTCCACGTACTTCATGTACGGGGTTTCCTGCAGCACGCGGCCGAGGCCGTCGTAGGTGTAGCGGGTGATGTTGGGGATGGCCGTGTCGGAGAGCGGGACGAACAGCTCGCCGGGCTTGGCCTCCTGGGTCAGGTAGGCGTTGTTGGTCTGGAAGACCTCACCGGCGGTGTTGTACAGCGTGTCCGTGATGAGGTGACCGCCTCCGGCAGCCTCCTCCTGGGTCTGGCGCTCGCGGCCGAGACCGTCGTAGAGGGTGACGGAGGTCTCGATCCGGTCCTCGTGACCCCGCGCGTACGTCGTGACGAACGGAGGCTTACGGATCTTGAGGTTGGCGTCGGTCGGGTCCGTCTCCTCCGCCGGGATCGTGTAGACGGCGCGGAAGTCCGGCACCGCCGTCCCGCCCGGGGTACGGCCTGCGGCCCAGGCCTCGGCGAGACGACCCAGCGGGTCGAACTTGGCCTCGCTGATGTGTCCGTTGGCGTCGGTCGTTTTGAGGCTGACCGCGCGGCCCGGCTCCAGTTCCTGAATCTGCGTGTGGCCGAGGGAGTTGGTCTGGGTGACCTTGAAGACCTGCCCCGTGGGCGGGTCGAAGGTGATCGTCGAGGACTTCTGGTCCGGGTCGGTCTGCCGGGTCACGCGGCCGATGGCGTCGAAGCCTCGAGTACCGCCGGTCTGGAAGCCGGTGCCGTCGCCCTTCAGCGACCACGACTCGGTGGCCAGACCACGGGTGCCGGCGCCGAGCGCCGTGCCGTAGGCAGTGCCGTCATATGACGTGCGGATGCCGCTGCTCAACGTGGTGAGGTCAGACCAGTTGGCACTCGCGCAGAGGGTCGGCGAGTTCAAGACCTGCTTGGTCAGGCCGATGAGGTTCTTGTCGGTCTGGTGCAGGTACTCCGACTTGGTGCAGGACTCGTCGCCGGTCTTGCCGGTGTCACCGAAGGACTCGACCTGCGTGGGCAGGCCGTAGGTCGATTCGTACGTCGTCAGGGTCC
>NZ_JBICYQ010000022.1:0-64600 GCF_043201055.1 Streptomyces sp. NPDC048338
CTCCCGGGCCGCGTCCGCGCCCCGGGCCCGGCCCCCCCGGGGGGGGGCCCCCCCGGGCCCCCCCGGGGGGGGGGGGGGGCCCGGCCCCCCCCCCCCCCCCGCGGCCCGGTGCTTTCCACATGCTGCTCCACAGCCGGAGGGACTCTGTCTGCCGTCTCGGCAAGACGCCTCGACTGCACAGGCACTGAGCTGCCCGACGGGACGCTCGCCGAACCGGTCCGCCAGCCCGTCACTCGATCAGGGGCCACTCTGAAAGAGCTCCGTGGCTGGTCCGGAACAGTCGGTCTGGAGTGGGAGAGAATCGGGATGAATGGGGAGGAACAGGAAGAATCGACGTCCGCGTCGAGCGGGTTGCGCCATCGGCGCCTGACGCAAAGCCCAGGTCAGACGCCGTTGTTTGTGCTCCTAGAAGAAGCCGAGCCGCTTCGGCGAGTAGGAGACGAGGAGATTCTTCGAGTGCTGGTGGTACACGCCTCGCGCGGCCGCTGACCAGCGGAACGGCCATGATTCGGCCAGGCCGCGGGTGGCTGGTCCGCGTGTGGCCCGGATCTTGGTCGGCTCGGAGCGGGGTTCGAAGCCGGCGGTGAGCAGGCCGCGCTGCTGGCCCTCCCAGAGCACGGTGATCGGGTCGACGCTGTGGAGGTAGGAGGCGGTCAGTCCGCGGGCCTGTTCGAGAGCGGCGGTGAGAACTTCTTCGAGCCACTTGGTGTTCTGCGCGTGCTGAGCCGGGTCGGGGGTCGGCAGGGAGCGGACGGCAGCGAACAGTGCGGCGTGTGCGGCTGTGGAGAATGCGTCTGGACCGATGCCGGGCACGTCGCCGAGGCGTTGCGGGTCGAGGAGGAGGGCCCCGAGGAGGGCCTGCTCGGCGTAGAAGACCGGATGCGGGATCGTGTCGAGGTCTTCCTCGTCGGGACTCGGAGTACGGGGCATCAAGCGGCCAGGGTGAAGTCGTCGGGGTTCAGGGGGGCTCAGGTGCGGTGCGAGGAGGTGGCCTGCGAGCAGACATGCACAGGCCTCCATGCCTGACCACAACTCGCCGTACCGAGGCCATTTGCGCCGACGTCGCCGACCTGTCTTCGACGGTTTCACGCCGACCGCGCGGCCGGCCGCTGCGGTCCCGACTCCGGCGTGGCGCGCCGTCGGCCGATTTGCCAGCCCCGGGCATCGGACAGATCCTGTTGTTGTCCGGCGCCCGACACTACCGCCCGTCGCTGCGGTCGAAAGGGTGCCGGGATCACTGGGGCGGTGAACGAAAGCCGTCCTTCGTTGCGCAGGTAAGCGCGATGAGGCACGCATGAAGCATCTCGTCCCAGCGCGAGCGAGCCCTCGGGGAGGTCTACGCGGATCGCAGTCCGGTTGCGCAGGGCCGGCCAGGCTCCTTCAGAAACCGGAGGCAGGCAATGCTGTGCCACAGCCGGAAGATGAGGCGCTGCCTCGTCATCGCCACCGCAACCGTGTTGACCACACTCTTCGCCCTTTTGTCATCTTCGCGTACCGGGGCGTCGGCCGAAGCTTCCCGGTACGCGACAGTAAATCCGTCCGTCAGCTCCAGGGAAGGATGGCAGCAAATGCCGCTTTCCGTTGGAAAAGGCGAGACGTTCGCCGTGTTCTATGTCTCCGGTTCGTGGACCGTGGACGTGCGAAACTTCCCTATGGTCGGCCCCGGAGGCTACGGGGCAGACATCGACAGGAAGATCTTCCAGCCCTGCAAGTTCGTCGCGGGCCAAGCGTTCGGGGAACTCCTGGGTCGCATCGGAGAGAGCGGCACAGCGTTCTCGGTCGGCGCGGGCGGCATGTTGACCGCTCCGGACAGTGGCACCCTGTTCCTCCGTATCAATGACGCGGACCGCTGCCTCGGTGACAACGACGGATCGATCACCGTCGCCTTGGCGGGCGGCGATGACGATGTGCGCCATCCTCTGTCCCGGCGGAGTTTCGATGAGTACTGCAGGGATCAAGGGTTCGAAGAGGGTGCAGTCACCACGGGAAGCGACGCGTACTCCGTGCGGTGCAAGAACAGCGATGGCAGCCTTCAAGAGTTCAACAACCCGGAAGACATCCACAACTTCGTGGGTGAGGTATGCCAGTCAACGTATCCGGACATCGGCGTGATCGACCGACTCACCACGATGCAGGGAACGTACGGCGCCTGGGAGTGCATGAACCGCACGTCCTATGCGGGGGTTCCCGATCTCCAGGGATGGTGCGAGTCCAGGGGTCTCACCTTGTCCCACAGGACTGATGCCAGGTATGCCGCTTATGGCTGGACCTGCGTGAACGCCGACCGGACACGCAGCGAGGGCATCTCCGTGGGCCTGGTGTGCAAAGGCCAGTTCGGACAGGACGCCCTTGATCGCGTATCCAATGTCCGGGCCAAGGACATCGGGGACGCATGGGATTGCCGGTACGTCAGATAGGGGTCGGCTGCGGCGTACGGGCTCCGCATCCTGGTGGCACATTCGCTTGCGCCCGAGCACGAACGACGACGGGGCCTGTTATGACTCACATACTCAGCACCCGGGTGGGGGCGGTAACGGCCGCGCTGCTCAGTGGATTCCTGGCCCTGGCGATGGTGATCTCCGTTCCACCGGCGCAAGGATCCGTCGGGAGCGGAGGAGATCGAACGTCCCGGGCGGAAGGCATCGACTGGAAGAACCTGACCTACGGGCTCACCTGCGACGACTCCGTGGACAGACCAGTCCCGGTTGCCCTGCGCGATGGAGCCGGGACGGCGAGGGACGACGCGATCGGAAGGGATCGCCATTGGGAGGTTCAGATCCAGCGGATCGTCCACGGCACCCTCCCCCGCTTCGGCAAGGTCACTTCCATTCTCTTCTACTGCCACCCACAGCCGACGAACTACTTCCGCCAGGAGCTACGCGTCTACCACAGCGGCGACGGAACCGAGATCGGGCGCACGCCCACCTTCGATGTTTCCGGCTTTCCTCCGGAGTATCAGCCGGAAACACTAGAGATCAAGAACGGCCACGTGTCCGCCGATCTCGCGTTCTACGGGGAGGAAGACGCTCACGGCCACCCCTCGATACTCCGCCATGTCACCTGGGCCTGGAACGGTCGGCAGTTCGTGAAGCGATCCGAGACCGACGCCCTCTCGAGCCGCGTCGACCTCCGCCGTGAACGTGTCACGGTCAACGGAATCGGCCCCGTACGCATCGGCATGAGCGGTCAGCAAGTGGAGGAGGCGATCGGTTCACCGCTCACCATCGTCGGTGACTTCTCGCACTGCGCCGACGGAACGGTGGCGGGAGCACCCGACGGGCTGTCACTGCGGTTCATATTCGGCACCCTCGTCGCCGTATCAGTGGAGCCACCGGCCAAGACCTCCACGGCTTCCGGGATGCGCGTCGGCACCACACGGGATGATTTGATCCGCACCTACGCCGACGAGATCACCTCGGTCGGGGTAGACGGTGGCTCCGAGCGGCTTGTGTTCGCACCCACCGCACCACGGTTCGGCGGAAGGGTCATCGTGTTCGACCTCGTGGACGGTCAGGTCGAGAGGTTCACCGCGGGAACGCGCGACGGAGCGACCGCCGGTCCCTGTCCCTAGACGCAACAACCATGCCGCCGTACTGCCGGATCGCCGACTCGACCGAATCCTCCTTGGTGAGGCGGTGCATCGCCCCTTCCAACGAGCCAAGGAGCGTGCACCTACCCAGCTACTGCACAACGGCGCTGTCACCTAGGAATCCCTGGCGAGCCGCAGCTCGTCGGCCTCCACCTGCGGCGCGACCTCCAGGCGTTGACGTTCCGCCTTGACCACACCGAACTCTCCCGCCCGCGCTGGTGCAGTCCTGGCTTATCCACCGCGGCTGCCCGCCAGAGGCCATCCGCCTCACGGGAATGGGCCCCGCGCCGGCGGACAAGGCGGCACAAGCGCTCGAGCGACGCCTCGGACGCGACGGAGACCACTACGCGCTCGGCTACAGCCACACCCGCGACGACCCCGACCGCCCCGGTCATCCTCGTGGCCCTGCGCGCCCGCGACGAGAGCGCGCCGTTGCGCCCTTCCGTGTCGCGGTGGAGGAGTCGGACACCGATGCGTGCACCTACACCCTGCGCGAGGGCGGCTTCTCCACGGCAGGAGAAGCCCTGCAATGGTGCCACCGCGGTCGGCTTCCTCTACCGCGGCCACGAGTTCACCGTCCATAAGACGAGCGGCAGCTGGTACTACATCACGGACCGGACCACCGGCGTGAGGGGCTGGGCGTCCGGAACCTACGTCTATCGCGACGTCCGAATGTGCCTCGACTCACAACACGACTACGACGTGGCCGAGTTCCCTTCCGGTCGATTTCCTTCCCAAGAGCGACTGGGCCGTTGTGCCCGGCGGAAAGGAGTTCTCTGTCCGACGGCAAAGAGGACCGCGCAGCGAGGACAGCAGCCCCAAGGGCTGAGCCGCAATCTGGCCCGTGTATAGCCCGGAACTGCTGGCCAGGACTGGGATAGGGGTGGGATGAACTGGAGGAAGGGGAGTATTTCGACGCCTCCCTCATGGGAAGGTGCGGGCGCTCCCAGAAGACGCCTGACCCGGGGAAAGCCCCAGGTCAGGCGCCCTTCTGTGGATCTCTAGAAGAAGCCCAGTTTCTTCGCCGAGTACGACACGAGGAGGTTCTTCGTGTGCTGGTGGTACACGCCTCGCGCGGCCGCTGACCAGCGGAAACGGCCACGAATCGACCCGGCTGCAGGCGGCCGGTCCGCGTATGGCCCGGATCTTGGTCGGCACGGAAGACCCCTGACCGTCGCCCCGTGGCGGCGGCAAGGGGGCACACAAACGAGGGGTGTGCCGACAGGGCTCCACGGAGCATGCCTCGACATGACGCTGGACTGCCGATATAAGTGCGAACCATGGCGGCATCGCAGCCCTTCAGCCTCATGGACAACCCCGGGCATGCGCGGCTGTCGGAGGCGGATGACGAGATCGTGGACCGGGCGCTCACCGTGCGCACGATGGCGGCTGGCCCAGTCCGACTGATCACGTACGACACGAGCATGGCGATGCGAGCGAAGTTCGCGACCCTGCCCGTACTGAAGCTGCGCACGGGCGCAGGCACTGGCAAGGAGCCGGGGAAGAGATAGAGCCCCTCACGCACCAGCGGGGCGCGAGCCACCCAAGCGTCCCTGCGTCATGGCGGAGCGCAGGTCAGGCCGTGAACGGGCGAGCAGCAAGGAGTTCTTGGACCTCGCGCAGAACCGTCGAGGGCGGCAGGGTGCCGTCGACGACGAGCTGGGCGCACGTCCAGGAAGCGCAGCCGGACGCCGGGCTGCCCCGGATCCCGTGTCGTACGGTCTGAATCGCGGCCGCCCACCGTCCGCAACGGGTCTCACCGGACCCGGCGGTGCCGCTGGTACGGCCGAAAGATCTGAACCAATACCGGGAATCAGGCCGCGACGAGCTCCTGCTCGCGGTCCGGCGTCTTGACCTTGGGCTTCTTGTTCGGCAGCGAGAGCCGGAAGACCTTGTGCCACGCGGAGAACACCTGCTTGGGCAGCGGCCCGGTGACGTACTCCAGCTCGTACTTTTCGAACAGCGCGCGCACCTTCACCGCGACCTCGGCGTACCGGTTGCTCGGCAGGTCCGGGAACAGGTGGTGCTCGATCTGGTGCGACAGGTTGCCGGTCATGAAGTGCATGGCCCTGCTGCCGCTGATGTTCGCCGAGCCCATCATCTGGCGCAGGTACCACTGGCCGCGAGTCTCGCCCTTGATCGACCGGCGCTCGAAGACCTGCACGCCCTCGGGGAAGTGCCCGCACATGATCACCGAGTGGGACCAGATGTTGCGGACCAGGTTCGCGGTGAACGTGGCGGCGAGCGTGGTGAGGAACGACGGGCCCGACAGCAGCGGGTGGATCACGTAGTCCTTGAGCACCTGCTTGCGGATCTTGCGGCCCACGGCCTTGGCCCGCGCGCGGAACTCCGGGTTCTTGCGGCGGCGCCTGTGCAGGTTCTTGCCGAGCTCCAGGTCGTACGCCGCGATGCCGTACTCGAAGAAGCAGGCGTTGATGAAGTTCCACAGCGGCTGGCCGAGGTGGAACGGGTGCCACCGCTGATCCTCGTCGACGCGCATGATGCCGTAGCCGAGGTCGTTGTCCTTGCCGATCACGTTGGTGTACGTGTGGTGCAGCTCGTTGTGCGAGTGCTTCCACTGATCGGCCGGCGAGACGTGGTCCCACTCCCAGGTGGTGGAATGGATCTTCGGGTCCCGCATCCAGTCCCACTGGCCGTGCAGGATGTTGTGGCCGATCTCCATGTTGTCCATGATCTTCGCCACGGACAGACCGGCGGTGCCGATCAGCCACGCGGGCGGGAAGATCGAGAACAGCAGTACGCCCCTGCTGACCAGCTCGAGCTTGCGCTGCGCCGAGATGACCTTGCGGATGTAGGCGGCGTCCTGCTCGCCGCGGGCGGCGAGCACCTCGTCGCGGATCGCGTCCAGCTCGCGGCCGAGCTCCTCGATCTGCTCCGCGGTCAGGTGGGCGGTGGGGTCGATGGCGGTCAAGGTGTTCCTACCGTTCGATGTCGCAGGGGCCCGCCGCGGCGGACACGCAGGTCTGGATGAGGACGCCCGGCTCGGCCTCGGTGATGTCCCCGGTGCGCAGATCGCGGACGGCGCCCGACTTGAGCGGCGTGACACAGCCGAAGCAGATGCCCATGCGGCACCCGGAGGGCATGAGCACGCCGGCCTCCTCGCCGATGTCCAGCAACGGCGTGCCGCCGTCCGCGTCGACGGTCTTGCCGCTGGCGCTGAACGTGACCTCGCCGCCTTCGCCTGCGACGACGATGCCGGAGCGGAAGCGTTCGGTGTGCAGGCGCTCTCGCACGCCGTGCGCGGTCCAGTGCTCCTCGACGGCGTCGAGGAGGCCCGCGGGCCCGCAGGCCCAGGTCTCGCGCTCGGCCCAGTCGGGTACCAGTTCGTCGAGACGGGCGATGTCGAGCACGCCGTCCGTGTCGGTGTGCACCTCGGTGAGCCGCAGCTTCTTGTCCGCGACCATGTCGTGCAGTTCGTTGCGGAAGATCACGTCCTGCGGCTGTGGCGCGCAGTGGACCATGACGACGTCGTCGAGCTCGATGTCACGCAGCATGCCCATCACAGGCGTGATGCCGCTGCCGGCCGTCAGATGGAGCACCTTGGCGGGCTTGGCCTTCGGCAGGACGAAGTCACCGGCCGGCTGGTCGAGCTGTACCAGAGTGCCCGGTTTCGTCCTGTGGACCAGGTGGTTGCTGACCTTGCCGTCCGGGATTGCCTTCACGGTGATCGTGACGCGGCCGTCCTGGCGGTTTGCCGGCGAGGTGATGGAGTAGGCACGCCACAGGCGCACCCCGTCGACGTCGACCCCGATCCGCACGTACTGACCGGCCGTGTGGCCGCGCCACCCCCGTCCCGGCCGGATCACGATGGTCGCGGCGTCACGCGTCTCGGGGTGCACGGCCTCAATGCGCCCCCGCAGGTCGGCGCCCGCACGCAGCGGGCTGACCAGGTCGAGATAGTCCGACGGCAGCAGCGGCGTCGTGACCATCTCCAGCAGTTTCCACGCCTTGCTGCGGAGGGCTGTACTCGTCATGGGCCCAGCTTGCTGCGTCTCAAGGCGTAAAGTCCTGACCGCAGGACGTGAATCTGATCGGGGTAATTGTTCGCAGGGAATAAGAACGTGAGCCATGTAACCCAGAGGGCCAGCGAACTGGCCCTGAATGAGACGACGGTCACCGCACTTCGGGCCGCGCTGAAGACCACCGCCGACGAGGTCGTCCAGGCGATCATCGACGAGGTCCCTCCCTACGCCAACGCCCTTTCGGGCCGCATGGGCGGCACCATCCGCCGAGCCGTCCGCACCGCCCTGGGGCACTACCTGGACCTCGCGAGCGGGAACGCCACAGGCGGCGACGGCGGTGACGCGGCCTACGAGCTGGGCCGCGGCGAGGTGCGAGACGGCCGTTCGATGGACGCCCTGCTCAGCGCATACCGCGTCGGCGCCCGCGTGGCCTGGCGATGCCTGGCAGCGGGTGCAGTACCCGCAGGCCTGCCCGCCGCCGAGGTCGCCAAGTTCGCCGAGCTGACCTTCGCCTACATCGACGAGCTCTCCGCCGCGAGCGCCGCGGGCCACGCCGACGAACTGGCCGCCCGGGGCAGGGCCCACGAGCGCCACCTGGAACACCTGGCCCGCGACCTCCTCGCCGGCGCGAGCCCGGACGTGTTGCTGGCCTCTGTTCAACGGGCCGGGTGGCAGCCTCCGGTTTCGCTGACCGCGGTTCTGCTGCCCGCCGCCCAGGCCCGGCCTGCCTACCGCGCGCTCGACCCGAGCACCCTCGTCCTCGACGATCTGCCGGACGCCTTCGGTGTGCTGCTCGTCCCCGATGCCGACCGGTCACATCTCTTGCGGCAGCTGACCGACCGCACCGCCGTGGTCGGCCCGGCCCGGCCATGGACTCGTGCGTCCGCCTCGTACGCACGCGCCGTACGCGCGCGCTCCCTCTCCCCTGATATTCGCGACACCGAGGACCAC
The DNA here is from genome assembly GCF_043201055.1 of Streptomyces sp. NPDC048338. NCBI lineage: Bacteria > Bacillati > Actinomycetota > Actinomycetes > Kitasatosporales > Streptomycetaceae > Streptomyces > Streptomyces sp. NPDC048338. Next base: position 8,524 of record NZ_JBICYQ010000022.1, read on the forward strand.
CTGCCCGAGCTGGTGCTGAGCGCCGACGTGGACGCGTTCGCAGACCTGCGTGCCCGAGCCCTCGCACCGTTGCGGACCTTGTCTGTCGCGACCGCACGGCGGCTGGAGGAGACGTTGCGGGAGTGGCTGCTGCACCAGGGCAGGCGGGACGAGGTGGCGGCGGCGTTGTTCGTCCATCCCCAGACCGTCCGGTACCGGATGTCGCAGCTGCGGGAGCTGTTTCCGGATCTCGCATCGCCACATCGGGTCCTTGAACTGACGCTGGCGGTCGGTCTTCGGGTCAGCTGACGCATACTTCGACCGTCCACGACCGAGTCCGCGAGCGATCCACTATGGCCCGTGTACGCAATCGACGCTGAGAATACGGTGCCGTTTCTAGGGTCTCGCACTTCGTGGCACGGGTCGGGCTTCTTCGAACCGTCTCACAAACGTGGCATTTCTCGGAGAGAGCCTTTGCTGGGCGGCGGTCGGCCGAGCGGGTACATCCCGGCCCCACTCGCTCTGACGGAGGCCGTGACGCCGGCCGGAGCCTGACCGCCGTTGGCTTGCCCTCGGGAGAAGAGGTGCGCCGTTCTGAGGTCAGCAGCGCTGCCGAGGTGGCACCTCAGCCCCTGCGGACTCGCCGGGGCCGAGTGGGTGCGCGGCTCCCACGACGTCCTCCTCGGCGACCTCTTCCGGCACTACGCCAAGTTCCTGGACGGCGTGCGAGCGCAGGCCAACCGCCTCAACGAGAAGTCCATGGAGGAGTGGGACCGTGTCAGCCGGGGCCAGGCGCCTGAGCGGTGAGTCCGGAGTTTGGTCCGTGACTGGTCCGGAAGTGCTGGTCAGGGGTGGGACACCGGTGGGACGAACTGGGAGTTTCGGCGCAAACGAGCTCCCTCCCTGTGCGGTGTCAGCGAGAGGCGCCTGACCGGTGAGAGCCCAGGTCAGGCGCCTCCTTTCGTGTCCCTAGAAGAACCCGAGCTTCTTCGGCGAGTAGCTGACCAGCAGGTTCTTCGTCTGCTGGTAGTGGTCGAGCATCATCTTGTGCGTCTCGCGGCCGATGCCCGACTGCTTGTAGCCGCCGAACGCCGCGTGCGCCGGATAGGCGTGGTAGCAGTTCGTCCAGACGCGGCCCGCCTGGATCGCGCGCCCCGCGCGGTACGCGGTGTTGGCGTCGCGCGTCCACACGCCCGCACCGAGGCCGTAGAGCGTGTCGTTCGCCGTGGCGATCGCGTCGTCGAAGTCGGTGAAGGAGGTGACCGCGACGACCGGGCCGAAGATCTCCTCCTGGAAGACCCGCATGCGGTTGTCGCCCTCGAAGATCGTCGGCTGCACGTAGTAGCCGCCCGCCAGTTCGCCGTCGTACTCGACGCGGCTGCCGCCGGTGAGGATCTTGGCGCCCTCCTGCTGGCCGATGTCCAGGTACGAGAGGATCTTCTGGAGCTGGTCGTTGGAGGCCTGGGCGCCGATCATCGTGTCGGTGTCCAGGGGGTGGCCCGGCACGATCTTCTCCGTGCGGACGACCGCCGCCTCCAGGAACTCGCCGTAGTGGCCGCGCTGGACCAGGGCCCGGGACGGGCAGGTGCACACCTCGCCCTGGTTGAGGGCGAACATGGTGAAGCCTTCGAGGGCCTTGTCGCGGAAGTCGTCGTCCGCCGCCCACACGTCGTCGAAGAAGATGTTCGGCGACTTGCCGCCCAGCTCCAGCGTCACCGGTTTGATGTTCTCCGAGGCGTACTGCATGATCAGCCGCCCGGTCGTGGTCTCCCCGGTGAAGGCGATCTTCGCGACGCGCGGCGAGGACGCCAGCGGCTTGCCCGCCTCCGCACCGAAGCCGTTGACGATGTTGACCACGCCCGGCGGCAGCAGGTCCGCGATCAGGCTCATCCAGAAGTGGACGGACACCGGGGTCTGTTCGGCCGGCTTCAGGACCACCGCGTTGCCGGCCGCGAGCGCCGGGGCCAGCTTCCAGACCGCCATCAGGATCGGGAAGTTCCACGGGATGATCTGCGCGACCACGCCGAGCGGCTCGTGGAAGTGGTACGCGACGGTGTCGTCGTCGATCTCGCTGAGCGCGCCCTCCTGGCCGCGCAGCGCCCCCGCGAAGTAGCGGAAGTGGTCGACGGCCAGCGGGATGTCCGCCGCCAGCGTCTCGCGCACCGGCTTGCCGTTCTCCCAGCTCTCGGCGACCGCCAGTTCCTCCAGGTGCGACTCCATCCGGTCGGCGATCCGCAGCAGGACGTTGGACCGCTCGGTCGGGGACGTGCGACCCCATGCCGGGGCCGCCGCGTGGGCCGCGTCCAGGGCCCGCTCGACGTCCTCGGCGGTGCCGCGGGCGACCTCGGTGAAGGGACGGCCGTCGACCGGGCTCGGGTTCTCGAAGTACCGGCCGAGGGCCGGGGCGACGAACTCACCGCCGATCCAGTGGTCGTAGCGGGACTGGTACGACATGATCGCGCCCTCGGTACCGGGTGCGGCGTAACGGGTCATGGACAGGGCCTCCCTCGGACCGCGCCGGCCGTCCCTGGCCGGCGCTCACCGCCGAGTCTGGGGACCCCGACGTTGCAACCGCGTTGCGCCCTCGACGGGCCCGCCCGCGAGGCCGGCCGGGCCGGCCAGGCCGTCCGCGCCCCGAGAGAGTTCCTCGTCCAGCGCGGTCAGCCGGGCCAGCACGGGCGGCCGCTGCGCCGCCGGAACCGCCGCCGACAGGGCCCGCCACATCTCCACGTCGTCCTCGCCCCAGGCGCTGTACGTCCAGTCGGCGAGCAGCGCCGGGTCGCCCCGGTCCCGCAGCGCCGCCCGCAGCCGGTCCGTCAGCCGCTCCCGGAGCCGTACGACCCCGGGCGCGCGGGAGCCGGGCAGCAGGGGCCCCGCGTACTCGCCGAGCGCCGCCGCGAGTGCGCCCGAACGCAGCCGCCGGTCCACCGTCGCGAAGTCCGCGTCCACCGCCGCCGCCAGCCGGTACGGGCGGGAACGCAGCAGCTCCGGGCCGAGCAGTCCGCGCAGCCGCGACAGTTCGGCGCGCAGCGTGACCGGGGTGATCGACTCGTCCTCGTACAGCCGCACCAGGAGTTCGTCCCCGCTCACTCCCTCCGGGTGGTGGGCGAGCACCACCAGGATCTCGCTGTGGCGGCGGCTCAGCCGCAGCCTGCGGCCCGCCGCCGTCAGCACCGCCTCGTCCCGGCCGAGCGCGGCGAGCCGGATCCGGTCCGCCGCGGGAGCGGGTCCCGCCAGCGCCAGCTGGGACTCCGCGGCCCGCGCCACCGCCTGCACGAACGCCAGGCTGTGCGGATGGCCCAGCCGGTCCCCGCCGGTGATGTCCACCGCGCCCAGCAGGCGCCCGGTGTGCGGATCGTGCACGGGAGCGGCGGCGCAGGTCCAGGCCTGCACCGGCCGCTGGAAGTGCTCGGCGGTGAACACCTGCACCGGACGGTCCACGGCGATCGCGGTCCCCGGTGCGTTCGTCCCGGCCGCCGACTCCGACCAGCGGGCGCCCGCGACGAAGTTCATGGCCCGGGCCCGGCGCAGCGTCCCCGGGTGCCCCTCCACCCACAGCATCCGGCCCGACGCGTCGCAGACCGCCAGCAGGTGCTCCCCGTCCGTCGCGTACGCCCCCATCAGCTCCCGGATCACCGGCATCGCGGCGGCCAGCGGATGGCCGTCCCGGTGTCCGGCGAGTTCCTCGTCGTCCAGCTCGACGCCGGCGAGTCCGTCCGGACTGACCCGGGCCCGCGCCGAGCGGCGCCAGGACTCGGCGACCAGCGGCCGCACCGGCGGGAGCTCCATCCGGCCGCGCGTCGTGAACGCCTCGTGCGCCCTGCGCACCGCTCCGGCGTCCGGTTCCGCCGCCACCCACGCATCGCTCAACTCGGCCTCCCCGGTGAGGTCGTCGGTCCCGTGCCGTCATCGTGGTCCGTGCCCGGGCCGCCCACAAGCGTCCGGACGCCCCGGCATATGCGCCCTGACCGGACCGCACCCCCCCGGTGCCCCGCACCGTCTGCCTCCCCGTCCCGGGACCCCGGCCCATGGCCTCACGTACAGTGGTGCGCGGGCCGTGACTGGCGCTTGAGGTGGATCACCACCGGGGAGCGGCCCCGTGGACACCGCGCACCCGCGTGGACCGCGCTGCCGTGCGCCTGGGCGAACACCGGTCATCGACGACGCCCAGGAGTGGCCCATGTCCACCAGCACCGCCTCCCTCATGGACGGCACCACGCTCGCCCGCCGCACGGTCGAGGAGACCGCGGCACGTGCCGCCGAGGTCACCCGCCGCACCGGGGTCACGCCCTGCCTCGCCACCGTGCTCGTCGGCGCCGATCCGGCCTCCGTCACCTACGTGAAGATGAAGCAGAACCGCTGCGCGAAGGCCGGAATCCGCTCCCGCCACGTCGAGTTGCCCGCCGAGACGACGACCGGGGAACTCGTCGCCGCGATCACCGCGCTCTCCACGGACCCCGAGGTCCACGGCATCCTGCTGCAGCATCCGGTCGGGCCGCACATCGACGAGCGCGCCGCCTTCGAGGCCATCGCCCCGGAGAAGGACGTGGACGGTGTGACCATGGCGTCGTTCGCCGCGATGGGCTTCGGTCTGCCCGGCTTCGTCTCCTGCACGCCCGGCGGCATCATGCGCCTCCTCGACGCGTACGAGGTGTCCCTCAGCGGCAAGCGGGCGGTCGTCGTCGGCCGTTCGGCGATCCTCGGCAAGCCGGCGGGCCTCCTGCTGCTCGGCCGGGACGCCACCGTCACGTACTGCCACTCCCGCACCACCGACCTCTCCTCGGTCGTCCGCGAGGCCGACGTCCTCGTGGCGGCGGTCGGCAAGCCGAACTTCATCAGGGGCGAGGACATCAAGCCGGGCGCGGTCGTCGTCGACGCCGGCTACAACCCCGGCAACGTCGGGGACGTCGACTTCGCGTCGGCCGCCGGGAGGGCCTCCCTCATCACCCCGGTACCGGGCGGCGTGGGCCCGATGACGATCGCCGTACTGCTGGCCCAGACCGTCGAGGCGGCCGAGCGGCAGCTGGGCCTGTAGGTCCCGCCCCCGACCGATCGCAGGTCCCCGGGACCGCCGGGCTTGATCGACGGGACGCCCTCCCGCACACTTGCCGCCACGGCGAACAGCCCGTACGGAATCGTGGATTGTCACGATTCCGTACGGGACGTGCTTCAACTCGCCTTCAAAGAGCGTGAGATGACGAAAAGGAGGTGACGCTGGTCACCATGGCCCCGCTCTCCGCCGACCGGTCGTCACCTCTCCGGTACCTCCTCGTCCCGCTCCTGGTCCTGTCGGCCGTCGCCCTCGTGGCGGCGGCCCTGGTCGCGAGCCGTGACGGAGGCCGGGACGCGCGGCCGGGGGACGCCACCCGGCTCGGCGCGCCCGGCGAGGAACGGACCACCCAGGCCGCCGGACGCCGGCCCGCACCGCAGGGCGGGATCGCGACCACCCGGAGCCCTTCCCGCGTCCCCGCCACCACACCCGCACCGGCCCGAACCCGGCCGCGCGGCACCGCGCCCACCCCGCGGCCCTCCCGCAGCCCGTCGCCGGCGCCGTCGCCCGTGCCGTTCGACCGGCTCCGGGCGGGGGAGTGCTTCGACATCGACCGGTCCGCGCCCGGCACCGTCACCCGGCGCTCCTGCGTCCGGCCCCACGACGCCCAGGTCGTGGCCGTACTCCGGCTGACCGGCGACCACGACTCCGACGAGGCGGTGCGCGACGCGGCCGCGTCGCTCTGCCGCGACCTCCTGCGCCGCAAGGCCGCCGACCAGCCGCGCGGCACCCGCTGGACCACCTTCGTCCAGTACCCGTTCCGCACCAGCTACCTGCTCGGCACCGACACCGTGACCTGCAGCCTCGCGGTGAACGCCGGTACCGGGTCCGGGACCGGCGACGACGCCGACACCGGGGACGACGCCACGGCGGCCCTACGCAAGCTCACGGCACCGCTCCTGTGACGTCCCGCCCCTGACCCCTCCCCGCTCCTCACCCGCCGCCGGCGCCGCCGGTCTCAGTCGTCACCCGCCGCGAGCACCGCGGCCAGCGCCGCCGCCGGGTCGGAGTCCGACGGACCCGCCGGAACCCACCGGTCCCGTTCCTTGCGGCACGCCCACCAGCGGCCGTCCGCGGCGAGCCGCAGCTGGGCCTCCGCGCCGACCACCGTCCAGCGGCCGGTCCCTGCCGGGCGCAGTACCGGCCTCGGCCCGGCACCCTCCCACGCCTGCGCGAGCTGCGCCTTCGCCCGGCCGAGCAGCTCCGGTTCCGGATCCCACTCCTCCTCCAGAGCGGCCAGGGCGGGAGCGCCGCCCACTCGCCACGCTCGCGCGGCCGGCTCAAGATCGGTCCGCCGGCGCCCGGACCCGGCGGCCAGCCGGGCCGTGATCGACGACGTCGGCGTCCCGGTCGCGACCAGCCGTACCGCGTCCTGGCCGATCGTCAGATCCGCCTCCACGGGCTGCCGTTCGTGCCCCGGCGCCAGCGCCGCCGCCAGCATCCGGTGGGCCCGGGAGGCCGCGTCGGCCGCCAGGAACTCCAGCGCCGCCGCGTCGACACCCGGTTCCGGGTCCGTCTCGGTGTCGAGCGACGGCGGCTCGCCCGGGACCGACGGCAGCGTGGGCGGCGCCGGCAACGGCGGCAGGATGTCCCGCGCGGCGAACGCCTCCCGCGCGGACACCCCCGCGGAAGGGGCGTCCGGCCCCTCCGTCGCGGACCCCGTCCCCGTCGCACGCGACGCGCTGCGCTCCTGGAGCTCGTCCAGCACCGCCCGCTCGCCCCGCCCCCGCATCAGCAGCAGGACGAACGGGTCCTCGTCCAGCAGCCGCGCCACCTGGTAGCACAGCGCGGCCGTGTGCGGGCAGTGGTCCCATGCCTCGCAGCCGCATTCCGGGTCCAGGTCGCCGATGCCCGGGAGGAGTTCGAGCCCGGCCGCCGCAGCGTCCTCGACCAGGTGCGGAGGCATGTCACGGTCGAGCAGCGCCGCGATGTGCCCCGCGCTGTCCACCGCCAGGTCCAGCAACCGGTCCCACTCCTCCTCCGACAGTTCCTGCAGCAGCACGTCACTGCGGTACCCGGTGCCGTCCCGGTCCTTGACCACCGCGGTGATCCGGCCCGGGCGGACGGACACGGCGCCCACCGCGCCCTCGCGCGCGTGGCGGCGCCCCTGCTTCAGCTGCTGGTTGTCGAGCGCGGTGTCCTCCAGCGCCTTCAGCCACGCCCGGCCCCACCACGTCCGGGCGAACGCGGAACCGCGCGCCGGCGGCAGCGCCGCGAAGGTCCGCTCCTCGTCGTGCCGGCCCGCCGTGCCCCCGGTCTCGTACCCGCTCATCGTCCGTCCCCTCGCAGCCCCACCAGATCGGCCAGTTCGGCATCCGTCAGCTCGGTCAGTGCCGCCTCGCCCGCGCCGAGCACGGCGTCGGCCAACTCCCTTTTGCGGACCAGCATGTCGGCGATGCGGTCCTCGATGGTGCCCTCGGCGATCAGCCGGTGGACCTGGACCGGCTGGGTCTGCCCGATGCGGTAGGCCCGGTCGGTCGCCTGCGCCTCCACCGCCGGGTTCCACCAGCGGTCGTAGTGCACGACGTGACCGGCCCGGGTGAGGTTGAGGCCGGTGCCCGCGGCCTTCAGCGACAGCAGGAACACGGGCACCTCGCCGTCCTGGAAGCGGGCCACCATCGCCTCCCGCTCGGCGACCGGCGTCCCGCCGTGCAGGAACTGCGTCCGCACGCCCCGGGTCGCCAGGTGCCGTTCGAGCAGCCGCGCCATCTGCACGTACTGGGTGAAGACCAGCACGCTCGCGTCCTCGGCGAGGATCGTGTCCAGCAGCTCGTCCAGCAGCTCCAGCTTCCCCGAGCGGCCCTCGATCAGGGGACGCTCCTCCTTCAGGTACTGGGCCGGGTGGTTGCAGATCTGCTTGAGGCCGGTCAGCAGTTTCACGACCAGTCCGCGCCGTTCCATGCCGTCGGCCTCGGCGATCGCCGCGAGGGTCTCGCGCACCACCGCCTCGTACAGGCCGGCCTGTTCCTTCGTCAGGGAGACGGCGCGGTCGGTCTCGGTCTTCGGCGGCAGCTCGGGGGCGATGCCGGGGTCCGACTTCCTCCGGCGCAGCAGGAACGGGCGGACCAGTGACGAGAGCCGTTCCGCGGCGGCCGGGTCCCGGCCGCCCTCGACGGCGGAGGCGTACCGGGACCGGAAGGTGCCGAGCCTGCCGAGGAGGCCGGGGGTCGTCCAGTCGAGGATCGCCCACAGCTCGGAGAGGTTGTTCTCCACGGGCGTTCCGGACAGTGCGACGCGCGCCTTGGTGCCGATCGTGCGGAGCTGCTTCGCGGTGGCGGAGTACGGGTTCTTGACGTGCTGGGCCTCGTCCGCGACGACCAGGCCCCAGGCCGGGGCGGCGAGTCGCGCCGTGTCCAGCCGCATGGTGCCGTAGGTGGTGAGGACGAACTCGCCGTCCGCGAGCCCCTCCAGACCGCGGGCCGCGCCGTGGAAGCGGCGTACGGGGGTGCCCGGCGCGAACCGCTCGATCTCGCGCTGCCAGTTGCCCATGAGCGAGGTCGGGCAGACGACGAGCGTGGGTCCGGCGGCGGACGGGTCGGTCTGCCGGTGCAGGTGGAGGGCGATGAGGGTGATCGTCTTGCCCAGTCCCATGTCGTCGGCGAGGCAGCCGCCGAGACCCAGGGAGGTCATCCGGTGGAGCCAGTTCAGGCCGCGCAGCTGGTAGTCGCGGAGCGTCGCGGCGAGCGCCGCGGGCTGGGCGACCTCCTGCCGGCCGCCCTCCGGATCGGCCAGCCGGGCGCGCAGCTGTTCCAGCGCGCCGGTCGCCCGGACCTCGACGCGGCGGCCGGCGACCTCGGTGGTGCCGGTCAGGACGGCGCCGAGCGCGTCGACCGGGGTGACCTTGTGGTCCTGCGCGGCGCGCGCACGCCGGAGTTCGGCGGGGTCGATCAGGACCCACCGGTCCCGCAGCCTGACCAGGGGGCGGGCGGACTCGGCCAAAAGGTCCAGCTCCGCGCGGGACAGCTCCCGGTCGCCCAGCGCGAAGCGCCAGTTGAAGGCCAGGAGGGCGTCGGCGGACAGGAACGACGGGAGCCCGGAGAGTCCGGCCCCCGGCTCGCCGTCGTTCGTGCCCGCGGCGTCCTGGCCGGCCTCGCGGGCCGGTTCGTCCGGAGGCCCGATCACCGCGGTCGTCGTGAGCCGGTGGGCGAGTTCGCGCGGCCAGTGGATCCGTACGCCGGTGGCGGCGAGGGCCCGGGCGGCCGGACCGAGGAGTTCCGTGACCTCCTCGTCGGCCAGTTCCACGGCGTCCGGGACCGCCGCCGAGAGCAGCGGGGCCAACGGAGGCCAGGCGCGGGCGGCGCGGCGCAGGGCGAGGAGGGCGTCCAGCCGGGCGCGCGGGCCGAACGCGGCGCCGGACGGGCCCGATCCGGCCCAGATCTCGGCCGCGTCGGCGGCGAGCGCGGGGTCGGCGACGCTGTGGATCTGCAGCACAGCCCGGAAGGCCGGCGCCTCCGGCCCCTCGGACGGCGCCCCGTCGGACGCGTCGGAGCCCTCCACGAGCGCGCCGAGCCCGGGCAGCTCGATGCGCAGGGAGAGGCGTACGCCCGCGTCGTGGCCGGCGGCCACGTCGGCCGCCCACGGCCGCTGACCGGGCAGCGTCTGCGGCTCGGGCGCGGCGAAGGCGGGGCCGCCGGCGGCGAGCGGTGCGGCCGGCGTACGGGGCAGCGTGTCGGCGACGGCGTCGACGAACGCACGCAGCAGGCCCTCCGGCTCGGGCAGCCGCAGGGCGTCCGGGCCGTCCGGCGGCATCGTCGTGCGCACCGGCCCGGGCAGCGGTGCCGCGTGGGCGGACGGCGGCATCGAGGCGGCCAGCGTGCGCAGGGCCGAGACCTCCTCGGGGCCGAGGGGGCCGGCCCGCCAGGCGTCGTGGTCGGTCGGGGTGAGACCGGGCAGGACGAGCCCCCGGGCGACGAACCCGAGGGCGAGCAGGGCGGCGGCGCCCCAGAAGGCGGTGGACGGCGAGGCGTGGTCGTGCAGCCGGGCCCGGGTCAGCAGCGGCAGGGCCTCCCGAACGGGGAGGAGCAGCGCCGGCACCGTGCGGGTGTCGAGATCCTCGGTCACCACGGTCACCGTGGTCAGCCCGTCCTCGGCCACCCGACGGTCCGCGTCCTTCCGGTCCTCCTGCGCTCCTTGCGTCCCGCGCGCCTCCCGACCGGCCCGCGCGTTCTCGTCCCCCTCCGACGACCAGAAGGCGATCCGGCCTTCGCGCGGGGGGTCGGCGGGCAGGAAGACGGCGGAACGGCGGGCGAGTTCATCAGGGCTCTGCGACAGCGTCAACGCATTCCTCAAATTTGACTACTGGGGTCGAGCGGCCGAGGGTACCCGAACCGCCGGGCGGACCGGGAACGGAAACACCGTGATCCGGCTCACACCGCCCCGTTTCGGGAGCGCCCCGGCCGATCCCCGCGGCCGCCGCCCCCGACGGTGGGGCCAGCCCCACCCCCCGCACCCGGGCATCCCCCCGGGATTCCGGGGGATGCCGCCATGGCCGCGGGCGATCACCGATCCGTACGTTCGACCCAGGCCGCGCAGCCAGCGCCCAGGCCCCGCCACGGACACCGGAGACCTCCATGCCCCAGGCCACCGCCACGCTCACGGCCCCCGAGAAGGCCCCCGCCGCAGCCGCCCGGCGCGGCGCCGGGGGCAGCGAGTTCGGCCCCCTGCTGCGCACGGTCAAGGAGCAGGGGCTGCTCGACCGCCGGGCAGGCTGGTACGCCCGCGGAATCACCGTCAACCTCCTCGCCCTCACCGCGGTGGCCGTCGGACTGGTCCTCCTCGGCCCGACCTGGTGGGCCCTGCCGCTGGCCGTCCCGCTCGCCCTCTTCTCCGCCCGGGCCGCCTTCGTCGGACACGACGCCGGCCACTCCCAGATCAGCGCGCACCGCAAGCGCAACCGGGCCCTCCAGCTCGTCCACGCCAACCTCCTGCTCGGCATGAGCCAGGAGTGGTGGAACGACAAGCACAACCGCCACCACGCCCACCCCAACCACCTGGAGAAGGATCCGGACGTCGCCGCCGACATCCTCGTCTTCGCCCAGCACCAGACGGCGGGCCGCACGGGCCTGCGCGGCTGGCTCACCCGCCACCAGGCGTGGCTGTTCTTCCCGCTGACCACCCTGGAGGGCATCGCCCTCAAGGTCTACGGCTTCCAGGCACTGTTCTCCGCGGACGGCCCCTACCGCACCCGCCGCGACCGGCTCGTCGAAGGCGCCCTCCTCTGCGCCCACGTCGCCGGCTACGCCACGCTGCTCCTGACCAGCCTCACCCTCGGACAGGCCCTGGTCTTCGCCCTGATCCACCAGATGCTCCTCGGCCTCCACCTCGGCATGGCCTTCGCCCCGAACCACAAGGGCATGGAGATGCCGGACGCCCACCCCGACGGCGACAGCTGGGGCCATCTGCGCCGGCAGGTGCTCACCTCGCGCAACATCCGCGGCGGCGCCCTCACCGACTGGTTCCTCGGCGGACTGAACTACCAGATCGAGCACCACCTCTTCCCGAGCATGCCCCGGCCGCATCTCCGCCTCGCCCAGCCCGCCGTGCGTGCCCATTGCCGCACACTGGGTATCCCCTACACGGAGACCGGTTTCGTCGAGTCCTACCGGCAGGCGCTCGGTCATCTCCACGAGGTCGGCGAGCCGCTTCGCACGGCAGCCTGAACGCTGTCGGCGGCGGCCTGAGAAGGAGGCGTCGGAACCATGACGACACGCACGAAGATCGTGATCGGGGGAGTGGCCGTCGGCCTGCTCCTCATCCCCCTCATCGGATTCTGGATGTCGCTGCTCGTGATCCTCGGCGTCCCCGCCGTGGCCTACCTGGCCCTCGACCCCGGCCAGCGGCGCCGGCTGCGCCGGATCTCCCGCAAGGAACTCCGTCGCTGATGCCGAAGGCCCTCCCGTAGAGTCGCAAGTGATCATCTGTTCGGGAGAGGGGAGCTCCGCGTCATGAGCGGCACGGTCACGACGGTCAGCAGCAACGGCGAGTACGCGTTCACCAAGCCGAACCGGGACAGCATCACGCTGCTGGCCGGGCTCGGCGTGGAAGGGGACGTCCACGCGGGGGTGACGGTCAAGCACCGCTCGCGGGTCGCGAAGGACCCGACCGTGCCGAACCTGCGCCAGGTGCACCTCATCCACGCCGAACTCCTCGACGAGGTCGCCGGCGCCGGCTTCGAGGTGGCGCCCGGCGCGCTCGGCGAGAACGTCACGACGCGGGGGATCGACCTGCTCGGCCTGCCCACCGGGACCCGCCTGCGGCTCGGCGCCGAGGCCGTGGTCGAGGTCACCGGGCTCCGCAACCCGTGCGCGCAGATCGACACCTACCGCCACGGACTCCTCAAGCAGGTCCTCGGCCGCGACGAGGACGGCCGGATCGTCCGCAAGGCCGGCATCATGAGCGTCGTGCTGACCGGCGGGGAGGTGCGGCCCGGCGACCCGATCACGATCGAGCTCCCGGCCGAGCCGCACCGTCCCCTGGAGATGGTCTGAACCCGCTCCCTACTCCTCCAGCGCGCAGGAGTTGACCGGGTCACCGCCCGCGGGCCGCGCGATCGTGCGGTCGGCGGGCGGTGCCGTGCCCGCCTCCACCCACCGGGTCAGCGCCGCGAACGCCGAGCGGTAGCAGGGCAGGATCGGCCGCAGCCGGTCCGGGTACGTGTCGTACAGGGCGTCGGTGTGGGTGCCGCCCTGCACCGTGTAGTACCGGTGGAGGCGGTCCCGGCCGCGCGCGCCGACCATCTCCTCGTACACGTCCGAGTCGGTCGCGATCGGCAGCAGCGTGTCCAGGTCGCCGTGCAGGGTGATGAGCGGCTTGCCGATCCGTCCGGTGAGCGCGACCTTCGCCACGGCCCGCCGGACCGCGCGGGGACGCGTGGCGTAGTCGTAGGCGGCGTCCGACGCGCAGGGCGCCAGGATCTGCTCGACGGTGGTCCCGGCGGTGGTGCCCGGGCAGCCCGGGTCGTACGACGGGTCGAACTCCGCCCGGAAGATCTTCTGGGTCAGCCCCCAGTACGCCTTCTCGTGGTACGGCCACAGGAACGCCGAGCCCGGCGCGAAACCGGCCGCGACCAGATCGTCGTCGGTCGCCCGCCCGAAGGAACGCGCCACGGTCACCGGCAGGCTCGTCAGCAGGTTCGGGCCCCGGGTCGTCCACAGGACGCCCTCCCAGTCCACGCCCCCGTCGTACAGCTCGGGACGGTTCTCCAGCTGCCAGCGGGTCAGGTAGCCGGCGTTGGAGATGCCGGTCATGTAGGTGCGGCGCGGGGCGTGGCCGTAGCGCTGCCCGACGGCCTGCTTGGCGGCCCTGGTCAGCTCGGTCACCCGGTGGTTCCACTCGGCCACCGCGTCACCCGGCTCCCTGCCGTCGGTGAAGAAGTCCGGTCCGGTGTTGCCCTTGTCGGTGGCGGCGTAGGCGAAGCCCTGGGCGAGGACGTGGTCCGAGATCAGGGTGTCGGTGGAGTACTGGCGCCGGGTGCCGGGCGCCCCCGTGACGACCAGGCCGCCGTTCCAGCGCTCGGGGAGCCGGATGACGAACTGGGAGTCGTGGGCCCAGCCGTGGGTGGCGTTGAGACGGGAGTCGTCGGGGAAGTAGCCGTCGATCTGGATGCCGGGGACCCCGGACGGGTTCCTCGTGCCCTTCGCCGAGAGACCTGCCTGGTCGGCCATGTCGGTGTAGGCGGTGCCGGCCAGCCCGGCGGTGGTCAGATCGCCGAGGCAGGCGGTCCGCTGGCGCTCCGCGCCGGGGACGCGCAGCCGCTCCTGACGGGCACAGGACGGGCCGCCGTCCTCGGCCCCGGCCGGGGCGGCGGGGCCGAGGACGGTCAGACCCGTCAGGAGCGCGGCGAGCAGGGGAACGCCTCGGATGGGGCGCATGGACGGCCTCCGGTGGGACGGGGGGACGGGAATGCGTCACCCGTGGGGCGCGCCGCCACATCGTGCGGGGCGCTCCTGCCGCGCGGCCATGGTCCGGGGCCACACCTCGGGCCGACGGCCCATGTGGTGCCCTCCGGTCAGGAGGGGCGGACGGCCATCGCCTCCAGCGCTTCCAGGAGGGCGGGCAGCTTCGGCCCCCGCGCCACCGGGAGGACCTCGCGCGGTTCGTCGTCCAGGAGGACGAAGGCCATGTCGTCGGTCCGGGCGACCAGCGACCAGCCGGGGCCGTCGGCCCGCAGCATCCGCGCGTCACCGGTGGCGAAGCTCGACCGCACCCGTCCGACCGGCGGCGCCTCCTCCAGATACCCGCGCAGCTCGGCGAGGGCCCGGCGGACGCCGTCGTACGGGTCGGCGGGAGCCGCGCCTGCGCCCTCGGGGTCCGGGTTCCCGGTGTCCGCCGCGGCGGCCGGGGCCGGGCCGGCGTCCTCGCGGACCGCCGTCGCCGGGACGGTGTCGGCCGCTTCGCCGGCCTCGTCGGGGGCGTCGTCGGGGCCGTCCATCCGGGCCCGCCACGCGGCCCACTGGAGCGCCACCTCGTCGGCGCCGAGCCGGCGCTGGGCCGGGCCCCAGGCGTCCTCGGACGGCGGGGCGAGCGCCGTCCGCGCGCCCTGCTCCGGCTCCGGATCGTGCGGGGCCGGAAGGTCGGGGGCCGCCGAGGCGACCGCGAGCGGCCAGCCCGGCAGGGCGGCCACGACGGAGCGCTCGTCCGGGGAGAGGTCGTAGGCCATGCCGCAGTCCCAGGAAGCGATCGCCACCGCGACCAGCGAGACGTCGTCGACGATCACCGTCCACCGGGCGCCCTCGCCGTCCTGGCCGAGCACGAGTCCGTACCCCTCGGCGTACGGCTCCAGCTCCAGCGCCGCGCACGCCGCCGGATAGTCGTCGCCGAGCACGCTCGGGAACCGCGCAGGCGTCAGCAGCACCGCCGTCAACACGTACAGCGCGTCGTCGTCGGCGGTAGGTTCCGTCCCACCCACGGCAGCCTCCCCTTCTGGTCGTCGGCGCACCTTAACCAGTGGGTAACCCGTGCGTCGAGAGTTCCCGGGCGGGAGACGGCGAAAGTGACGCGCCCGATTCCGGCAGGCCGGGCCCGCCGGAACCGCGGGCGGCGGATCCGGTGCACCCACGGATCCGATGTTTTCCGGCATCACTCCGATCTTTTCCGGCATCAGGCCCGAAGGCGCGATGCCGCAGGCTCAGGCCGCCGGGGTCTCGGGCAGGCCGAGCAGGGAGCGGGCCACGGCCTCCGGCGACTGGTCGCGCTCGCGGGCGAGCGCGATCACTGCCCGGCAGGCGAGCTCGTTGATGCCGAAGCTGAGCGCGTCGGGGGAGACCCAGCCCGCCGCCTCGTCCGCCCGTTCCTCGTCGTCCTCGGCGCCGGCCGCCACGTACACCGCCGCCGCTTCGAAGAGGTTGTGGGTCCGGCGCGGCCGGCGCGTGCCCGGTCCCGAGGGCGAGGCCGGGCGGGTGGAGGGGAGAAGCCTGCGGAATCGATCACGTACGCGCGTCACGGCCTGCCGCCTTCCCCGGGCACGGCTGCCCGGCACCTCCACGGTAGACACGGAACGGGCGTGGCAGAAGGGCGCGTGCCGGGCGGCCGTGACCGGCCCGCCCGAGGGCCGTGCCCGGCGTGCGGCGGGGTGGCCTCCGCGGTCCGCTCGCCGCGGCGTTCAGCCCTCGCGGACGGCGATCACGAGGTAACGGTCTTCGCGGTCCACGTAACTGACCATCCGCCAGCCGGAACCGGCCAGCACCGGGCGGAGGTTGGGCTCGGCCCGCAGGTCGTCCTCGGTGACCCGGCGGCCGTGCCGGGCCGCCAGCGCGGCCCGGCCGATGGGGTGGAAGAGCGCGAGCCGGCCGCCGGGGCGCACCACGCGGGCCAGTTCGGCCAGGTCCGCGGCGGGGTCGGCCAGATGGGAGACGAGCCCTGCGCCGAACACCGCGTCGAGCGCGCCGTCGCGCAGCGGCAGCCGGGAGACGTCGGCGAGCAGCAGCGTGCCGGCCCCGTCCCGCCCGGCCGCGGTCGCCGCGTCGAGCATCTCGGGGGTGAGGTCGGCTCCCAGGACCGTTCCGCCGTGCCCCACGGCCTCGCGCAGGGGCGGCAAGGCGCGGCCGGTGCCGCAGCCTGCGTCCAGCACGGCGTCGCCGGGGCGCAGACCGAGGTCGTGCACGGCGGCGGCGTACGCGGGCCCGTCGTCGGGGAACCGCGCGTCCCAGCCGGCGGCGCGGACGCCGAAGAACTCCTGCACACGCGTCGGGTCGTCGTTCATGTGTCCATATTCCTCAACCCTCAGGGTGAACGCTCTGCGCGCACGTTCGAGCGCTGCACGATCGTTCAGGAACATCTCTGCGTCATATTCCATCAGGTTTCGAAATGCGCCCTCAGTGCGCCCCCTTCACAGGACTAGCGTCCCTGAGCCATGGGACACCTGGACCACGCCACCTTCGGGTGGCTGACACCCGCGCTGTCGTACGTGATGGCCTGCGTCGGCGCCGCGCTCGGACTGCGCTGCACCGTCCGAGCCCTCGAGACGACCGGCCGATCACGGCGCAACTGGCTGCTCACCGCGGCGTCCGCCCTCGGCACCGGCATCTGGACGATGCACTTCGTCGCCATGCTCGGCTTCGGGGTGACGGGGACGGACATCCGCTACAACGTTCCCCTGACCGTCCTCAGCCTGCTGATCGCCATGGCCGTCGTCGGAGTCGGCGTCTTCGCCGTCGGGTACGGCGGCGACCGCGTCGGATCGCTCCTCATCGGCGGGCTCACCACCGGTATCGGCGTCGCGAGCATGCACTACATGGGGATGGCCGCACTGCGCCTGCACGGACAGGTGCGCTACGACCCGATGCTCGTCGCGCTCTCCGTCGTCATCGCGGTCGTCGCCGCGACGGCGGCGCTCTGGGCGGCGCTCCACATCCACGCCCCGGTCGCGGTGGCGATCGCCTCGCTCGTCATGGGCGCGGCGGTCAGCAGCATGCACTACACCGGGATGTTCGCCGTGCGCGTCGACGTCGTCCCCTCGTCGACGGAACTCTCCGGCGCCACGGTGATGCAGTTCGTCTTCCCGCTGGCCGTGGGGCTCGGCTCCTACCTCTTCATCACCTCGGCCTTCGTGGCGCTCTCGCCGACCGCACGGGAACGCGCGGCCTACGCCTCGGCGGAACGCCTCACCGAACCGGACGAGCGCGCGGTGGACGTCGCCCCGCCCGGATTCCGCCCCGGAGCCGCGGACGCCGGAAGGGCGCACGGCGCCGGGACCGGACGCGCCGCCGAGGCCCCACCGTCCTACGCCTACCCGGCGGGCCCGGTCGACGAGGCCCGCGACCACCGGCGGGAGGCCCGCGGATGACCGCCCGATGCGCCTGGCGCGCCCTCCCCCGCGCCCCGCGGCCGAACCGGCGCGACCTCCCCACCACCGGCCGGACCTGCCCCGCCCGGCACGCACCGCTCCCGCGGACCGTGCCGAGGACGGTTCCCCGGGCCTCCTGCCGGTACTCGGACGGCGGCACCCCCCCGCCGCACGGCTGACCCCACGGTCGGCCCCCGTCCGGCGCCCGGTCACCCTCCCAGACCGGGCGCCGGACCCACCCGGGCACCGCCCCACCGCACACGCACCAGGACAGACGCAGCCGGAAACGAGGAGGCCATGCGAACTCCCCGCAGGAACCAGCGCCCCGACGCGACGGCGCAGCCGCGCACGACGGCGGCACGCGGGCGGCGCGCCCACGCCGGGCCACCCGCCGACGAACCACCGGTGCCCACCCCCGAACCCCGGGCCCGACGGGCCGAAGAGCCCGAACGGCCCGAGGAGTCCGCCCCGGCCGGACCGGGCACCCTGCCCAAGCGCCGCGGACTGCGCCCCCGTACCGTCCGCGCGAAGATCGTCTCCCTGCTGATGGTCCCCGTCGTGTCGCTCCTCGCCCTGTGGGGGTTCGCCACCGTCACCACCGCCCAGGACATCGCCCGGCTGCGCCAGCTCCAGCGGGTCGACACCGACGTCCGCCGGCCGGTCGCCGCCGCCGTCACCGCCCTGCAGGACGAGCGAGGCGCCGCCGTCCGCCAGGCCGTCGCGCCCGGCGCCGCGCGCGCCGCCGAGCTCAAGGAGCGGATGCGGGACACCGACGCCGCCGTCGACCGGCTCCGCCTCGACGACCGGCACACCATCGGCGACACCGGCGACCTGCCCCGCGAGGTCGCCGACCGCATCGGCTCCTTCGTCACCACCGTCGGCCGGCTCAGCCGGCTCAGGGCCGCCGCCGCAGGAGGAGGCGGCGCCGACGGGAAGCAGGTGTACGAGGAGTACACCGCCGCCGTCACCTCCGCCTTCGCGATCGAGGGCGCCCTCACCGGCGTCCAGGAGGCACAGCCCGGCACCGACGCCCGGGTGCTGCTCGAATTCGCCCGTGCCGGCGAGATGCTCTCCCGCGAGGACGCCCTCCTCGGCGCTGCCCAACTCGGCGGTCAGCTCGACGCAGAAAGGCTTCAGCACTTCATCGGCGTCGTCGAGACCCGCCGCGCCCTCGCCGCCTCGGCCACCGCCGACCTCCGCGCCCCCGACCGCGCCGCCTGGCGGAAACTCGCCGACAGCCACGCGTACGGGCAGCTCACCGCCGCCGAGGACCGCGTCCGGGCCGCCGCGCCCGGACGCAAGGCCGCCCAGGCATCGCCCTCCGCCGCCTGGGACGACGCCCACGACGCCGTCCGCGAGGAACTCCTCGCGATCGAGGACGACGCCCGCCGCGCCGCCGCCGACCGCGCCGACCCCTTCGGCGGCGGCGCCCTGTCACCCGGAGGAGCGGCGGTCATCCTCGGCCTCGCCGCCGTCGCCGCCTCGCTGGTGATCTCCGTACGCATCGGCCGCGGTCTGGTCGTCGAACTCATCAGCCTGCGCAACACCGCCCTGGGGATCGCGCGCCGCAAACTCCCCGCCGCCATGCGGCGACTGCGGGCCGGGGAGGAGATCGACGTCCGGGCCGAGACCCCGCCCGGCCCCGCCCCGCAGGACGAGATCGGCCAGGTCGGCGAAGCCCTCGTCACCGTCCACCGGGCGGCCCTGTCCGCCGCCGTCGAACGCGCCGAACTCGCCAACGGCATCTCCGGCGTCTTCGTCAACCTCGCCCGCCGCAGCCAGGTCCTCGTCCATCGCCAGCTCAACCTGCTGGACAGCATGGAGCGGCGCGCCGACGACCCGAACGAACTCGGCGATCTCTTCCGGCTCGACCACCTCACCACCCGGATGCGCCGTCACGCCGAGAGCCTGATCATCCTCTCGGGCGCCGCGCCCGGCCGGGCCTGGCGCATGCCCGTCCCGCTGACCAACGTCGTACGGGCCGCCGTCTCCGAGATCGAGGACTACGCGCGCGTCGAGGTACGGCGGCTCCCCGAGGCGGCCGTCGTCGGCGGCGCCGTCGCCGACCTCACCCACCTCCTCGCCGAACTCGTCGAGAACGCCGCCCAGTTCTCCCCGCCGCACACCAAGGTCCGGATCAGCGGTGAACCCGTCGGCAACGGCTACGCCCTGGAGATCGAGGACCGGGGACTCGGCATGGGCAAGGAGACACTCGCCGAGGCCAACACGAGGATCCGGCAGTCCGAGGCCCTCGACCTCTTCGACAGCGACCGGCTGGGCCTGTTCGTGGTCAGCCGCCTCTCCTCGCGGCACGACATCAAGGTCCACCTCCGGACCTCGCCCTACGGCGGGACGACCGCGGTCGTCCTGCTCCCCACCGAGCTGCTGCAGGGCGCGCTGCCGCCGGGCAGGGGCCGGCACCACGCGACGACGGTGACGGTGGACGACCGGGACCCCGCCGAGGGCGCGCCGCCACGGCAGTCGGGCGCCCCCGGCGTCGGGACCGCCCCGACCTCCGCCCCGGCTCAGCCGCTGCCCCGGCCGCCCCGCATCCCGGCCCTCGCGGCGCCCCCCGAGGAACAGCGGCCGGGACCCGCCGACGGGACGCCCGCCGGCGTCACCTCCCTGCGGCTGCGCGGCCGTTCGGGACCACCGCCGTCGCCCCCCGGGCCCGCCCGGACCCCCGGAGCCGGGAAAGCTCCCGGGGCCGACCCCGGGGCGGGATCCGGCACCGACCCCGGGGCGGGCGAGGACCGGTCCGGACGAGGAGCGGCGTCCCCGCCGGCCCCCGTACCCGCGCAGCTGTCCCGACCCACCCGGACGGCCGTCCCGCCACCGGCCGCCCCGCCACAGGCCCCGCCCCTCTCGCCGGTCGCGTCCGCCGACGACGGGAGCGACCTGCCCCGCCGGGTGCGCCAGGCCCACCTCGTCCCGCAGCTGCGCGAGGCGCCCCCGGCCGACCCCGCGCCCACCGCGGCGTCTCAGGGCGCCGACGAACGCACCCCCGAACAGGTCAGGGACCGTATGACCGCCTACCGCGACGGCTGGACCCGCGGCGGCGGCGCGGCCCCCGGCGCGAGACGCCCCCTCGGAACAGGCTTCGGCAATGAAGGAGAGCACGCATGATCGACCACGAGAGGATCTCCCATCACCGCTCCGGTGAGCTGGACTGGCTCCTCGACGACCTCGTCGTCCGCGTCCGCGAGGTCCGCCACACCGTCGTGCTGTCGAACGACGGGCTCGCCGTCGGTTCCTCCAGCGGCCTCAGCCGTGAGGACGCCGAGCACCTCGCGGCCATCGCCTCCGGGTTCCACAGCCTCGCCAAGGGCGCGGGGCGGCAGTTCCACACCGGCGGAGTGCGCCAGACCATGGTGGAGATGGACGACGGCTTCCTCTTCGTCGCGGCCGCCGGGGACGGCTCCTGCCTGGCGGTCCTCAGCTCGGTGCACGCCGACATCGGCCTCATCGCCTACGAGATGGCCCGTCTGGTGAAGCGGGTCGGCGAGCACCTCCACACGCCGCCGAGGCTCACCACGACCCCGCCGGCCGCCGGCTGACCGGGGACTCCGATGAACGACGACAGGACCGGTCAGGGCCCGGGCGCCCCGGGGACCCCGGGCGGTCAGTGGTACGACGCGGAGGCCGGACCGCTCGTCCGCCCGTACGCGATGACCGGCGGCCGCACCAAGCCGGGACCGAGCAACGTCCGGTTCGACCTCATCGCGCTCGTCGTCGTCGACGACAACCCGCCCGACCGGGCCGAGGAAGGGTTCCTCGGCCCGGAACACCGGGCCCTGCTCACGCTGTGCCGCGCCGAGACCCAGTCGGTGGCGGAACTCGCCGCCGACGCCGACCTGCCGGTCGGAGTCGTCCGGGTGCTCCTCGGAGACCTCCTCGAAGCGGGCCTCGTCAGGGTGAGCAGGCCCGTACCGCCCGCACAGCTCCCCGACGAACGGATCCTGAGGGAAGTAATCGATGGCCTACGAGCGCTCTGAGAGCACCGGCGGCGGCGTGGACTCCACGTCCCTCGCGCTGAAGATCCTGGTCGCCGGCGGGTTCGGCGTCGGGAAGACCACCCTGGTGGGGGCGGTCAGTGAGATACGTCCGCTCCGGACGGAGGAACGGCTCAGCCGGGCCGGGGAGTCGGTCGACGACACGGGAGGGGTCGACCAGAAGAGCACGACCACGGTGGCCATGGACTTCGGCCGCATCACGATCCGCTCAGGACTCTCCCTGTACCTCTTCGGCACGCCGGGGCAGGACCGCTTCTGGTTCCTCTGGGACGAGCTGTCCCAGGGGGCCCTCGGCGCCGTCGTGCTCGCGGACACCCGCCGCCTGGAGGACTGCTTCCCCGCGGTGGACTACTTCGAGCACCGCAAGATCCCCTTCGTCGTCGCGGTCAACTGCTTTCCCGGCGCCCGCAACTACGGTGCCCACGAGGTGTCCCGGGCGCTCGACCTGGACCGCGGCACGCCGGTCGTGCTGTGCGACGCGCGCGACCGGGACTCGGGCAAGGAGGTCCTCATCCGGCTGGTGGAGTACGCGGGGAGGATGCACACCGCCCGGCTGCTCGACTCGGTCGGCTGAGCGCCGTGTCCGGGCGGGTGCCTCCGCGGGGCACCGCGACGTGGGGCGTGCGGGCGCCGGGTACGCGTGCCTCGTTCGGACGGCCGTGGCGCGGCCGTGAGGTCCGCGGCCCGAGCGGCGGGTCCGGCCGGGCGCCGCGGCCGGCGCCCCGGCGGTCAGTCGGAGACGTCGCCCTCCGCGGTCACCTTCTCGATCCGTACGCGCACCAGCAGTTCGCCCGGGACGGCGTTGCGGGCGCCGAACTCCTCGGCCCGGTCCTCGCCCATGTAGCGGCCGCCGATCCGGGTCGCCCAGCGGCGCAGTTCGGCCGGGTCCTCGCTGATCTCGGCGCGGCCCCGGAGCGTGACGAAGGCGAACGGCGGACGGTCGTCGTCCACGCACAGCGCGACCCGTCCGTCCCGCGCCAGATTGCGGCCCTTCACCGTGCCCTTGCCGGTGTTGAAGACCACGTCGTCGCCGTCGAGCACGAACCAGATCGGCACGACGTGCGGACTCCCGTCGCTCCGCACGGTGGCCAGCTTGCCGGTGCGGGTGCCCGCGGACACGAACGCCCGCCACTGTTCCTCGGTCATCTTTGCCATGGGTCCATCCTGCGGCACGCACGGGGGGCCGGTGGTGCTTGCTCTGTCCACGACAGTGCGTAAGGCTTGCCGGGACACGCGGACCGCGGGGACTACGGGTCGACGGGGACGCACCACACAGGGGGAGGACCGACACATGGCGTTGGACAAGGGACTGGATTGGCTCCTTGACGACCTGACCCAACGGGTCGAGTACATACAGCACGCGCTGGTGCTGTCGAACGACGGACTGGTGACGGGCGCGAGCAGCGACCTGGAGCGCGAGGACGCCGAGCACCTGGCCGCGGTCTCCTCCGGGCTGCACAGTCTGGCCCGTGGCTCGGGCCGGCACTTCAAGGCCGGCCGGGCCAGGCAGACGATGGTGGAGTTCGACGACGCCCTGCTCTTCGTGACGGCGGCGGGCGAGGGCAGCTGCCTGTGCGTGCTGAGCGCCGCGGAGGCCGACGTGGGCCAGGTCGCCTACGAGATGACGCTGCTGGTGAACCGCGTCGGCGAGCACCTCGGGGTGGCCGCCCGTCAGCCGGGCCGGGCGGGTCTCGACGCCCTCTGACCCGGCGCGCCGCGCAGGCCGCCGACCCTGCCGTCCACAGCCGGCCGGAGCGCCGGGGGTGAGTTGTCCACAGGCCGAGCGGAGAAGGGTCACCGAGAGCTACGGTCGTCACCGAGAGTATCCGTCACTCACGGGGGAGGACCGCATGACGGTGGAAGAGAGCGTGCGCACGCTTGCGCTGGGGCGTGCCGCGCGGGAACTGGAACTGAGGCGCGACGAGTTCCGGCTCGCCGTCCAGCTGGGCCTTGTCCGTACGGTGCCGGGCGCCGTCGCCGGTGAGCCTGGTCGGCCGGCCGGCGCGCGGGGCGCCCCGCGACGGGTGGACCGGGGCGAGGTCGACCGGCTGAGAGCGGCCCCGGACTTCCCGGCCGGCCTGCGCGACAGGGTCCGCACGGTGGGTACGGCGGAGGGCGCGGCGATCCTCTCGGTGACGCCCGACCGCTTCGGCAGACTGGCCCGGACGGGTCACTTCAGCCCGGTGCGGTTCCGTCTCAACCGCTACCGGGCGGTGGTCTGGCTCTATCCGGCGGGCGAGCTGGCCGAGTTCGCGCCCGCTCACGGCGCTCTGCTCCGCGGCCGGCTGCCCCACGGGTTGCGCGAGCGGCTCGACGCGGGCGAGGACCTGCGTCCCCGGAACTGGCGGTCACGGCGGCTCGGCCTCCTGCTGCGCGCGGCGGCGGACCCCTGGGAGCGGGCCGCGGCGATCGCGTCTCTCCTCGACCCCCTCCTGCTCGCCGATGCCGTCAGCGATCCCCGTGAGCGCGCGCATCTCGACACGCTGCGACCCGAACCGCCGCCGGGACGACCGGAGTCGGTGGCCGGGCGCGAGATCGTGGACCGGCTCGTCCTCGCGGCCGAACCGGACGAGATCCTCTGGTACGGCATGAGTCTGTCCCTCGCCCTGGACGAGGCCCGCGGGGCCCGCGCGGTACAGCCGGCACCGGCACCGGCGCGGCGGCCGTCCCCGAGCGGTGGCAGGCGGTCACCCCGCCGGGCGGCGAGCAGACGACCGGAGGGCCGCACGGCCGCCCGGCGGGAGGTGCCGGAGAGAGGCTGACTTCCGGGCGCGTCCGAGGTGCGGTGCCGACGTCGGCGGGGGGACGATGGGCGCATGCTGCTGGCCCGACTCGCGGACGCCTCCCACCAGGTCGCCACCACCTCGGCGCGTTCACGGAAGATCGCCGTGCTTGCCGAGCTGTTCTCCGAGGCCGTGCCCGAGGAGAGCCCGTTGGTGATCGCCTACCTCTCCGGGCGCCTTCCCCAGGGGCGCATCGGGGTGGGCTGGAGCGTCCTCAAGAACGCCGTCCCGCCCGCTGTTCCCCCCGCCGAGCAGGCGACACTCACCCTGGCCCGAACCGACGCGGCCATGACCGAGTTGGCCGCCGTCTCCGGCGCCGGGTCCCAGGCGGAGCGCGTCCGGCGCGTCAGGGAACTCATGGCCGCGGCCACTTCGGCCGAGCAGGAGTTCCTGCTCCGGCTGCTCTCGGGAGAGGTACGGCAGGGGGCGCTCGACGCCATCGCGCTCGAAGGGGTGGCGCGGGCCGCCGGCGTCCCCTCCGACGACCTGCGGCGGGCCGTGATGCTCGAAGGGTCGCTTCCCCGGGTGGCCCGGGCCGTTCTCGCCGAGGGCCCCGCCGCACTGGAGGCGTTCTCCCTGCGGGTCGGCAGCCCCGTGTTCCCGATGCTCGCCCACACCGCCGCCTCCGTCACCGAGGCGGTCACCGGCCTCGGTCCCTGCGTCGTGGAGGAGAAGCTGGACGGTATCCGTATCCAGGTGCACCGCAGCGGTGACGACGTCAGGGTGTTCACCCGCTCACTGGACGACATCACCGACCGGCTCCCCGAAGTCGTCGATGTCGCGCGCGGGATGACGGCCGACCCGTTCATCCTCGACGGGGAGGTGATCGCGCTCGATCCCGGGAGCGGCCGGCCGATGCCGTTCCAGGACATCGCCTCCCGGGTCGGCTCCCGCGTCGACGTGGCCACCGCTCGGGCGACGCTGCCGTTGTCGCCCGTGTTCTTCGACGTCCTCGCCGCCGACGGCGCGGTTCTCATCGACCGGCCCGGTCACGAGCGCCACGAGGTCCTCGCGCGGATCCTTCCCGACGCCCTGCGGGTCCGCCGCACGGTCGTCGACGATCCGGGGTCCTCCGCCCAGACCGAGGCCGCCGAGCGGTTCTTCGGCGACACCCTCGCCCGTGGGCACGAAGGCGTCCTGGTGAAGGCACTGGACGCGCCGTACGTCGCCGGCCGCCGTGGCCGCACGTGGCTCAAGGTGAAGCCCGTGCACACGCTCGATCTCGTCGTCCTCGCCGCCGAATGGGGGCACGGCCGCCGCACCGGTCAGCTGTCCAACCTCCACCTCGGCGCCCGCGCCGCCGACGGCGGCTTCGTGATGCTCGGCAAGACCTTCAAGGGCCTCACCGACGAGATGCTGCGCTGGCAGACCGCGCGCCTGGGCGAACTGGCCCTGGAGGACGACGGTTTCACCGTACGGGTGCGCCCCGAGCTCGTCGTGGAGATCGCCTACGACGGCCTCCAGCGTTCCACCCGGTACCCCGCCGGGGTCACCCTGCGGTTCGCCCGCGTCGTCCGCCACCGACCCGACAAGGCGGCCACCGAGGCCGACACCGTCGGTCAGGTGCTGGGCGACTCCTGAATCCGGCCGGGGCCGCCGGCGCTCACGACTCCTCTCGCTCGCCGTCCGAGGCCGCCTTCTCCGCGGGTGCCGTCCGCTCCGAGGCGGTGTCGGGGGTGCCGCTCGTGTAGCGGCCGCGTACCCACAGGGGCAGTGCGAACCAGCACAGCACACACCAGGCGACGAGCCCCGCCACCAGCCACGGCACGTAGTCCGCCTCCGTGGCGACCCGCAGGACCAGCAGGAGCGCCGAGCCCAGCGTGGCGAGCAGGAGGAGCAGACCCACGAAGGTCAGCCGGGACGCCCATGCCACGGCCTGCGGTTTGATCCGTCGTCCCGCGACGATCCGGTGGAAGGAGACAGGCCCGATCAAGGCTCCGGTCGCCGCCGCCCCGAGCGAGACGGTGACGATGTAGATCGTCCGGTCGGTGGACTGCAACTCCGGGAAGCGGGTGGTGAAGACGACGGTGAGGAGGAAACCGAAGAGGATCTGCACCCCGGTCTGGGCGACCCTGATCTCCTGGATCAACTCGCTCCACCGCCGGTCCGCCCGTTCGTTCGGCGTCTCGTGCCGTCCGCGGATCAGCCCGTCCCCGTCCCCGTCGCCGTGGCCGCCGTCGCCATGGCCCCGACCGTCGCCGGCCGGCACCTGCCGTCCCGTCCGCTCGGCCATCCGTCCTCCAGCGTGTCGCCCGCGGCGCCCGACGCGCCGTCCGCCCGCGTGGTCTCGGGGTACCCGCTCCAGGCTGTCACCGCGACGTCGTCTCCGCACGGCGCACGCGTCCCGGCCGGGTCTCGCGGGACGGCCCGCCACGAGGGATGCTGGAAGCGTGGCACGACGAGCGACCTTCCGTGCATCGAGGAGATGAGCGACGTGTACGAGACGCACATCGACACGGACGTCACCGTGCAGCTGAGTGACTGCCGCCGGGAGGACGCCCAAGCCGTCTTCGACGCCCTCGACCGCGTCTACGAACTCGAGGACATGTCCGCGCCGGGCCCCCAGGCGGCCACGGCGCCGGCGGCCACCGTCTGGATGGCCACGTTCGACACCGCCGCGGGCCGTCACGAGGAGAGCCGCCCGGTTCCGCTCGCGGCCATGGTCGGAGCGGTGCTGACCGGTGGGTACCACGCGGTCGAGGAGGTCGAGAAGACCCTCGCCGCGAGCTTCGACATCCGCTCGCAGGAGTCGGTCTCCGGTGACCAGGAGACCGAGGCACGCCTTCTGCTCGCCTCCCGCTGACGCGCCGGCCGCCGCGCGCCGCAGTTCCCAGTGGTGTTGCCGCGGCGGCGTGGCCCGGCATCCCTGCTCCCCGGGCGGAGCGGACGGGCGCCGCCCGGGGTCACCTGTGTCCGGAACCAGCCCCGGGCCCCGCCGAGCGCAGGTCGCCCGCACCTAGGGGGTGTCTTGCCGATCTTGCCGGGCTCGCGGTGTCCTGAGACTCCGTCTCCGGCGTTGTCGTCGGTCGGCATGGCTCCGCCATGCCTTCTTCCTCCGCCTTGGATCCGAAGCCCCAGGACGCCGCTCGTTGTCCGGCCTGGTCGACAAGACACCCCCTAGCGGACCTGACCGTCCTCTCCTCCGCGCGCCTTCACCTGCCCACCCCGTCGCGGCGGGGTGTCCCGGGCCGCGGTGGTGTCGCCGCGCCCACGTCGGCCCTGAGCGGAGGCCGACCGCTCCTCCGCGTCACCCACCTCCCCGCCCACCCCACGCACCTCTCCGCCCACCCCGCCCACCTCCCTGATCCGCCCGCGCCCGGGCCGTTCCCGCCCGCGCCCCGGGCCGTTCCCGGCCGCTCGCCGGACGTCCCCGCACACCGCCACGCCCCGGGCGCCGGCGGGGCACCCCCCTATGCATGCCGTGTATACACCGTACGTAGAGTGTTCGACGTGCCGTTCGACGCTGCTCTGACCAGGCGCGAAGGGTCGATCGAAATCACCTACGGGGAAAGCGGGTTGCCAGCATGTTCCGATCCAGGCCAGGTGCGTTCCGGGCTCCGGCCGTCGCCCTTGTGGCGGCGGCCTCTCTGATCCTCACGCTCTCGGGGTGCGGCGTGGATCCGGTCACGCCCGGCGACGCCCGCGGGAAGGCCGCCTCGGACTCCAAGGGGGGCGGGGGCGAGGGGGCCGTCGACTGCGCCCGGGCCAAGTGCATCGCCCTGACCTTCGACGCGGGCCCGGGCAAGGACACGCCCCACCTCCTCGACATCCTCAAGGAGAAGCAGGTCCCGGCCACCTTCTTCCTGCTCGGCAAGAAGCACGTCGACCGGTATCCCGAGGTCGTCAAGCGGATCGCGGACGAGGGGCACGAGGTCGCCAACCACACCTGGACGCACCGCATCCTGACCGACCTGGACGCCGACGAGGTGCGGGACGAGCTCTCCCGCACCCAGGAGGCGATACGGAAGATCACCGGACGCGCGCCCACGCTCATGCGTCCGCCGCAGGGCCGCACCGACGGCACGGTCTCCGACGTCAGCCGTGACCTCGGCCTCGCCCAGATCCTGTGGAGCGTCACGGCCAAGGACTACTCCACGACCGACTCCGCGCTCATACGTCAGCGGGTCGTCGACGCCGCCCAGGGCGACGGGATCATCCTGCTGCACGACATCTACGACGGGACGGTCCCGGCCGTGCCGGGGATCATCGACGAGTTGAAGCGGCGAGGATTCACATTCGTGACCGTGCCCCAGTTGTTGGCCCCCGGCGCGGCCGAGCCGGGCACCGTCTACCGCCCGTAGGGCCAGGGGTTCGGGCGAGGCGAAAAGGGGTGAGGTGACTCACATCGGTCACTTCGAACGCCCTGGAACAACCGCCGGACGTTCATCGTTCACCCATATGTGACCGCGAAGGGGTCCGGTCCCCAGGTCCCCCCCTTGTGGTGACCCCCCTTCGCCCGTCACGGCAATCGGCCCCGGTTGGAATCCCCCGTCCGACCGGGGCTCTGTCGTATCCGGACCGCGGTCCACGCGCTCCCCCTGTACCCGCCCCTGCTCCACGGCCTGGCGCCCTCTCCCGCCCCTGCCGTCCCCAGCGGTGACGGCTCCCGCGCCCGCCGGGCACGGGGAGCCGGCGGGGCCGCCCGGCTGATCGCGCGGCCGGGCGGCCCCTGGTCCGGCGTGCGCGCCGTCCCGGCTCAGGCGTCGGCGCCGAGCCACAGGTCGGGGCCGAAGACCTCGTAGTGGACGGCCGAAGCGGCCACCCCGCGGGCCAGCAGGTCGCCCCGCACCGCACGCATGAAGGGCAGCGGGCCGCAGAGGTACACCGACACGTCGGCGGGCAGGTCCAGGACCGAGACGTCCGCGCGGCCGGTGCGCGCCCCCGCCGCCTCGTCCGCGGCCCCGCCGTCCTCGTACCAGAGGTGCAGGGCGCCCTGCGGGAGGGCGTCGACCAGGCGGCGCAGCTCCTCGCGGTGCGCGTGGCCGGCGGGGGAGCGGTCGGCGTGGACGACCGTGACCGCGCGGGTCGACCCGGTCGCGGCGAGGTGGTCGAGCATGGCCAGCATCGGGGTGCTCCCGATCCCCGCGGAGGCCAGCAGGAGGGGCCCGTCGCCCTCGGGCAGGACGAGGTCGCCGAACGGGGCGGAGACCTCGACCGTGTCACCGACCCGGCCGTGGGCGTGCAGCCAGGTCGACACCTCGCCCGCCGGGTCGCCGTCGACGCGCTTCACGGTGATCCGCCACTGGGGCCGGCCGGGCGCGGACGAGAGGCTGTACTGCCGGATCTGCCGGGCTCCGTCGGGGAGCCCGACCTGCACGCTCACGTACTGACCCGGCCGGAACGCCTCCGTCGGCCGCCCGTCCGCGTGCCGCAGCACGAAGGAGACCGTGTCGGCCGTCTCCTCGCGGCGCTCGGCGATCTCCATCGTCTGCCACACCCCGCCCTCGGCGACCCCCTTGTCGGCGTAGAGCCGCGCCTCCAGGGCGATGAGGGCGTTGGCCATCAGCCAGTAGACCTCGTCCCACGCCTGGGCGACTTCGGGTGTGACGGCCTCGCCGAGGACGTCGACGATCGCGGCGAACAGGTGCTCGTGGACGACCTTGTACTGCGCCGACGTGACGCCGAGGGAGGCGTGCTTGTGCGCGATCCGGGCGAGCATGGCGTCCGGCCGGGCGTCGGGGTGCGCGAGGAGGGCGCCGGCGAAGGCGGCTATGGATCCTGCCAGGGCCCGCCGCTGGTCGCCGCTCGCCTGGTTGCCGCGGTTGAAGAGGTCCCGGAGCAGCTCGGGGTGGGCGTCGAACAGGCCCGCGTAGAACCGCTCGGTGATCTCGTCGAGGGCGGCCCCCACGACGGGGAGGGTGGCGCGTACGACCGGGGTGGCCTGCTGGGACAGCATCGAGACTCCAATGTGGTAGATGATCTGCGTATTTAAAGGCGACAGAAAGAGCGGAGGGTGGTCGGCGCGTCGAGCGCCGGGGTGTGGGTCAGTCCGGGCGTCGCCCGGAGAGCGAGACGAGGACGGGGCCGGTCGGGGATTCCACGAGATCCGCCACGGTCAGCGGGTCGAGGGTGCGGTAGAACGCCTCCTGCGCCTCACGCAGCGCGCCGCGCAGCCGGCAGGCCGTCCGCAGGGGGCACGGCGGGTCGCCCTCGCAGGCGACGACCTCCTCCTCGCCCTCCAGGGTCCGGACCAGCCATCCGACGGAGGCCTGCCGCCCGGTCCCGGTGAGGGTCAGGCCGCCGCCCCGGCCGCGCCGCGCCTCGACGACGCCGAGGTGCTGCAGCCGGGTGACCACCTTCGCCATGTGGGCGTAGGGCACGGCCATCTCCTCGGCCACCTCGCGCGTGGTGGCCGAGTCGTCCTGCTCGGAGACCGCCAGACGCATCACGGCACGCAGCGCCAGGTCGGTGAATTTCGTCAACCGCACATGCTGACGCTATCAAATAGGTATCTGGCGTACTGATTAAGGGGGGTCTTCTCGGTCCAGCTCGTCGGCCGAGTCCTCGCGCCGGCGGCGTCGCCACAGCCACAGCCCGCCCATGAGGAACGAGCCCGTGACGAGCACGGCGGTCAGCACCGGCCACCGGCTGCCCGCGATGTCGAGGTCCGTGAGCAGGACCAGCGTCACCGCCACGACCACCACGAGCAGCGACCCTGCGCCGCGCAGTG
Source organism: Streptomyces sp. NPDC048338 (assembly GCF_043201055.1). NCBI lineage: Bacteria > Bacillati > Actinomycetota > Actinomycetes > Kitasatosporales > Streptomycetaceae > Streptomyces > Streptomyces sp. NPDC048338. The sequence goes on from NZ_JBICYQ010000022.1 coordinate 39,302, forward strand.
CGGCGAGCGCCGTGCCCGGGTCGAGGCGCCCCGGCCGCCGGGCCGCGGGGACCGGCCCGCCGAAGTAGAAGACGGCCGCCCGGTGGTTCAGCCGGCGCGTCGCCCGCTGGTAGTTGAACGCCATGTACGGGAGCCAGACCAGCGGCGCGACCAGGCCGGTCAGGAACACGACCGCCAGCAGTGTCCACTGCCCGATCCGGACGAGTCGCCGGGGAGCCTCGTCGGGCGTCACCAGGCCGAGCAGCCGCGCCATCCGCAGGACCAGCACCCAGAGGGACGACAGTCGGCCCCGGGGTGCGGGCGGCGGCTCCGGGCCGGACTCCAGGCCCTTCGCGGCCGCACCGACGTCGGCGTACACCCCTTGCAGCACCAGCAGTTCGGCCGCGCGGGCCGGGTCGGTGGTGTCCCGGCCGTCGAGACCGGCCAGTTCCAGGATCGTGCGCGCCTGGGCCAGCAGCGCCGCACAGAAGGCGAACGGCACGAGGACCATGAACGGGCCGCCCACGAAGGCTCCTTCGGTGACGACCCGGTGGCGCCCCCGGGTCGTCACGAGCGTCTGGAGTTCCTCCGGTCCCGCGTCGGGGTGTGCGTCGCGCAGCCGTGCCACGCTCCGGCCGGCACGGGCGCCGTGCAGGCGCAACGCGAACCCGGCCAGCAGCTCGGGCAGCCGGCCGGGTTCCTCGCGCGCTCTCGCGAGGAGCGAACGGGAGGCGGCGTCGGAGGCCGATCCTCCGGTCCCGGTCAGGACAGGACCTTGGCCTTCGCCTTCTGGAACTCCTCCTCCGTGATGGCGCCGGAACTCTTCAGTTCGGCGAGTCTGGCCAGTTCGTCGGCGTGACTCTTCCCGTCACCCGAACCGGCCGTCTTGCGGATGTACGACTGGAACGCGGCCTCGCTCTCCTTGGCCTGCTTCAGATCGCGTTGGGTCATGCTCTTGCCCCGGGCGATCACGTAGATCAGCACGCCGAGGTAGGGGACCAGGATGCACAGGACCAGCCAGCCGGCCTTGGCCCAACCGTTCAGTTCGTGGTCCCGGAAGATGTCGGTGATCACCTTGAACAGCAGGAAGAGCCACATGATCCAGATGAAGAACCAGAGCATCGTCCAGAAGACGTTGAGCAGGGGATAGTCGTCCATTCCTGTACTCCGTTCCCACAGCGGGGCGCTTACGGCGCCGCTATAGGAGTGAGTGTCACCGAACAGCCGATCGCCCGCATGTCGAAAGCGATCGGCTGCTCGCGCGGAACGGAGGGGTCAGGCGGTGCGGGTGCGCAGCGCGGCCAGCGCACGGTCGGCGTGGGCGCTCATCCGCAGCTCGCTGCGGACGACCTCCAGGACCCGGCGGTCCTGGTCGATCACGAAGGTCACGCGCTTCGTCGGCGCGAGCGAGAAGCCGCGCGTCACCCCGAACCGGTCCCTTATCTCGCCCTTCGGGTCGGACAGCAGGGGGTAGCCGAGCGAGTGCCGGTCGGCGAATTCCTGCTGCCGCTCGACCTCGTCGGAGCTGATGCCGACCGGTCGTGCCCCGGCGGCCCGGAACTCGCCCGCGAGGTCGCGGAAGTGGCAGGCCTCGGCCGTGCAGCCGGGGGTCATGGCGGCCGGGTAGAAGAAGAGCACGACCGGCCCCTCCTCGAGCAGCCCGGTCAGCGACCGGGAGGTCCCCGTTTCATCCGGAAGAGTGAAGTCCTCGACGATGTCACCGATCTTCATCCGGCCCGCCCCTTGTCCGCTCGACTGCGTCTGCGCGAATCCGCCACAGTGCCGACGGCCCCACCGGCCGCCGACCAGGCGACGTTACCGCAGGGTAGGTGCGTCACCAACGGGGGGCGGCGGCGAGCAACCGGTCGCGGACCAGCGCCACGTGCGGGTTGTCGGGGGTGCCCGGCCGCCGGACCAGGTAGGCCGTGTTGATCGGCGGGTCCTCGGGGTCGAGCAGGGCCACCAGCCGGCCCGCCTCGAACTCCGCCCGGCACAGGTAGCGCGGCAGTACGCCGAAGCCGGCTCCGGCCGTGATCGTGGCCAGGACGCCCCGCAGGTCCGGCATGGTGACGGCCGCCTCGCCCGTCAGCCGTCGGCCGAAGACATGCCGCCAGTACCGGCGGGCGATCGGCAGGTCCTCCGCGTACGTCACCATCGGCACGCCGTGCAGCGCGGCCGGCCCGTCGGTCGCGAGCGCCTCCCGGTCGATCCGCAGCGCCCGTTCCGGGGCGGCGACGAGGACGAACTCCTCGTCCACCAGCGGAACGGCGGTCAGCGTGCGCCCGCGGGGCCGGACGGTGGAGACCACCAGGTCGTGGTGACCCGCGCGCAGTCCGTCGAGGAGCTCCTCCGTGAGCCCCGTGGTCACCCGGAGCCGGACCCCCTCCTCGACCAGGGGCGCCAGCGCGGGCAGCGCGGCCTCGCACAGGAACTCGGCCGGACCCGCCAGATGGACCGGCTGCGGCGCGGGGTGCGCCTGCGGGCCGTGGTCGGCGACCGCCGCCAGAGCGTCGAGCGGGGCCGCCACGCGGGCGGCCAGTTCGTCGGCGTAGGGCGTCGGGGCCACCCCGCGCGGCTGCCGCTCGAACAGCTCGCGGTCGAGCCGGCGCTCCAGGGCGCGGATCTGGGTGGTGACGGTCGGCTGGGACAGCGTCAGCAGCCGGGCGGCGGCGGTGAAGGACCCGGTGCGGTGCACGGCGAGGAAGGTGCGCAGCAGGGACAGGTCGAGCGGCCCCCGCGGCGAGGCCGCCGACCTCCCGCTGCGGTCGTCCTCGAAGCCGGCCGCCCCGGCGCCCTCGTCCGCGCCATCGGCCTTCCTATCGGTCACGGTGAGAAGCATAGGCGGACGAGGGGGGACAGGGTCCCGCCCCGTATCCGCCGGCACGCGCGGTGCCTCAGTGCGTCTGCTTCGCGGAGCTCAGCCGCTGTTCGAGGATCGTCAGCACCTGCTCGCCCCAGCGCAGGTTCTCCTCCTCCAGGGACCGGCCGCGCATGAGGGTGAGGTAGGGGCCGATCCGCTCGGCCTCCCGCAGGTACGTCACCTCGTCCCGGCCGTCGAGCAGCCAGTCGCGCAGCCGGTCGTAGCGCGCCAGCTTCCCCCGCGACCACTCCATCCGCTCGCGGACGAAGCCGCGGACCGCCTCGGTGTCGCCCTCGTCGCAGGCCTGCACCTGCACCATCAGCTCGTCCCGGATGGCGGTGGGGCGCGGCGGATTGGTCGTGTAGGCGACCAGGTCCTCACGGCCCGCCTCGGTGAGCGTGAACATCCGCTTGTTGGGACGCCGTTCCTGCTGGACCACCCGGGCGGCGATCAGGCCCGCCTCGGAGAGCCGGTCCAGCTCCCGGTAGAGCTGCTGCGGCGTGGCCGCCCAGAAGTTGGCCACGGACACGTCGAAGATCTTGGCCAGGTCGTATCCGGATGCCTCGCCCTCCAGAAGAGCGGCGAGGACGGCGTGCTTGAGGGACATCCGGACACGCTAGCAGTTCGTTGAATAGTTTCTTCCGCACCTATTCAACGGATGGCCTCGTGCGGGGCATGTGGGGCGGAACGGGCGAACTCGCCCGATCGGCTGCGGAGATCGTACGCGCCTCCGGCCGGGCGGTACCGCGCCGTCCGCCGCCCGGGTCCGGCCGCACGGGCCGGTGGCGGGCCGGGGCCCAGGCGTCTGCGTGGCGGTCGGGCACCCGGCTGCCTACCGTGGAGGTAGTCGGAAGACTGCGCGGTGAGGCGGGGGATGCGCGAGAGTCAGCATGGGAGCGGCCCCGATGGACAGCAACGCGTTCGTCTACACCACGTACATCCGCACCACCCCGGACGAGCTGTGGCAGGCCCTGACCGACGCCGCCTTCACGCGCCGCTACTGGGGCGTCGCCTTCGAGACCACATGGACGGCCGGCTCGCGGATGGTCTGGGACCAGGACGGCCGTCAGACCGTCGACCCGGACCAGGTGGTCCTCGCGGCCCGGCCGGGCCGCCTGCTCTCGTACACCTGGCACTCCTTCACGCCCGAGTGGGCCGAGGCGGTCGGAGTGGACGACGAGACCTACGCGAGGCTGTCGAAGGAACGCCGTTCCAAGGTGACGTTCGCGATCGAGCCGGCGGGGGACATCGTCAAGCTCGTCGTCACCCACGACGACCTGGAACCCGACGGGATGATGCGCGGCATGATCGCCGAGGGCTGGCCCTCGCTGCTCTCCAGTCTCAAGTCCCTCCTGGAGACGGGGGAGGAGCTGCCCGAGCCGCCGCGCTGAGAAGCCCGCGGCGCCTCGGCGCCCGTGTGATCATTGGCGAGAATTCGCGAGGGCAGGTGGCTGAAAATCGCTCAACTGCCCGGCCGGGCCGCGCTAGCGTGCGCCCATGACCGCCACCTTGACCGTCCTGACCGCCGGTTATGTCGGCCCCCGCACCGCGTCCACCGTCAGCCTCCTGCGCGAGGGCGACGTCGTGGTCGTCGTCGATCCCGGCATGGTCGCCGACCGCACCCTCATCCTGGGGCCGCTCGCGGACGCCGGTATCGCTCCCGAGCAGGTCACGGACGTGGTCTTCAGCCACCATCACCCCGACCACACCCTCAACGCCGCCCTCTTCCCGGCGGCCCGGTACCACGACCACTGGGCCGTCTACCAGGACGACCTGTGGACCGACCGCCCGGCCGACGGCTTCCGGCTCTCACCGTCGATCAGGCTCGCGGCCACTCCGGGCCACACGGCGGAAGACATCAGCACCCTCGCCGACACCGCGGACGGGCTGGTCGTCCTCACCCACCTGTGGTGGTCCGCCGACGGTCCGGCCGAGGACCCGTACGCCACCGACCCCGACGCCCTCCACGCCTCCCGCCGCGCGATCCTCGACCTCGCCCCGGCCCTCGTCGTCCCCGGCCACGGCGCCGCCTTCGCGCCCACCCCCGGCACGCCCGCCTGAGGCACCGGATTGGTGCTTTCGAGTCGTCTCCGAGCCCTCCCTCGCGCCACGCCCGTCGGTTGATCATCTTTTCGTTCTGTCATCCGTTTTGATGCTGCGGTCGACCGGTAACGCGGGGAAGGAAGGGCGTCCGACGTGCCGTCACGAAGGAACACCACGAGGCGGGGTGCGCTCTCCGTCACGGTCGGCGTCGTCCTCGTCGCCACCGCGGCACAGTTCCCGGCGGAGGGCCGCGCGCTCCGGCCGGCCGCGGCGCCCGACCGCCCGTCGATCCTCCGGGTGGACCCCTGCGGGCCCGCCGGCGGCCTGTGCGGAGCTCCCCGGTACACCGTGCTGCTGCCCGCCGGCGCCGTCACGGCGGTCAGCCCCCTCACCTTCGAGGAGACCGCCACCGGACCGGTCGAGATCGCGCTCGGGACCCCCGGCCGGATGACCGACGTCACGGTCGTCGACGAACGGGGGCGGCAGGTCGCCGGACACTCGGCCGAGGACCGCACCCGCTGGACCAGCGAGAACGCGCTCCCCGCCGGCGGCCGGTTCACCGCCCGCCTCGCCGTCGAGGGCCTCGGACCGGACCGGCGGCGACGGCAGGCGGCGCGCCTCGAGTTCCGCACCCACCGGGCCCCGGCGGGGGAGCGGCTGGTGGCGACGTTCGGGCCGGACGCCGGCGGTACCTACGGCGTGGGGCAGCCCCTCACCGCCGAGCTGAACCTGCCGGTTCCCTCCGACCGCCCCGAGGCCCGCCGCATCGTCGAACGCGCCCTGGACGTACGCTCCGAGCCGCACGTCGAAGGCTCCTGGTACTGGGTGGGCCCCACCACCCTCCACTACCGGCCCCGCGGCTACTGGCCCGCGCACGCCACGGTCCGCGTCCGCAGCGGCCTCGACGGCCTCCGCGTCACCGACGGCCTGTACGGAGGCCCTTCGAACCCGATCACCCTCACCACCGGGGATCGCGTCGAGGCCGTCACCGACGTCGCCGCCCTGCGGATGACCGTCCGCCGCAACGGCGAGATCCTGCGCACCATCCCCGTGACCACGGGCAAGGCCGGCTACCGCACCCGCGGCGGCATCAAGGTCGTGCTCGGCAAGGAGCCGACGGTCCGGATGCGCGGGGACACCATCGGAATCGCCCGCGGCAGCAAGGACTTCTACGACCTCAAGGTCCGCTGGGCGACCCGGGTCACCTGGAGCGGCGAGTACCTGCACGCCGCTCCCTGGTCGACGGACGCCCAGGGCACCGAGAACGTCAGCCACGGCTGCACCGGCATGAGCACCGAGGACGCCGCCTGGCTCTTCCGCACCGTCCGCGAGGGCGACCTCGTCCAGGTGGTCAACGGATACGGCGAGCCGATGAGTCCCTTCGACAACGGTTTCGGCGACTGGAACCTGAGCTGGAACGACTGGCGGCACGGCAGCGCGCTCGGCCCGCGCCCGGCGACGCACCCCCGCACCGCCGGCTCCCTGAACCCCGCCCTCTGAGCCGGAGGCTGGGCCGAATGACCGCTCCCCGTGCTCGCGCCGCACCCCGCGGCGATACTGACGCTCTGTTCGACACCCGCTCCTCGGGAAGGACCGCCATGCCGGACGTCACCAAGGTCGACCTCGGTGAGGCCGTCCTCTTCGTGGAAACGGAGCGCCTCGGGCCCGACCTCGCCGAGGAGGGACTGGAAGGTCCGCGGGCGCTCACCCCGGACCTCTCCGAGGTCACCCACGCCCTGTCGTCCTTCGCCGGGCAGATCGGCGAGGCCCTCCACCGCGCGGCGCCGGACCGGGCGACCGTGGAGTTCGGCTGTCAGCTGGGCCTCGAGTCGGGCAAGTTGACTGCGCTCATCGTCAAGGGCAGCGCGACGGCGAACCTGCGGGTCACACTCGAATGGGACCGATCCGCGCACTGACGGGCCGGTGCCGGCCCGGCGCGGTCAGACCCTGCGGACCGTCACGCCGGCCGCGGCCAGCGCCTCGGTCGGCTCGCGCGGGGCGGAGTCGTCCGTGACCACGGCGTGCAGCGCCGAGGCGGGCGCCACGAAGGCCAGGGCGGTCCGCGTGAGCTTGGCCCCCTCCGTCACGGCGACGACCCGGCGGGCCGAGGCGATCGCCGCCCGCTTGACCGCCGCGTCGTCCAGGTCGTACGCGGTCAGTCCGTGCTCGGCGTTCAGCCCGCAGCAGCCGACGACGGCCGTGTCGAACCGCAGGGCGGACAGCGACGCCAGCGTCAGCGGCCCGGTGAGCGCCAGCTCGCCGGGCCGGGGCCGGCCGCCGGGCACCAGAAGCGTCAGCCGCGGCCCGCCGCTCAGGGCGTTGACCGCGTGCAGGGACAGCGGCATCACGGTCAGCCGTCGCTGCTCCAGGGCGTGGGCCACCTCGACGCAGGTCGTGCCGCTGTCCAGGACGACGGACTCGCCGTCTGCGATCAGCCCGGCCACCTCGGCCGCGATCCGTCGCTTGACGTCCCGTCCCTCGCCCGACCGCAGCGCGAAGGGCGGCTCCTCGCCACGCAGCAGGAGGCTGCGCGCCCCGCCGCGGTACCGCTCCAGGACCCCCTGGTCGGCCAGCAGCTCCAGATCGCGACGGATGGTCATCTCGGACGCGCCGGTCAGCGCCGCCAGCTCGGCCACGCCGATCCGGCCCGCCTCGCGCACGGCGTCCGTGATCCGACGGAGTCGTTCGGTGTTCGTTGCACTCGCCACTCCACGAGTGAACATCATTTCTGTTCGAAACGCAAGGTTACGAACATCAGAATTGTTCGATAAGTTGGCCGGCATGGAGAGAACCCTGCGGAACGCCCGCGTCGCCACCTTCGTCTACTTCGCCCTGAACGGCTTCCTCCTGGGCATGTGGGTCGTGCACATCCCGGCCGTCGCGCACGCGGTGGGGATCGGCCACGCCGTCCTCGGATGGCTTCTGCTGCTCCTCGGCCTCGGAGCCTTCGCCGGCATGCAGCTCGCCGGACCGCTCACCGACCGCCTCGGCGCCCGCACCGTCGTCCCCCTCGGCGCGGCGCTGTGCAGCGCCGCCGTCGTGCTCCCCGGAATCGCCGTCGACACCTGGACGCTCGGCGCCGCCCTGCTGCTCCTCGGCTTCGGCAACGGCTGCCTCGACGTGAGCATGAACGCCCACGCCGTCCAGGTGGAGAGCGGCTACGGACGCCCCGTCATGTCGGCCTTCCACGCCACCTTCTCCCTCGGCGGCGTCCTCGCGGCCCTGATCGGCGCCCGCACGCTCGACCAAGGCATCCCTCCGGCGGCGACCCTCGCCGCGGCGGCCGTCCTGGGCCTCGTCGTCGCCGGTGTCACCGCCCGCGCCCTGCTGCCCGCCGCCGCCCGCGCCGCCACCGCGGCGGACGCCGGGACCGGGGCACCCGCCGGGCGCCGTACCCCCCGACGGATCTGGATCCTGGCGGCCCTCGCCCTCATGCTGATGCTCTGCGAAGGCGTCGCCAACGACTGGAGCGTGCTCCACCTGCGCGACGTCCTGGACGCGCCGGCCGCCACCGCCGCGCTCGCCTACGGGGCCTTCTCCACGGCCATGACCGTCGGACGCCTGCTCGCCGACCGCCTCACCGGCCGGTTCGGTCCGGTGGCGATCCTGCGCCACGGCTCCGCGGTCGCCGCGCTCGGCCTGACCGCGGCCGCGCTCTCCCCCTGGATCCCGCTCGCGCTCGCCGGCTGGGCCGTGTTCGGCGCCGGCCTCTCCGGCTGCATCCCCCAGCTCTTCAGCGCCGCGGGCCACGCCGACAGCGACGCCGCCGGGGTCAACGTCTCGCGGGTCGCGGGACTCGGCTACCTCGGCATGCTCGCCGGACCCGCCGTCATCGGGCCCCTGACCCACCTCGTGCCGCTCAACCTGACCTTCCTGCTGCCCGTGGCCTTCTGCGTCGTCGCCGCCTGCGCGGCCGGCATCCTGCGCGACCCGGGACCGGAGCCCACGCGTCGCGGCGTCCGACCGCGGACCGAGACCGTCTGAGCCCGGGGCGCCGCCGGCCGGGGCCGCCCGCGCGGGCGGCCCCGGCCGGCGGGTCGGCTCCGCGCAGGGACGTCGCGGTGTCGCCGTACGCGGAGAACGGTCCGTGTCCGCGTGCTCCGAACGGGTCGCGTCGCACGCGGCATCGGGGCCGTACCGACTGCGCGGCCCGGGAGCGAGCCCAGGCGGACGACGGCCGGGACGCGAAGGGAGGGGTGAGGGGGACAAGGAGGAGTACCCACTCCTTTCCACTCTCAACATATAGCGCACGGGGGGCCTTGCGGCAAGGCCCCGGTGGTGACGCAGAATCATCGGCCGAAGCCGGAAACCACCGAAAGAGGAGACTCACTCAGTGCGTGTGTTGTTGTCGGTCCAGGGGGCGTGCGGTGACGGCGAGCGGGCGCTGCGAACCGCTCAGCGGTCGCGGGCACACGGTGCCGGGAGGCGGGCCTGCCCGCACGCCCGCGCGGGCGTGAACACGGAACGGAGCCGATGACATGAACTCTCTGACCACCAGTCCGTTCGAGCTGCCCGAGCGCCTCTCCGCCAAGGCCGACCCGGCGCTCATCGCCGGCGACGAGCGGCACTTCGCGGCCATCGCGGAGAGCCTGGAGCAGACGATCGCCGAACTGTCCGAACGCCTCGACGCCACCCGCCGGGCCCCCGGCGGCGTCGGCCGGGAGGCCATGGACCGCGACGCCGAGATCCACCGGCTGACCGGCCGGCTGCGCGCCCTGCGCCGCTTCGGCATGGACCTGTGCCTCGGTCACGTCGTCGGCGCGGACGACGCCGAACCGCTGTACATCGGACGGCTCGGCCTCACCGACAGCACGGGCCGCCGCCTGCTGGTCGACTGGCGTTCCCCGGCGGCCGAGCCGTTCTTCGCGGCCACCCACGCCCGGCCCATGGGCCTGACGAGCCGTCGCAGGTACCGCTGGACCCGCGGCCGGATCGGCGACTACTGGGACGAGGTGTTCACCGCCGACGGGCTCGAACGGCACGCGGCCCTCGACGACCAGTCCGCCTTCATCGCCGGCCTGGGAGCCAACCGGACGGAGCGGATGCGCGACGTGCTCGCCACCCTCCAGGCCGACCAGGACGCCATCGTCCGGGCCGGCTCCCGCGGCGCCCTCGTCGTCGACGGCGGCCCGGGCACGGGCAAGACGGTCGTCGCCCTGCACCGCTCCGCCTACCTCCTCTACTCCGACCCCCGGCTCGGGCAGCGGCGGGGCGGCGTCCTCTTCGTCGGTCCGCACCAGCCCTACCTGGCCTACGTCGCCGATGTCCTGCCCAGCCTCGGCGAGGAGGGCGTGCGGACCTGCACCCTGCGCGATCTCGTCCCCGAGGGCGCCGCGGCCCCGGACGAGACCGACCCGGACGTCGCCCGGCTGAAGTCGTCGGCGGCCATGGTGAAGGCCATCGAGAAGGCCGTCGCCTTCTACGAGGAACCGCCGGCCGAGGCGATGACGGTCAGCACCCCGTGGGCCGAGGTCCGGCTCACCGCCGACGACTGGGCCGAGGCGTTCGCCGCGCCCGGACCGGGCACGGCGCACAACGAGGCACGGGACCACGTCTGGGACGAGCTGGTCACGATCCTGCTGGACAAGCACGACGGCGACGTCCCCGTCGACCGCTTCCGCCGGGCCCTGCTCGGCGACCGGGAACTCGTCGACACCTTCCATCGGGCATGGCCCCTCCTCGAGGCGACCGACCTCGTCGGGGACCTCTGGTCGGTGCCCGCCTACCTGAGGATGTGCGCCCCCTGGCTCGGTCCCGACGAGGTCCGGCGGCTGAAGCGCGCCGACGCCCAGGCGTGGACGACGTCCGACCTGCCGCTCCTGGACGCGGCCAGGCTGCGGCTCGGCGACCCGGAGGCGTCCCGTCGCAGGCGCCGGCAGGAGGCCTCCGCCGCCGCCGAACGCGAGCGCATGGCCGGTGTCATCGACAACATCATCGCGGCCGACGCCGACGGTGAGGGGGCGGTGACGATGCTGCGCGGACGGGACCTCCAGGACAGCCTGGTCGACGAGAGCGCGCTGCCCGGCTCCGGGGCGGACCCCCTCGCCGGCCCCTTCGCCCACATCGTGGTGGACGAGGCGCAGGAACTGACCGACGCGGAATGGCAGATGCTGCTCCTGCGCTGCCCCTCCCGGAGCTTCACCATCGTCGGGGACCGCGCCCAGGCCAGGCACGGGTTCACGGAGTCGTGGCGCGAACGGCTGGAGCGGATCGGGCTCGACCGGATCGACGTGACGTCCCTGAGCATCAACTACCGGACCCCGGAGGAGGTCATGGCCGAGGCGGAGCCGGTCATTCGGGCCGCGCTCCCGGACGCCAACGTGCCCACCTCGGTGCGCAGCAGCGGCATCCCCGTCGTCCGCGCATCCGTGACGGAGCGGGACGGGATCATCGAGTCGTGGCTCGCCGGACACGCCGAGGGGGTCGCCTGCGTCATCGGCGACCCGACCTTCCGGGACACGCCCCGCGTCCGCTCGCTGACGCCGGAGCTGTCGAAGGGGCTCGAGTTCGACCTGGTCGTCCTCGTCGACCCGGAGGACTTCGGCACGGGCGTGGCGGGAGCCGTCGACCGCTACGTCGCGATGACCCGGGCGACGCAGCGACTCGTCGTCCTCACGAGCCACCGGCCCTGAGCGGCGGCGGAGCCGAGCGGCCCCGCCCGGGATCCGGGCGGGGCCGCCGCACTGCCGTCAGGCACGGGCGAGCGTGTCGAACCAGCGCACGATCTGCGGTCCGGCCAGCTTGAAGGAGCCGTTGTGGTCCGCCTTCCCGTGGTCGACCACCGGTGCCGTCACCCCGTGGCGGGCCAGATCGGCGGCGCAGTGCGCGGAGTTGGCGATCGGCACGTCCGTGTCCCCGGCCGCGGTGTGCAGCCGGACGGGGACCGCCGGCTTCCAGTCACAGGTGCCGTCCTGGGCCCCGAGTGCCACCGCCAGCGCGCCGTCCGGATGCCGCAGCCGTTCCAGGAACGCGTCGGTCAGCAGCTCCCGCACCGAGCCGGGCAGCCGGACGACCACCTCCTCCTCGGTGTGGCGGGTGTCGAACAGCCCCTCCACCCGGTCGGCGTACGGTCGGCGGAACACCTCCGCGGGGTCCTCGTACAACGGGTGCAGTCTGTTCTGCGCGGTGAGGAAGTACGCCATGTAGAAGACACCGCTGATGTCGTTGACGCGCCCGTCGAGCAGACCGGGGACCTCCGCGCCCCGGAGGTCGTACGGCCCCGCGACCGGCGCGAGACCGCGCAGCCGGAAGCGCCGGTCCGCGCCCCGCGCCAGCTCGCGGCCGAGCGCCATGGCCACCTGCCCGCCCTGGGAGAACCCGGTGCCGTACACGTCGCCGGTGAGCGGCCTGCCCAGGCGGCCGGCGGCGGTCCGCGCGGCCCGCAGCATGTCGAGGGAGGCGGAGACGGAGGACCGGGTGTCCATGTACGGGTGGAGCCCGGGGCCCCGGCCCAGCCCGAGGTAGTCGGGGGCGGCGACGGCCCGCCCGGCGGAGGCGTGGAGGTAGGGGGCGTACAGCCCGAAGTCCTCGGTGACGGACGGGGCGTAGTCCCGGTGGACCATGGTGCCGTGCGTTTCGGACACCAGGTCGAGCCGCCGTTCCCCGCCCCGGGGGAGCACCAGCAGGCCGGTGGCGACGGTCGGAGCCCCCTGCGGGGTGACGGTCCGGTAGGTCAGCCGGTAGCCGCGCACCCCGTGGCGCACGGTCCCGGTGTCGATGCCGCCGGCGCCCAGGAACGCGGAGACCTCGGCCCGGCCGAGGTCGGACACCGGAGTGACGGCGAGGAGGGCGCCGCGCCCCGCTTCCTGCCGGTGCTGAACGGCGATGGCGGCGGCGGCCGTTCCGGCCGGTGCCGCGACGGCCGGAGCCGCGGCGAGTACGGCGAGGGCGAGGGCCGCCGAGGCCGCCGCGAGACGGCGGACGCGCCGGCTACGGGCCCCGCCCCGGGGCGAATCGGATGTGAAGGTCTCGGTCATGGCGACGACGCTACGGAGCGGACGCTCCCCGGGACATCCGACGGCCCCCCGCCTCCGGGTGGCCCCGGCCTCACCCCGGAAGCGGGGATTCCCCCCGGGCGGGGAGCGGGACGCCACCCCGCGGTGCCCGGCCCGCGGCCGGCCGGCACCGCCGGCGGGAGCGCGGCTACCGGTACTCGACCGTCAGCGTCACCGGCGTGTCCTTGTTGACGAAGAGATACGCGGTCGACGTGGGAGCCGCCTCGAACCGGAGCCGGAACTGGGTGGTCCCACCGCGGTCGAACGCCGCGAGCGCCGCTGCCGAGAGGTCCGTCGAGACCGCGCCGCCCGAGGAGAACGCGGCGACCGAAGCCCCGCCCGCCACCGTGGCGGTGGCGCCCCAGTCCGCGGCCTCGACCGCGCAGGCGCCGAAGCAGCCCGTCCGGACGTCCACCAGCAGCCGGTTCCCCGCGGGCGAGGACCACGGGTCGCCCGAACCGCTGCTGCGGTTCACCGTCAGGTAGGCCCGGGTGATCTCCTTCCCCGCGGGGATCGTCGACGTGTCGAAGGACAGCAGCGTCCGGTTCACCTTGCCGTCGGTGCCCCGTCCCAGCGCGAGCCCGTACGTGTCCTCCAGCGTCCCGACCGTCGCCCCCGAACCGTCGGCCGCCGCCTTGACGTACCCGTCCTGCGCGTCCGTGCCGGCGATCGTCACCCGGTCACCGGCCGGCGGGGGAGTGCCGCCGCCGCGCAGCGCCCGGACCATGCCCATGATCGCCTCGATCTGCTTGCCGCCGTGCCGGGCGTAGGCCGAGTCGCCGAGGTAACCCCACCAGTTCCAGCAGCCGTTGGGGTTGTCCAGCGTGGCCGTCGCGGCCGCCTGCGGGTACAGCACGATCATCCGGTTGGTGTCGGCGTACTCGTTCAGATACGCCTTGTCGATGAACTGGGTCCCGAATCCCTGGTACCCGTGGCCCTGCTTGCAGCCGTGCAGCGCCACCATCAGCGTGCAGGTCGCCCCGCCCGAGCAGGAGGCGGGGACGTACACGAAGCCGTTCTCGTCCAGCGACAGGGGCGCCGCCGCGCCGCCGGGGGCGTAGACGTTCTGGTCGAACCGGATCAGCGACCCCGTCGGCGAGGCGCTCGGGGCCGCGACCGTGCCCAGCAGGTGGCCGAGCAGGTCGCGCTCGGCGTCGAAACCGCAGTTGTTGATCCACGGAGTCTGCGTGACCGTACAGGAGTTGGGGCCCAGCGGACTGATCCACGCGTGCCCGGCCGCGGTGCTCCGGTTGTACTGGACGCGGGCGCCGAACCGCCCGTAGTAGTCGGCCAGCGCGTCGGCCACCGGCCGCTTCACGGTCGTGTCGCCCGAACCGCTGAACACGTAGACCGGGTCGCCGGCCAGCTGGGACACCGGGTCGACGAGTCCCTGCGCCGACCAGTTCCGGGTGGTCTGCTCCAGCTGCGCGAGCTGCAGGTCCTGGGTCGTGTTCATGCAGGCGTTGAGCGCGGTGGCGAGCAGGTTCTGGGCGCAGTCGTACGGGCCGGAGGCGAAGGCCGCCGATCCGCCGAAGGTGCCGGAGTACGCCACGTGCAGCTGCGTGGCCATGTAGCCGCCCGAGGAGACCCCCGAGCTGTAGACCGCGCCGACGTCGTAGGGCTGGAGTGTCCCGGGCACCGGCGCCGGGGCTGCCGCGGCCGCGGGTGTCGCGCCGCCGGGCGCCGCGAGGGGGAAGAGGACCGCGGCCACGGACAGCAGCAGCGCTGCCAGCCTGCGCGGACGGGCGGTGTGGGGTGGTCGCATGGGTACTCCCGGGCGGGCTCGGTCATGGGTGATGGCCGGGAGGCTAGGGGCGGCCGGGCCGCGGCTCCTATGGGCCGGGGCTCCACAAAACCGGGGGCGCGGTATGGCGGTCCGTCATCTGGATCGCTCCCGCACGCTTCCCGCGGCGACCTGCGAGGATGGCGGCATGAGCGAACACGTGAGCGGCGCGCGGGACGAGCAGCTGGCCGAGGCGGTCGCACTGCGGGAGAAGGGCGCCCGCGAGGAGGCGCGGGAACGTCTCCTCGCCCTCGCCGCACTCCATCCGGACGACGCCGAGGTGGCCTACCAGACCGCCTGGGCGCACGACGTCCTCGGCCTGGAGGCCGAAGCCGTCCCCTTCTACGAGACGGCGCTCGGCGCCGCCGCAGCGCTCACCGGGGAGGACCGGCGGGGCGCGTTCCTCGGACTCGGCAGCACCTACCGGGTGCTCGGCCGCTACGAGGAGGCCGTGGCCACCCTGCGTCGCGGCGCCGAGGAGTTCCCCGACGACGGGGCGCTGCGCACCTTCCTCGCCATGGCCCTGTTCAACACCGGCGAGCACCACGAGTCGACGCGGCTCCTGCTGCGCCTGCTCGCCGCCACCAGCGAGGACCCGTCGGTGCGCCGTTACCGGCAGGCCGTCGAGCACTACGCCGAGGACCTGCACGAGACCGTGTGACGGTCCGTCCGCCCCGCTCGCCGTGACCCCTGCCCGCCCTGGCCGGGCGCGGCCGTGACCGCCGGGCTCCCGCGGCGGGGTGCGTTCAGTCGTTGACGGCGGTGAGCAGCACGACCGCGTCCTCCAGCGCGGCGAGCCCGTGCCGTTCCTTCGGGATCATGTGCAGCTCACCCGCCGACAGCTCCTGCGACCGCCCTCCCGCCGTGAGGGCCACCCGGCCCCGCAGGACCTGGAGACTCGCGGCGGGCGGCGCGTTGTGCTCGTCCAGAGCCGTACCGGACACCAGCGCGATGACGCTCTGCCGGAGCACCCCGTCGTGGATGACCACGTGGGCGCTCCGGCCGTGCGCGTCGGCGCGCGCCTTGGCCAGGTGTTCGTCGGCGAGGGCTGCGAGATCCTGCATCGTTTCTCCCTGCGGGCTGCGCGGGCTGTCCGTCCCAGCCTTGCGCGAGTCCGGCGGGACGCAAGTCGAGACCCCGGCCCGCGTGCGCCGCGACGGCCGGGCGCCGCCCGTTCGCCCAGGGGTGCACGCCCTCCCCCGCCCTGCCTCGACGGGAGTTCACCGCCGACCGTGCCGATGCCGGCCGGCCGCGGCCGTACCGCCGGGGGCCGAGCCGGCTTCCGGGCGGTCGGCCGTGAAGGGACGGTACGGATTTCTTACCGGGGGGTAGGCCCACCCCGTGCTCTTGTTATACGTTCCGTCTAACAGCTTGCTAGACGTTACGTCTAATAAGCCGACGGGTCGATCACTCGATTCAAGGAGCCGCAGGATGGCAAGCAGCACCGTTCGGCCGGAGAGCCGGGATCAGGAACAGGGCCCCGCCCGGGGCGACGACCGTGACCGCCTCGACGAGCAGGAGGTCGCCCGGCGACTGCTCGACTCCGCCGCGAAGCTGTCGTACGACCCCGCCACCGAGGTGGACTGGGACACCCCGCTCGACAAGGAATTCCACGGCGCCAGCCCCGAGTGGAGCACCCTGTACGGCACCGCCTACTGGAACGAACTCACGGAGCCGCAGCGCAAGGAGCTGACCCGGCAGGAGGCCGCCTCGGTCGCCAGCACCGGCATCTGGTTCGAGATGATCCTGCAGCAGATGGTGCTGCGCGACATCTACGCCAAGGACCCGACAGGTCCGGAGTTCCAGTGGGCGCTCACCGAGATCGCCGACGAGTGCCGCCACTCCATCATGTTCGCCCGCGGCGCGGCCAAGCTGGGCGCCCCGGCCTACCGGCCCCGCCGCCCCGTCGTCGAACTCGGCCGGGCCTTCAAGACGCTCGCCTTCGGCGAGGCCGCCTACGCGGCGATCCTGGTCGCCGAGGAGGTCCTCGACGTCATGCAGCGGGACTGGATGCGGGACGAGCGCGTCGTACCGTTCGTCCGCACCATCAACAACATCCATGTCGTCGAGGAATCGCGGCACATGAAGTTCGCGCGCGACGAGACCCGCAAGCGACTGCGGCGAGCCGGGCCCCTCCGCCGCCGGATCCACGCCTTCGTGATCGCCGTCGCCTCCTACTTCATCGTCACCAGCATGGTGAACCGCGACGTCTACGCGAACGCCGGGCTGGACACGCGGCGCGCCCTCGCCGAGGCCCGGGCCAACGAACACCACCACTCCCTGATGCGCTCCAGCTGCTCCGGTCTCATGGAGTTCCTGGCCTCGGCCGGCCTCCTCACCAAACCCGCGCTGGCCCTCTACAAGCGCGCCCACCTGATCTGAGCCGTCCCCGTCCCCGTCCCCGAGCGAGCGACCCGAGCCGACGACATGACCTACGTCATCACCCAGACCTGCTGCAGCGACGCCACCTGCGTCGCCGTCTGCCCCGTCAACTGCATCCACCCGACCCCCGAGGAACGGGCCTTCGGCAGCACCGAGATGCTGCACGTCGACCCGAAGACCTGCATCGACTGCGGCGCCTGCGCCGACGCCTGCCCCGTCGACGCGATCCTCCCCGCGGACAGCCTGCCGAAGGCGCAGCGACACCACCTCGCCCTCAACGCGGCCTACTTCGCGGACCAGGAGCCCGAACCGGCGCCCCCCGGGCCCAACTTCCACCCCTGGGGCCGCCCCGACTTCGCCCGGAGCATCCCCTCCGACTTCGCGCCCATCCGGGTCGCCGTCGTCGGGACCGGCCCGGCCGGCATGTACGCGGCCGAGGACCTGCTGCTCCACACCAACGCCGAGGTGACCCTCGTCGACCGGCTGCCCGTGGCCGGCGGCCTGGTCCGCTACGGAGTGGCGCCGGACCACCCCGCGACCAAGAAGGTCGGCGAGACCTTCGCCCGCTTCCACGAGCACCCCCGGGTGCGCATGCACCTGGGCGTCGAGGTCGGCAGGGACGTCACCGCCGAGGAGCTCGCCGCCCACCACGACGCGGTCGTCTACGCCGTCGGCGCCTCCACGGACCGCCGGCTCGACGTCCCCGGCGAGGACCTGCCGGGCAGCGTCGCGGCGACCACGTTCGTCGCCTGGTACAACGCCCACCCGGAGGTCGCGCCCGACGCCGTCACGCCGACCGGCCCGCGCGTGGTCGTGGTCGGCAACGGCAACGTCGCGCTCGACGTCGCCCGCATCCTGGTCTCCGATCCGGCCGCCCTCGCCACCTCCGACATCGCCGGGCACGCCCTCGCCGCACTGAGCGCCGCCCGGGTGCGCGAGGTGGTGCTGCTCGGCCGGCGCGGCCCGGAGGACGCCGCGTACACCACGTCCGAACTGCTCGCGCTGCGCCACCTGCCCGGAGTGGACCTGGTCGTCGACGACCACGATCCGCGGGTCGGCGAGGCGATCGACGCCGCGGCCCCCCGGGACCGGGCCGCTCTCCTCACGGGCGTACCCCGCGAGACGGTCGACTGGTCGACGGACCCGGATCCGGCCCGGCGGCGCATCGTCCTGCGCTTCCACTCCGCACCCGTCGAGCTCGTCGGGGAGCCGCCCGCCGAGGCGAGCGGGGAGGCGAACGGCCACGCCGTCGCACCGGGCCGTGGCGACCTCCCCCTGCGGTCCGTCCGCGTCACCGGCGGCCGGGGTCCGCAGGACCTGCCGGCCGGCCTGCTCCTGCGGGCGATCGGCTACCGCGGCGCCCCCGTCCCCGGGCTGCCCTTCGACGAGGCGACCGGCACCGTCCCGCACGAGGCCGGCCGGGTGACGGGGCGGCCGGGAACCTATGTCGTCGGCTGGATCAAGCGCGGCCCGTCCGGCGGCATCGGAGCCAACCGCACCTGCGCCGCCGAGACCGTCGGCAGCCTGCTCGCCGACGCCGTCGACGGAGCCCTGGCCGCGCCCTCGGCCGCCCACACCGCGAAGGCGTTCCACCGGCTGGCCCGCAGCCGCAGCAGCCACCTCGTCGACGCCCGCGGGCTCGCCGCCATCGACCGGGCCGAACGGTCCCTGGGGCGCGACGCCGGGCGCCCGCGGGTCAAACTCGGCACCGTCGCGGAGCTGGTGGCGGCGGCGAAGGGCGGCCGCCGGAAGCGCTGACCGACCGCGCGGCACCGCACGGCCCCTCTCCGACACGCCGGGGAGGGGCCCGCCCGTGCAGGGGCGGCGCGCCGCCCCCGTTCCCCCGAGACCGGTGCGTGCGGAAGGCGCACCCGAGGGGCGTTGTCAGTGGCGGGGTGGAGGATGGTCCCGACCGTGCCGACGAGGGGAGAGAGGCGCATGTCGATCACGAACCAGCAGGTGGCGGGACACGCCTTCCTGCGTGCGCTGTACGAGGACGGGTACTACCCGGACCATGTCGTCGACCGGGGGAGGGCGATCCTGCTGCGACTCTGCGAGCGGATCGAGGCGGAGCGCCCGGCGGGCCTGCCGGCGCTCTACGCGCTCACGGACGCGGCGACCGAGGAGTTCAACGCGCTGGAGGCGGAGTTCGAGGCGGCCGGGAGCGAGATCGAGACCGTCGCCCGCGAGGAGATCGCCGAGGACTTCTCCTTCGTCGCGTCGGCGTACGGATTCCCGCACGCCGACGCGGAGGAGCTGATCGCCGTACGGGAGTGGTGAGCGCCCCGGCGTGACCCGGGGAAGACCCCGTCGTCCTCGGCCGTGCGGTGCCGGGTGAGGGCCGAGCTGAACACGCGGCGGAGCGTGCGCGGTTCGCGCGGCCGCTCACCGTCGGCCGTCACGTGGTGCGCCACCTCCTCGCGGAGCCGGCCGCGCTCGTCCCGGAGGCGGATGCGCACGTCGACGAACCGGCTGCCGAACGCCGCGAGGTGACCGTCCGGATCGGCGGTGTCCCCGGGCCGCCCTGCTCGCACCCGACCGGCCGCGGCGACGGGCCGGTCGATAGGTTCGTCGCATGACCGCACAAGGGGCCGACGTCCACCACTCCGTCTCGACCTGGCGGCAGCCGCTGCCCCCGACCGCATCCTCCCGGCGCGACGCGCTGGTCGGCGAGATCGCGCAGGAGATCCTGGCGCGCGGCACCGGCCGGCTGCTGGTGGGGATCGACGGCTTCACCGCGGCCGGCAAGACGAGCTTCGGGCACGAACTGGCGGAACGTCTGAGCGCCGCCGGGCGGCCCGTCCTGCGGGCGACGCTCGACGACTTCAAGAAGCCCTGGAAGGACCGCCACCTCTACGACCGGGAGTCGGGAGAGGGCTACTACCGCAACGCCTACGACTACGAGAGCGCCCGGCGCCTCCTGCTCGACCCGGCCCGCTCGCCCGCGGCCGACTCCTGCGCGCTGTGCGGCATCGACCCGCTGACCCAGCGGGACCACTCGGCCGAACGGACGCCGCTCGCCCCGGACGCCGTGCTCGTCGTCGACGGGGTGTTCGCCTTCCGCCCCGAGACCGACCGGTACTGGGACTACCGCATCTGG
The DNA here is from genome assembly GCF_043201055.1 of Streptomyces sp. NPDC048338. Lineage (NCBI taxonomy): Bacteria > Bacillati > Actinomycetota > Actinomycetes > Kitasatosporales > Streptomycetaceae > Streptomyces > Streptomyces sp. NPDC048338. The sequence continues at coordinate 59,443 of NZ_JBICYQ010000022.1, forward strand.
CTCGACGTCGACGCCGAACTCTCGGTCCGCCGGGGCGCCGCACGCGACCGGAACTGGGCGGGCTCCGACGCGGAGTCGATCCACCGCGACCGCTACCTCGTGGCGGAACGCATCTACCTCGGCGAGGTCGACCCGCTCCCCAGGATGGACGCGGTCATCGACAACACGGACTTCGCCGGCCCCTTCCGTCTCGCGCCGGGGCGGCGGCCGGCCCTCACCGGGCGGGGCGCGTTCGACGCGCTCGTCGTCCGCACGGACTACGCGGACGAAGAGGACTGGCGCCAGGTGAGGGCCGCGCTCGCCGAGGACCCTGAGCTCACCGTGCACATCGTCGACGACCCGGCCTGGTCGGGCGCCGGCCCGGACGAGGTACGGGCGGCGGCGGCCGGCGACGAGGACCTGGGTGTCGTGTTCCTCGCCGACGCCACGACGATGACGGCACCTCACCGGGCGCTGCTCGCCGTGACCCTCCTCGACCGCGCGGACTGCGAGGACGACGAGGACCACGCCCGGCTCACCGAGTTCGGCGACCGGTTCCGCACCGTGCCGACGGGCGTCCACGGCGTCCACGCCAACCTGTCCCTGGGCAACATGGGATTCGAGGAGTACGCCGGGTGGGCGGCCGAGGACCCCGAGGGAGTCCTGCGGAACGCCTGACACGAGTGTGCCCGGGCCGCCGGGCCCGGGCACACCTCACGCGTACGGCTCCGTCAGACGAAGATCTCGGTCAGCGACCAGATCGCCAGCCCGGCCATGCACAGCCCGCCGATCCGCTGGACGGTCTTCAGCGGGACGCGCTTGGCGATGAAACGGCCCGCGAGCAGGGCGAGGGCCGAGACGCTCATCAGGGCGGCGGCCGAACCGATCGCCGTGGACCAGGTCCCGTTGGTGGCGGCCAGGTTCGCCGTGGTGATCTGCGTCAGGTCGCCCCACTCGCTGATGAAGACGGCCATGAACGCCGTCGAGTACACCGGCCAGAAGCCGGTCACCGTGCGGCTGCCGGCCTCGTCCTCCTCGTCGCCGCCCCCGCCGCGCAGCAGCATGAAGGCGCCGAAGGCGAAGAGCAGGGCCGAGATCAGTTTGACGATCCAGTCGGGGAGCAGCCCGATGAGGCTGCCCGCGCCCACGGCGATCGCGACGTGCACGAGGAACGCGGTCGAGGTGCCGAACCAGACGTACAGCGGACGCATGCGCGTGCCCATGGCGAGCGACGCGAACATCGTCTTGTCGGGGAGTTCGGCGAGGAAGATCAGCCCGAAGGCGGTGAGGATCGCCAAGGGGTCGAGGTGCATACCGGGGCTCTCTGCTCGGTCCGGGCCCGGGATCCGCACGGCACCACGGTGGGCGACGGGAAGAACCACTCGGCCCGGCATGACGGACCACACCCGCGGGAGGCGGGCATGGCGAATGCCTGGCCGAAGGTCTCGCCCGTCCGCGCGTCCGCACGGACCCGGTCACCGGGAACCCGAGGGCTCCAGTGTGTCGACGACCGGTTCGCAGGGCTACTCCCCTTCGCTGTCGCCCAGTGTAACCGAGTGGAGGGAAGGCCCCGCCGTCACCTCTGCTCCCGATCTTGGTAGACAGTGTCTACGCATCCCTGGTAGACACGGTCCATGACCTCAGAGCCCCCGCCCGTCCCCGGCCCCGACCTGGGCACCACGCCCGTCGCATCCGACGGAGGACGTGACGCCGACCCCGGCCTGCGCGGCCGGCTGATCGCCGCCGGCGTCGAGCTGGTGCACGCGGAAGGGGCCCAGGCCCTCACCCTGCGCGAGATCGCCCGCCGCGCCGGCGTCTCCCACGGCGCCCCCCGCCGCTACTTCCCGACCCACCTGGACCTGCTGTCCGCCATCGCCCGGGAGGGCTTCACCGAACTGGGCGCCCGCGTCGCCGCGACGACAGGCGGCGAGGACGTGGCGCCCGACGCACCCGCACCGGACGGACCGCAGGCCGCCCGTGCCCGACTCGACGCCCTCGCCCGCGTCTACCTCGACTTCGCGCTGACCCGCCGGGGCATGTACGAGCTGATGTTCCGTCACGACCTGCTGGAGAGCGGACGGCTCGGCCTGCGCGACACCAGCCTGCCCCTCTTCGCGCTGCTCACCGGACTCGTCGACCACGCGCTCGCCGGGAGCGGCACCACGTCCCGGCCGGACTCCGCCGTCGTCGCCGGCGCGCTCTGGGCCAACCTGCACGGCATCGCCCAGCTGTGGAGCTGGGGAAGCCTCGCACTCGCCTCGCGCACCGAGAACCCCGAGGGCCTCGACACCCTGCTCCGGGCCGCCCTCGACGCCCATCTCGGCCCCACCGGGGGCGAACGGTGATACGCGCCCGGCACCTCACCCTCGCCTGCAGCGTCGTCGGAGCCGCGGTCGTCGCCCTCGACGGCACCGTCCTCACCGTCGCCCAGCCCGCCCTGCGGCGCGACCTCGACGCCGGACTCGACCAGGTGCAGTGGGCGAGCACCGGATACCTCGTCGCCGTGGCGAGCCTCCTCGTCTTCGCCGGGCGACTCGGGGACCGCTACGGCCATCGCCGCGTCTTCGCCCTCGGCACCCTCGGGTTCGCCGCGGCCTCGGCCGGTATCGCGCTCGCGCCGCACATCGGCTGGGTGATCGGCCTGCGGGTCGTCCAAGGCGTCTTCGGAGCGCTGCTCCAGCCGGCCACCCTCGGCATGCTGCGCGCCGCCTACCCGCCCGAGCGACTCGCCATGCCCATCGCCCTGCGCACCAGCGCCATCGGCCTCGCGGCCGCCGCCGGCCCCGTCGTCGGCGGCTCACTGGTCACCGCCCACGGCTGGCGCACCGTCTTCGTCCTCACGGTGATACCCGCCCTCGCCATCGGGCTGCTCGCCCTCGTCGAGCGCACACCGCGCCCCGCCACACCCCCGGCCGCCGCTCCGACCTCCCTGGACCTGCCCGGCGCCTGCCTGCTCGCGGTGACGCTGGCCGGGCTCGTGCACGTACTCGTCGCACTGCCACGGGACGGCGCGACGGCACCGACCCTGCTCGTCCTGGGTGTCGCCGCCCTGGCCGGGACGGCCTTCGCCCGGCACGAGCGCCGCACCGACCACCCCCTCCTGCCGGCCGAGATCGTGCGCTCCCGCCCCGTCATGGCCGGACTCGGGGCGCTGCTGGCCGTCTCCGCCGCCCTCTTCGGCACGCTGTTCGCGGGGACGTACTTCCTGCAGGACGTCCTCGGTCTCGACGCGCTCCACAGCGCCCTGTGGTCCCTGCCGCTCGCCGTCCTGATGGTGCTCGGAGCGCCGACGGCCGCCGTACTCCAACGCAGGTTCGGCCCCCGCCGGACCGCCGCGTCGGGCGGCGTCCTGCTCACCCTCGGCGTCCTGTCGTTCTCCCGGCTCGACGCGGGCGCGACCGCGCCGGGGGCGGGCGTCTGCTTCGTCCTGCTCGGCGCCGGATTCAGCACCGTCATGGTCACCGCGACCGCGGTCGTCGTGCACCGGGCCGCCGAGGCCACCGCCGGAGTCGCCGGCGGCCTCCAGCAGACGGCCCTCAACATCGGCCCCGCGCTCGGCGTCGCCCTGGCCACCCTGCTGCTCACGCTCGAACCCGGCGAAGCCTTCGTACCGGCCCTGCACCGAGCCCTCCTGGCCCTCGCGGCCCTGGGCGCCCTGGGCGCGATCGCCGCGCTGGGCCTGCCGGGCCGCACGGCACGGGACACGGAACCCGCGGCAGCGGCGTCCGCCCCGTGAAGGCCCGGGCGGACACGCCAGCACGGCGCCACCGCCCCAGGGCGAGCGCCCCCGCTGCGTACGATCACGAAATGTCCTCAGATGGTGACCGCCCGCCCCTCGGGTCCAGGACGCGCCGGCACCGCTCGCTCGGCCGCATGCTGCCCTTCCTGGTCATGGCGCTCACCGTCGTCGTCGACCTGATCACCCCCCATCGAGAGCGCTTCGACCGCCTCCTGGCCTCCGCACCCGCGCTCGCCGCCGTCACCTGGAGCGCTCGCGGGACGGTCGTCATCGGCCTGATCGCCATGGCCATGCGCGCCGTGCTGTCGGTGAGCCGGGGCGAGCCCGTCGTCCCGGACCTCCTCGTCAACGAGGCCGTGCTGGCCGCAGTGACCGCCGTCGCCGCCTGGGCCAGCCGGCTCCGAGAACGCTACGAACGGGACCTGCGCGAGGTGACCGCCGTCGCCGACGTCGTCCAGCGCGTGGTGCTGCGCCCCCTCCCGCCCCGCCTCGGACCGGTGGGCCTCAACCTGCTGTACGTCGCGGCCGCCGCCAAGGCCAGGATCGGCGGCGACTTCTACGAGGCGGTCCGCGTCCCCGGAGCCGTACGGCTCATGCTCGGCGACGTCCAGGGCAAGGGGCTCGGCGCGGTGGAGACCGCCTCCGTGCTGCTCGGCGCCTTCCGCGCAGCCGTCGACCAGGCGCCGGACCTCGCCGCGCTGGCCGACCGCCTGGAGGAGGGACTCGGCCGGTACGGAGCCTGGGCGCCCGACTCGGACGCCGCCGAACGCTTCGCCACCGTCGTCCTGGTGGAGATTCCGGACCACGGTGACGTCGTGCGGCTGCTGAGCTGCGGCCACCCCGCCCCGCTGCTCCAGCGCGGCGGAGGGGTCGCGCCCGTCGCCTTCGCGGACCCGTCCCTGCCGGTCAACCTGTCGGGGCTGCTCCCGGCGCGGCACCACATCGAGGAGGTGCCCTTCGAGCCGGGGGACCGCCTGCTGATGTTCACCGACGGAGTGAGCGAGGCCCGCGACGCGTCCGGCACCTTCTACCCGGTGGAGGAGCGGATGCGCGGCTGGCTGACGGAGCCCGGCAGCCGGATCCCGGACCTCCTGCACACCGACCTCGCCGCCTACGGGACGGGCCACCTCGACGACGACGTCGCCGCCCTCCTGGTGGAACGCCTGCCCCACCCGACCACGGCCCCGGCGCCTCAGGCTTGACGGGGTGGTGGGGGTCGGTCGGTGGGGTGGTGGGTGGTGGGGGTTGGTCAGTGGGGTGGCGGGTCGGAGGGTTGGAGGGGCATGATTCCGAGCCGCTTGGGGTGGAGGGCCTGGGCGCTTGGTGTCGTCCGGTCTTCGTTGGTTTCTGGTGGTTGGCCGCCCTCTCTCCGAGTGTGGCAGCCGGGTCCGTGCCCTCAAGGGCGCTCCTTCGTCGCGTCGCTGCGCGATGGCCTTCGGC
>NZ_JBICYQ010000023.1:0-60706 GCF_043201055.1 Streptomyces sp. NPDC048338
GGGGGGGGGGCCGGTGTCGACCCCCGGCACGGGCCCTTGGGCCCGCGTTTGGTATACGGCGTTAGCCTATCTAGGGGCCGGGGCCGGGGGCGGGGGGGGGGGGGCGGGCCCCCCCCCCCGCCCCCCGCTTCTCGCACGTCCGTGTCCGTACCGGGCGACCACCGAGCCCCTTCGGGCGAGGTGGAGCCTCAGGCGACGTTCACCCGCTGGCCGGGCGGCGCCGCTTCCAGCCAGGCCAGGAAACCGGTGAGGGCGTCCTCGCTCATGGCCAGCTCCAGCCGGGTGCCGCGGTGCATGCAGCCCTGGATCACGGCGTCGGAGAGGAGCGCGAGCTCCTCCTCGCCCTCGGGCATCCGGCGCTCCAGGACCTCGATCGCGGAGCGCTCCAGGATCCGGCGCGGGCGCGGCGCGTAGGAGAACACCCGGAACCAGGAGACCTGGTCCCCGCTGTAGCGCGCGACGCCGTAGACCCAGCCCTTGCCGGAGGGGTCCGGCTCCTCGGAAACGTTCCAGCGCAGCGAACAGTCGAAGGTGCCGCCGGCCCGCTGGATCAGTCTGCGGCGCAAACCGAAGACGAAGAGCCCGATCACCACCAGTGCGACGACCAGGCCGCCCAGGAGCAGAGCGAGGAACATCTTCACCGACCTCCTCGCTGCGTCCCGTGACCGGCTCCGCCGGCGTAACCGAATACGACCTGCATCTGCATCGCCTCAGCCGCGACACGGTCTGGAGAATTCCAGCCGTGCCGCGGCTGAGGGCACAACTCTCGGTGCGGTCCGCTAGTGGACCGCTACCGCACGCAACCGGACATCGGCGCGTCGCTCGGCGGCGGCGTCCGACTCCGACTTGGCGCGCTCCAGCGCGCGCTCGGCGCGCTGGGCGTCGATCTCGTCCGCCAGCTCGGCGATCTCCGCGAGCAGAGAAAGCTTGTCGTCGGCGAACGAGATGAATCCACCGTGCACGGCGGCGACGACGGTGTTGCCCTCGCTCGTACGGATGGTCACCGGGCCCGACTCCAGCACACCGAGCAGCGGCTGGTGGCCGGGCATGACGCCGATGTCGCCGGAGGTGGTACGCGCGATGACCAGGGTGGCCTCGCCGGACCAGACACTCCGGTCCGCGGCGACCAGCTCGACGTGCAGCTCAGCAGCCAAGGGTGGCTCCTCGGGTCACCACCCGGCGGTCGTGCCGGGTGTTGGGGTCAATTCTAAGGGGCGTGAAGAGGGGGACGGGACGAACCCGCCCCCCTCACGAGAGCACGGGGCTCAGGAGACGCCGAGCTCCTTGGCGTTGGCCTTGAGGTCCTCGATGCCACCGCACATGAAGAACGCCTGCTCGGGGAAGTGGTCGTACTCACCGTCGCAGATCGCGTTGAACGCGGCGATCGACTCGTCGAGCGGAACGTCCGAACCGTCCACACCGGTGAACTGCTTCGCCGCGTGGGTGTTCTGGGACAGGAAGCGCTCGACACGGCGGGCGCGGTGGACAACGAGCTTGTCCTCCTCGCTCAGCTCGTCGATACCGAGGATCGCGATGATGTCCTGGAGGTCCTTGTACTTCTGCAGGATTCCCTTGACGCGCGTGGCGGCGTCGTAGTGGTCCTGCGCGATGTAGCGCGGGTCCAGGATCCGGGACGTGGAGTCCAGCGGGTCCACGGCCGGGTAGATGCCCTTCTCGGAGATCGGACGGGAGAGAACCGTCGTCGCGTCGAGGTGGGCGAAGGTGGTGGCCGGAGCCGGGTCGGTCAGGTCGTCCGCGGGGACGTAGATCGCCTGCATCGAGGTGATCGAGTGACCACGGGTCGACGTGATGCGCTCCTGGAGGAGACCCATCTCGTCGGCCAGGTTCGGCTGGTAACCCACCGCGGAGGGCATGCGGCCGAGCAGGGTCGAGACCTCGGAGCCGGCCTGCGTGAAGCGGAAGATGTTGTCGATGAAGAACAGCACGTCCTGCTTCTGCACATCGCGGAAGTACTCCGCCATGGTCAGACCCGCGAGGGCCACGCGCAGACGGGTGCCCGGGGGCTCGTCCATCTGGCCGAAGACCAGGGCGGTCTTGTCCAGAACGCCGGCCTCTTCCATCTCGACCATGAGGTCGTTGCCCTCACGGGTGCGCTCGCCGACGCCCGCGAAGACGGAGACACCGTCGTGCAGCTTGGCCACACGGACGATCATCTCCTGGATCAGAACGGTCTTGCCGACACCGGCGCCACCGAACAGACCGATCTTTCCACCCTTGACGTACGGGGTGAGGAGGTCGACGACCTTCAGGCCGGTCTCGAACATCTCGGTCTTGGACTCGAGCTGGTCGAAGGCCGGGGCCTTGCGGTGGATCGTCCAGCGCGGGGCGTCCGCCACGGTGGAGGCGTCGTCGTTCAGCACCTGGCCGAGCGTGTTGAACACGCGACCCTTGGTGACGTCGCCGACGGGCACGGTGATGCCGGCGCCGGTGTCGACCACCGGGGCCTGGCGGACCAGACCGTCGGTGGGCTGCATCGAGATGGTGCGGACGAGGCCGTCACCGAGGTGCTGGGCGACCTCGAGGGTCAGCGTCTTGGTCGCGCCCTCCTCGGCCGGGTCCGGAACCTCGACGTTCAGCGCGTTGTAGATCTCCGGCATCGCGTCGACGGGGAACTCCACGTCGACGACCGGGCCGATGACCCGGGCGACGCGGCCCGTGGCGGCGGCCGTCTCAACAGTGGTCGTCATTACTTGTCACTCCCCGCGGTCGCGTCGGCCAGGGCTGCGGTGCCACCGACGATCTCGCTGATTTCCTGGGTGATTTCGGCCTGGCGGGCCGCGTTGGCAAGTCGGGAGAGGTTGTTGATCAAGTCTCCCGCGTTGTCGGTCGCCGACTTCATCGCACGACGCGTGGCGGCGTGCTTGGAGGCAGCCGACTGGAGCAGCGCGTTGTAGATCCGGCTCTCGACGTAGCGCGGCAGAAGGGCGTCGAGGACGTCCTCCGCCGACGGCTCGAAGTCGTACAGCGGACGGAGCGTGTCCTGCTCGCCCGCCTCCTTCGCCACCTCGTCGAGGCTGAGGGGCAGCAGCCGGGCCTCGACCGCCGTCTGCGTCATCATCGAGACGAACTCGGTGTAGACGATGTGGAGCTCGTCCACGCCGCCCTCGGCCGTGTCCTTCTCGATCGCCTCGATCAGCGGAGCCGCGATCGTCTTGGCGTCCGCGTACTCCGGCTGGTCCGTGAAACCGGTCCACGAGCCGGCCAGCTTGCGCTCGCGGAAGTTGTAGTGCGCGATGCCACGTCGGCCGACGACATAGATGTCGACCTGGCGGCCCTCGCCCTCCAGCTTCCTCGTCAGCGCTTCCGCCGCCTTGATGGCGTTGGAGTTGAAGGCACCGGCCAGACCACGGTCGCTCGAGAGGAGCAGGACCGCGGCGCGGGTCGGGTTCTCCGCCTCGGTGGTCAGCGGGTGCTTGTCGTTCGCACCCGTGGCGACCGCGGTGACCGCGCGGGTCAGCTCGGTCGCGTACGGGGTCGACGCCTGCACCTTGCGCTGCGCCTTGACGACGCGCGAGGCGGCGATCATCTCCATCGCCTTGGTGATCTTCTTCGTCGCGGTGACGGATTTGATGCGACGCTTGTAGACCCGGAGCTGCGCTCCCATGAGTCAGGTCCCTTCCGTCGTCACTTCGAGACGTTGACGGCAGCGGAAGCGTCGTCGCCCAGCAGCTTCCCGTCAGAGGTCTCGAACTGCTTCTTGAACTCCGCGATGGCGTCGGCCACGGACTGCAGGGTGTCGTCCGACAGCTTGCCGCCCTCACGGATGGAGCTCATGAGACCGGAGTGGCTCTGGCGCAGGTACGCCAGGAGCTCGGCCTCGAAGCGGCGGATGTCGGACACCGGGACGTCGTCCATCTTGCCGGTGGTGCCGGCCCAGACCGAGACGACCTGGTTCTCCGTGGGCATCGGCTGGTACTGAGCCTGCTTGAGCAGCTCGACCATCCGCTGGCCACGCTCCAGCTGCGCCTTCGACGCGGCGTCCAGGTCGGAACCGAAGGCGGCGAACGCCTCCAGCTCACGGAACTGGGCCAGGTCGACACGGAGGCGACCGGAGATCTGCTTCATCGCCTTGTGCTGGGCGGAGCCACCGACACGCGAGACCGAGATACCGACGTTCAGGGCCGGACGCTGGCCGGCGTTGAACAGGTCGGACTCCAGGAAGCACTGGCCGTCGGTGATGGAGATGACGTTGGTCGGGATGAACGCCGAGACGTCGTTGGCCTTCGTCTCGACGATCGGCAGACCGGTCATCGAGCCCGCGCCCATCTCGTCCGAGAGCTTCGCGCAGCGCTCGAGGAGGCGGGAGTGCAGGTAGAAGACGTCACCCGGGTAGGCCTCACGGCCCGGCGGGCGGCGCAGCAGCAGCGACACGGCGCGGTAGGCGTCGGCCTGCTTCGACAGGTCGTCGAAGACGATCAGGACGTGCTTGCCCTGGTACATCCAGTGCTGGCCGATGGCGGAGCCGGTGTACGGCGCCAGGTACTTGAAGCCGGCCGGGTCGGACGCCGGGGCGGCGACGATCGTCGTGTACTCGAGCGCACCGGCCTCCTCCAGCGCGCCGCGCACGGACGCGATGGTGGAGCCCTTCTGGCCGACGGCGACGTAGATGCAGCGGACCTGCTTGTTCACGTCGCCGGAGCGCCAGTTGTCACGCTGGTTGATGATCGTGTCGACGGCCAGCGCGGTCTTGCCGGTCTGACGGTCGCCGATGATCAGCTGACGCTGACCGCGGCCGACCGGGGTCATGGCGTCGACGGCCTTGTAGCCGGTCTCCATCGGCTCGTGGACCGACTTGCGCTGCATGACGCCGGGCGCCTGCAGCTCGAGGGCGCGGCGGCCCTCGGTCGCGATCTCGCCGAGGCCGTCGATCGGGTTGCCGAGCGGGTCGACAACGCGGCCGAGGTAGCCCTCGCCGACACCTACGGAGAGGACCTCACCGGTGCGCTGCACCGGCTGTCCCTCCTCGATACCGCTGAACTCGCCGAGGACGATCGCACCGATCTCGCGCTCCTCGAGGTTGAGGGCGAGACCGAGGGTGCCGTCCTCGAACTTCAGCAGCTCGTTCGCCATGGCGGAGGGCAGGCCCTCCACCTTCGCGATGCCGTCGCCGGCCAGGCTGACCGTTCCGACCTCCTCGCGCGAGGCCGCGTCCGGCTGGTACGACTGGACAAAGTTCTCCAGCGCGTCCCGGATCTCCTCCGGCCGGATCGTGAGCTCCGCCATCTGGGTTCCCTGCTCTCCTTGTTGGGCCCGAAGTTTCTTAGGGGTCTGGGGGCCGACCCCCAGGAATCTTCTGCAATCTCTGCACGGCCCAACCGGGCCGCTGGTCATGCTTGTTCTTTTGGTGGCTGCTGCCGTCAGCCGGCCAGTCGCCGGGTCGCCTCGTCGAGGCGCTCCGCGATGGTCCCGTTGATGACCTCGTCGCCGACCTGCACCGCGATCCCGCCGAGGACCGAGGGGTCCACGTCGAGGTTCAGGTGCATCTCGCGGCCGTACAGCTTGGCCAGGACGGCACCGAGGCGCTGCTTCTGCTGGTCGGACAGCGGCACCGCCGTGGTGACGACCGCGACCATCCGGTCCCGGCGCGCCGCGGCGAGCTTGGAGAGGGACTCGAGTCCCGCTTCCAGGCTACGTCCACGCGGCTGCGTCACGAGACGGACGACCAGACGCTCGGTGACCGGGTTGGCCTTGCCGCCGAGCAGGCTGCGCAGCAGCTCGCTCTTGGCGGACGCCGTGGCGGCCTTGTCCGTCAGCGCCGAGCGGAGCCCGGTGCTGGAGGAGACGATCCGGCCGAACCGGAACAGCTCGTCCTCGACGTCGTCGAGCGCGCCGGCCTGCTGCGCCGCGGTGAGGTCGGCGGTGTTCGCCAGCTCCTCGACCGAGTCGACCAGGTCACGCGACTGCGACCAGCGGGAACGCACCATGCCGGACACCAGGTCGACGGCCGGGCCGTCCACCTGACCGCCGAGCAGTCGCCCGGCGAGCTCGGCCTTGGCCTCGCCCGCCTGCGCCGGGTCGGTCAGGACCCGACGCAGCGACACCTCGCGGTGGAGCAGCGCGGTGACCGCGGCCAGCTCGCCCGCGAGCTTCGCGGCGTCGACCGAGGTGTTGTCGGTCAGCGCGTCGAGAGACTCCCGCGCGCCGGCCAGTGCCTCGCGGCTCGCTCCGTTCATCGGACGGCCTCGGCCTTCTCCTCGAGCTCGTCGAGGAAGCGGTCGATCGTGCGGCTCTGGCGGGCGTGGTCCTCGAGGGACTCACCGACCAGCTTGCCGGCCAGGTCGGTGGCGAGCTTGCCCACGTCCTGGCGCAGCGACGTCGCCGCGGCCTTGCGATCGGCCTCGATCTGCGTGTGGCCGGCCGCGATGATCTCCTCGCGCTGGCGCTGGCCTTCCGCCTTCATCTCCTGGATGATCGCGGTGCCCTGCTCCGTCGCCTCCTGGCGAAGACGCGCGGCCTCATGGCGGGCCTCGGCGAGCTGGGCCTTGTACTGCTCCAGCACACTCTGGGCCTCGATCTGGGCCGACTCGGCCTTCTCGATGCCACCCTCGATGGCCTCGCGACGCTCGTCCAGAACCTTGTTGATGTTCGGGAGGAGCTTCTTGGCGAGGAAGCCGAAGACGATGACGAAGGCGATCAGGCCGATGACGAGCTCGTCAAGATGCGGGATCAGAGGAGGCTGGGGCTCCTCCGCCTGCGCAAGAAGCAGAGCGTTCACATCAGTGCCTTCCGTAAAAAAGGTTCGGGCTGTCGGTCCGGCTTACTGGTAGACGAAGCCCATGACGATGCCGATGAGGGCGAGCGCCTCACAGAACGCGAAGCCCATGATCTGGTTGGTGCGGATCAGACCGGCAGCCTCGGGCTGGCGGGCGAGGGCCTGCGTACCGTTACCGAAGATGATGCCGACGCCGACGCCGGGGCCGATCGCGGCGAGGCCGTAGCCGATCGAGGCGACGTTGCCGACGACGTTCTCCTTGGCGCCGGCGGCGAGGTTGACCATGTCGAGAGCAGCGGACATGCCGTTACTTCCTTCTCTTTCAATGACCCGGTGGGGGTTGGCCACCGGACGACAGTTGGCTTGGGGGTGGTGCGGCGGGTCCGGTCGGGCTCAGTGGTGCTCGGCGAGCGCGCCCTGGACGTAGCTGCAGGCCAGGAGGACGAAGACGTACGCCTGGACGGCCTGGATGAAGAGCTCGAAGGCGGTCATCACGAGGACCATCACGAACGAGGCGCCGGCGTAGATGAAGCCCAGGCCGTTCATGAGGTACCAGGTGGCCAGCGAGAACATCACGATGAGCAGGTGACCGGCGAACATGTTCGCGAACAGTCGCACCGCGTGCGTGAAGGGCCGGATGAGGAGGTTCGAGAAGAACTCCAGGACGACGACCATCGGCAGGATCGCGCCGAGGGACTTGTCGTAGCCGACGATGTTCTTCCAGCCGCCGACGAAGCCGTGCTTCTTGAAGGTCAGCGAGACCCAGAGGACGTACACGATCAGCGCGAGACCGGCCGGGAAGGCGATCAGCGAGGTGACCGGGAACTGGGCGAGGGGAATGATCGACCAGAGGTTGAGCATCCACACGAAGAAGAACAGCGACACCATCAGCGGGACGTACTTCTCGCCGTCCTTCTTGCCGATGATCTCGTAGACGATGCCGCGGCGCACGAAGTCGTAACCGGCCTCGCCGACCATCTGCATCTTGCCGGGGATCAGCTTGGGCTTGTTGAAGGCGGCCCAGAAGAACCCGACGACCACGATCGAGCCCAGGATCGCGAGCAGCATGGGCTTCGTGAACTCGAAGCCGCCCCACGTGGCGATCGGCTCGTACATGAACGTGTGCAGGCCCGGCGCCGGGAAGCCGCATCCACTGAAGATGTGGCAATCCGGGTCGAAGGCAAGCGTCTGGTCAGCACTCACCGCGGGCTCCTTCAGCGTGGCGCATAGGTACGGCAACCTCGTTGTGTCGGCGCGGCACGCAGCCGCGGGTCGGCACTGGACTGGTCTTACGGATAGGGGGGCGGCGGTTCGGCGTCGAGCCTCGCGCTGGGACAGGCGTCAGCTCGGATGCCCGCGCCCGCAATGCCGCAGTTGGCATCGGACGATAGCAGGAAGCCGAAGGCGTCTTTATCCCGGCCCTACCCCTCACGACGACGACCCCGTCTTCTTGGGCTTGTCGCCGTTCGAGGAGTCGGGGTCGACGTAAAGGATCTTGGCCTTCATGTAGGCGCGGGCCTGTGCCGCGATCCACACGATGGTCACTGCGAGCAGCGTGAAGGCGAACGCCTTGAAGTCGAACCAGGTGGTGTTCTTCAGCAGGGCCATCAAAATGAACAGCAGCAGCAGCTGGGCCGTGTAGAGCATCAGCCCCATGGCCTGGAACAGGTGCGGGAGCGACTTCGCGGTCCTCTGGAGCACCACGAGCCCGATGCCCATGAAAGCGATGACCACGACGCAGCCGAGGACGGCGCCGAGCACCCCTTCGCCGCCGGCGACCACGCCGCTGATGACCGCGGCGATCGCGCCGGTGGCCGCAGCGGGAATGGCAGCTGACAGAAGGATGCGTGCGTCGTTGGACGGCATGGCGGTGTCTCCGCTTGCTTGGTGGGGGCAGTCGTGCAGGGGTGTCGTCGAGGACGAGCCTAGGCCCGGTCCGAGGTGTGTCTCGGGGCCAACAGACCGTCGCACTACGGTCTTTCGGCTCTGTCGCCGGGTCTCGTGAACCGTATCACAAACTATTTGAATAGGTCTTTACCCGTGGGTGTGCGGACTGTCACACATGAGAGGTACCCCGCGCGTGTGTGCGCGACGGGACGTCGAGTTGTCTGGTAATGCGCCCGTGCGGGGCATTCGTCAACTCGGCGTTCCGGCCTTCCGCCGGTCGGTGAAGCGCGACCGGTGGCCGATGGCGGTCGACCCGTTGACCCCGGCCGGCACCGGAATGCGCTCGGGGCGCTCCTCCAGAGGGCCCTGAGGGCTCCCAGCGGCCCCGGAGACGGCCGCGGAGGCGGCCTCCGGCTGGACGGGACGGGAGCGGCGGTACCGGGGCGGCACGAAGGACTCCGCCCATCTCGGCGCCCGCGGCGCGAAGCGCGGCAGCAGGAGCAGCACCAGACCGAGCGCGCTCATGAAGACGACCGTCAGCACGATCCACATCGACGTGGAGTGCACCGAGTACGCGAGCGTGCCGAAGGCGATCAGCGCCGACCAGAAGTACATGATCAGCACGGCCCGGCTGTGCGAGTGGCCGATCTCCAGCAGCCGGTGGTGCAGATGGCCGCGGTCGGCCGCGAACGGGGACTGCCCGTTCCAGGTGCGGCGCACGATCGCCAGCACCAGGTCGGCCATCGGGATCGCGATGATCGTGAGCGGCAGCAGCAGCGGGATGAAGACCGGCAGCGCGGCGTGGGTGGCCTCGCGGGTCGAGCCCTCGAACAGCCTCAGGGTGTCGGGGTCGACCTGCCCGGTGATCGAGATCGCCGACGCGGCCAGGATCAGGCCGATCAGCATCGAGCCGGAGTCGCCCATGAAGATCCGGGCCGGGTGCATGTTGTGCGGCAGGAAGCCCAGGCACATGCCCATCAGGATCGCGGCGAACAGCGTCGCGGGGGCGGCGGCCTCGATCATGTAGCCGTACCAGAGCCGGTAGGCGTACAGGAAGAACGCCGTCGCGGCGATGCAGACCATGCCGGCTGCCAGGCCGTCCAGACCGTCGACGAAGTTCACCGCGTTGATGGTGAGGACCACCAGGGCGACCGTCAGGAGCGTGCCCTGCCACTGGGTCAGCGCGACCGTGCCGACACCGGGGATCGGCAGCCACAGGATCGTCAGACCCTGCATGACCATCACGCCGGCCGAGATCATCTGCGCGCCCAGCTTGATCAGCGCGTCCAGTTCGAACTTGTCGTCGAGGACGCCGATCAGCCAGATCAGGGCGGCACCGGAGAGCAGCGCGCGAGGCTCGTTGGAGAGCTCGAAGACGCTGTTCAGGTTCTGCAGGTGGTCCGCCACCAGCAGTCCGGTGCACAGCCCGAAGAACATGGCGATGCCACCGAGCCGCGGAGTCGGTTCTCGGTGTACGTCGCGGGCACGGATCTCCGGCATCGCCCCGGTCGCAATGGCGAACTTCCGCACCGGACCGGTGAGCAGATAGGTCACCGCGGCCGTGACACAGAGCGTCAGCAGGTAATCACGCACGGGCTGCCCCACAGGAATCGCTGGCCATCTCAGCCCCACACCCTAGCCGGGCCGTCCCTGTGCTTGAGGACATCCGACCGGTGCGTACGGTTGCGCTGTGAGGCCCGTCACCCTCCATACGGGGGAAATCCACCCGTAAGGGAGCGGACTTCCGCGCGCACGCGGGCCGCCTCCGTGGCGTCCTCGCGCAGCGCGAGCGCGAACAGCGCGGCGATCCGGGCCATCTCCGGGGCGCCCATGCCCTGCGTGGTGACGGCGGCGGTGCCGAGGCGCAGTCCGCGACCGTCCCCGTACGGCAGGGCGCAGGTGTCGAGCACCACGCCGGCGGCGGCCAGCCGCATCCGCGCCGTGCGGCCGTCGACGCCCAGGGGCGAGGGGTCGGCGGTGATGAGGTGGGTGTCGGTTCCCCCGGTGGTGACGGCGAATCCCTCGGCGGCGAGCGCCGCGGCGAGCACCTGGGCGTGCGCGACCACCTGATGGGTGTACGTGGCGAAGGCGGGGGCGGCCGCCTCGCCGAAGGCGACCGCCTTGGCGGCGATGGTGTGCATCTGGGCACCGCCCTGGGTGAACGGGAAGACCGCCCGGTCGACCCGCTCGGCCAGATCGGCCCCGCACAGGACCATGCCGCCGCGGGGACCGCGCAGCACCTTGTGGGTGGTGGCGCAGACGACGTCGGCGTACGGGACGGGGCTGGGCGCCGCTCCCCCGGCGACCAGCCCGATCGGGTGGGCGGCGTCGGCGATGAGGTAGGCGCCGACCTCGTCGGCGATGTCGCGGAAGACCGCGTAGTCGATGTGGCGGGGGTAGGAGATCGAACCGCAGACGATCGCCTTGGGGCGGTGGTGGCGGGCCAGCGCGGCGACCTGCTCGTAGTCGATGAGCCCGGTCTCGGCGTCGACGCCGTAGGGCACGAAGTCGAACCAGCGCCCGGAGAAGTTCGCGGGCGAGCCGTGGGTGAGGTGGCCGCCGTGGGCGAGCCCCATGGCCAGCACGGTGTCCCCGGGCCGCAGCAGGGCGGCGTACGCGGCCAGGACCGCGGAGGAGCCGGAATGGGACTGGACGTTCGCGTGCTCGGCGCCGAAGAGGGACTTCGCCCGGTCGACGGCGATCCGCTCGGCGGCGTCGGCGTACTCGCAGCCGCCGTGGTGGCGGGCGCCGGGATATCCCTCGGCGTACTTGTTGGCGAGCGGGGAGCCGAGCGCGGCCAGGACCGCGGGCGAGGTGAAGTTCTCGGCGGCGATCAGCTGGAGGTCCTCGGTCTGCCGGCGCACCTCCCCGAGCAGCACGTCGGCGATCTCCGGGTCCTGCCGGCGCAGGACGTCGAGTTCCTCTTCGGGTGGAGCGGTGACCGGCATCTGTGGCTCCCGGCGTGGGCTGGGCTTCAGCTCCAATGTAGGCGGGTCGCCCCGGCTCCGCCCGCCGTTCACCCGCGGCTGGGCCGTCCGGCCCAAGCCGGCCGGCCGCTCCCCTCGTCCGCCGCTGCCGCCCCGCGCGGGGCGGCCGTCAGCGCCGTGCGGAGACGCCGGTCAGCGCCGTGACGACCGGGTCCAGCGCCTGGTTGATCTCGTCGCCGATCGAGCGGAAGAAGGTGATCGGGGCTCCGTACGGGTCGTTCACCTCGTCCGCCTCCAGGTTCGGGGCCAGGAGCCACCCGCGTAGAGCCGCGGCAGCACGGACCAGGGCGCGGGCGCGTTCGACCATGCCCTCGTCCCGCGGATCCGGGAGCGTCGCGGGGTCTATCGCGCGGACCAGCCGGGTGAACTCCTTCAGGGTGAAGGTGCGCAGGCCCGCCGAGTGCCCCATCGAGATGACCTGGGCCCGGTGGTCGCGGGTCGCCGTCAGCACGAGGTCCGCCCGGATGACGTGCTCGTCCAGCAGCTCGCGGCCCGTGAAACCGGTGGCGTCCGCGCCGAAGTCGGCGAGCACCAGCTCGGCGTTGGCCTCCATCGGAGCCCCTTCGTGGCCCCAGGTGCCCGCGCTCTCCACGATCAGGCCGCCGCCGCGCGGGTCGCCCAGGCGGTCGCACAGGGCATGCCGCGTCAGCCGCTCGGTGATCGGCGAGCGGCACACGTTGCCGGTACTGACGTGGAGGATGCGGAAGGAACTGCTCTCCGGCCCCGCTATGCCACGCCCCTCAGGGGCCGTCAACTGGCCACCTCGAGGTCGGGTACCACCTTGCGGAGCTCCTCCGGGGACAGCGCGCCCTCACGCAGCAGCACCGGGACCTTGCCGGTCACGTCGACGATGGAGGAGGGCACGATGCCGGGCGTCGGGCCGCCGTCCAGGTAGACGGACACGGAGTCGCCGAGCATGCCCTGCGCCGCGTCGCAGTCCTCCGGAGAGGGGTGTCCCGTCAGGTTCGCCGAGGACACGGCCATCGGACCGACCTCGGTCAGCAGCTCGATCGCGACGGGGTGCAGCGGCATCCGGATCGCGACGGTCCCCCGGGTGTCGCCGAGGTCCCACTGGAGCGACGGCTGGTGACGCGCGACGAGGGTCAGCGCGCCCGGCCAGAACGCGTCGACGAGCTCCCACGCCTGCTCGGAGAAGTCCGTGACGAGCCCGTGCAGCGTGTTCGGGGAACCGATCAGCACCGGCGTGGGCATGTTGCGGCCCCGGCCCTTGGCCGCCAGCAGGTCCGCGACGGCCTCCGAGCTGAAGGCGTCCGCGCCGATCCCGTAGACGGTGTCGGTGGGCAGCACGACCAGCTCGCCGCGGCGGACGGCGGACGCGGCCTCGCGCAGACCCGTCACGCGGTCGGTCGCCTCGTTGCAGTCGTATCGCCGAGCCATTTAGCGGGCCTCCCAGTTCGTGGTCACTACGGGGTCTCTCGGGCAGGGGGACATCATGGCGTCGCCTTGCGGGCGGTCGCGAAGCGCGGCCGGTTGTTCAGGTCGGGGTGGTCGGCGGCGTCCGCCCAGCCGGCCTCCTCGTTGAAGATCCACGGCACCTGGCCGCCCTGCGTGTCCGCGTGCTCGATGACCACGAGACCCCCCGGGCGCAGCAGCCGGTGCGCGGTGCGCTCGATGCCCCGGATGGTGTCGAGACCGTCCTCGCCGGAGAACAACGCCATCTGCGGATCGTGGTCACGGGCCTCGGGCGCCACGTACTCCCACTCGGTGAGCGGGATGTACGGCGGGTTGGAGATGACGAGGTCGACCTGGCCGTCGAGCTCCGGCAGGGCACTCAGCGCGTCGCCCTGGTGGACGGTGACCCGGGAGCCCTCGGCGTTCTTCCGGGTCCACACCAGGGCGTCGTCGGACAGCTCCACGGCGTGCACGCGGGACCGCGGCACCTCCTGCGCCATGGCGAGCGCGATCGCGCCCGAGCCGGTGCACAGGTCGACGATCAGCGGCTCGACCACGTCCATGGCGCGCACGGCGTCTATGGCCCAGCCGACGACCGACTCCGTCTCCGGACGGGGCACGAAGACGCCGGGCCCCACCTGGAGCTCCAGGAAGCGGAAGAACGCCCGTCCGGTGATGTGCTGGAGCGGCTCACGCGCCTCGCGACGGGCGATCGTCTCCCAGTAGCGGGCGTCGAAGTCGGCGTCCTTGACGTTGTGCAGTTCCCCCCGCTTCACGCCGTGCACGAACGCGGCGAGCTCCTCCGCGTCGAAACGCGGTGAGGGCACGCCGGCGTCGGCCAGCCGCTGGGTGGCCTGGGCCACCTCGGCAAGCAGCAGGTTCACGCTGGTCCTCCGTGGTGCGGGGTGGGGCTGACGGGCTCGTGCGCTCAGGCCGCGGCGAGCTTGGCGGCCGAGTCGGCGTCGACGCAGGCCTGGATCATCGGGTCCAGGTCGCCGTCGAGCACCTGGTCCAAGTTGTACGCCTTGAAGCCGACGCGGTGGTCCGAGATGCGGTTTTCCGGGAAGTTGTACGTCCGGATCTTCTCGGAGCGGTCGACGGTGCGGACCTGGCTGCGGCGGGCGTCCGCGGCCTTGGACTCGGCCTCCTCCTGGGCCGCGGCGAGCAGCCTGGAGCGGAGGATACGCATGGCCTGCTCCTTGTTCTGGAGCTGGCTCTTCTCGTTCTGGCAGGAGGCCACGATGCCGGTCGGCAGGTGCGTGATGCGCACCGCGGAGTCGGTCGTGTTGACGGACTGGCCGCCGGGGCCGGACGAGCGGTAGACGTCGATCCGCAGGTCGTTCTGGTGGATCTCGACGTCGATCTCCTCGGCCTCGGGGGTCACGAGGACACCGGCCGCGGAGGTGTGGATCCGCCCGGCGGACTCCGTGGCGGGCACGCGCTGGACGCGGTGCACCCCGCCCTCGTACTTCAGCCGCGCCCAGACGCCCTGGCCGGGCTCGGTCGCGCCGTTGCCGCCCTTGGTCTTCACGGCGACCTGGACGTCCTTGTAGCCGCCGAGCTCGGACTCGGTCGAGTCGATGATCTCGGTCTTCCAGCCGACGCGCTCGGCGTAGCGCAGGTACATCCGCAGCAGGTCGCCGGCGAACAGGGCGGACTCGTCGCCGCCCGCGCCGGCCTTGATCTCGAGGATGACGTCCTTGTCGTCGCTGGGGTCGCGCGGGACGAGCAGCAGACGCAGCTTGTCGGTCAGCTCCTCGCGCTGCTTCTCCAGCTCCTTGACCTCGGCGGCGAAGTCGGGGTCGTCGGCGGCCAGCTCCTTGGCCGTCTCGATGTCCTCGGCCGACTGCTTCCACGCCTTGAAGGTGCCGATGATCGGGGTCAGCTCCGCGTAACGCTTGTTGAGCTTGCGCGCGTTCGCCTGGTCGGAGTGGACCGAAGGGTCGGCGAGCTTCTTCTCGAGGTCGGCGTGCTCGCCGACCAGGTCCTCGACCGCTTCGAACATCGGGTGCTCCTGGGGTGGATTCGTGAGGGGGGCTGCGGGAAAACCTGCGGGGACGGCAAAGCGCCGGTCCGGTCCCCCCGTACGGGAGCGACCAAGGACCGGCGCAGTGACGTGCTACTTCTTGGCCGCACCCTTGCCGAAGCGGGCCTCGAAGCGGGCGACGCGGCCGCCGGTGTCGAGGATCTTCTGCTTGCCCGTGTAGAACGGGTGGCACTCGGAGCAGACCTCGGCACGGATGGTGCCGTCGGTCAGCGTGCTACGGGTGGTGAACGACGCGCCACAGGTGCAGCTGACCTGGGTCTCGACGTACTCGGGGTGGATCTCGCGCTTCAAGGTGTCTCCTAGTTTCGGGAGGGCGCCGGGTCGCCGTGCGGGATGCACATGCGTGAACCGGGGCCGACGTACCAGTCTGCCAGGACCGGCCGTATCTCCCAAAACCGGGTCCGGTGCGAAACTATTCCGGCCACGGCCGGAGCGTCGCCGCGACCGGGTCCCGGAGCGGATCGGGGGCAGCACGGGGCGGGGCGGGAGCGGTGCGGGGCGGCCCGGTGCGGTGCGGGGCGCGGGTGCGACGGCTACCGGACGACGCCCTCGGCCTTGCCGGTGGCCGCGTCCTCGGTCGCCGAGGCGGGGATCGGGCGGTCCGCCTTGAGCGCCTTCCAGACCTGGTCGGCCTCGGCCTGCAGGGGCACCACCCGGTTCGGGTCGGCGGGGTCGTACTCGACCGGCATGGTCACCATGTCGACGTCGTCCGCGCCGATCTTGCCGAGGCCGCGGGCGAAGCCGAGGAGCTCGTCGACCGAGTCGAGCTCGGAGTCCGGGGTGATCGCCTTGGTGGCGGTGTCGGCGAGGCCGAGGAGCTTCTGCGGGCTGCTCAGCACGCCGACGTCCTTGACCTGCGCGATGAAGGCCTTGATGAAGGCCTGCTGGAGCTGTATGCGGCCGAGGTCGCTGCCGTCGCCGACGCTCTTGCGGGTGCGGACCAGGCCGAGGGACTGCTCGCCGTCGAGCGTGTGGGTGCCCGGGGCGAGGTCGAGGTGGCTCTTGGCGTCCTTGATGGGGACCGTGGTGGTGACGTCGACACCGCCGAGCTTGTCGATGAGCTTCTTGAAGCCGCTGAAGTCGACCTCGATGTAGTGGTCCATGCGGATGCCGGACATCGACTCGACGGTCTTGACGGCACAGGCCGGGCCGCCGACCTCGTACGCGGTGTTGAACATCGCCCGGCCGTCGCCGGGGACGGTGCCGCCCCCTTCGTCGGTGCACTTCGGGCGGTCGACGAGGGTGTCGCGCGGGATCGAGACGACGCTCGCCTTCCGGTGGCCCTCGTAGACGTGCACGACCATCGCCGTGTCGGAGCGGGCGCCGCCCTCGTCCCTGCCGTACGCGCCGTTGTCGCCGGAGCGGGAGTCGGAGCCGAGGACGAGGATGTCCATCGATCCGTTGTCGACGTTCTCGGGGCGGTCGGCGCCGAGCCGGGTGTTGATGTCGACGCCCTTCAGGTTGCCGTTGAGCTTGAGGTACGTGTACCCGAGCCCGGACCCCCCGACCACGACGAGCACGGCGGCGCCCCAGGCGGCGACGATCGCCGCGCGCCTGCCGCGGGTGAGCGGCTTCCGGCGGCGGCCGCCGGTGCCACGTATGCGGGCGTTCCTGGACTGCTCGGTCATCATCTACCTCAGGTCTATGGTTCACCTTCTGTGACGGCGAAGCACCCGAAAGGGTTGCATAGTCCTCTGTGAGGTTTCGATGAGTGAAGAAGCGCGACGGTCCGCAACGCACGATGCCCACCGTGCCAGGCACGGTGGGCATCGTGTTCTTTGCGCAGGTCGCGGCGGGGATCACGGGCCCGGAGGCCGGATCACCGCCGCGTGACGGAGATCTCGTCAGTCGTTGTTGCCTGCCGACGGGGTCGTCTTCTGGATCTGCAGCAGGAACTCGCCGTTCGACTTCGTCTGCTTCATCTTGTCGAGCAGCAGCTCGATCGCCTGCTGCTGGTCGAGCGCGTGCAGCACGCGACGCAGCTTCCAGGTGACGGCGAGCTCGTCGCTGCCGAGCAGGATCTCCTCCTTGCGGGTACCGGACGCGTCGACGTCCACCGCCGGGAAGATGCGCTTGTCGGCGAGCTTCCGGTCGAGCTTGAGCTCCATGTTGCCGGTGCCCTTGAACTCCTCGAAGATCACCTCGTCCATGCGCGAGCCGGTGTCGACCAGCGCGGTGGCCAGGATGGTCAGCGAGCCGCCGTCCTCGATGTTGCGCGCGGCACCGAAGAAGCGCTTCGGCGGGTAGAGCGCGGTCGAGTCGACACCACCGGACAGGATGCGGCCGGAGGCCGGGGCGGCGAGGTTGTACGCGCGGCCCAGGCGGGTGATCGAGTCGAGCAGGACGACCACGTCGTGACCCAGCTCCACGAGACGCTTGGCGCGCTCGATGGCCAGCTCGGCGACCGTGGTGTGGTCCTCGGCCGGACGGTCGAAGGTCGAGGAGATGACCTCGCCCTTGACCGACCGCTGCATGTCGGTGACCTCTTCCGGACGCTCGTCGACCAGGACGACCATCAGGTGGCACTCGGGGTTGTTCGTGGTGATCGCGTTGGCGATCGCCTGCATGATCATGGTCTTGCCGGTCTTCGGCGGGGCCACGATCAGGCCTCGCTGGCCCTTGCCGATCGGCGACACGAGGTCGATGATCCGCGTGGTCAGCACACCCGGGTCGGTCTCCAGACGGAGGCGGTCCTGCGGGTAGAGCGGGGTCAGCTTGTTGAACTCCGGGCGGCCACGGCCGGAATCGGCGGCCATGCCGTTCGCGGAGTCCAGACGGACCAGCGCGTTGAACTTCTCGCGGCGCTCGCCCTCCTTCGGCTGACGCACGGCGCCGGTGACGTGGTCACCCTTGCGCAGGCCGTTCTTGCGGACCTGGGCGAGGGAGACGTACACGTCGTTCGGGCCGGGCAGGTAGCCGGAGGTCCGGATGAACGCGTAGTTGTCGAGGATGTCCAGGATGCCCGCGACGGGGATCAGGACGTCGTCCTCGTTGACCTGGACCTCGGGGCCGCCGAAGTCCTCGCGGCCACGACGGCCACGACGGTCGCGGTAGCGCCCGCGACGGCCACGACGGCCGCTCTCGTCGTCGAAGTCGTCCTGCGGGCCGCTCTGCTGACCCTGCGGGCCGCCCTGGCGCTGCTGACGCTGGCCGCCCTGGCCACCGCCCTGCTGGTCGTCGCCACGGCCGCGGTCACGGCGGTCGCGCTGGCGGTCGCCGCGCTCCCCGCGCTCGCCGCGGTCACGGCGCTCGCCGCGGTCACGACGGCCACGGCCCTCGGCGCCGTCGACGGCGGCCTCGGCCTTGCCGTCACCGGACGCGTCGGTACGGGTCTCGGTCCGCGTCTCGCCCTTGGCGGCCTGGGCGGTCTCCGCCTTGGCCTCGCCCTCCGGCGCGCCGGCCGGGGCGGTGGCGCGGCGGCGACGACGCTCGCCGGCCGGCTGGTCGTCGCTGGCGGGCTGACCGGGGATGTCGATCTGCTGCTGGGCGACGGCCTTCTCGGCCTTCTCCGCCTTGGGGGCGGCGCTCTCCGGCGCGGCCTCGACCGTGCGGGCCTTGGAGGTGGTGCGGCGCTTCGGCTTGCTCTCGGCCGTCTCGGCGGAGGTGGCCTTGGCCGGGGCGGAGCCTCCGGCCTGCGCCTCCTTGATGACCTCGATCAGCTGGCTCTTGCGCATCCGCGCAGTGCCCCTGATGCCGAGGCCGGACGCGACCTGCTGCAGCTCGGCCAGGACCATGCCCTCAAGGCCGGTGCCGGAGCGGCGGCGCCGTGCGGTGGTGCCGGTGGCAGCACCTGCGGCGGGCGCGGTGGCGTCGACAGTGTTGTCGGCAGTCACGCCCATCAGATCGGTGGTGTCGCTCACGAAGGGTCCTTCCCTGGAGCGGACGTCGGCCATCTGGCTCGGCGACCGGTTGTGCTGTCCGACGGCGATCCTGCTTGTGGACCGTGTCGGGGCGGTGGTCCCGCCGGGTGCGGCGGAAGAGAAAAAACGTGCTGTGGGTCCGGCCCGAGGCCCCCTGCTCGGCCCTCACCGTGGGAGAGCGAGGGGTGTCGTGCCGGTTCCGGAGCGTGCTCAAAACTGCTCAGGCAGGCTGCTCAGGCAGTTGAGGAGGCTTCCGGAAGAATGGGTGGTCCCTGATGGGGACACTCCGCACCGCGCCACAAAGACCTCGGGTGCAGACTTGAGGTTAACACTACCGGCTCCAACAAACATTCCCCCTCTCCATCACCGGCAATCCCGCGCCCTACGGGGCGAGCGGCAGAACACTCGCTCCGGACGCGTCGAGGTCGAGCCGGTTCGCGGCCCATCCGTCGCCTGCCAGTCGGGCGACCTTGTCGGCCGTCCCGTGTTCGGCCAGCGCGAGCACCGTGGGGCCCGCGCCGGAGATGACCGCGGGGACGCCGTCCGCCCGCAGTCGGTTCACGAGCGCGATGCTCTCCGGCATCGCGGGCGCCCGGTACTCCTGGTGCAGCCGGTCCTCGGTGGCCGCGAGCAGCAGCTCGGGGCGGCGGGTCAGAGCCTCCACGAGGAGCGCGGCGCGCCCGGCGTTGGCCGCGGCGTCGACGTGCGGGACCGTACGGGGCAGCAGGCCGCGGGCGGTCTCGGTCAGCACCGGCTTCCCGGGGACGAAAACCACCGGAACGATGGAATCGGAGGGGGCCATCCTGATCGCCCGGGCGGCGCCCGACTCGGTCCAGGCGAGGGTGAATCCGCCGAGCAGACAGGCGGCGACGTTGTCGGGGTGTCCCTCGATCTCGGTGGCCAGTTCCAGCAGGGCCGCCTCGTCGAGGCGGGCGTCCCCGCCTATGGTCACGGCGCGGGCGGCCACGATGCCGGCGCAGATGGCGGCGGAGGAGGAGCCGAGGCCCCGGCCGTGCGGAATGCGGTTGGCGCAGACGACCTCGAGGCCGCGCGGCTGCCCGCCGAGCAGGTCGAAGGCGGTACGCAGCGAGCGCACGAGCAGGTGGCTCTCGTCGCGCGGGAGCGTGTCGGCGCCCTCGCCGGCGATGTCGATGTGCAGCCCGGAGTCGGCGACCCGGACGACGACGTCGTCGTAGAGACCCAGCGACAGGCCGAAGGCATCGAAGCCCGGGCCGAGGTTGGCGCTGGTGGCGGGAACGCGCACCCTTACGGCGGCGGCGCGGAACGCGGGACCGGCCATCGCTCGATGACTCTCCTTGACTCTGACTGCGGGATTTACAAGAGAAGTACCTGGGACCCGGGGGCCGTTTCTGCCTCGGGGGCGACAACGGCAACGACACCGCGCATATGCAACGGGGCGGGTTCGGTACAGCCTATCGAAGGAAGGTTCTGTGGCGACATAGGGCGCACAGGAGGCGCACGATGCGTGTCGCGAGCCTTCCTGTGCGCCTATGTACGTTCCTGGTCGGGTTTGCCTCCGCGGGGAATCCCCTGGTGGGAGCCACCGGGGGTGCCGCGGAGGCGGACCCGACCGGATCTCGCGGGACCGGAGTTACGCGAGACCGAGGCGCTCGGCGGCGGCCGCGGCGTCGACCGGGACGGTGACGGGCTGGGGCGCGCCGGCGACCGCCCAGTCGGGGTCCTTCAGGCCGTTGCCGGTGACCGTGCAGACGATGCGCTGGCCCGGGTCGACCTTGCCCTGCTCGGCGGCCTTCAGCAGGCCGGCCACCGACGCGGCCGAGGCGGGCTCGACGAAGACGCCCTCCTGGGAGGCCAACAGGCGGTAGGCGCGCAGGATCTCACGGTCCGTCACCTCGTCGATGAAGCCGCCCGACTCGTCGCGCGCGGCGATCGCGTAGTCCCACGAGGCCGGGTTGCCGATGCGGATCGCGGTCGCGATGGTCGTCGGGTCCTTGACGACCTCGCCGCGCACGAGCGGCGCCGAGCCGGATGCCTGGAAGCCCCACATCCGCGGCCGGTGCGTGGACATCGCGTCGGCGGCGTACTCGGTGTACCCCTTCCAGTACGCCGTGATGTTGCCGGCGTTGCCGACCGGCAGCACGTGGATGTCGGGGGCGTCGCCGAGCGCGTCGACGATCTCGAACGCGGCGGTCTTCTGGCCCTCGATACGCACCGGGTTGACCGAATTGACCAGAGCCACCGGGTAGTTCTCGGAGAGGCTGCGCGCCAGCCTCAGGCAGTCGTCGAAGTTGCCGTCGACCTGGAGGATCTTCGCGCCGTGCACGAGGGCCTGGCCCATCTTGCCGAGCGCGATCTTGCCCTGCGGCACGAGGACGGCGGACACCATGCCGGCGCGCACCGCGTAAGCGGCCGCGGACGCCGAGGTGTTGCCGGTGGAGGCGCAGATGACGGCCTGCGCGCCCTCCTCCTTGGCCCGGGTGATGGCCATCGTCATGCCGCGGTCCTTGAAGGACCCGGTGGGGTTGGCGCCCTCGACCTTGAGGTGCACCTCGCATCCGGTGCGCTCGGAGAGCACCTGAGCGGGGACGAGCGGCGTGCCCCCCTCACGGAGCGTGACGACGGGCGTCTTGTCCGTGACCGGAAGGCGGTCCCGGTACTCCTCGATGATGCCGCGCCACTGGTGGGTGCCCTTGCTGGTCATGGGTCCTTACTCCCCTTCAACACGCATGATGCTGGCGACACCGCGCACGGTGTCGAGCTTGCGCAGCGCCTCGACGGTCCCGGAGAGGGCGGCGTCGGGCGCGCGGTGGGTGACGACGACGAGGGAGGCCTCGCCGTCCTTGCCCGTCTGGCGGACGGTGTCGATGGACACGCCGTGCTCGGCGAAGACCGTCGCGACCTGGGCGAGGACGCCCGGCTTGTCGGCCACGTCGAGGCTAATGTGATACCGCGTCACGACCTCGCCCATGGGGCTCACGGGCAGCTGGGTGTACGCGGACTCGCCGGGGCCGTTGGCCTCGTTGAGCTTGTTCCGGCACACGGCGACGAGGTCGCCGAGTACGGCCGAGGCGGTCGGGGAACCGCCGGCGCCGGGGCCGTAGAACATCAGGCGTCCGGCGGCCTCGGCCTCGACGAAGACCGCGTTGTACGCCTCGCGGACGGAGGCGAGCGGGTGGCTGAGCGGGATCATCGCGGGGTGCACGCGCGCGGTGACGGACTCGCCGTCGGCGGAGCGCTCGCAGATGGCGAGCAGCTTGATGGTGCAGCCCATGCGCTTGGCGGAGGCGAAGTCCGCGGCGGTGACCTCGGTCATGCCCTCGCGGTAGACGTCGTCGAGCCGGACCCGGGTGTGGAAGGCGATCCCGGCGAGGATCGCGGCCTTGGCGGCGGCGTCGAAGCCCTCGACGTCGGCGGTCGGGTCGGCCTC
This sequence comes from Streptomyces sp. NPDC048338, assembly GCF_043201055.1. Lineage (NCBI taxonomy): Bacteria > Bacillati > Actinomycetota > Actinomycetes > Kitasatosporales > Streptomycetaceae > Streptomyces > Streptomyces sp. NPDC048338. The sequence continues at coordinate 22,337 of NZ_JBICYQ010000023.1, forward strand.
GGCGTATCCGAGGGCGGTCGCCTCGTCGAGCGCCTCGGAGTACCCGGCGCCGGAGGTGTCCATCTTGTCGAGGATGAAGTTCGTCGTCCCGTTGACGATGCCCATCACGCGGTTGATCTTGTCGCCGGCGAGGGACTCGCGCAGCGGCCGGATGAGCGGGATGGCGCCGGCGACGGCGGCCTCGTAGTAGAGGTCCTGGCCGTGCTGCTCGGCGGCGGCGTACAGGCTCGCGCCGTCCTGGGCGAGCAGCGCCTTGTTCGCCGAGACGACCGAGATGCCGTGCTCGAAGGCGGTGGTGATGAGGGAGCGGGCCGGCTCGACACCGCCGATGACCTCGACGACGACGTCGATGTCGCCCCGTTTGACCAGGGCGGTGGCGTCGGTGGTGATCAGCTCGGGCGCGATGCCCTCGCGGACCTTGTCCGGTCGGCGGACCGCCACGCCGGCGAGCTCGACCGGGGCGCCGATGCGCGCGGCGAGGTCGTCGGCGTGCGTCGTCATGATGCGCGCCACCTCTGAGCCGACCACACCACAGCCCAGCAGCGCCACCTTCAGCGGACGCGTACGCATCATCCGACCTCGTTTCTCGTACTTCTTCGTATCTCTACGGTGGGAACCAGTCTCACTCACCGGACGGAGGTTTCTGCCCTCCGTCCGGATCCTGAGACATCTATTTCATCACCCGACATCGAGACGCAGGAGATCTTCCTCCGTCTCGCGCCGGACGATCACCCGGGCCTCGCCGTCGCGGACGGCGACGACGGGCGGGCGGAGCGCGTGGTTGTAGTTGCTGGCCATGGAGCGGCAGTACGCGCCGGTCGCCGGTACGGCGATCAGGTCGCCGGGCGCCAGGTCGGCGGGCAGGAAAGCGTCCTTGACCACGATGTCGCCGCTCTCGCAGTGCTTGCCGACGACCCGGGACAGCATCGGCTCGGCCTCGCTGGTCCGTGAGACGAGCGCGACGCTGTACTCGGCGTCGTACAGCGCGGTCCGGATGTTGTCGGACATGCCGCCGTCGACGCTCACGTAGGTCCGCAGCCCGTCGAGGGGCTTGATCGTGCCGACCTCGTAGAGGGTGAACGCGGTCGGACCGACGATCGCGCGCCCGGGCTCGACCGAGATGCGGGGCGTGCGCAGCCCGGCGGCCTCGCACTCGCGCGTCACGATCTCGGTGAGGGCCTTGGCGATGTGGTGCGGCTCGCGCGGGTCGTCCTCGGAGGTGTAGGCGATGCCGAGCCCGCCGCCGAGGTCGATCTCGGGCAGCTCGACGCCGTGCTCGTCGCGGACCTCGGCGAGCAGCTGGACGACACGGCGGGCGGAGACCTCGAAGCCCGCCATGTCGAAGATCTGCGAGCCGATGTGCGAGTGGATGCCGATGAGCTCCAGGCCGTCCAGGCGCAGCGCCCGACGCACGGCCTCGGCGGCCTGGCCGCCGGCGAGGGCGATGCCGAACTTCTGGTCCTCGTGCGCCGTGGCGATGAACTCGTGGGTGTGCGCCTCGACGCCGACGGTGACCCGGATCTGGACGCGCTGGCGCTTGCCGAGGGCCTGGGCGATGTGGGCGACGCGGACGATCTCCTGGAAGGAGTCGAGGACGATACGGCCGACGCCGGCGGCGACGGCGCGCTCGATCTCCTCGGGGGACTTGTTGTTCCCGTGGAAGGCGATGCGCTCGGCCGGCATGCCGGCGTCGAGGGCGGTGGCCAGCTCGCCGCCGGAGCACACGTCGAGGTTCAGTCCCTCTTCCTTGAGCCACCGCACGATCGCCCGGGACAGGAACGCCTTGCCCGCGTAGAAGACGTCGGCGTCCTTGCCGAAGGCGTCCGCCCAGGCGCGGCAGCGGGCGCGGAAGTCGGACTCGTCGAGGAAGTAGGCGGGGGTGCCGAACTCCTCGGCGAGCTCGGCGACCGTCAACCCGCCGACGGTGGCGACACCCTGCTCGTTCCGCTCGACCGTCCGGGCCCAGACCTTGGGGTCGAGCCGGTTCAGGTCGGTGGGCGGCGCGGTGTAGTGCCCCTCGGGGAGGACGTCGGCGTGGCGGGGCCCTGCGGGGTGGGCGGAACGACTCATGTCTGCTCTTTCAGATCCGATCGGGTGCGCTGATGCCGAGCAGGGACAGGCCACCGGCGAGCACCGTCCCGGCGGCTTCGGCGAGCGCGAGCCGGGAACGGTGGGCGGCCGAGGGTTTCTCGTCGCCGCGGGGCAGCACCGTGTGCTGGAAGTCGAGCAGCACGTCGGCGACCGCCTCCAGCTGCCGGACCACCCGGTCGGGCGCGCGATACCGGGCGGCGGCGGCGAGCACGGCGGGCTGATCCCCGAGCACGGCGACGAGGCGACGGGCGTGGGGGGGTTGGGGGTCTTGGGCGGGGGCGGGCCGGTCGGAGGCCGGGGCGGGCCGTTCGGCGGCGGATCCCGGCGCCTCGTCCCCGGCGGGGGCGAACCCGAGCTGCCGCGCGTTGTGCAGGAGGGCGCGGACCCGTGCATGCGCGTACCGGACCCGGAAGAGGGGGTTCCCCTCCTGCTGCCGGAGGAGTTCGTCGCCGAGGCGGGCGGTGTCGTGCGCGGCGGCGGAGAGAAGCCCCCACCGGGCGGCGTCCGGACCGAGCCGGTCCAGCAGCTCGCGGGCGGTGTACGGGACGGGCAGCGGGACCACGTCGGCGACAGCGTGCCGCTCCCCCGCCTCCGGCGCCTCGGCTCCGGGCCGTGCGCCGAGCAGCCCCCACTCGGGGTCGTCGGGACCCTCGCAACCGACCTCGACCCGATACCCCTGGGAGACGAGGATCCGGCTCGCGGCGTCGGCGACGACGGCGGCCCGCAGGTCGGCGCGGTGGACGAGCCGCGCGGTCGCGCCGTGGGGCTCGCGCCACCCGTAGCGCCGACCCTCGCGCAGGATCTCGCGCACGAGGGCCTGCTCCGCGTCCTGCCGCAGCGTGAAGTTCAGGAAACCGGCGCCGGTGACGTCGACGGCGGCGAGCCCGGGGCTGTGTTCGAGGCGTTCCTTGAGGATCCCGGCGACGTCCAGGGGCCGGCGCCCGGCGGGGCGGGCCAAGGTGAGGGCGATGTTGCTGGCGTAGTCGCCGCGCCCTCCGGGCCGGGACCGCTCGACCTTCACGCGCTCGGGCAGATCGCCCGCGTCGACCCGCAGCGCACCGTCGTCGACCGCACGGCGCACGGCGTGCAGCACGGTGAGGGAGAGGTCCGCGGGGGTCACGGGACCAGCGTAGGGGAGAAGGGGGGGCCAAAAGCGAACCGGTTTCGCCATGCGGGCACCCGGCACTCCCGGGCCTCCGAACAGGGATCCGTACGCCCGGTCCCGACGCGACTAGATGTGCTGCCCGGGAAGGTTCCGGCTCTCCGCGCGGCCGACCCCGTGTCTGCCGTCGACACCAGACGGCCCCTCCTGACCGTCCCGGCGCTCACGCCGGTCCCGGTGCATGAGCTGCCGCACGACGCGGACGAGCTCGGCGGGTTCGAAGGGCTTGGCGAGGAAGGCGTCGACACCGACGGCGAAGCCGCTCTCGGTCTCGTACTGGGTGCAGGCACTGACGATCGCGACGGGCAGATGACTGGTCCGCGGATCGGAGCGCAGCCGCTCGGCGGTGCGTAGGCCGTCCAAGCGAGGCATGACGACGTCCAGGGTGACGACATCAGGACAAACCTGATGAACGACATCCAGACACTCGGCACCATCGGCCGCGGTCACCACCTCGAAGCCCTCGAGCTCGAGATTGACCCTGATCAACTGCCGGATCACCCGGTTGTCATCGACAACGAGCACCCGCCCGGACACGCCTGACACACGACGAGAGTAGGTCGCGCCGCGGGGCCGCGTCCGTGTTTTGCCCACTTCCGACCCGTGCGGGGGAACGAAGCCCCCGTGACGCGACGGAAATACCTGTTCACGGGCACCGCTCCGATGCTGGTAGGGTTCTACCCGTCGCCGCTGAACGCGGCAACGCCCCCGTAGCTCAGGGGATAGAGCAACGGCCTCCGGAGCCGTGTGCGCAGGTTCGAATCCTGCCGGGGGCACTTCGCAGGAAGTGCCTAGAGACCCCGCCACCAGCAGAGATGCTGAGGACGGGGTCTTCTTGCATGCGCAGGCGTGCGCGGGGCTGGGCGGGCGTATGACAGGGTCTGTGGACGAGGCGTGGACGGGATCTTGGGGGCGTCGCCGCAGGTGAGGTCCAGGCGAGGACAGAGACGGCCGGCCCGCTGAAGGGCACGGGACTCAGGCCTGGCTCCACGCCTGACGATGACGAGCGACGCTGTACACCTGCTCGACCTGGTCAGCCGTCAGTGCCCCTGAGAGCGGCGCCAGAGCAGCGACTTGGCGCTCCTGGTACACCCGGACGCTGAGTTGCGTGGCGACCACCTTGAGGTCGGTGACGCCGACGAAGACGAGGACCGGTTCAACCGGTACAGGGAATCCGCAGTACTGCTCCAGCACCCGGACCACACGCTTGGCCTCTGCTCGGCTCTTGCGGACGTAAGGCGCCGGCTTGCCGTGATTGACCTTCACCGCGTCGTCGCCGACCCATACGGCCTTGTCGTGGTGATGTTTCGTGTTGATGCTGAACACTCCTCCAGGGCCGATCAGCAAGTGGTCGACGTCCACACGGTCACCCAAGGGAATCGAGTGCAGGACCCGCCAGCCGTGCCGCTCCAACCGGTTCAGCTCGCCTCCCACGCGCTTCTCCCCCGCCAGTCCTTTCCGCCACGAGTCCCACTTGCTAGGGCGCCGCAGGAGCCGTGAGACGACACGCTCCATGAGACCCGGGCCAGACTTGTCGAGCAGGTCACGAAGGGCTTCACCGGGACGGTTGGCGGACAGGTCGTCGGCCGGCAGCAGAGGCGGCAGCACCGGACGGGCTTCAGCCCCAGATGTCCCCTGTGGCAAGTCCGATGCGGAGACCTTCCGTAAGCGGTGCGTCAGCGCGGCGATCACGTCATCGCGATACTCAGCAACCAGGACGGTGATGTCCCCCGTCGTCACGTCCGCCCAACCGACCGCTGCACCATCGGGCAGATTCGCATACAGGCGATCATGTCCGTACCGCTTCCATCGCGTGATCTCCAGCTCCACGAGCCCCCCTCGTCCGCTCTCCGCTCGCAGCATCGCAGTGGGTAGGGCTGAAAACGAGTGAGGCCCCGGACAAGATGTCCGGAGCCTCAATGGGGTGATGCACAGTGCTTCACTCGTACTCGCGAAGAAGATCCTCAATGCGCCGGTTGGCGACGTCCTGGCGCCCGTCGAGGCACTTCGCGTAGCGGGTCAGCAGTACCTCCACGCTGTTGCCGGCGCGCTCGGCCACCTCGGTCGGGTCGACGCCCGCGTTGAGCCAGGTCGACAGTGCCGAGTGCCGAAGGTCGTACGGCCGACTCGCGAGCGGCGAGGCCGCGATGGCCGGCGGGAGCGCGAGGAGCCTGGCCTCCTGCCAGACGCGGTAGTAGGTCGAGGAGGGGACCACCGAACCCTTCTCGCTGAAGAACAGTCGACCGTCGTCCGCGGTGCCGAAGACGGTCAGATGCTCACGAAGAACGGCGACCAGATGCGGGGGGATGGGCACCCTGCGGATGTCCTCGGTCGGCCGGTTCTTCAGGCCGCGGTCGTCGTGCGTCTCTCCCGAATCGGTCCACTGCTTGCCCACCGACGGACGGGTGCGGTGGAGCAGGGCCGAGCCCCAGCCCTGCTCGGGGAGGACCAGGTCCGTCTCGACCAGGCCGACGGCTTCTGCCGGCCGCAGGCCACCGAAGTACATCGCGGCGAACAGGCCGACGAGCCGACGGCCGCGGGCACGCCGGTACCCGCCCACGTAGGAGACGGCTGTCAGGAGGTTGCGGGCCTGCTCCGGGTTGGCGACGATGCGCGGGTCGACCTGGTTGGACACCTTCGGCTTCTGCCAGCGAACGGCCGTGATCGGGTTCTCGCGCAGCTCCCCCAGGTCCACCGCGTAGTTCGCGGCGTTCACGAGCGTCCGGCGCTTACGTCGCACGGTTTCCGCTGCCGCCGCGGTCCCATCGAGCTTGAGCTTCAGAGCGTCGAGCACGGCGCGGGCGGTGGCGGGCTCGGCAAGATCGGCAAGCGGCCGAGACGCCTTGGACACCCAGTGAAGGACGTTGCTCACGTCGTCGGGCACCTCTCGCCCATCAGGCCCCGGCAGTACGAAGGCCCAGTTGCGCAACGCTCTACGGACTACCTCGTCGGATGGCCGGCCGGGACGCTCAGTGAGGAGTTCCACTGTCACGCTGGTAAGCGATTCATTGATGCCGTCCCGCGTATTGGGGGCGGCATGCGGCCACTTCATGGCGAGATACCTGAGAGCGAAGTCGTACCACGTCACCGCGGACTTCTTCTCTTCCATGGAGGCCGGGAGACCCGATTCCGAATCGAACTCCTCGCCGTCTCGCATCGCACGCATGAGCTTCGTGCGGTAGTGATCGGCAAGCGCTTTGGTCCGGAACGATTCCGAGAACACGTTGCCCGCCACAGACCAACGGGCACCGTATGAAGGCGTCTTGGTGTCGCGCTTCCGGACACCCCACACCTTCACATCGAGGGACTTCACGCCGCTGCCTCCAACTGTCGGAGCCACGTGGAGAAGTCGCTCCTCCAGACTCGGAGTTCTCCATTGGGGAGCTTGAAGGCGGCCGGCCCCTGCCCCAGCTCACGCCATCGGTAGAAGGTCCGTCGCGAGACCCCACCCAGCTCGGCGAGGATCTGCGGGACGGTCATCAGCTCGTCCTTCACGACAGCTCTCCTTCCAGTTCGGACAGTTCGGCACGGATCTCGCGGGCGTGGTCACGGTTGTGCTGGATGTCGCGGTGGATGTTGGCGGCGAGCCAGGATTCGCCGGGTGTGTGGCCGTGGCCGGCGTAGGTCCAGTGGGCGACCACGAGCACGGTGGCTTCCGGGTCGTCGTCGGGGTCGGGGAGGCCGAGTGCGGTGCGCTGCTGGGCGGCGCGGTAGTCGGCGCGGACCTGGCGTAAGGCGCCGAGGGTGGTGGAGTAGCGGCGGGATTTGGTGGAGAAGTGGCCGCGGAAGCCGAGCATGTGGGCCCAGGCCAGGAGTCGCCGGTCGGGGTAGGCCCGGTCGAGGTCCATGCACGCTTCCATCAGGCGCCGGGGATGGTCGGGGACGTCGAGGAGGATCAGGGCTTCTCTGTTGCCCACGCGGTGGTCCACGGACCCGGTGGTCTCGGCGGCCTTGGTGGCGTACTTGGCGACGTAGGCGGCGACGGCCTGTTCGGTGAGGTCTTCGCCCTGGCCGAAGGCCTTGATGGGCTGCACGTCGAGCTGCGTGCCCCAGGTGAGCTTCACGTCCTGGTCCACGCCGAAGTCGGGCGCGGCGGGGACGACGACCTGAGCGCGGGCGGCGGCGGCGCGGATGGCGTCGGTGAGGAGGTCGAGGGTGGCCCAGGTCGGGGGCGGGGTGTCGGGGCCTTGGGGGCCGTCGAAGCGGATCACGGCGTGGAAGTGGACCGCGCCGCGTTTCTGGTACTCGGCGACCTTGCCGAAGGAGACGCGGGACTGTTCGCGGGCAGCCTTCTGGGTGAGGCCGGCACGGCGGGCGATCTCGCGACGGAGGTAGATCGTGAAGTAGCGCCACAGTTCGGAAGCGTGGTTGTTCCACAGCACCGCACCCGCGTAGTCGTATCGGTCGGGGTGGAGCGGGGTGCCGAGTTCGGGCGCGTCCTCCTGGTGCTGGATGCCGCAGCGGCACGGCCGGCTGCCGGGCCGGTTGTGGACCGGGCCGAAGGACGGGGCTGTGAGGGTGGCAAAGACGCGGGGGTGGTCACGGATGGTTTCGGGGGTGCCCTTGTCCGGGTTGCCGACGAGGCCGGCGCGGATCAGGTGGTAGGTGTCGCCTGCGTAGGTCCAGGCGCAGGACGGGCAGCGGGAGGCGCGCCGGTTGCCGCAGGCGACCCGCAGGACTCCGCCGGGCTCGGTGTCGGTCGAGTACGCGTGGAGCACGGTCCGGGTGGACGGGTCGAGGAGCTTGGTGCCGCCGGACAGGCGGATGGGGGCGGCGCATCCTCCGGTGCGGCGGAGTTGGTCGGTGAGGCGGTCGAAGCCGGGGGACCCGGCCACCCGGAGCAGATCGCTCAGAGTGGCCGGGTCCAGGCCCGCCAGAGTGGCGGCGTCGGTCACTTGCTCCCCTTCTTGTGAGCGCGGCCGTGGTGGGCGGTGTAGTCATCGACGAGGGCGGCGACGTCGCGGGAGCCGCGGGCGCTATCGGACTGGCCGCAGCTGCCGCAGTGGTAAGAGCCGGCGGGCTCGCTGGCGGTCCTGGTCGACCAGGCGGCGGGGTCGTCGTGGAAGCGGTAGATCGGCTCGGCCTCGACGTGCAGGCCGGGGCTCTCCTTGCTCGGCGTTAAGAAGCCCACGGCGGTTACCGCCCCGTGCGGACGAGATCGGCGCGGACGGTGTGACCGAGGCCCCGGCAGGCAGGGCAGTGGACACGGATGGTGTTCCGGATGCCGTCGACGGCCGGAAGGCCGGTTGTGATGGTGACGGTGGCAAAGCCATCGCAGTCGCGGCACACACGCCGGGGCTGGGTGGTCTGGGGCATGATGAGCTCTCCCTTTCGGGTCCTTTGGATCTGGGATGGGTTCAGGCACCCGGAGCGGCGGAAGTTTGGCGACCGAGGCCGCTCCGGGGGCCGCTTAGCGTGTGTTGCGCCTGCCGTGGCCCTTGGCCGCGTACATCGACATGTCGGCGGCGGACAGCGCGTCCGTGAGGATCGGGACCGGCAGGTGTCTGCGGTGGCAGTGGCCGACCGAGGCCGAGACCCGCAGGGTGTGCCCGCTGTGGGTGACCGGCTGGTCCAGCGCGACCTGGAGAGCCGGAAGGCCGGCGGTGTGGGCAGGGTCGGCGACGATGGCGGCGAACTCGTCTCCCCCGAGGCGGGCGGCGATCCCATGCCGTCCGCACCAGGCCGTCAGGCGATCGGCAGTGGCAGCCAGAACCGTGTCACCGGCGGCATGACCGTGGGTGTCGTTGACGGCCTTGAAGTCGTCCAGGTCGACCAGGACCACGAGCGCGTTCGTGTGCCGGGACATGAGGTGTTCGGCCCGAGCGGTCCAACCGGCGCGGGTGTGGAGGCCGGTCAGCGGGTCTCGGCGGGCCGTGGCCAGGCGGCGGACGAGCAGGCTGCCGTGGAAGGCCCAGCCCAGGGCCGGTAAGCCCGCAGCCGCGATCGTGTACGTGTCCATGACGGTCACCGGCCCTGCTGCATGTCGCGGACGAGCAGCCGCAGGACGACAGCGATGACGGCGACGGAGACGCCGGTGATGGCGACCGCCAGGAGGAGCGAGACGAGGACGGTGCCGACGACCAGGACCACAGCCCCGCCACCGGCCGCCAGGGCAAGAACACTGCCCGGGGTGAGCTGGACCGTCGTACGGGTCGAGGCGGCCCGCATCGGAGCCTGGCCGTGGTTGCAGGCCGCGGGCTCGACAGCAGTTGTCGGGGCGGGCGGCGCGAGCGGGGTGGTGTGGCCGGTCGGGAGCGGGTTGACCGGGACGTGCGGTCGGAGCATGGCGGGTCTCCCTACTTGGTGATCGTGTGGTCGATGAGCGGGGCGAGGACGCTGTCGGCGAGGAGGTAGCCGCCGAGGAGGATCACGGCGACGAGCCACCAGGGCGGGCGGATGAGCTTGATGCCGAGGGCGCCGACGACGATCAGGGCGAGCCAGAGCGGGACGTCCATGACGCGAACTCCTTGAGGGTCAGCGCGGGTTGCAGCGGTGGGTGCGGGCGGCGAGTTCGGCGGCGGCGCGGGTGTTGTAGTCGGCCGAGAAGTCGCAGCCGGGGGCTGTGCACACGGCGGTGTGCTTGGTGCGGCCACGGCCGTCTCGGTGGGTGCCGACGCACACAGGTCCGAAGCGGGCGATGTTGTGGAAGCGATTCGGGCGCACAGGTCTTACTCCTTCCTGGGTCAGGCGAGCTGGAGGGCGATCGAGTCCGCCAGCGCGGACGGGATGCCGAGACGGCTGCGAAGAGTGGCCGCGTCGATCGGGGCACCGGTCTGGGCGTGATGGGCGTCCGCGATCTTCCGGGCATGGTCGAGCAGTGCCGGCGGAACGGTGACGGCAGGCGCCTGCGCTACGGGCTCCGGCGGGACGTCCTGCCGAGCGGGTCCGGCCGGCGGGAGCTCCGGGGCTGGTTCGGGGGCCCGCTCCACCGTCAGATCCGGCAGAGCTTCGCGTTCGGTATCGACCGCAGGCTCAGCCTCTGGCTGCGGCACATCGGTAGGTGAGTGGGCCAGGAGCGTGCCGCCGAGGAAGGCGAGCGCGGGCCATCCAGCGACGAGGATGCGCAGCCAGGGCGGTACGTCGGTCATGTCGAGCATTCCGGCGGTGGCGACGTTGGCACCGAGGGACGCGATCAGGGCGATGGCGAACCAGAGCCAGGCATCACGGTTGCCCCCATCAGCTCGCATCCGGCGCCAGGCGGCGACCAACAGCAGGTCGACGCTCACCGGGTAGGCCCACGCCTTCCAGCCGTCTTGTCCGGCCGCCGCAGCCAGGTCGTGCAGATGGGAGAACGACAGGGCTCCGGCGATGACGGCCTGGATGAGCACGGCGTCGAAGCGGAGGGTTCGGGACACGGGTCACCTCCTTACGGGCATGGGTCGGGTAGGGACCTGGCGCGAGATGGTCACGCCGACCAGAGAGGGAAGAGGCGTCAGTCGGTCGCCGGGATCGGCTTCACCAGCGGGATCGGCCCGTGGACCTCGACGGGAACGCGGACCACCGGCCGGTAGGGGGCGAGGCGCGGAACGGCGGGCGTCAGGTGCGCGTACTCCACGCAGATCGCGGCTGCTTCGGCTGAGCTCAACTCGGGCGTACGGATGCGGGACCAGCCGCCGGACGTATCGCCGGCCACTGCGACGCCGGGCCGGTCCGGCGGGATCGTCAGTACGGTGACCACGGCGTCCGGGGCGATGTCCCCCACGCCCATCTCGGCGGTCTGCTTGTCATTGACCCGGTGGACGACCCGGCCGGTGAGCTGGGCACGGAGCGCGGTGGCACCCTTGCCCAGGTCGGAGCCGAACCGCTGCCCGCAGACCTCCAGGAAGATGCCGGCCGCCCGGGCCATCTGCCCGAGCCTGATCAACTGGGTGACCATCCGGTCCCGGCGTTCCTCCTCCTTCTTGGTCGCGACGAGGAACAGCTCCGCGACCTCGTCCACCAGGACCACGACCGGCACAGGCCGGAGCTCTTCCGGCAGGGCCCAGATGTCGGCCGCCCCCTGCTCGCTCAGCAGGTCGAAGCGGGACTCCATCTCCCCCACCAGTGCTTCCAGGAGACCGTCGGCTTCCTCGGGCGCGACCGCGAGGGCCGACAGGCGGGGCGCGTAACCGCGCTGCTCGACGCCCCGCTTGCAGTCGATCCCGACGAGGGCGACGGGCAGCCGGGCGAGCCCCGCGATCAGGTTGCGTTGATACATGGACTTGCCCGACTGGTTCGCGCCGAGCGTCAGCGCGTGCGGGACCTTCAGGTAGTCCCGGACGAACGCGGTGCCGTCCTCCCGCAGCGCCACCGGGACCGCCATCGACCCGGTAGGAACCCGGCGCGGCAACGTCACCCGACGCAGCACGTCGTAGCCGGTCATCCGCAGTTCCACGAATCCCGGCTTCGTCTCCATCACGTTGACCGAGTGGACACCCCAGGCGTGCCGCAGCCGTTCGGATGCCGCCATCACGTCGGCGGGCTCCAGGCCGGCCGGGAGCCGGAGCGTGACCCGCATCCCGGTCGAGGAACCCCGCACGCGGCGGACCTTCGGCGGTACGGGCTGGACATCAGTGCGGCGGGCGACGGTGCGGACCATGAACGCCCGCAGGCGGGACGGCTGCACCGTCAGACCACACACATCCATGGTCGAGCGGTAGGTCGCCGCGAACCGCACGCCGGCGACAGGCAGACCCACCAGCGACCAGTACACGCGCGGCGCGCGGACCTTCGCGTAGCCGAGACCACCACCCGCGCCGGCGAGCGGGAGGCCGACCTCCCATAACGTCGACAGGTCAGTCACGGTCAGACCCCGGTCGTGAGGGCGACGGCGCGGAACGAGATGCCGTGCCGGGTCTGGCCGTTGAACGTGTTCTCCCAGTCCCGGGCCTTGAGCCCGATCACCGACACCGGCATACCCGGCGCCAGGCCCTCCGGGAGGCCGGTCTCCGGGATGGTCACCTGGTAGAGGTTGCCCTCTCCCTCGTCCGAGATGAGAAGTCCGACCGTGGAGAGTCCGGCACCGGTCTCCCGGTCCATGGCGCGCTCACCGGTCTGCTTGCTCACGAGCTTCGGCGTGGGAGCGGTCGCGACGAACACCACGGCGGTCGACGTGTCGATCTTGAAGGACGGCATGGTTGTTCTCCTTGGAGATGGCAGGAAGGATCGAGATGACCAACTTGGCTAGCTAGGTTGGTCACATCTCGAAGGTAGGAGACATGGCTAGCCATGTCAACAACATGACTGGCGTGACTGTCCTGCCTGGGAGGTCTCGCCTACCATCGACCCATGACCTTCGTCCCCGAGCCGCTAGACCCCGACGACGACCGAGCCCCCTACGAGCAGGTGGCCAGCAGCCTCAGCGCCGCCATCCGTACGAGGCGGCTCGGCCCGGGCGAAAAGCTCCCGTCCCACGCCAAGCTGACGGAGCTTTACGGGTTCGCCCGGGCGACGATTCAGCGCGCGTTGCGCGACCTCGAAGACGAAGGGCTCGTGGTCTCCCGCAAGGGCAGTGGCGTCTACGTCCGCAACCGGACCGAGAGGCCGGCGGGACTGCGGCCGTACGTCGAGCAGGCATTCGCCAAGGACCATGTGACGATCGACTTCGCGGGGTTCTCCAGCGAGACGCTGCACGGCGCGCTACAGGAGCCGCTCGACAAAATCCGCGTTGGCCGACTCACGCCGTCGAGCATCACGATGCGGATACTCGTCCCGGACATGTCCGTGCCGCAGGCCGCGCCAGTACGCATGGAGGATGGGGCAGATGACCAGCGGCTTCGCGACCGCATGCATGACATCATGGTCAGCTACACCCGAAGCATCCGGGACGCCATCGCCGAGCTGGAACACCTCGGCCTGGTCGCCGAGACCCGGATCAGCGTCCGCGTCCACAGCGGTACGCAGTTCTTCAAGCTGTACGTAATCAACAACGAAGACGCGTTCTTCGGGTACTACCCGATCCGCCCCAACAAGGTGGTCGCGCAAGGCGAGACGCTTGAGATCTACGACCTGGTCGGCAAGGACACCACGCTCTTCCACCACTCGATCAACGACGGCGAGTCCTCCAGCGGAGCGCAGCAGGTGCAGCAGGCCCGCATGTGGTTCGACAGCGTCTGGGAGACCATCGGAAGGGACTTCGACCTTGACGCACGATGACCAGCTCTCGGACATCCTGGCGAACGCACGCGTGATCCTCCTCGACTTCGACGGGCCCGTGTGCGACGTGTTCGCTGGGTCTCCCGCCCCCGAGGTCGCGAAGCAACTGACGGCACTTCTCTCCGTCCAGGACGCGTCCGCGGGCACCAGGGCCGCCGCGACCGACGATCCGATCGAGGTCCTTCGTATCGCCCACGAAGCGAACGCCGAAGTGGGCCAGCAGGTGGAGGAAGCCCTGACGGCCGCAGAGGTCGAAGCCGTCGCGGTGGCCGGCCCGCCGACCCGGGGGTCAGTGGAGGCCCTCCAGGCCGCACGCTCCTCAGGACGAGCCGTTGTGGTGGTGAGCAACAACTCCGCCGACTGCGTTGAACGCTTCCTGGAGCTGCACGGCCTGGAGGAGTACGTAGCGAAAGTCGTCGGGCGACCGTCCGGGCAGCCCCACTTGATGAAGCCCAATCCGTTCCCGCTCATCACCGCGGCCGAGCAGGTGCACATGGACGTCACGAACTGCACCCTGATCGGCGACTCGCTCACGGACATTGAGGCCGCTCATGCAGCCGGTACGACGGTGATCGCCTACGCCAACAAGCCTCACAAGGCTGACCTGTTCGCCGATGCTCATGCGGACGTCATCACAGAGGACATGCAGGCCATCGCCGACGCACTCACACCGGCGTAGCCCAGGAGCGCAGGGGAGCTGTTACAGGTTTCTCTACCTCATCAAGTGCGGCTCGCTCCGCTCCCCGCGCGCGGCCCGGCCCCCGGCCAGGCCTGCGCTCCAGTCTCCGCCCCGCTCCAGCCCGGCCAGCACCCGTGCCGCGCAATGCAGAGCCAGGACAGGAGCACCGGAGCCAATTTTAGATATTTTTAACCCATATTGTCCAAATTGATCTCACCGAGATCGCTCATTTGTGTGATACAGACTGCCCCTAACTGCCTTTACCATCTGCTGAAGACAGCTCATCTCGAGCGATCGGCAGAGAGCGAACGGTGGCATCACATGGCGGAGCAAAATTCCCGACCTCAAGCTCACGATCAGGGCCTTTTCACCGTAGAGGAGCATGCCACCGCAAGGCAGTCGCCAATCCTTCTACCTGGTGAACGAGTCAACTTCAACGAAAGTACCGACCAGAGAATAGACGAAGCCGCGAAGTACAGGCAAAGCGATTTTCGTATCGTGACGGAACAAGCCCGTTACCAGGTCGCTCAGATTCCCGACCTGGTGGCCGGGAAGGAGTGGAATCTCAACCCAGATTTCCAGCGCCGCCATCGATGGAACCCCGATAAGCAATCTAGGCTCATCGAATCCATCATGCTTAACGTGCCCATTCCTCCGATTTTCCTTTACGAGGCAGAACTGAGCAAGTTCGAAGTCATGGACGGCCTTCAGCGTCTAACTGCCATTTCGGAGTTCTATAAAGATAGCTACGCCCTCCGCGATCTCCAGTATTTCCCACAGCATAACGGTAAGCGCTACTCCGACTTGGACGAAATGTCACAACGCGGTATCGATCGCCGCTACCTTAGCGCTGTCATTCTGTTGCATGAAACTGGCGGACCGTCAGGCCGCGAAGCAGACCTACTGAAACAGCTCGTCTTCGAGCGCATCAATAGCGGTGGCGTAGATCTGACTGCACAGGAATCCCGGAATGCCCTGCTGCCGGGTCCTATGAACCGCCTGTGTCTCGATTTGGCTGAGACGCCTAGTTTTCGCCGCCTCTGGGGTATTACGACTACAAGCAATGAAGAAGAGGGCGAAGGCGAATCGTCACCTGAAAATCATCCCTATTACCGATCGATGTACGACGTCGAATTGGTGCTGCGGTTCTTCGCATATCGGCAAAGATTGATTGCTGGGTCGCGTAACCCAAGGAATCTGAAACTCTTCCTTGACTCCTACCTCAAGGCTGCGAACGGGTATAAGCCCGAACTTCTGACCAAGCTGGGAGCATTGTTCGTTCAAACCTCTGATCTGGTGGAGCAAGTCATGACCCACCGTGCCTTCTGGCTAAAGCGCTTCCGGAACGGGCAGTGGCAATGGATTGAAGAGCCGGCCATCGTTGCGTACGAACCTCTGATGCTTGCTTTTAGTCAAAGGCTCTCACGAAGCACCGAGCTAGTGGATAAGCGACTCGCAATCCGTGAAGGGATCGACCGGTTCTACGAAGAAAACGGAGATCGAATCGACGGTCGCAGGGTCAATACTCGCGACCTAGCCGAGCGCAACAAACTTTACCTTAGTTTTCTTGACGGCCACTTGGACGGCCGGAGCTGAGCATGCATGGAATCTTGAAGGCCGCTCTCGCGCGCTTCGACGAAATCCTCTCAGCTTTGGAGTTCGACGAGAAGCTGCAGTCACTAACAGAGACAAGGGAATCAGCACGAAACTCGGAATGGCGCCGCCTCGTCTACTCGGGCTCTATTATCAATCTATATGGATGCCTCGAGCAGTTTGTGGATGACATCATCGCGCGTTACGCATCCCTGTGTGCCACCTTTTTTCCTGTGTACGCAGACTTGCCCGAGAACATTCAAAAGGCCCATGACAGCCAAGCCCGGCAACTGCTTACCAGGGATAGCGGGGGCCGTCTAGATCGAGACAATATCGATGAGATGCTACGCAGTTTGGCATCATGCCTCGACGGGGCGGAGGACTACACCCTCAGCGGAATTGCGCTCAGCTTCCATGACAGGAATCTTAAAGGCGACATGATGTCAGATTTGCTGAGAAGAGTAAATGTAAGTTTCAGCGACTCAATCGGTAAGATCGACATCAAGACGCTGCAGGATGGAGTCCTATCCGGACTGTACAAGGATATCGAAAGCGTTCTAGCGGACTTGGTCAGTCGTCGAAATGAAATCGCGCACGGAGACTACGTCGATCTGGCTAGTTCCGACATCCTCACGGCAATCTGCGAGGTTCTCAAGAAGCTGGTCACCGCGATATTCGATGAGATTAGAAAAGCCACCTTCCTACATCTGTCGCCGGCGCTAGTCGGTTACGTCAAGCAGTACTACGCGAAGCCAATGGCTCATATCATTGTTCTGGAAGCCACGGAAATCTCGGTGGGTGACACGGTCTTCGGCATCGAAAAGGGATCTTCAAGACTGCGTGCAGCAAAAATCCGCACCCTAAAAGACGAGGACATGGAAGCGCATTGTCTGGCAAAGGATGCGCTGCAAGCAGAGGACGGTTGCATCGGAATGACGTTGACGCCGGATGTAATCTTTGTTGGGAAAGTTGGTTCTCTCAGCACAGAGCTCTCCGCCCTCCTCGCAGATGCGGAGTTCCTTGATTCCCTTTCCAATGAAACGTCAGACGAGCTCGACAGCGGTCGGCCGCAGGAGACAGCAAGCACCTGATCAGCGCGCCAACGGCATCCTTCTTCGAGGTCATCAGCGCCGCTGCCGATGCCAACAAACTTGCACAGAACCTCGTCCTGGTCGACGGCATCTCGCCCGTAACTAGCCGTCTTCGCAGGGCCCCGAGAGCGCGAGTTGCGCAGGTGGCGTATCCGGTCAATTCCAGCAAGGAAGCAGGGGGACCAGCAAAGCTCGGTCTCTCATGACAGCTCCCCAAGAGGTCCTAACAGAAGTTGTTGATCATGTGACTTTCGGTTCGGATGGTCGTTGGTCTGGACGTGGGAAAACGCCAGTCTCGGCCGTGGACCGTGTCGGATGAAGTGTGGTCGTTGATCGAGCCGTTGCTTCCTGAGCGGGCTCCGAAGCAGGTGGAGGGGCGTCCTCGGGTGCCGGACCGGCAGGCGCTCTGCGGGATCCTGTTCGTGCTGCATACCGGGATCCAGTGGGAGTACCTGCCGCAGGAGTTGGGCTTCGGGTCCGGGATGACCTGCTGACGGCGTCTGGCCGCCTGGAACGATGCCGGCGTGTGGGATCAACTGCATCGGCTGCTGCTGAAGAAGCTGCGGGCCGCGAAGAAGCCGGACAACTCCTCCCACGTCAGGGCAGCTCGACGGGGCCCAAAAGCGATCCAGTCCCCCTCGCCGCCTCGCTGACCGGTGGCAACCGCAACGACGTCACCCAGCTGATACCCCTGCTGGACAAGATCCCGTCGGTCGCCGGCCTGGTCGGACGGCCGCGCCGCCGACCCGACAGCCTCCTCGGCGACCGCGGCTACGACCACGACAAGTACCGCCGCCTCGTCCGGGCCCAGGGCATCAAACCGGTGATCGCCCGCCGCGGTGTCTCGCACGGCTCCGGCCTCGGAGTGCACCGCTGGGTCGTAGAGCGGACCATCGCCTGGCTCCACGGCTTTCGACGCCTACGCGTAGCCATCAGCCACCTGACGTTATAGAAAACCGTCGTGGCTGAAGCGGTCGGCTCCGCGACTTTAGCCAGCCACGTTGGCGCGAGCCTCGAAGATCATGGCCCCAACGTCGTGCTTAGCGGGCAGGTCCAGAGACTGCCCGACGCGCCGGAAGCTTACGGGGCCATGATCACTCGCGCCAAAGCAGCTCCCGGCCAAAGTCGCTACGCCGACCTCGCGTATCAGTGCCGGCCGAAGCGCCACTGGTCACCGCTGAACCACAAAGCTCATCGTGTTAGCCGCTGACACTCGCGCCGCAGAGACGAACCACGCTGCTGCTCGTCAAAGACTCAGCCAGCTCTGCCAGGTCTGAAAGAGTCCGTCCCTGACCGAGCGTGTAAGTCGCGAGCACATGCCCACGGATTACCGATTTCACGTCTCCGATGCCAACCTGAATACCTGCCTCCTGCAGTTCACGCAGTAGCCTCTCTCCTCGTGCCGCTGCAGCCTCAGGCGAGTCGGAACCAGCAGGAATTTCTTTCCTTTTCCTGCATACAATGATCGAGTCAAGATTCGAGGGTTCATTTCCACCCTTCGTGACACTCGTACTCATCTCACCCTTGATGGGTTGAATAGCCGTAACCCCAAGGCCGGCGTTGAACAGTGCCTCCACAAGGCTTACCCACCCTGTCAATCGAGCCTGGTGGAATGTGAAAGCCAACAAGCCTCCCGGCTTCAAGATACGCTCGCATTCCTTCCAAACACGCGAGATCGCATCACCGAACTGCCGCGGATCAGCGCTCTGCACCTCTTCCGTACTTCTCGTTGTCTGGGCAAACGATGGGTATCCCGAGAAGGGTTCCATCCCCATGAGCCAAGCGTGGAAGAAATCGGCAAGTTCCGAGTAGTGAACGTTATCCATGTAGGGTGGATCAGTCACGATGAGGTCCACAGACCCTGAAGGCAGATCAGTGCGCGACGAATCGCCGTTCCGGAGGTAAACCTGCCTGCGTCCCAGCCCCTGCTCCGGCCATGCTTCGAGGGGTTTCACCTCGAACGGGACGGACAAACCCGCGGTCCTCTGTACAGCGCCATTAATCAGCACCTGGTCAAAGGGCTCAGTCTTGTAATCGTGTGCACGAATAATGCGGCTACGGAAGAGCGTAGAAAATGATCCAGACGACGCAGGTGTGCCCCAAGGGTGCGCCTCGAGCGGCGTACGCTCAGGTTTGAGGATGTGATGACTGAACATGTGCCTGACCGCACCTGTCCCTTCCCCCTTGAAGGAACAGAACATGTTGTTAAATTCGAGCGTTCCTGAGAATAGTGCAACTAGCGCCTCTCTCTCGGCATCGCCCGCGCTTACGTCACGAATCGCAGAACCGAGCAACCCCAGCGAATAAAGTTGCCGCTCGTTAAAGAATTGACGCCATTCCGTAAATCCCCACCTCATCGCCTGGCGGGTATTCTCTCCCAGCTCAAGTTGACCGACCGGCAGCACGAGGTCACATTCATTTGTTTGCAAAAGGTTAATGCACTCTGTATACAGAGACCTATCAAAGGCATTGATGGGTTCGTATCGCTTCTTCCCATCAAACCCTAGAACAAGCTTTGCATACATTTCACGCTCTGGAGTTTTGCCATCCAAAGCATCAAGCACCTTGGAAGTGTGCCCGTTGGGGCACGTAACTAGGGTGCGATTCACTGCGCCAACGCGCTCAAACTTGTGACCATTGCGGCATTCTGCTGATTCAAAGTCGTATCGTCCAGCTTGCACGTCCAAGCATACCGGGCAAACGATTTGCGCTTCAGGAACCCTTTTAGGGTAAGCGTGTTGCGAGAAAACATGAGTCGAGAAAAGGCGGGTTCTCGCCTCGCATTGAGGGCAGTTGGCTACTGTGACCCAGAAGTAGTAGAGAACCGGCTCACCGCTTTCAGCGCGATGAACGCGATCAATCTCTTCACGGCTTTTTGACTCGACAAGCTTAAAGGCTCGGCGCAACTCAGAAATGTCCCACTGCTGCACAGCTTGGCGTTGCACCAGTGTTGCAACCGGATTGATATCAGAACCGATGACGCTTGCGCCCATTTTAGCTGCTTCGACAACAGTCGTACCGGAACCCGCGAACGGATCAAGTACAACCAGACCATCAAGATTCACAGGACTGCTATAAGTCTTAAGGGCGTCGCCGTCTGCTTCAGTTACTGCAGCCGCAATGATGCCGCGGAACACACTCCCCAGACGCTTGGCCCACCATTTATGAGTACTCGTAGCTGGCCGATGAACTTCCTTACGCCATGACTCGTTCTCCGCGATCTTGCTGAGCTCGGCCGCAGGGAACCCCGATTCCAGCGCGGACGAGCTCGGGATGCCCCGATGAAATGGCAAGGCAGCGTCGAAGAGAGCCAAGTGATCAGAATGGTTCATCGTTCTCATCCAGTAGGGACTGTCGTGGGATACGCCTCACGGGCTTCATGCCAACTTCACCAGCCGGATCGCTCTTTACCCTAAACGCAGTGAAGGCGCGAGTGAATCCGGCTGTCGGATTATCCGCCAACTCCGTGCGCAATGAGTTATCGCGGAAGTCGAAGGTGTACTTAGCTGCAATCTTATCAGCATCGGCCCGAACCAAGGAGCCGACCTCCCTTAGATGATCAGCCCCGTCAAGCATTTCGTCTTTTGGTGCGATCAATGTGCAATTCGAGGTAAGGCCATCCGCCAACGCGTAAGGTGTGGGAGCGACATACATTTTTCGATCGCGTACCAGGATATCACCATAGGATCCGAAATCACGGAAGCTGTCATTCTTATGGACATAGTCATGTTGAGCGTTCAGGAAATCGCCATGACAGATTACTAGGTCAAGAACCGGGAACTGATCTCCCTCGAATCTTTTCGGGTAGCGCCCGAAGATGTAGTAAACCGATCTCCCTTCATGCATGCCTGTCGCGAGCTGACTATTGCAGTCGAAATCTACCTGCCTCCCGGGAGTCTCCAACCCCTTCACCTCGAATCCTTCGAGGTAGTCAGCCATGATGTAGTCAGGGTATTTGTTCCGCTTGGCTACTTCCCATGAAAATCCTGTTTCGGTGATTCGGTCACCGACCCAATCCTGAAAGTGGAACTCTTTGTCCCGCCTGCTTCTGCGGTGAATCAATTCACCACGCTGCATGGCGTCGTAGCAAGAGATAAAAATTGAGGCAACTGTCATGATTGTCACGATTCGCCCTTTTACGTCGTCCCGTACCCCACCCTCGACTTGCCGGGCAACACTAATGGCATCGTGGACCATGCGTGGACGGATCGCGTCCTTCAGAAAGCGCCCAAGGCGGCGACCTGCTACTTCTCCTAGGATCGCAACGCCCTCCGGAGCCGTGTGCGCAGGTTCGAATCCTGCCGGGGGCACTTCGCAGGAAGTGCCTAAAGACCCCGCCACCAGCAGAGATGCTGAGGACGGGGTCTTCTTGCATGCGCGGCGTGTGCGGCTCGGAGCGGGCGTATGACGGGGTCTGTGGACTACTAGCGGCGAACGATGTGCTGGGTGTGCAGGGCTCCTGTGCGCTGCGTCCGCCAGGGGGGCAGCCCGGGGATCAGCGGCATCGCAACCGGTCGCCGATGGCGGCAGCGACCGGAGCGACGTCGGGTCGGTGAGGCGGTCAGTCAGTCGGTCGGTCCGGATCGTCGGCGACCTGGGCTTCAGTGCGAGCGCAGCGAGCCCCTTGGGGGTGAACGCCGGGCGGAAGATCTTCGTATGGATCCGGGGGTGCCGCGGTGTTGGCGGAGCGGTGGCAAGCGGGGCCGGGCGGGAACGGTCAAGTCCTGCTGGAGCGTCCTGTGTTCGTGGCAGCGGCGCGCCTTCGCGTGGCTGCGCTCCCGTCTCGCCTCTGTCGGTCGTCGGCGGCGGGCGGGCCTCATCAGTCGACCCAGTTCTCGGAGGTTCCATGAAGTCCGTCATCCGGAAGTTCGCCGGTTTCGCGGGGGTGGGCGCCGCCGTCGCGGCCCTGTCCGTGACCGGTGCGTCCGCGGCCCAGGCGGAGGGCTCCACCCACGGGTGTCCGTACCCCTACGTGTGCTTCTACGTGAGCAACAGCGCCCTGAACGCGGGCACCCCGATATCGAAGTACAAGGACGTCACGAGTTCCTATCAGGCGGTCACGCCCCGGCCGCACTACGGGGTCATGAACACCCGGAACGACGACGTGGTGTACCTGCGGCTCCAGAGCGGGGGTTCGATCTGCCTTCCGCCCAACACCTCGACGGTGTTCGCCGACGCCTATGTCGTCAACGGGATAAGGATCTCCAGCAGCGCCACGTGCTGAATCCGTGCGAACGGCCGGCGGGGCTTTGTCCGTTCGCGCCACGAAGGCCCCGGGAGGAGTCCCGGGGCCCCACCCCGGACACCTTGCGGTCCGCCTCTCGGCGGACGCTCCCCGCGGGCTGAACAGAGCCGCAGGGGGACGGAATGTGTGTGGCCCCACCATCCGGTTGCGGCAGCATGGCCGCCATGGGCCTTGAGGTGATAGGCGCGCTGGCTGCGGCCGGGGTCGCGTTGATCGGGATTCCGGCGAGCATACTGATCGGCCGCTGGCAGATGAAGGCGGCTCTGCGCGCGGCGGAGGCCACCAGCAGGGCGGGGCTGGCACAGGCCGAGTCCGCGTACCGCGCCGCCTTGGACGCCGTTGGCGCCCAGGCGAGCGCCGCGCACGTGCAGTGGCGACGCGGGGTCCAGCGGGAGGCGTACGCCTCCTTCCTCCTCGCGGCGAACCGCGTCCAGGAGCAGGGCGAGCGGTTCGCCACGGACAACGAGCACGGTCTGTCGGAGGAGGGCATCAGGGCCGGGAAGGCCGCCGTGGACGATGCGCTCGCGACCCTCAAGGCGGCTCAGACGATCATCGAGCTGGAGGGCCCCGACGAGGTGGCCGCCCCTGCCGCCGGAATGGCGGACGCGGCCCAGATGATGGGTCATCACCTCGGCCGGCAGGCGACGTACGAGAGGGCATGGGGCAAGCTCAGCCGTCTGACCGATGACCAGACGTCGGGCGTCAGGGTTCCGGCCGCACGGCTGCTGGAGGCGTTCGTCGGCTTCCGCTCCCGGCGCCCGTCGGGACTCGATGAGCCGGATGGGCAGGCGGAGCGAGCCTGTCGGGACGCCTGGCGGGAGTTGCCACCCGGTTCGCTGGACGACGACGAGTTCGCGGCCTTGTTGGAGGGGTGGTCGTCTCGTCCCCCGACCTCCAGCGGCTCCTACCTCGATGCCGTCAACCGCTTCAGTGAGGCGGAAGCGCGCTTCATCCGTGCAGCCAAGATCGAGCTGCACAGTCGATCCGCTCCGTGATGCCTGGCGTGCTGCCTCCGGCTAGCCCCGCGCTCCGGCACCGGCCCGTGCCGGCAACCCCCGCGTCTCAGAGCTCCTCCGTGAGGCCGAAGTGGCGGGAGACCTCCTCGATCGTGAAGCGGGCCCGGAGCTTGCAGGCCGAGTTCTGGTTGGCGAAGAAGCCCGGGCGCCACAGTGCCTGGTCGCGGGGGACGGCGCGTTCCCAGGTGACGGGGACGATCCATTCGCGGCGGTCCTCGTCCGCGCCGTCCGCCTCGTCCCCGGCCCGTCGGTAGGTGCCCTTCAGCGGGAGGTCCGCCATTCGGCGGGGCTCGCCGTCGACGTCGAGGAGGGCGTCGGCGAACGGCTGCGGTTCGCCGGAGACCGTGCCGACGCCCACGTAACCCGTCCTGGGGATGTGCGTGAACACCCGGGCCCCGAGCGGCAGGGAGCGGAGCGTGCGGGAGAACCAGTCGCCGCCGCCGGCCGAGACGAAGCCGTGGCGCAGGGCGTCGTCCCAGTCCCGCCCGGCCGGGTCGTCCCCGAACGAGACGTACCAGTCCGTCCCGTTCCACGGCTCCTGCTTGCCGCGCCGCTTGCCGCCGGCCGGTGGTGCGGCGGTCTCCGTCTCGTCGATGAGCCAGGTGCGCGCCAGGTACGAGCGGCCCTCGTCCTCGAAGTAGCGGAAGAAGAGCACGTTGACCGGTACCTGGAAGCCGGACGCCAGGTAGGTGACGATGCGTTCGGTCGCCGGGTCGATCTCGCTCGCCACGACGGTCAGGGCGTGGTTCGCGTTCAGCACCTCCGGCGGGCTGCCGCCGAACCGGAGCGCGAACGCCTCGTCCAGCTCCGCCGGCAGCCCCCGCCCGCGGGCGTACGAGGCGTAGATGTCGCGGATCTGCTCGTTGGTGAGGTCCTGGACCCAGGAGCCGTAGTCGAGGACCTGCGCCACCACCTCGCGGGGCGTGCGGTCCCGCTTGAGTTCGAGGACGTGCAGGCCGCCTTCGGCGTCCATCCCGAGCAGGTCGACGACCTTGCCGTACTGGGTGGTCACCTGCCGGCCGATCAGCAGGAGCGGGGACCCGAGGATGCCCGGGTCGGCCTCGATGAGCTGCTCCAGACGGGATTCCAGGGGCATGGCCCGGGTGGCGACGCGTACGGGTGTGTCGTCCACCCGCCACAGTCCGAATTCGAGCGGCATGTCCCGTCCCCTTCCGCTCGGTTCACGCCCCTGCGGGTTCGGGTCAGGGCACGATCGGCCGAGCGGGAGTCAGTATGCCCGTCCGCGGGCGTCGGACGGGCCCCTCGGCGAGCCTCCCGCTCCGGCGGGCCTCAGAGCCCCAGGTGCTTGGTCATCGCCCTGATGTCCGCCTGGTCCTTCGTCCGGCCCGAGCGGAGTTTCCAGGCGAGGACCTCCGGCAGGGGGCAGAAGGGGATGCCCTGGATCATCTCGGCGCCGTCGATCAGCGCGTCGGTGTCGGGGCCTCCCGGGAGCCAGTGGTCGAAGACCTCGACGGTGCCGTCGAAGAGCGGCACCACGAGGCCGTGGCCGGAGGCGGCCGGGGTGGCCGGGGCGAGGGTCAGGGCGATCTTCCAGGCGTCGCCGCGCGCCACGACGTCCAGGTCGCTGACCTCGTCACGGAGGCCGTGGGCGAGGAGCGGCCCGCTTCCCGCCACCACGTAGTCGGTGGGGGGCAGTTCCAGGGAGAGCAGCCGGTGGACGAGTGGGTGCCGCCTGAGCTCCAACGGAACCACCGAACCTCCTACAGGGCGGACAGCCCGACCGCTGTGCGTGCCGCCATGCTCATGGCCGCCGCAGCGAGGACGCTGACCAGCGTACCGACGAGGAAGTACTTCGAGGCGTGATTGACGTGGTCGACGGGGGCGCGTGCGAGTGCCTTGGCCGCCAGGACGAGTGCCGCCGCCTCCGGCTGGCCGGCCGCGAGGAAGAGGAACAGGATCCCGCGTTCGAAGAGGCCGATGTTCCGGCCGCCGCTGTCGATCAGCTGGAGGGCCATCGTCTTCGCGGGCCCGGCGGCCAGGGCGTGGATCTCCCGTTCCACCGGGTCCGTCGCGGCCTTCACGAGGGACCCTCCGCCGAACACCGCCAGCAGCATGGCGGAGACCATCACGGTCACCCGGTCGCTCAGGAGCAGCCGGTTGCCGAGGTCCACCGTCGTCGGGGCAGCCGCCCAGAGCCCGGTGAGCGCCGCGAGCCCGATGACGAACGTGCCGCTCCTCCTCGCGCTGCTCATCGGCCCGAGGGTCACCGGGGTGGTGACGGAGAAGCCGAGGGACAGGGTGCCCGGGCGGTGGAGGAGGATCGCCGAGCCCAGGGCCAGGAGTCCGGCCGCCGCGAAGGCGATCCAGGGCTTCGTCTCGTGCCGGTACGGGGCGATGGCGTATCCGCCGTACGCGAGCGTGAGGAGGATCGCCGGCCAGGGTCGGTCCCTGAACCAGTCGCGTTCCCACGAGACCACCAGCGGCGCCGCGAGGCCGAAGAAGACCCGTGCCGTCTCCATGCCGTTCCCTCCCCCGAGGTCCGACCGGACGCGTCGATCGCGCCGACTGCCGAGTCTAGTCAACTGCGGTGCACCGATCGGCAGTTCACGAGGTGAGGCACGTGGCGGACCGCCCGGTGTCGGTTCCATCGCTTCGATAAGGAGGCCTGATCCGGAGCGCATTGTCGCCCCCTCCCCGTCGCCCTAGCGTGAACGGAAACGTCAGCCGTATTCGGACTGACCGAAGGAGGCGAAATGAAGTTCGGGGTATATCCGGCCTACATCGGTGGCCAGGACATCACCGGCGACAATCCGCAGTTCGTGCACACCGTGACGGCCCGTGCCCTGATCGAGGACACCTTCCCCAGCCTGCGTCTCAAGCGCGACCTCGATCTGGGGATCGTCAGTCCGGATACGGCCGGGGAACAGGTCGTCGGAGCCTGTGTGGTGGCCGACGAGACCATGGCGCGACAGGCGCTGGAGGCCGCCGCACGGGCCGCCGCCGAGTGGCGGCTGGTGCCGCTGGAGCGGCGTCTGGAGGTGGGGCGGCGTATCGGTGAGCGGCTTCTGGAGCACCGTGCGCCGCTCGTCGAGATCCTGGTCGCGGAAGGGACTCCCCGGGACGCGGCCGAGGGAATGCTCACCGGAATTCCGTTCACCAGCTGGAGCAAGGAGACGCTCGAATGGTGTGCGGAGCAATTGGAGTTCCGGCGCCGTGACGGCGAGCGGGAGATGATTCTGCGGCGCCTTCCCGACGGCGTCGTGTGCATCAACCCGCCGCAGAACGCGGCGACCGTGAACGCGCTGAACGGCCTCACCGCCCTGCTCGCCGGCAACACCGTGGTGGTGCGGGCGCCGCGCGGCGTCGCGCTCAGCTGCATGTACGCGATGCGCGAGGTCGTGGCCCCGGTGCTGGAGGAGATGGGCGCGCCTGCCGGTACGGTCAACGCGTTCTGCGGGGCGCCGATGCTGGAGACCTGGCTGGCCAGCGAGCACGTCGACGACGTCCTCTACTTCGGCGGCAGCAAGAAGGGCCTGGAGTTCGAGGCCGACGCCGTCGCGGCGGGCAAGAAGCCGATCCTGGAGCTCGCGGGCAACGACTGCTGCGTGGTGTGGCACGACGCCGACCTCGACGCGGCGGTGGAGTCCATCACGCAGTTCTTCCTGAACTCCGGCCAGATCTGCAACGTGCCCAACCAGGTCGTCGCCCACCCGGCGATCGCCGACGAGCTGATCGCCCGGGTCGTCGAGGCCACGGCCGAGATCAGGCCCGGCTTCCCCGACGAGCCCGGTGTGGTGCTCACCCCAGTGCTCGGCGTCGACTGGTTCTACGGCTGCCTGGGCGAGGCGCTCGCCAAGAGCGCGAAGCTCGTGCACGGCGGACGCCGGCTGGAGGTGGACGGGACGCCGTCGAGCACGGGGTTCTTCGTCGAGCCGACCGTCGTCCGGGTCGACGGGATGCGGGGTGCCCGGTCGCTCTCCGTCGTACGCGACGAGACCTTCTTCCCGCTGCTTCCGATCATCGTTCCGGAGGCCGGTTCCTCGGACGAGGATCTCCTGGTCGAGGTGCTCGAGTTCGTCAACTCGAACGCGTACGGCCTGCGCAACTCCGTCTGGTCCGGCGACCCGGAGATGGTCGGGCGCTTCCTGGACGGGGTCACCAACGCCGGAAACCTGAAGATCAACGACTCGCACAGCGGCTTCGTCCCCTTCCTGCCCAACCAGGGCGGCCCGGGCCTCACCGGCGGGGCCTTCGGAGAGGCGAGCCACCCGATGCTGCGCACCACACGGCTGCAGGGCGTGAGCATCCTGCGCCCGGCATCCGACAAGGAGCATGCGTCATGACCACCCGCGTACTGAAGGTCACGGTGCCGGCGACGGCCGCCGAGGTGATCGAGCGCCTCGCCGACCAGAAGGCGTTCCCCTCGTACGCCGAGGACATCGTGTCCGTCTCCGCCGACGGGGACGCGGCCGGTGCGGGAGACGGAAGCGGGGGCGGGGACGGGCGGCAGGCCTGGGTGCTCGCCTTCCGCGGCGGTACGGCCTGCTGGGTCCAGGACGTCCGGCGCACCGGTCCGGAGGGCGAGGGTACGCACCGGATCGCCTTCGAGCAGGTCAGCGGGGACTTCCAGGAGCTGAAGGGGTCCTGGACGAGCACCGACGTCCCCGGTGGCGGCAGCGAGGTCGCCTTCGAGATCAACTACCGCACGAGCGTGCCCCATCTCGCCGGCGCGATCGACTCGGCCGTCGGGCACATCCTGGTCCGCAGCGCCCACCAGGTCGTCACCGCGGTCGCCGGCGGTCCCGTGCGGGTCACCGACGGCCACTACTACCTCGGCGACCCCACCGAGCACCTCCGGCAGTCCTGACCACACCGGTCGGCGGACCGGACCCAGCACCTCCGGCAGTCCTGACCACACCGGTCGGCAGCACCGGCCGGCCTCGGCCCACAAGGAGAAGCACACACCATGGAGAACGTCTGCATCATCGGAGCGGGCTGGTCGGGACTCGCCGCCTGCCAGGTCCTGCACGAACGCGGGATCCCCTTCGACGCGTACGAAGCCGGCTCCCAGGTCGGCGGCAACTGGCGCTACCTCAACGACAACGGGATGTCCTCGGGATACCGCTCCCTGCACATCAACACGTCGAAGAAGCTGTCGGAGTACCGCAGCTACCCGATGCCGAAGGACTACCCGCACTACCCGGACCACGTCCAGATCGCCCGCTACCTGGACGACTACGTCGACCACTTCGGCTTCCGCGAGGCGATCGCCTTCCGCACCCTGGTCACCCATGTGGAGCCCGCCGAGGGCGGTGGCTGGACCGTCACCGCGCGCCACCGCGACACCGGCGAGGAGACCGTGCGCCACTACGGCTCGGTGATCGTGGCCAACGGCCACCACTGGGACCCGCGCGACCCCGAGCCCGCGTTCCCCGGCGCGGACGGCTTCACCGGCACCCAGATCCACTCGCACTACTACAAGGTCCCGGACGAGTACGCCGGCAAGCGGGTGCTCGTCCTCGGCTTCGGCAACTCGGCCTCGGACATCGCGGTGGAGACCTCCACCGTCTCGGAGCGCACGTTCCTGTCCATCCGGACCGGCGGCTACGTCTTCCCGAAGTTCATGTTCGGCAAGCCGGGCGACGACATGATCAGCCCGTTCATCACCCGGGTCATGCCCCGCGAGACGCAGCGCTGGGTGATGGCCGCGCTGCTGCGCATGACGATCGGCAAGGTCACCGACTTCGGCCTGCCCGAGCCGGGCCACAAGCTCTTCAACTCGCACCCGACCGTCTCGGAGTCGCTGCTCCCCCGCCTCGGCCACGGCGGCCTGTCCGTCAAGCCGAACGTCTCCCACTTCGACGGCGACACCGTGCACTTCACCGACGGCAGCAGCGAGGTGATCGACGCGGTCATCTACAGCACCGGCTACAAGGTCAGCTTCCCGTTCCTGGACGAGTCCGTGATGGCCCCGACGGACAACGACGTCTCCCTCTTCCACCGGGTGGTCGACCCGCAGCACTCCGGTCTGTACTTCGTCGGCCTCTTCCAGCCGCTGGGCGCGACCACGGTCCTCGCCGAGGCGCAGTCGCAGTGGGTGGCGGACCTGCTCCAGGGCCGGGCGGCCCTGCCGTCGGCGGAGAAGATGCGCCGCGAGATCACCGGGTACAAGGAGAAGCTCGCCAAGCGCTACATCACCTCGAAGCGCCACACCATGCAGGTGGACCACTATCCGTACCTGGCCGAGCTGCGCGGGGTGCGGCGCCGCGGTGCCCGGCTGGCGAAGAAGGGGCGCGGCGCGGCCGTGGAGCCGGTGCTCGTCGACTACCGCCCCGAGGAGGTGTCGATCCGCATCGACGCCGCTCCCGAGGTGGTGTGGGACCTGATCAGCGACGTGACGCGGATGGGGCAGTGGAGCCCGGAGTGCCGTCGCTGCTACTGGCGCGGCTCGAAGCGCGGGGTCGGCGCGCGCTTCATCGGGATCAACCGGCGTGGCCGGGTCTTCTGGATCACCTCCAACACGGTCGAGCAGTCGGAGCGCGGCAAGTCCTTCGCGTTCCACACCACCACCAACGGGGTGCGCTGGGGCTACCGGCTGGAGCGGGACGGGCGGGGCGGCACGCTGCTCACCGAGGTGTGGGACGTCTCCGGGCAGAACGCGGGCCAGCGCAAGCGCACGGCGTCCTTCGCCGAGATGATGCTGGGCGGCTACGAGAACCACACCGAGGAGCTGCGCGAGGGCATGCTCAGGACGCTGGAGCGCGTCAAGGCCGAGGCGGAGGCGCAGGGCCGGCCGCTCAACGCCGTACCGGACGCGGAGCGCTCCACCCCGACCACCACGACCGCCGCGGCCGCGGAACGGAGCGTGGAGGTGGACACGGCCGCATGACGACGGACGGTGGGCCGCCGCGTACGCGCCCCAGAGCACCGCGGAGGTCCCGTCGGACCTGCGGGCCGCGCTGGACGCGGCGCCGGGCGCGGCGGCCGCCTTCGAGGCACTGAGCAGGAGCAACCGCTACCAGATCCTGCTCCAGGTGGAGAAGGCCGTACGGCCGGAGACCCGGGCCCGGCGGATCGCCGGGTACGTCGATCGGCTCGCGGCGGGCGACCCGCCGTACGGGCCCCGGAAGCGGGCCTGAACCCGTGGTCCGGCCGGCCCCGCGCCCGCCGGACACCGCGGCCGCTTCCCCGTCGCCGTCGGGCGCCCCCTCCCCCATCGTCCGTCGGGCACGGCCGGACCCTCCCCCGCGGTGAGCGATGTGGTCAGGAGCGAGGGCTTCCGCGGCGGCACCCGTGTCCGTACCCACCCGCTGACCTGGGAGTACACCGCCAACAAAGGTCGATTATCCGCCAATTCGCCCTTCCCCCAGTAGCATTCACCTCGCGAACGGGCCTCACGGGGGGTCCGTGAGGGGGGACTTACTGTGATCCGAGTGCTGCTCGCGGACGACATGCTGATGCTGCGGCGGGCCCTGGTATCGCTGCTGGAGCTGGAGGACGGCATCGAGGTGGTCGGTGAGGCGGACAACGGGGACCGGGTGCTCCCGGTCGCGTTGGAGACCCGGCCCGATGTGGCGGTCCTGGACATCGACATGCCCGGCATCGACGGCATCCGGGCCGCGGAGCTGCTCAGCCGGGAACTGCCGGCCTGCAAGACGATCATCCTGACCAGCCTCGGCAGGCCGGGGAACCTGCGTCGGGCGCTGGAGGCCAAGGTGTCGGGGTTCCTGCTCAAGGACGCCGACCCGACCCGGCTCGCCGCCGCGATCCACCAGGTGGTCGCCGGGGAGCAGGTCGTGGACCCGCAGCTCGCGCTGGCCACGCTGCAGACCGGTGGCAGCCCGTTGAGCGCGCGGGAGAGCGAGGTGCTGCGGCTGGCGGCCCAGGGCCTGGACGCGCCGGAGATCGCGCGGAAGCTCTTCCTGTCCGCGGGGACCGTGCGCAACTACCTGACCACGGTGGTGACGAAGCTCAACGCCCGCAACCGCATGGACGCGGTCCGCATCGCCCGGGACGCCGGCTGGCTCTGACGGGATCCCGCCCCTCAGCCCTCCGCCGGCGCGAGGTCCGGTCCGGCGTCCTCGGCGGCGGGGGCCGGGGCGTCCTCCGCCGGGACCGTTCCGGTGGCGGCCTGGGCCGGGAGGTCCACCGCGAGTTCGAACCAGCCGTCCGGGCGGACGCGGCAGGAGAGCCGCCCGCCCAGCGCCTCGGCGCGGATGGCGAGGCTGCGCAGCCCCACGCCGCCCGTGACGCCCTCGCCCTCGGGGCAGTGGGAGGCGTCGCGGTCGCGCAGACCGTCGTTGGAGATGCACAGCCGGACGATCCCGTCCTCGTGCCGCGCCTCGATGACGCAGTGCTGCGCCTTGCTGTGCCGCAGCAGGTTCGTCACGCCCTCGCGCAGCACGGTCGCGAGGACCGTGTCGACGGAGGCGTGCAGCGGTTCCTGGGTGACGCGGATGTCGGTGCGGATGCCCACCGCGCGCAGCAGCGAACCGGCCGACTCCACCTCGCGGTTGAGGTTCATCTGTACGTAGCTGCTGGCCACCGAGCGGACGTCGGTGAGGGCCTGCCGGGCGGTCTGGACGATCTCGGTGATCTCCATCTCGGCCCGCTCGGGCGCCACCCGTACGAGCCGGTGGGCGAGTTCGCACTTGAGCGTGATGGTGGAGAGGCTGAATCCGAGCAGGTCGTGCAGGTCGCGTGCGAAGCGGAGACGTTCCTGCGTGACGGCCAGCCGGACCAGTTCCTCGCGCGCCGCCTGCACTTCGCGGATCAGGCCGGACAGCCGGCTGAGGCCGTAGACCACCAGGCCGGTGAGCATGGTGGCGACCGTGTTGTAGGCGAGCTGGCCGACCCCGTACCCGACGGCGAACTGCACGACGCCGGTGGCGACGATGACCGCGGCGAAGGCCGCCCAGCCGACCGCCGACCTCAGCACGAGCAGGGAGGACGCGGCCAGGAATCCCGGCATGCCCAGCCAGGCGGCACCGAACAGGGCGAACGGGGCGAAGGTGAGGACCGCCTGGAAGGCGAGGGTCGCCCGCCGGTAACGGGCCGCCCGCGGTATCCAGTCGGGGAACGAATGGCTGAGCTGGACGGAGAGCAGCATCAGCATCAGGACTCCGCACAGGGCGAGTTCACCGGCTCCGAATCCGCCGCGCACCGCGTAGGTCAGGGCGACGGCGAAGAAGCAGAGGATGACGACGACGGTGATGGTCCCGGCGACGCGCGGCGCCAACTCACCTCCCTCGGTGACCCGATGAGTGAGAAATGCGTCTGAATCGGCGGGGCGTGACCATCGCACAGGGGCTCCCTACTCGACTGCGTTTTCGCACGGGAAGTGCAGCATAGGCGGAGTAGGTGACGTACAGGGACGGTATCTCCGGTCAAGGGCGTCTCGTGGCGGCTCCGCCGGACTCGGCCGGAACCGCTCCGGTCGGCACGGCGGCGAGGACGAACTCGCCGACGCCCGACTCGGCGCGCCAGTCGAGTCCGAAGGCGCGGGCGGAGGTCGCGGTGTCGCCGAACGCCAGGGCGCACGGGCCGATGCCCATGGCGGTGGAGACCAGGTAGAGCGTCTGCTGGAGCGCTCCGACCTCCTTGAGCAGCACGCTGTAGGCGATGCCGGGGAAGGCGACGTTCATCCGCCGGAATCGGGCGGTCATGCTGATCAGTACGGGCGGTTCCTCGCTCAGTCCGGCGTTCGCGCCGGCCTCCTCCAGCAGCGCGTCGACCAAGGCCGGATCCGTGCGCAGCGGGAAGAGGGTGTGGGCGGCCGGATCGTAGTGGTAGGCGCCGCGCGGGAGTTCGCCGGAGCCGGCGACGGTGACGTACAGCTCCAGCGGGTAGACGGAGCCGGCGCTCGGGTAGGGGCGGCCGGCCGCGGGCCGGGCGCGAGCCGTGCGGTACAGCAGCTCGCCCAGCTGGGCCAGGGAGAGCGGGAGCCCGCCGTCGGCGCGGACCGACCGGCGGGACTCGAGGACGGTGGTGAGCCGTGGGTCGCGGGCGAGGACCAGGTCGAGGTCGGGCACCGGGAGGACCAGGGGCACCGCGTCGGAGTCCGGGTGCTCCCGGGCGTCCTTCGGCGCCTCGGCCGTCCCGCCGGCCAGTCCGAGCGGCTCGTCGTGCAGGCCGGGCCTGCTGCGGTTGTGCAGCATCAGCTCGCGCGGCGACCAGTGCTCCAGCGCGGGGTCGCGGTCCTCGGCGAAGGCGAGGGGGTGGGGGTGGGACTCCGGGTCCCAGGGACCGCCCGCGGCGCCGGCCGCCGGCCCCGTGGCGCCGTCCCGGCCCGCGCCGGGGGCCGCCGCGCGCGCGGCGGCGCGGCCCTCGGCGCCGGCCGGGTCCGCACCGGCGCGGCGGACGGCGGGCACGAGCATGCCCGCCGCCTCCAGATAGCCGACCGCCGTACGCACGACGTCGAGCGGCACGTCGAGCAGCCGGGCCGTCTCGCGGACCGAGGCGGGGCGGACGTAACAGCTGACCAGCCACATGGCCTGCGGGGTGTGCAGCAGCACCCGGTGCGAGCTGAGCGGCGATTCGAGCACCATGTCGCGGGATCCGACGCGCAGGGTGGCGAACCGGGAGAGCCGGTGGACGCCGTCCGGGGCGGCCGACCGCGGGGTGAAGCGGGCCTCGCGCACGATCGGCACGACGGACATCTGCTCGGTGCCGTCGGCGAGCGCGAGCGTACGGATCACGGCGTGCCGCACCGCCTCCAGGGTGGAGCGCAGTGCGGCACGGCGAGGGTCTCCCGGCAGCGAGCGGGTGTCGCTGAAGCCGGGCAGGACGTTGTCGAGCGACACCGGGCCGTACGTCATGCGTTCGAGGGCCCGGGAGACCACCGGGTCGGCCATGGGGAGCCGGATCTCGTCCCATCGGGTGCTGACCAGGCCCGTCCCGGGATCGTCCGCCACCGTCTCCACCGTGGTGTCCTCACGGAGCGACCAGAGTTCGATGAGCCGGGTGTCCCGCGGTGCGGGCGGAGCGGAAGACTTCATGACCGGGACCTCACGGGTGGCGCGACGGTGTCACAGGAAGAGCGGGACCGGGTTGAGGTCCTCGTAGCGGGTCGGGGTGGCGAGGCGGCCCAGCCGGACCGGTACGTCGAAGAGCCGGCCGGGGGCGAAGCGGGTCCAGAAGGTGCGCAGTCCGGGCACGATCACCTTGACGACGGGGAGACCGATGTCGGCCCGGGTCTGGTCGAGGACCAGGAGCTCGCTGCCGAGTCCCCGGGCGAGCGCCTCGGCGGCGGCCACGTCGTCGGCCAGGTCGGTGCGCGGGGTGTACGGGAAGTCGGCGGGGGTGCGGTCGGGGCCGGCGGGCAGCAGGTAGGGCTGGTTCGTGGTGGTGGCGGTGCGCCACCAGTGCAGCGGCACCGGGTCGTCGCAGGTGTAGCCGGCGCCGTCGGCGGTGACGTTCACGACGGGCGGCAGCATCTGGTTGACCTCGGCGACGGCGCGCCGCAGGGCGATCCGGGGGTCGAAGTGGGCGCCGAATCCCAGGGTGATGTCCTCGGCGGGCTTGTCGGTGCGGCGGGACAGCGCGGCGAAGACCGGGACGCCGAGGTCGCTGGTGAGGTCGAGGACCCACAGTTCGCGGTCCAGTTCGGTGTGCGCGGCCCGCGTCGCCTCGATCCAGGAGTCCCCGAAGGAGGCGAGGTCGACGCCGGGCTGCCGGGTGCGGTTGTACCACCACAGGGCGACGGCGTCGCGTTCGACGAGTTCCAGGAACCCCTGCACGATGGCGTCCTCACGGGAGCTGCCCGCGGCGGTGCCGTTGGAGTGCGCGGAGAAGAAGCCGGAGGGGCAGGGGGTGTCGTAGTAGAGCATCGAGGTGGGCAGCAGCCGGTGGCGGTCCGCGGTCAGCGACCAGACCGGGGTCCAGTCGACGGGGGTGTCCTCGTCGAAGGGGGCGCAGACCCGGTGGGCCGGGGGGTGTTCGGCGTTCCAGGTGGCCCGGTCGGGGAACTGGCGGGGGTCGAAGAGCTGGACGGTGTCGGGGTGGACGGCCCGCTCGGCGACCTCGCGGTAGGAGGCCCGCAGGGTGGGTTCGTCGCCCTGGCGGTAGCCGCTGTGGCGCTCGACGGCCTCGCACAGGGCGCTGACCTGGGCCTGCAGCGGGGTGGTGCCCTTGCCGGAGCTGTGGCTGCGCAGGCCGGCGCGCACGGCGGCGAGGCCGGTGGGCGAGGTGGCCGGATTGTGTCCGGAGTGGAAGCAGTTGAGGAAGCCGGGGTCGCGCCGGTCGCGGCGGACCTCCTTGACCACACCGGTCAGTTCGTCGACGAGGTGTCCGTACCGTTCGAGCATCTCCTCGGGGGTGAGGGAGCGCTCCCCGGTGCCGGTGCCGGACTTGGGGCGGCTGACCGGGCGGACGGGGGCCCAGATGCGGCGTGCGGTCACCTCGGGGTCTCCGCAGGTGGGGCACTGTGGGCGTCTTCGAACGGGGTGGTGGCGGCCCGCGAGGGTGAGGGTGTCCATGGTCCACAGGGAGCTCTGGCCGGAGTGGCGGTGTCCGGCCATCCACTTGACGGCTTCGAGGCAGGCGAGGTGGAGTCCGACGGCGCGGCCGGCGGCCAGGCCGGAGGGGGGCACGCTGACGGGGCGGCCGAGGGCCCGGCCGAGGTAGGTCTCCGCGGGGCGGTTGCGGCGCAGCGGCTCGGCGAGGCACTGCCAGCAGGGACCTTCGTCGGGCTGGAACACGGGCCCGATCCAGGGCTGTTCGCCGGTGAGGCGGACGGGGAGCCAGGGGGTGCCGGCGGCGCGGTACGCGGTGTCCAGGTCGGCCAGCGCGGGGTCGAGGTAGCTGTCGCACAGGACGACGGCCAGGCCGGGTGCCTCGGTGTCGGTGCCGGTGCGGTGGATGCGCAGGCCGGCGGCGGCGAGGGCGGCGCGGAGTTCCTCGGTTCCGGGGCCGGCTTCGGAGCCGGTGCCGATGCCCACGACGGTGGCGCTGCCGGTGCGGCGTGCGGCCTCGTCGCCGTCGACTCCGGCCAGTTCCCAGAAGGCCTCGCCCGAGCCGGCGGTGGTGGTGTCCGGTGCCCGGTGGGTGAGGAGGCCGGTTCCGAGGAGCCGGGTGACGACCTGGCGTACCTGGTCGGCGGGGAGGGTGCCGGCGGCGTCGGCGATCAGTCGGTCGAGGGTGCGGGTGCCGTCCAGGAGCGGGGCGAGAGTGGTGACGCAGGATCCACGCAGCGCGGTGACTCCGCGCTCGGAGATGAGGAACACGCCCTCTCCGGGGACGACTTCGGCCTTCAGATGAGGCTTGAACCCGAGTCCGTTCGTGGTGCCCTGGCGATGTGCCACCGTGTTCCCCCTGTCTGGTGTGCGGCCTGTGGACGGTCGGTGTCGCGGTTGCCGTGTGGTGCGGGGTGGAGCGGGCTACTCGGCGATCAGGTCGCCGGTCCAGCAGATGCAGGTGCCGGGCTGGTACTGCTCGACGACCGCTCCGCCGAAGTCCTCGATGACCAGGTCCTCGACGACGGGGGCGGCGGTGGCGGCGGTGGTGATGTTGAGGTTCATGTCGGCCCTTCCGGTGGTGTGTTCCTGCTGACGGGGAAGAGTCTGCTGGTCCGCCGGAAGGGCCGACAGTGCCTGTGTCACCGGGCCGACGTGAAGTTCTCATGGTCATCTCGCGAGGGCGTCACACCCCTTCCGCGGCGGTCGGGCCGTCCGCCATTCCGGCGGTCAGGGTGGCGCCGTCGACGGGGTCGACGAGCAGGAACGATCCCGTGCGCCGGAAGTCGGCGTAGCCGTCCAGGGCGATCGGTTCGGCGGTGCGCAGGACGATCCGGCCGATGTCGTTGACGCCGAGCGAGTCGGTGCCGGGGCGCTCGGACAGGTCCTCCAGGTCGAGCCGTGAGGAGATCTCGACGACGACGGCCCGCACGGTGCGGGTGGTGTGCCGCAGCAGCACCTGGCGGCCGGCGTACAGCGGCTGTTCGCCGAGGTGGCAGACGGTCGCGGTGAGGCGCCGGACGGCGTGGGGCGCCGAGGCGGCCGGGGCGATCAGGTCGCCGCGGGAGATGTCGAGGTCGTCGGTGAGCCGTACGGTCACGGACTGCGGCGCCCAGGCGGCGTCGGTGGTGGTGCCGTCGAGGGTGTCGATGGCGGCGACGGTGCTGACGCCGCCGGACGGCAGGGCGGTGATCCGGTCGCCGACCC
Organism: Streptomyces sp. NPDC048338; assembly: GCF_043201055.1. Classification (NCBI taxonomy): domain Bacteria; kingdom Bacillati; phylum Actinomycetota; class Actinomycetes; order Kitasatosporales; family Streptomycetaceae; genus Streptomyces; species Streptomyces sp. NPDC048338. The sequence continues at coordinate 59,468 of NZ_JBICYQ010000023.1, forward strand.
GCAGCACGCCGGAGGTGATCTGGCCGGCGTAGCCCCGGTAGTCGGGGTGGGCCGCGGTGCCGGGGCGGATGACGTACTGGACCGGCAGTCGGGCGGTCTCGGTGCGGGGGTCGGCGCCGACCGGCACCGACTCCAGGTGCTCCAGGACGGTGGGTCCGGCGTACCAGTCCATGCGCTCGGAGGGGCGTACGACGTTGTCGCCGGCGAGGGCCGAGATCGGGATGGCGGTCACCCGCTCGACGCCGAGCGCGGCGGCGCACGCGGAGAAGGCGGCCGCGGTGCGGGCGAACACCTCCTCGGAGCAGTCCACCAGGTCCATCTTGTTCACCACGAGGGTGACGTGGCGGATGCGGAGCAGGGCGGCGACGGCCAGGTGGCGGCGGGTCTGTTCGACGACGCCGTTGCGGGCGTCGACCAGGACGAGGGCGAGGTCGGCGGTGGAGGCGCCGGTGACCATGTTGCGGGTGTACTGCACGTGGCCGGGGGTGTCGGCGAGGATGAACCGGCGGTGGGTGGTGGCGAAGTAGCGGTAGGCGACGTCGATGGTGATGCCCTGCTCGCGTTCGGCGCGCAGGCCGTCGGTGAGCAGGGCCAGGTCGGGTGCTTCCTGGCCGCGGGAGCGGGAGGCGTGCTCGACGGCCTCCAGCTGGTCGGCGAGGACGGACTTGGAGTCGTGCAGCAGCCGGCCCACCAGGGTGGACTTGCCGTCGTCGACGGAGCCGGCGGTGGCGAACCGCAGGGTGTCCACGGCGGTGCGCGGACCGGCGGCGCGGGCTGCGCCGTTCGGCGCTTCGGTGATGTTCACGGCTAGAAGTACCCTTCGCGTTTGCGGTCTTCCATGGCCGCCTCGGACATCTTGTCGTCGGCGCGGGTGGCGCCCCGCTCGGTGAGCCGGGAGGCGGCGATCTCGTCGATCACGGACTCGACGGTGGCGGCGGTGGACTCGACGGCGCCGGTGCAGGACATGTCGCCGACGGTGCGGTAGCGGACCCGGCGGGTCTCCAGTCGTTCGCCCTCGCGCGGGCCGCCCCAGTCGCCGGGGGCGAGCCACATGCCGTGGCGGGCGAAGACCTCGCGTTCGTGGGCGTAGTAGATCTCCGGCAGCTCGATCCTCTCGCGCTGGATGTACTGCCAGACGTCGAGTTCGGTCCAGTTGGACAGGGGGAAGACGCGGACGTGTTCGCCGGGGGCGTGGCGGCCGTTGTAGAGGGACCACAGTTCGGGGCGCTGGCGGCGGGG
>NZ_JBICYQ010000024.1:0-38252 GCF_043201055.1 Streptomyces sp. NPDC048338
CACGCCTGGATGTTCCAGGCGGAAAGCGCCTGACCTGGTCGGCGGGCTGCAGCCCGGTTGACCTGCATCGGAAGGCATCCCGACGTATCCCAACGCGTCTCATGGCGGCATCTGAACATACGGAAGGACTCCGGAATCCGGGCCCCGACCGGAACGCTTCCGGAACGGAACACCAGCCCTGACCGGCTGGAACAACACCCCACGACGTATCAGTAACCACGAGAGCCCGGCCCCCTCACCGGAGCCGGGCTCTCGCATGGCGGTCCGCCATGCGAATGCGACCACTTGGGTACTGCTTCAAACGATCATCGCCGCGAAGCCTTGACGTGTGCCAACCCGAAGAACGCCACTGCCAGACTGGGTCCTAGACCAGCGCAGGGCTCTCGGCCGGCGGATCATGACGCATCGCCGAGCCGTCGGCCTTTCCCAAGACCAGCTCGCCGCCGTCATCGGTATGGACCGACGGAGCATCCAACGATACGAAGCCGGCGACCGGGACCCGACCTATGGCGATCTCTTACAGATCGCCCGCGCGCTCGACATGTCCCTCGCCCTGCTCGTAAGCGAAACCCCGGCCGGAGGCTAGCCGGCCGGGGTCTCATGGGCTCCTGCCCGCCATGGTCCGCCGTGAACATGGTGGGCAGGGGATCAGGGGCGGGGCTGTCGCGCGTACCAGTTCCGCATGGCGTCCGTCACGGGCGCGTATGGAGACGTCGGCTCCGGGCCCGGTAGCGGCTGGACGCGTGGCCCGCACTCTGCTGGGTCGGCGTGCCAGTACACCGGCACGTGGCTGCGGCTGTCGCTGTCGTCGTCGATCGCAGTGGCGTCGCCCTCGATGGGGCGGTCGCAGTAGGAGCAGTACTTCACCGGCGGCCCTTCCGGTGGCAGGCGTGGTCGCAACGGATCGTCAGTGCCACGTCCCCGTAGCGGGTGACCACGTCGCCAGGCTGGCAGTACTGGCACTCGCGCAGGCTGCACGGTCCGCTGATCTGCTGCTGCCCTTTCCGGGCGGCCGGCGGATGGGTAGTCTCGGCCATGACGAGACCTCCTGGTGGGTGTCGTCCGTACCCCCGGGCCGGTGACACGGTCGCGGGGGTCTTTCGTTGCCCACCGTAGCGGGGGTGTACAGGGCTGTACACCCCTGTCTATGCATACCCATGGCTACGTATCTCTATGTCCGCATGTGCCCTGATACGTACTGTCAATCACATGACCGACTTCGACCCGACCCAACCCAAGTGGCAGCAGATCGCCGACGCGGTCCGCGCCCGGATCGCCGACGGCACCCTGCCACCCCGCGCCCTCGTCTCCGAAGTCCAGCTGGAAGCCGAGTTCGGGGTGGCCCGCGGCACCGTCCGCAAAGCGACAGCAGCCCTCCGCGAGGAAGGGCTGCTGGTCACCACCCCAGGCATGGGGTCATTCGTCGCCGACGTCAGCGCGTAAGGCTCGGGCTCTCCGGGTCCCCCACGAACCGGGCCGCCACTCCCTTAAGCAGGGCCAGGGTGGACAGCGACCCGGCCACCGTGAGGGCGTTGCCCCAGTCGAACGTCAGGGCATTGAACACCTCGGCGGCTGCCGCGCTCGCGGCGAGAGAACCGGCGAACACCCCGCCCACCTCGAACGCGAGTCTCTTCAGGTACGTCTTCATGAGTCCTCCTCAGGACTGGGTCATCCGCATGATGGTGAGGGTCCGCTCGTTGATGGGGTACGAGGGCGTGTTGGGGGACGTGACGGCCTGGAACTCGACGGAGTAGCTGTGGGTCGTGCCGTTGAAGAACGCGCCCGCAGCCGTCGTCAGGACCTTCACGTTGCCGTCGTCGGCGTTCGTCGGGATGTTGTTGCTGTGCCCGGACAGGCGGGTGGCGAGCGTCGCGGGCGAGGAGCTGAGGCCCTGCCGCAGCTGCCAGCGCAGGTAGTTGACGGTGACGCCGGCCGTGGTGAACGTCGGGATCTGCACGCTGGCGAACGCCATGTAGTAGCCGGGCTGGGTGATGCGGATCAGTCGCTGTCCGGGTGTCTGGTCCTGGAGTTCGAGTAGGCCGAACGGGTCGAAGTCGATCGTGTCCCACGGCACGCGGTTGATCGTGTTGCCGCCGATGCCTGCCGCGGACTGGGACTGGAAAGCGCCGGTGCCCCGGACGCGCGCGACCGGGCGGCCCACCACGCCCAGGTAGAGGTTGCAGACGTCGGTGTCGATGGCCTCGGCCAGCGCCTGCAGATCGGCCGGGACGTCGTTCGCGTCACCGGCCGCGTTCGGGTACGGGTATAGCCGGTTCGGAGTCGTCGTCGCCATCACGCCACCCGGGTTGCGGAGAGGGACCGGGCGCTGATGTTCACCGCGGCACCCGAGTTGTGTCGCACGCGCACGCGCAGGAACTCGCCTGCCGTCGCCTGGTGGAGGTAGGGGAGTGTCTCCTCCGTGTCGGCCGCCGTCGTGCCGCGCAGGCTGTTCCAGGCGATCTCGTTGAGGGTGCTGGAGACCAGGACCACGGCCCGGCCGTTGGTCGTGGCGTTCAGGTTGTTGACGAAGTTGACCTCGGCGGAGATCAGGTAGATCCCTGCGGTGGTGAAGGTGATCCGGTCGTTGTTGACGCCGAGGTTCGCCATCGAGTCGTTGTCGTAGTCCTCGGTCGCGAACGTCGCGTAGGTGTCCGTGCTGATCGCGATGGACTGGTTCGCGGTCGCGCTGATCCGGACGGACGGGTAGTTCAGCGCGCCGCTGATCCGGTTGGCCTGCGCCTGGACGTCGGTGTCCACGGCGGTCGCGAAGTTCCCGACCTGCGTGGTGAAGTTCGCCGGGTCGGTGTACAGCGGGTACGGGTACCCGCGCGGGGTGTTGGCTGGCATCAGACCTTCCTCGCAATCACGTTGTCCCAGATGAGCGCCTGGTCTGCGGCGAGGGTGGACCGCAGCGCGACCCGCATGAACGGCGCGAGTGCCGGCACCGTGACCGTGCCGAAGATCGTCCGGTACGGCGGCGGGGTGGGGACGTCGTTCGACGTGGCCGCGATCGTGTCCGCTGCGCTGGTCGTCGGGTACAGGTCCGTGGCGTTGGCGAACCACAGGGCGATCAAGCCTGCGTCGGCTGTCTCCGGGCCGCCGGAGTAGTCGCCGCCCACCCGCGCCGACAGAGACCACTGCTCGCCCTGCGCCACCGGGATCGGGCTGGAGTACACGACGTGGACGGAGGACTGCCCGGAGTAGACACGGACCGCGAGGTCCCCGTCCGGGGCGTCCGGCACGTCCACCACGGTCGCCACGCTGGAGCCGGAGGCGTCCGCGGTGAACCAGTTGACCGGCTCGGCCCCGGGCGGCGAGTCCTCGAACGAGGGGTTCAGCACCGCGTTGGAGCCTGCGCCCACGAGCCGGCCGACGCACACCCAGGACGAGTCCTGCTGGGCCACCCACACGATGGTGCCGACCGCGGGCGGGGACACGGCCGTGGCCGTGAACGGCAGCAGGAAAGCGACCTCGACCACGGTCCCGCCGACGTCCACGAACATGCTGTTGGGGGTGGCCTCCACCACGGTTCCGATACGCCCGTTGGTCACCGGACCCGGGTTGATGTTGAACGGAGGCGGCGGGGGATTAGACATTGGCGAGGATCCTCGTGGCCCAGATGCGATGGGCGTAGGTGACGGACAGGGCTGCCGAGTCGGAGTGGTTGATGCGGGCGCCGAGCAGGTCGTCCACGTTCAGGAAGGTGGAGATAGCCCACGCGACGTCGTCTGTGGCGGACGCTGCGGCGAACGTCGGCCGGCCCGGACCGTGGCGGCCGCCGCCGAACGGGTCCCCGTTCAGGGTCGGCTGGATACGGATGCCGATGCCGGCCGCGACCCCGGACGTGCCACGCACCCAGCCGCCGATGATGTACCAGCCCGCGGATCGGATCCGCAGACGGCCGTCAGGGATGGACACCATGGACGCGTTGTCGAACACGCTGGCGCTGAAAGGCAGATCCTGTATGCGGCCAGCCGCTGTGAGGCCGCCGGACATGCAGGCCGAGTCCGGGGCCGTCAGGTACTCGGTCGTCCGGTCGGCCAGCGCCTGCACCGCACTGTCCACCTCCAAGGCCAGGTCCCGGAACTGCTCGACATCCGAGGCGTCCTTGGTGAGCGGCGGCGCGCACTCGGGGTACGGGATCCCGAAGCACTGGGTCTCGTCCACGCGTCCTCTCCTCCTACTGGACCGTGGCCAGGGGCTGGACCCGGCCGCGCGTCGTCATGGTCATGGGGCTGGTGTCGTTCAGCGGGTAGGTGATGGAGTCGATCAGCTGGGTGGAGTCGACGCCCCGGGAGCTGAAGAACACGGTGTCGGCGGGCTCCAGGGTGTAGTCGGCCTGGCAGGTGACGGTCCACTGCGACGCCAGCGCGGTGGACGCGGACAGCTCCGCGCGTGCCATCGTCAGCGCCTGGCCCTCGGTCAGTGGGGACTGGACCTTGATGGGCTTGCTGATGCGGCCGAAGCGGTCGCCGTACTGGGTCGGTGACGTGGGGGAGGTGTCTCGGGCGATGACGCGGAACGGGGCTCCGCCGTCCGCGCGTTCCACGATGATCACGACCGAGTTGGCGGCGCCGTCCCGGGTCACGCTGGCTGTCGCGCTGAACAGCAGGCCCTCGGTGTCGGAGCGCTTGTCGACGATCCGGGCGACGACCACGCCCGTGTCGTAGGGGTACTGGCGCAGGACGAACGCCCCGGTTCCGAGCTGGTACCAGCGGGCGCCGAGCGCGCCAGCCAGCTGGTCCAGGGCGTCGCCACGGGAGGAGTCCCACGTCAGCTTCGGGGTGAGCGCGTCCGCCACATCGTGCGGACCGAACGTGGCGTCAGGCAGAACCTCCAGGATCAGGCGCTCCGACTGGGCCACCAGGGAAACGTTGTCAGAGTTCCTCGGCTGCTCGAACGGGGCGGCCACCACGTCGGCCGCCCGGTCCGCCACGGCTGCGGTGACCGAGCCGTCCGCGTTGCGGGTGACCGTGCCCACCCGGCCCTCGATGATCTGGAAGGTCTCCGTGCTGCCGTTGCCGTAGCGGATGCCGGCCCGGATGCGGGCGACGGTCTGGTACGGGGAGAGCGGCGCGGTCGGGTCCTCGGAGTACCACTCCGGTCCGACAGTGAACGTCCCGGAGCGGGTCACGCGCTGCGCCAGGTTCGCCCGGATATCGCCCCCGAACACGGGCACGTCACGGGCGAGGACCGTGCCGTCCCCGCTGTACAGGTCAGTGAAGAACGCCCGCTTGTGGGGCCGGCAGATGGCGTTCTTGTAGTCCAGGGTGCTGGTCAGCATCCGGCGCCCCCGGCAGCTCCAGCGGCGACCTGCGCCCACGTGAACCCCGTCGCAGCCAGCGCCCCGTACGTGGGGTAGGCGGCCGACACGGCGCACCAGTTCGCGCACGCGGTGCCCTGCGCGGGGCCGATCGGCCGGTCGACGATCCGGAAGGCAGCCGACCACAGCCGGTATGGCTTGCGCTGGTCGGGGTGGATCCAGTTCTCGGTCAGGTCGAAGGGCTGGACGAAGCAGTCCTCCCAGCCGTAGGCGACGGGCGCCTGCATCTGGAGCGGGCCGCCCGCGGTGAACAGGGCGTGGACCTGGTCGCGGGCGGCGAGCGTCTTGGACAGGAACGTGAACGACGACTCGCGGTTCTTGCGCCGGCCGAAGATGTCCGCGGGGCGCTCGGCCCCGTACAGCTCGGGCAACGTGGCGTCCACGGCCCGTGTCGCATCTCCCCACGGGCCCCAGATCAGCTGGGGTCCGGACGGGGTGCAGATGTCGTTGAGGGCCTGCTGCATGGTCTCGCAGAAGCTGAAGGACAAGTTGGCCCACGGGCGCAGGGGGTCCTTCAGCAGGACCGTTCCGTCCGACACCTCGGTGAACGGGCCTTGCACGATGGTCGCTGCGGGGACTCCGGTCCAGCGGTACCAGACCGGAGTGTCCAGCGGCGCGCTGGTGTCGTAGTAGACGCCCACCTGGTTGAGCAGGGTCACGTTGTCGAGGAACGTCCACGGGCCTGTGGCGGACAGGCCCCGCTCCACGGTTGCCGTGGTCTGGGTTCCGGGCGAGGCCGTGAAGTCGGCCGTCAGGAACACGATGCCGTCAGCCAAAGCGGCGCACCCCCTGGGTCAGGATCTTGTCTCGGGCAGCGAAGGCAGTGTCGATCCGGTAGTCGGTGCGGGCGTCCAGCTGGTCGCTGCCCACGAACACGTTGACCGTGGGCGCCGCGGGGGCGGCCATCATGGGGGCCACTGCCAGACCGTCCATCCCCACGATGGGGCTCAGCATCTTTTCGACCGCGTTGCGGATCGACGGCACACGGCTCAGCAGGCCCAGCTCAAGCCCGCGGCCTGCGAAGACGCCATCCTTGAACGTCACCTTGGACGGGGAGTTGATGTCCAGTGCGCTGTCGATCGTGCGGCTGATCGCGTCAGCGATACCGCGGGCCACGCTGATCAGCCGGTCCAGCTGGGAGCGGAGACCGCCGATCAGGCCGCGGATGATGTCGGCTCCGATGCCGAACATGGTCGGGCCCAGGCTCTTGAATGCCTGCGCGATCTGCGATCCGAACTCATCGAACCTGCGCAGGCTCTGGCCGAGCGCGCTGGAGATCCCGGTCACGAAGTCGGTCCGCATGCGGCTGCTGAAGTCGGACACCTTGGTGGCGGCGGTGCCCATGTTCCGGCCGACCGCGTTGGCCAGCTCGTTGAAGCTCTTGATGGCGTTCAGCGAGAACGAACCGATCGTCGCGGAGATATCCCGGATGGCCTTGGCGAACGGCGAGTTGAAGAACTCGGCGACCTTCCGCGAGGCCGGCAGGACCAGCTCCTCCAGCACGAACCGCACGCCCTGCAGCACGATGACCAGCGCGCCGAGCGCCGCCTTGGTCAGCTCGATCGCCAGAGGCAGCTGGTCCTTGATGATGAGCGCCAGGTCCACGAGGATCGGGCCCAGCTCCTGCAGGACGGGGATCAGCTCGGGGCCGACGGCGGTCAGGAAGTCGCGGACGACCGGCGCCAGGATCGCGATCACAGGGGCGAGTTGGATGAACGCCTCTTGCAGCAACGGCAGGACCTGCGCGACCAGGGTGTCGGCTGTCTTGGCCAGCTCGGACAGAATGAGCTGGAACTCCTCCGAGGCGGTCAGGTCCTCGAACGCCTGGGTCAGGGACTCCAGGATGTCGAACAGGCCGCGGCCGTCCGCGGTCAGGCCCTGGAAGATGTTCTGGATGCCGCCGAGGATGTTGCCCACGGAGCGGAACAGCTGGCCCAGAGTGGAGAACGCGGCGTTGATCTTCGCTTCCAAATCGCCCGTCTCGAACGCCCGGTTGATGCGCTCGGCGAGACCAGCCACGGCAGTGTCGATCCGGCGCGTCAGCTTGTCGAACGCGGGCGCCGCGGCGGCGGACAGCTGGCCGAACGAGGTGGTCAGCGCGGCCGGCACGTTGCGCAGGTTGTTCAGGCCCTTCGTCGCCCCGTCCAGCGCCTTGCCCAGGGTGCCGGACGTGGACAGCTCCTGCGCCGCGGCCGCCACAGACTTGCCCATCTCGTTGAACGTGCCAGCTGTGGTCAGCAGGGTGCGGCGCACCTGCGGCAGGACCGACCGGCCCAGCCGCGCGAGGACCTCGTCGAAGTCCTTGAACACTGTGTTCTGCACCTGCTGCTGGATCTTGACCAGCTCGCCCCGCATCCCGCGCAGGCCCTCGACCACCTTCCGCGCCTCGGGCGCCAGCCGCTTAAGACTCTTCTCCAGCTCCTTCGGATCGGCCTCCGGGTCGAAGACCTGCTCGATGGCGTCCGACACGCCGACAAGCGCCAACTTGAGCGTGGCCGCCGCGATCTTCTGCGCGAGCAGCGCCTGCGTACCGATGGCTGCAGCCGGGGCCAGCTGCTCCGCTGCGGCCACCACAGCCGCCAGGGCCTTGGCGCCAGCGACTCCAGCGACCGCGAGGGTGCCGACGCTGGCGCCCAGCTTCCCGACCGACGCACCCGCGGTACGGGCCCCGGAGCTAAGGCGGCCGAGCGTGCCCGCCAGGCGGCGGATCGTCGGCTCGTCCACGTCCACGTCAATGGTGATCTCAGGGTCCGTCGCCTGCAGGGTCGCGACCACACGCCGCAGATCCTGGCCCACGGTGGCGATCGTGCGCGGCGCGTTCAGCACCGCCTGGAGCGTGACCGGGTCCACGTCCGACCGGTTGACCGCAGTGATGACCGTGGTCACCTGCCGCTGCAGATCCCGGACCGCGCGCTGCTGGTCGATCAACGCCTGCACCTGGACCGGGTCGGCGTCGGCGCCGGCCTGCGTGATGAGCGTGTTCAGCTGCGAGTCGAGGCGGCGCAGCGACCGCTGCGCCTGCAGCCCAGCCTGCAGGTCGATCGATTCGGCATCGCCCTGCGCCGTCGTGATGATGCGGTTCAGGTCCCGCTCCAGCCGGGGCAGCGCGCCCGCTGTGGAAATGACAAGGTCGATGTCAGCCTGTGATGCCACGTCCGCCTCCGGTCATCTTGGCCATGGCCCTCTCGATCTCCTCGGGGTCGTCGCCCCGTTCGTCGCCCCAGCCGTTGTCCCGGTGGTCCCGAGGCGGAATGGACAGGCGGAAGTCGAACTGCAGCCGGCTCTTGTCGTCGGCGTCGCGGGTGTAGAGGGCGTAGGTGGCGGCGCACCACTCGCCCACAGCGCACTCCCACGGGCGCATGCCGGCCAGCGCGAGGTGGCCGAGGCCCTGTGGGCTGACGGACAAGTCCAGCAGCCGGTACGCCTCCCACCAGGGGCGGCGGCACACTGCGGACAGCAGCTGTCGGGAGACGTTGCGCAGGATGTCGCGGCCGTTCGGCTGGTCGAGGATGAGGTCCGTCATCACCTCGCGGTCCGCCGGGGTGGCCATGCGAGCGGCGAGGGTGTCGAGCCACTCCAGCTGCACGATCCACTGGCCGGCCGGTGCGTAGGGCAGCAGGAAGCGGGCGCCGGCGAGGACTACCTCGACCGGCTCCCGGGAGATCAGGACCGCGTCACTACTTCCCACGTGCCTTGGTGTCCTTGGCCATTCGCTGCGCCACCTTGTGGAGGTGCTCGACCAGGTCGTCCATGCCGATCTCTCCGTCGACGATGCGGTCTGACAACGTTTCCCACTGCTCCGGACCGGCCGAGGCGGCGACGATGCGGGTGATGACGCGGAGGATCCGCTCCGAGCTGGCGTCCATGGCGAGGACCAGCTGCATGCGCTCCAGCTGTGCGGGGGTGATGGGCGCCCAGTCGTACGCCTTGCCCTTCAGCTGGATCTTGAAAGTCTTGGTGTCGTCCATGAGATTCACGCTACCTATTGGTCCGCACGGTGAAGCCTTCCGCGAGAGCGACCTCTCGCAATGCCCGGTCCAGGAACGGCTGCGGGCGCGTGCCGGGGTGGTTGACGACCCGCGCGAACACGACGCGGCCGCCTACCTTGAACCGCAGCGCCTGCTTGGTCTTCGGCCGGATCACGTGTGGCCGCGTCCCGTCGTTGACGTACGGGGCGTAGTAGACGTCCGAGCCCACGGTCCACACCGTCTTCAGCGTGAACGTGCGCCGGGACTCCATACGGATGGAGGCGCGCAGCCGGCCGGTGTCGACCGGCGCCAGGACCTTGGCCCGGTTCACGACCCGGCGGGCGACGTCGTCACCCTTCCGGCGTCGGCTCGCCGTCAACTGCCGGTTCAGCGCCGCCCGGTCCAGTCTCAGTCTCGCCATGCTCCGGCTCCCTCCACTCCACGATCTCCACCAGGCCGGCAGTCAGCAGCCCTTCCACGTAGTCGTCCACGGCCACCTCGTGCTCCTGGCCCCGGCGGAGCAGGTCGAACGAGGTCCGTACGCGCACGCGGGCCACGCGACTGGGCGTGTCCTTCTTTGCTCGGGTCATGGGTGGCTCCTCAGCAGCAGACGTTCGTGTCGATGTCGATCAGCATGGTGGCGCCCAGGCAGTTGCCGTCCGGGCCGAACGGGGTGTACTCGCGGACGGCCAGGTCTCCCAGGCGCAGGTCGTCGCGCATGGCGGCGAGGCAGCACACGGCCTCTTCCATGGCGCCGCTGTCGGCGTCCATGAGGGTGACGGCCTGCGCCCACTGGTCTTCCGTGGGAACCCCGGAGACGGGCGCGGAGGGGGCGCAGCGGGCGGTGCCCAGTTCGAGGGTGACGACACGGCGCTGGCGGAAGCAGCCGTCGAGGCCGTTGCCGCCCGGGTCGTTGATCTCCAGCAGGCCGGACTTCCCGGCGATGCGGACCCAGCCCAGACCGCGGCAGCACTCGTCATCGCCGGTGCCAAGGAGCGGGGTTACCTCTGCGCCGCCGCGGAGCATCACGTACTCCGGCGCGATTGGTGCGATGTGCGGCGCGGCCAACGCGTTCTGCAGGCAGGCGAGCAGGGCTTGGGCGATGGTCAGGACGTGCGTCACACGAACCTCCCCCGCGGCAGGTCAGGCGACGACACGCGAGTCCGGGCAGCCCGCTTGTGCGGGTTGACCGCCCGGATGAACAGGTCCACGTTCGCGATGCCGGTCAGGCCGTTGTCGAACAGCTGCTCCGGGTCGGCCACCGTCACCTCCACCCCGTTCCGCGACAGCGACGCCAGCTGCTGCGGCAGCGCGCACTCGGCGCCCGCGCAGGCCTTGGCGAACTCGCACGCCAGCTCCCCGGCGGCGATCTGGCCGGCCGGAGGGAGGAGGCGGCCGGGCTGGTAGACGATGACGAACGAGCCTGCGTCGTCGCTGCCCACGTTCATGTCCTGGCACTGGGGCCAGCAGTCGCCGTCCGTGCGCACGAGGCGGGGGATGCCGCGCCAGGAGTCCAGCCGGTAGGCGGACGGGTCGAGGACCACGCCGTCGATGCGGACCTCGTCGACTGCAGCAACCGACGTGGGGAACGGAACCTCGCACCTCGCCTCACACGAGCAGCCGCCCGCACAGCCGCAGTTCCGCCAGATCCCGGAGTCGATCCACGGCACCATCCACGGGCCCGCTGCCGAGCCCACACCGGGCGAGGACACGGGCCACGTCATGTACCCGCCGCCGCCCTGGCAGCGCGGACCGCACGGCCGGTAGTTCACCGGGCACTGCGAGAACTGCCGGCCGGTGAGTGCGTCCAGGATGAACGTCGCCCAGCTGGTGGCCGCGGCCTGCACCTCGGGCGAGTACTCGTCCCAGCCGGGGCAGCATGATGTGTCGATGGGCCACTCGCACGGCCCCGGGGGTGTCGTCATGTCGCCGCCTTCAGGGGCTGATCGTGGGGTGGGTGGGGGCCCGGCAGCACCGGGCCCCCACAGGTCACGGGATGACCAGCGCGGTGGCGCCGCAGGCGGCCGTCGGCAGCGGGGCCGTGGTCGTCTGGAAGTGCATCGCCTGGGTCGGGCCGATCGGCGTGAGCAGCGGCTCCAGTGTTGCCGGGGTGGTGAAGTCGCGGCGGATGTCGTACGGGCCGACGTCCCACTGCGACCCGATCACGGCGCGCGCGGTCAGGGTGATGGTCAGCTCACCGTTCTGGATGACCCACTCGCCCCACTGCGCGTCCTTCACCCAGGGGAACAGCCAGTACCCGTACTTCGGGAAGCCGTTCACGTCGCAGGCCTGGCCGGCCACGTCGGACCAGAACTCGGCCGCGAACGAGGCGGTGCCGGACAGGTCGGTGTCGATGCGGAAGCCGACGGTGTTCGGCGTGGGCGTCGCGTCGTCGACCACCAGAGGGTCACCCGTGATGATGTTGATCAGCGTCGGGTCGACGGTGCAGATGATCAGCGACATGTCGATCCAGCGGAGCTGGACCCGTGACCGGTCGTCGATGCACAGGTTGCCCGCCGCGTCCAGGACGGTGACCTCGGTCGGGTCCTGGTAGTTCGGGGTGAACGTGCCGCTCACGTAGGCGCTGGCGGTCACGGTCGACCCCGCGCCTTCCACGGGCGCCCCGCACTCGTCCAGCTTCGTGAGCCGCATCATCCGGCCCCGCAGCATGGACACACAGTCAACTGCCATCGTTGGTGTCCTCCTTCTTGGTGCGGCGCCTGGGCTTGGGGGCCAGGGCCTTCTCGTACAGGTCGCCCACGTGCGGGGCCACCAGGAACTCGGCGCCGCCCCGGATGGTGCGGACGTCGGCCGGGTCTTCGGCCAGGCCCAGGAGCAGCTGCGCGGTCTCAGCGGCCGTTCCGTGGGCCGGGAGGATGCTCACCCAGTCGTCGTAGCGGTCACCCATCACGGCACCGCCGGAGTGGCAGCGGTCGCCGGTGCAGCGATCGGGACCTGAACGGCGAACACCTCGGGGCACTCCCACGCCACGGCGTGGACGCGTTCGGCCACCACATCCCACTGGTTCAGGGACCGGTCCAGCGTGCGAGTCGCCTCGGGCTGGGCCACGTCCATGGACCACTCGAAAACCGGGGCGGTCATGAACGCCCACACGAACCCGGCCGCGGGCGCAGCGTCGGCCGGCCCGGTGATGTCGTAGCCGGCGCCCATGGACACGGCGGTGCCCATCGCGGTGCGCCAGACACCAGCGTCCAGCCGGTCCAGGACACCCGCGTACTTGAGCGCGCCCTCGGCCTGGACGTTGACGTGGATGACGCCTCGGTATCCGTAGACCTGGTAGGCCGCGTTCTCCAGCGCCGCGATCGCGGCACCGGCGCCCGGAACCAGGGGCGTGACGACGGTCGCGCCCGAGCCGGTCAGGGTGTCGGCCGCGTCGATGGAAGCGAGGCCGCCGCCGTCCCAGACGACGTCCTCCACCCGGGTCTGGTCCTGCGCGTCCAGCTGCGACCGGGCGGCCGCAACCATCTCCTCGGGCGTACGCCCGACGGAGCCGCACCGCTTGCGGACGATGACCCAGAACGGGTCCGCGCCCATCAGGTCGGAGCCCTCGGTGTACGGCTTGACCGGGCTGTCCGCGCAGGTCTGGTCGTACAGCTCGGCCGGCCCGCAGTGGTCCGTCAGGAATTGCAGGCCCGCAGCGACGATGTGCCGGTCCATCGGGAGCCGTGTTGCGACGTCGAACAGGCCGTAGCGGCGCTGCCGCAGCGCGCCGGGCGCGTCGACCAGCTGCCGGTTGTCGATGATCTTTCCCATGCTGTCCCTCCTTTCGATCTGAGGGGGCGGCCCCGCCGCAGGGACGACATGCGGGGCCGCCGGTCTCAGGGAGGGTTACGGGGTCTCGTCCACGCAGTTGATGGAGTTGGCCCCGGTGATGCCGCCGACGCAACCGGCGACGGTGTAGAGGCGCTGGCCCTCGCAGGGGAAGAGGGGCGCGTAGCCCTCCTCCGCGAACAGGGCGGTGAACTCGTTGACCGACAGGCTGGCCGCGTCGTAGACGTTGGTCAGGGTGACGACGTCCTGGCGGGTGAGGACGACGGAACCGGCCGGCCACGCCAGGAAGTCCACGGTGGACGGCAGGGACGTGAGGAACGGGGTCGCCGCGTCGCCGCCGGGGAAGGTGGCGTTGAGCGCGCCGCCGGTGATGAGACCGTCCTGCCAGCCGCGGACGAACTGGACGCGGGCGCCGCGCAGCGTGAACATGCTGCCGATCTCAGCGTCGCTGACGTTGAGGAGGGCCACGCCGTTGCGGCGGGACAGGTCCGCGCGGATCTGGGCCAGCACCCAGAACGGGAGCACGACCTCGATCGTGCTGTTGCGCGGCAGCATGTACCGGTACATGAGGTCTTCGCGCGCCAGCTCCACCGCGGCCAGGACCGAGGAGGTGAAGGAGTCGCCCGGACCGCCCGCAGGCTCCGGGTCCGGGTGCGCGAACACCGTGGCGGCGCCAGCCCGGGTCAGGATCTGGGCGATGATGTTGCGGTTGATCTCCTGCTCGTGCGAGGCGAGCAGGCCGTCCGTCCAGGCGTTGACGACCTCGGGGAACCCGGCCGCCTGCAGGAAGCTGACGCGGATGCAGAGGGCGGCCACGTCCAGGCGCCGGTCCTCGAACGTCGGGCACGGGATCTCGCTGCAGGTCTTCACCGTGTCGGCGATGACCTGCGCTTCGGTGAGCAGGTTCGAGCCGCCACCCGCAGCGATCGCGTTGGCGTAGATCGTCGCGAACGTCGGCTCGTCGGTGTAGTTGATGCCGCCGCGGGTCGCGGTGACGGTCGGCAGGTCGAGGATGCCGACACCGGCGGACCAGTTGGTGCACAGCTCGTAGTCGTTCTCCGACGGGGCACACCAGCCAGCAGCCGCGGTGAGGCTGCCGCCCTTGTCCAGCTGCCGCTGCACGGCGGTACGGAGGTTGCCTCCGTCCATGCCGAACTCGTTGCGGGCCTGGCGGATCTTCCGCATCGTCTCGTTGCCCGAGTCCTTCGGGCCGATGACCAGCTCGGGGTTGCGGTGCCGCTGGAACTGGGCCACGCCGTAGGCGCCGGACGCGCGCTTGCCGAGAGCCTGGTGGCTGCGGAGCAGGGTCTCCGAGATCTCGTTGAGGCCGGCGAACTCCTCGCTGACGCCTCGCTGGAGGAGGCCAGCGGAGTGCGGCATGAGGTGGGCGGTGACGCCGCGGCGTGCCGGGGGAGTGTCGGCGGGCGGTACGACCGGGGTCTGCGCCGCCATCTGCGACACGGACACGGGCGCAGCAGGCGCGGCCGGGGCGGCGGGCTCCACCGCGGGCTCGGCAGCCGGAGCAGCGGGCGGCGTGGCCGGGGTGGCGGACGCGAACGCGTCGCGCGCGGCCTGCGCGTTGGCCGCAGCGGTCTCCCGCTCGGTGATCGCAGCGGCGAGCACCGGAAGCTGGGCGGCGAGTTCGATCAGCTCGTCGGCCACGTCCGGCTCGTTCGAGGCGGACAGCTCCTGGCCTCGGGCCACGACACGGTCATGTTCGGTACGCAGGTCCTCCAGGGACGCGCCGGCCACGTCGAATGCGGTCGGGGTCTCGGGGGTCTGCGGGGTCTCTTCGGGCATCGCTGCGACTCCTCACAGTCGGCAGACGGATAGGTCACGTCGCCCGACCGGCTCACAGCTCAGCATCGTGCTACGAAGAGAGTACGCCGCCGTCAAGCCTGTGACCTGGCTTGCGGCGGCGCGCTCTTGTTACGCAGGCTTGACGGCCTTCCAGGTGCCGCCTCCGCCCTTGAGGATCTTCTGCCGGACAGCGATCAGACCGAGCTTCCCGGCGACCCGCTCGGTGCTGCCGTCGGAGTAGGTGATCAGGTAGTCCATGGCCTGCTTGCCCTTGTTGCACGCGCATCCCATCAGGCGCTCCTCTCCATGCGGGCGACGGTCCACGCCCAGCGGGCGCGCGCCGTCTCCGGGTCGGTCGTCAAAGTGAACGTGGCTTCGGGTGCCTTGGCGTCGGCCAGCTCCCCGGCCACGGGGGTGATGCCGAACGCGCCCACGAGCGCCAGCTGCTTGCCGACGCTGAAGTGGACCCGGGCCTTCGGGATGGGGAAGCCCGGGGTGTTGACCGAGCAGACGGCCACCAGCTCCAGCGCCCCGCCCACACGGCGCCAGTCCCCGGACACCGGGCTCGACTTGAACACCTCCACTGCTTCCGGCTTCGCCCCGGGAAGCATCCAGCCAGCCACCCAGATGCCGTGCTCGTCCTCCCCAGCCACGACCCGAGCCACTGCCGCGTCCACGTCGTCGTAGTGCTCCTGTGCGGCCCTGTAGGCGAGTTGCGCATCCGCGTGCCGGGGACCGGCCACGAGCGTCCCCACGGGCGTTGTGCTGCCGTCCTGGAGCTGCTGCTCCGCCACGTGGAAGTAGGCGTATCCGGCGGCGCTGGACGGGGGCGTGACGCACCCCGGCATGCCGACGTGGCAGGTCTCCCACCCGGCGATGTGGCCGAAGACCCTGCCGGTGTCCGAGACCGTGAGCGGGGTCAGGCGGTCCAGGTCCGGGCGCTGGAACCAGTCGGCGGGCGGCAGCTGGGCGGGCGCAGCAGAGGCGTACAGCCATGCGTCGTCGTACGCCACGGCAGGTTCGGGCTCGGTCATCGGCTCGGCGGGGAGCGGGTCCAGCGTGAGGGACACGTCCGGGAAAGCGGGGATGGCCACGAGGGTGGCGCCGGACACCCGCCACCGGGTGACGATCAGGTTCTCGGCGTCGTCGAGGACGTACTCCACGTCGTCCAGGTCGACGGACGGGCCGATGACCCCGGCCTCCAGCTGGTCGTAGACCTCCCACGGGGCCGAGTCGATCATGGACCCGGTGGCGACGACCATGCCGTCGGCCATGCGCAGGGTCTCGATGCGGCCCACGATCACGCTGCCGCCGTGCCCGTCGTCGCTCTCGCGCTGCCAGCTCAGCGGCAGGGGCAGGTCTCGGCTGGACCCGCCTGCGGGGTCCAGGATGCGCCTGTCTCCGGTGGGCACGCCCATGCGCGCCAGCACCGCACTCCATGTCCTAGCCATCCTGGCCACCTCTCGCGTTCTGTCTGTCGGTCCAGTCGATCTCTTCACCCAGCACCACCGGCAGCAGCGTGCAGCGGCAGTTGATGACCTCCTGCGCCGGGCCCGTTGGGTCCCCGGGGTACAGCAGCTGCGCGCCGCCCACGACGAACGGCTCCGACAACAGCGTGCGCTGCTGGTCGGCCTCCCGGTGCGTCGGCCGAGTCCTCCGATCCGCCGTCGACAGCCACACCTTGAACGGCGCGACGTCGCCGCGGGCTTGGGCGTCCAGCTCGGCCGCCCGGAACACCCCCGCGTTCACGGCCGCCAGCGTCTCCGTGCGCGCCACTGTGCGCGCCCGGTTCGGCCACCGGTCCGAACCCGAAGCCGTCAGCACCAGATCCACAGCCTGTGCAATCTCCGGGATCCCCTGCTGCTCCCGGATGCCGCGCTCCACCTCGGCGACGATCAGCCCGTACACCTCGTCCGGGGTGCCGCGCATCCGGTTCCCCGCGCGGTTCAGGTAGTCGGACACCCAGGCGTCGTCCTCGGCCGGCCCGCTCGGGCGGACGCGGCGGAACGCGGTCGTGAGGATCCCGGACACCACCGGCATCACCTCTACGTCGACCTGCTCGGTCCAGAACGGCTGGTGGTCGGACACCCGCGCCGGGTCGATCCCGCCGCCCTGCCGTACCGACGGGCGCACCCGGTCCAGGAACCGCGTCAGCGACCGGAACCACACCCGGCCTACGCGCTCCTCGCCCTGCCGGATGAACGCCTCGGCGCGCAGCCGGGCCGGCAGATGCTCGTCCGGGGGCACGGTCACCGCAGGCCCTCCAGCGCCACGTGGAGGTCCGCCACAGAGAACGGCCGGCCAGTCGCCAGGCATGCCTCGGTGTACTTGGTGAGCGTCTGGTGGAGCCGGGCGGGACGAATGCCGAACGCCTCGGCCACGCCGTCCGCGAACCGGACCTCGACCATGCCGTCCAGGCTGGTGGGCCGAATGTGCATGTACAGCTCGTGCCGCGGGGTGCCCTTGAACTGGCCGCGGTTCTGGTTGGTGAGCAGCCGCCCGCCCGCGCGGTCCAGGGCCTGGCGCACGAGGACCTCAGCGGCGGCCACCAGGCCCTCCGGTACCGCGTCAGCTTCGGGCTCCTGGGCCTGCCTGGTCGGCAGCGACCGCACAGTGTCCGGAGCCTGCGACCCTTCGATCTCCCCTGCGCCCGCGCCTGCGACACCCGCGGCCGCCGGGTCCACAGTGACCTCGATACCCAGCGCTGCCGCAACAGCCGGGTCCGCGAGCAGCGTGGGCGCGCCAGACACCCACTTCTCCAGCAGGCGCCGGGTCCGCTCCTCCGGGTCCGGCTTGGCGTCCTCGGGCAGCCCCGACTCGGCCAGCCAGTAGTCGTCCGAGATCAGGACCTTGTCGTAGGCGGACTCCAGGGTTTCGCGGTCGTCGGGGCGGGCGACGATGGCCGTCGTGTCCCAGCCCAGCTCTTTCCGTTCTGCGCCCGCGGTGTCGGTGACCCCGGCCGCGATCAGGGCGGGCCGGTACCACTCGGTGGTCAGGCCGTCGCCGATGGCCTGGAGCAGCGGCTCAATGAAGATCTTGTAGGTGGACTCCTCGACCTGCCACGCCGACCAGTGGTTCGACTCGCCCTGCGTGCCCTCGGCCACGTCCTTCGGCATGTCCAGGGTTGCGGCCAGGCGGCGCAGCGCGTCCTGCCGCAGCTCCAGTACCTGCGCGTTCATCTCGGTCGCGAAGTCGACCAGCTTGGCCATGCCATCACTGGCGATCAGGTCGCCGGGGGCGGTGACGCCGATCGGGACGACACCGGCGGCGGTGCCGGGCTGCCGGATGCCGGTCTCGGCCGCCTCCAGGAGGACGTCGAGGATCGCGGCCGTGGTGGTGTCGTGGTCGCCGAGGGGGAACTCCAGTTCCTCGGCGAGGAACAGGATGCCTGCGACGGCCAGGCGGGAGTCGAGCCGGGCCACGATGTTCTGCGACGACTTCTCAATCTCGCGGCAGATCGGCAGCGCGGGCCGCATCGCCGAGTCGGCCTTGATCGGGTCCTCCGGGTGGGGGGACCAGACGCGAAACAGCCTGGCTTCCGGCTCCAGTTCCACGTCGGCGCCGGTCAGCGGCGAGCGGTACGTCCAGCGGATGTCCGCCCCGGATCCCTTGGGCTTGACCCTGCTGGACGCCAGCACGAGCCACTCATCCGGCTGCGGTACGCCCGCCCGCGCGGGCGTCGGCCGGACGATGATCCACACCTCGCCTGCGACCTGCCAACACAGCGCCGCGACCTTCAGCAGGCTGGCCCGCTTGGCTGGCCCGCCCAGCACCTGAGCCGCGATCGCCTGCGCCCGCGCGTCATCGCTCGGCCCCGTCGGCTTCCCCGTGTCCGGGTCGATGTCGGTGGCGTGCACGTCCGCCTGGCTGACCGCGTTCGCGATCCACACCAGCGGCCCACGAACCTCGCCGATCGCATCGAAGTGATACCAGGCTTCCTTCTGCCAGGCCTCCGTCGTCTGCGGCGCGCGGGCGGACTGGGCGCGCCGGACCCCGGGGCCGGCCATCGGCTGCGCCGCGGCGACCACGGACCGTACCGCGGGCTGTGGCTCCTTGCGGCGCCTGGACAGGATGCCCATCACTCACCTTCCTTGCTGGCCAGCCACCCGGCCACGTAGCTGAATGCGAGGGCGGCGGGCGGGGCCCAGCCCCACGACCAGGCGCCGGCCCACGCGCCCGCGGCCGCCACGGCGGCGCCCGTGTAGACGGACACGCACCAGTCGCAGACGACCAGGTAGGCGAGCAGGTGCCCGTCGGGCAGGCGGGCCAGGGCCCAGTTCCGGGGTGCTTCGGTGATGCGGTCGCTGGTCACCAGCCGGGTGAGGCGGGCGACCGCGAGGGCGGCCACGGCGATCGGGATCAGTTCCATGAGGGGTCTCCTACGATGCCCGTCGCTGTTGGGCGGTCTGGCGTGCGGCCAGGGCGGGGTGGACGGCGCCTCTGCGGGTGGCGCGGTGGGGGTTGACGACGGCCCCGGCGGCGCGGTCGCGCCGCATGTGGTGGGTGACGGCGTGCACGAGGGCGTCCAGACGGTCCGGGCTGCCCGGGTCCTCTTCGGGGATCCACGTGGTGAGCTGGTCTTCCAGCTCGGGCAGGCTGCCGACATGGTGGACCTTGCCCTGCTCGTACAGCATGGAGACGGGCTGGGCGCGGAGCCGCTTGCCCTGGCTGGCGTTGACGCGGCGGACCGGGGCCGGGCCAGCGTCCTCGTCGTTGACGTCCCGCCACACGCGCTGCAGAACGGACTCGATCCAGTCCTTACCGCCGTTGTCCTCCACGACGACCTTCACGGCCTGGTACTGCTCCAGCAGCGCGAACGCGGCGCGCGCGGCCTTCTCCGGGGTCAGCTTCCGCGAGCCATCGGCCAGGACGTAGTGGTGGCGGTCCGCGGACCAGCCCGTGACGACCAGGCCAGTCTCGTCGCCCTTGCCGGTGCCGGCCGGGTCCATGCCCACGACGATGGAGACCAGCTCCGGGACGTCCTCCGGTGCGACACGGGCAGCGTCGATCAGCGCACGGGCCACGAGCGCGCCAGGCAGGTCCTCGAGGACCTCGGCGTTCAGCTCCTGGCGGCCGAGGGTGGTGCCCTCGTACTTGGCGATAACGGCCCGCTGGAAGGTGCCGGCCAGGTTGTGGAGGTTGTCGTAGGTCGAGCCGCGGACTGCCACGCAGGCGGGGTCCTTCAGCAGCTCCTTGATCAGCGGCAGGGGGCGGGGCGTGGTCGTGATGCAGATCCGGGGGTGGTCGCCCAGGCGCATGCCCATCTGCGCCATGTCCCAGGCGTCCTGCAGGTACCGCCACGATGCCAGCTCGTCGAACCAGCCGTAGTGATGCTGCGGTCCGCGCAGCCGGTCCGGCTCGTCCGCGGAGTACACGGTCTGAATGGCGCCGTTGGGGTACACCAGCTGCCGCCGGGACGGGTAGTACACGGGCCGGAACGTGGCCGGCGCGCAGGCCAGGATCCCGGACTCGCCCTGCACGAGGATGTCGCGGGCGTCCGCGGCGGTCGGGCCGATCAGCGCGCCGCGCTCCAGCGTGCGGGCCTGCTCGATGACCCACTCTGCGCCTGTCCTGGTCTTGCCCCAGCCGCGGCCTGCGAGGGCAAGCCAGGTGTCCCAGTCGTCGCTGTCGGGGGCGCGCTGGGCCGCGCGGGAGTGCGGCCCGGGGCGTCCCGGGTGCGGACGTCCGTCACAGTCGGGGCGGTCGCACAGCCACGGCACACGGCCGGACTCGCGGTCGGCCACGACCTGCTCCAGCTGGTCGACGAAGGTGCGCAGCTCGCTCGGCGGCAGGCGCTCCAGGTCGGCCCGGGTAATGGTCACGGGCTGCCCTTCTTCTCTGCGTCGTCGAGGCGGGCCAGGAGCTCGGTGGCGGTCGTGAGCAGCTCGGAGGTGCGGTCCTGGTCCTTCATCAGGAACGCGCCCTGTTGCGCCTTCACCGCGGCGGTGAACGCCTGCGTCCAGCGGACGGTCGGGTCGACGCGTTCCGTGATGAAGTCCTCGAGGCGGTCGCCGAGGTGGTCGAGCAGCTTGTCGGCCAGGTCGATGTGCTTCTCGCGGACCGAGGCCAGCTGGTTGGCGTGGCCGTCGGTCTCCGCGCGGGCCATGAACTGGTCGTAGGCGACTGTGCGGGCCACCCAGTCGTGCTGTGTGCACCACCTGTGGATAAGCGCTGTGGACCGCTTGAGGGACTCGGCGACCTTGTTGGTCGAACGGAGGTTCATGTACTCGCGGAACGCCGCGTAGGCCTGCGGGCTCTCCTTCTCCCGGCGGACCCACACGTACTGGTCGGTCATGGATCCCTCCTGCACATGAAGTAGTCCTTGCCTGCCACCTGGACGGTCTCGCCGGTGTAGCCGACGGGGCACGCCTCGGCGGGCTCGCCCTTGTCGCCCTGCGGGCCGGTCGGTCCCTGCGGTCCCGGGGGGCCGGACGGTCCGGATGGTCCGGGCGGGCCGGCCTCGCCCTTGCTGCCGTCCGCGCCGTCCTTGCCGTTGGTGCCGGGCGCCCCGGTGGGGCCGGGCGAGCCGTCGGCCCCGTCCTTGCCGTCCTTACCGTCGGCGCCCCTGTCACCGGCCGGGCCCTCCGGTCCTGTTGGGCCAGGCGGTCCGGTCTGCCCGTCCTGGCCCGTGTCGCCCTTGGGGCCGGCCACCGGAGTTCCGCCGAGCGACCGCACCTGCTGAGACAGGGCGGCCACCTGGCGGTCCCGGTCGGCCAGGCGGTCGGCCGTGGCGAACCGGTCCGCCACCCCGGCGCCGATCGCGAGGGCAAGCAGGATGACGAGCAGAGCCCATCGCACGTTGTCGAGCCGAGCGCTCAGCTTCACGGCCGCACCCCCATGGCGTAGGCCACCAGGACCACCAGCAGAGGGAACACGAACAGGGTGACGACGTTGCGCACCCGCTCCCGGTCCTTCTGCTCCAGTGCCGTCAGACGCTCCTTCACGCGGACCAGCTCCGCCTCGTGAAGCTCCCGGACCACGAAGGCGTCCTGGCCTGCCCGGATCGCCTGGACCTCGGCTTGGATGTCGCGAATGATTTCACTGGTGCTCGGCTCCTCCAGCCCCACACCAGGGCCTAAGCGTTCGGCCACGTCTTGAGGTTCGCGCGGGCGAACGTCAGGGTGACGGGGGTCTCCTGCAGATTCCTCACGCGGAGCACGAGACGCTGGCCGACAGACCCGGTGAGGGAGATCGCCTGCTGCAGCGGGGCCGCCCCCTCGCCGCCGACGCCGACGACCACGTGCGCGTCACCGGTGCCCACGAGGGTTCCGCTGCCGTCCTCCTCCGAGGCGTAGACCTCGACGCCCTCGCCCTCGTTCAGGCCGCTTATCCCGACCGTGACGGTGCCGGTGTACTGGGCGTTCGTCAGCATGGTCTTGCCGCCGTCGCCGTGCTGGTTGCCGGGGTCGCTGTTCTCCTGCGGCCAGTACACGGCCACGACGGCGCCGGGGAGCAGCTGCGTGTCGTCGTGGCGGGTGAGGACCAGGGGGGTCGGCATGTCGTCGTCCTGTTCGTCGGTGGGGTTCCATGACGCGGAGTGCGCCAAGCGGTTGGCGATGCGGGTACGGAGCACCGGCATCGAGACAACGTTGTCGGGGCCTCGCGGGTCGGACTTCCAGTCGGACCATTCGAGGTGGCCGATGGTCGACTTGTGGCCCCAGTCGTGGGCGCGGCTGATGGCAGCCGACACGCGGACCATCGCCTCCACCTGGACGGCGGGCCACGGGTCCACCCCGTTGCCGAGGTTCTCGCACTCGAACCCGTAGAAGTGCGGGTTGCCGTCGACCGCGCCCGCGCTGCCCTGGTGCTGGTGCGGCTCCGGGGGGCGGACGTTGTACCGCTCGTCGATGACGGCCTGCAGCACGTTCGGGTCGCCGCCGCCCGCGTGGTTGGCGCGCCCGTTGCCCACCAGGTGCACGCTGCCGTCGCGGCGGATGACGCCGTGACAGAGAGGGCCGGGCAGGTCCTCCAGGCCGTCGAAGCACATCCGGACGGCGTTGACCTTGGGGCCGGTGACCGTGTGGTGGAGCATCACCCCGTTGACGGGACCCCACGCGCCCATGCGGTTGCGGTTGTTCGTCCGCCACCCGTCGACCTCAACCACCTTGACGCCCTCGGCCCGTAGCGCTGCCACGAGCCTGCTGGCTGTGAGTGGTGTCGCCATTGCGTGTCGTCCCCTTTCGCTGCGTCTGCTTTCCAGCATATGCAGCGAGGCCCCAGCCGGGGGGATCGCTGGGGCCTCGGGTTCTACAACGGAGCATGCCCACTGTAGGGGTGGGCTGCCGCGGTGATGGCTAGTTGCGGCGCTTGAGTGGCTCGCAGCCGCTGATGCTCACCACGCCGTCCTCGGCGGTGAGGGTGATGATGACCCGCTCGTCCTTGTTGCCGGTCTTCCACTGCGGCATGACGCCCTTGGCGGTGGGCGCGGTGGTGATGGAGCAGAGTTCGAAGATGCCGGCCTGCGCGCCGGTGCTGACGTAGGTGCCGGCCGGGATGTCCTCGCCGACCATGTAGTCCCCGTCGCCGTACCCGGCCGCGGTCGCCTTGGGGGCGGCCTTGGTAGGTGCGTCGGCGGCCTGGGTCGAGGGGCGCGCCGCCGCGGTGCGGGTCGGCTTGGCGTCCACCCTGTCGCCGCCGTCGTCACCGACCGAGGCGATGGCGCCGAGGAGGACCAGGCCGCCGACGATGCTGCCGAGGGTGATGGCGACCACGGCGCCGGTGCTCATGCCCTTCTTCGGTGGGGGTGGTCCGTAGGGCCCGTAGTAGGGCGGCGGCTGGTTCATGGTGTTGTCCCCTTGGTGCGTCCCTGTGGTCGGGCGACGGTATCGCGCGGCTCGGTGGTGGGGGGGTAGGAACGGGGAAGCCCCACCGGGCGCTGTTCCGGTGGGGCTTGGGTCCTCCGTCCGGGGTCTGAGGCGCAGCGGGCCTCAGCGGAGCGGATGTGTTGTGTCCACGGTAGCGGTGGGGTGTGACAGCGGGGGCTCAGCAGTCGCAGTTGTCGGTCTTCTGGAGGCAGTCCCAACAGCGGGGGCAGTCGCATCCGCATGCGCAGTCGGCGTGCTCGGAGCTGGTGCCGTGGCAGTAGCAGCCGGACTCTCCGCAGGGTTCGTTGTTCATGGTGGTCATCCTTCCGTATCAGGGGTGTCCGCAGGCGGGCTTGGTCCACCAGCCGCAGGCGGCGCAGTAGTCGGCGCGGAGGGCGGTCAACAGGCGCTGGATCATGGGTGCTCACCTCCCCGCAGCCGTGATGCGGTGGTGGCGGGATGCCTCGGCGGGGGTGTGGACGACGGTCCCGGCCTGGCCGATGGCCTCCACACGCAACCCCTCCCCGCCCCCCTCCCCCTGGCCGTTGTTGGCGTTGGCGTTGGCGCCTGACCTGCACAAACAACGCCCGGAAGGGGCTCGGTCAAGAGGGGGGAAGTCGTCGTGATGGACGCCCGGCCCGTTCTTCCTGCCCGCTCGGACACCCGCCCGGACGGGGACGCCGGCATCGTCGAGGAGCGCGCGCACGGCCTTCGTGTCCGGCAGCCCGGTGGCGTCCTGGAGCTGGGTGAGGCGGACATGCTGCCCGCCCTCGCCCAGATGGTGGAGCACGGCCACGATGTCGACGGGATCAAGCTCGTCAGGCTCGGTCGCATCACTTTCGCGGCGCCGCGAAAGTGATGCGCGGACCTTGCCGACGCCGATGGTGACGAGCGCGCCGGCCACCGTGTAGCCCACCTCGGGCACCGCGTAGACGACGCCCCCCGCGGCCGCCGCAGCGGCGACCAGGACGCAGCCGCCGGCCAGCTTGGACGGCTGCTCCTCGGCCTCCGGGGCCTGCTCGGCGGTGGTCATCCGATCGCCCCGTACAGAGCGCCGCCAGCCCAGTTCGCAGCCTGCGCCAACGGGACACCGGCGAACCCTGCGATGCCCGCGCTGGTGCCCAGGCAGATGCCGCACCAGGCGCCCAGCTTGATGTCCTGGCCGTAGCGGGTGGCCTTGACCGCGGTGACGACGGCGACGGTGGCGAGGAGGACGACGGCGCCGCCGGTCTGGGTGAGCGGCAGGTACGTGGCGGCGCGGCTGGTACGGCCGGCCTGCCCGCCGACGCCCCAGACGAGGGCGACGTCACCCAACCAGTTGGAGATCCACAGGGTGGTGTCGGCGATCCAGCCGATCAGGCCGCCGACGGTGAGGATGGCGAGGGTGCCGTAGGCCCATGCGGCGAGGAACGGGAGCAGCCGGCCGAGGTGGCCGATGGCCGCGGACTGGAGGCTCTTGGCGCCGGGCCACCAGAGGATGGCGTAGCGGATCAGGATGGCGAGGCCGATGGTGACCCCGCCGAGGGTGGCCCAGATCATGTGTGGTCTCCCTCGGTGGCGCACTGTGCGTCGGCTGCGTCGGGTGCGTCGGCCTGGGTGCGTCGGGCGAATGGGTAGTAGTCGGCGAATGCGTCGGCCTGCCGCTTCAGCTGCGTCGCTGCGTCGCGGAGCTGTGCGTACCAGCGCGCCGCGGTGGCGGGGTCGGTCATGACGTAGGCGGGCCGGAGAGCGGCGCACGCGGTGGCTGCGTCGTGGGCGTGGCGCACGGCTGCGTCGGTGTGCGTCGCCCGGGTGGCCAGGCGGTCGGCGAGGAGGGCGGCGCGCGTCGGTGCGGGTGCGTCAGGGTGCGTCGCGGGTGCGTCGCCCTCGGTGGCGCAGGGTGCGTCGGTCTGCGTCGGGGTTGCGTCGGCCTGCTGCGCCAGGTGCGCCAGGTCGCGGCGCACCGTGGCCTCCGCAACACCCAGCTGCGCCGCGATGCGCCGGTTCGACTCACCGTCCTGCGCCAGGCTCGCGACGCGGCTGCGTCGTTCAGCCAGCTCGGTAGGCGTCGTCACCGGCTGCTCCCGGTGGGGCGGATGACGATGGCGTACTCGCCGCGCGTCTGCTGCGGCCGCGGGTGCGGCATGGCCGCGAGGAGCGCGGCCTCCAGCGCGTCGGCGTACTGCGTGTCCCAGCGGGCGTGGGTCACGGCGTAGTTGCGGGCGAGGTACTTGCGGGACGCCTCGATCATCGTGTCGGCCGGGCGGGTGCGGGTCAGGTACGTGGCGAGGCGGGTCAGCAGTAAGCGGGCGGTGGCGCGGATGTCGTCGTCGCGGCACTGGCGCAGGGCTTCGTCCTGCTGGGTGGCGTGGGTACGCTCGGGCATGGCCGGCTCCTGGTAGCTCAGGGGTTGGCTGGCCCCAGACCGGTGTGTGGAAGCCCGGTCCGGGGCCGTTCTGCTGGTGCTGAATTGAGCGTAGCGACTTCCTAGGCAAATGCCTAGTAGGTCAGGAAGAATGGTGCCCATGCCCGTAGCCGAGGAAGGGGGGCCCGACATGGTGTCGTTCCGCGAGTTGGCGCGCCGGCTGGTTGAGGACGGGGTGGTCTCGTCGATGAGCAATCAGCGGGTGTCGCAGCTGGCGCGGGAGGATCCGGACTTCCCGCCGGTGGTGCCGGTCGGCCGGTCGAAGGCGGTGGACTACCGTCTGGCGCGCCCGTACTTCGCGGGGCGGAAGTCTCGGCAGGGGCAGCGCACGGATCTGAAGGGCCGGCCGTCGGCTGCCGAGTAGCTGCGCACGTGAGCCCCCGTCCAACAGGGCGGGGGCTCCGGCATGTTCGGGGTCAGGCAGGCCAGCGCTCGGGCGGTTCAACGATGAGGGGCGCCTCACGTTCCTCACGGACCAGCCCGCTGAACACCTCGTAGCGGATGACGCTGTCGCTGCCGCGCCGTACCACGCGGATGATCCCGTAGGAGGGGACGGTCTTCGGGTCGATGCCGTTGGCGGTGAGCCACTCGCAGATGGCGAGGCGGCGCTCGTCACTGGGGCCGAGGACGCCCATGGTCAGTTCTCCTTCGTGGTGCGTCGGCGTGCGAGGGCGGCGCGGATCTCGTCGGCGAGAGCGCACCCAGCGCAAGTGAGGTTCACCCCAAGGCAGTCGTGACCGCCCTGGATCGGATACTTGTGGGTGATGTCGGTGAGGCTGAGGTATTGGCGGAGCAGCGCCTCGTGGCGGTCGGCGCGTTGCCGCTGCTCGTACCACTGGTCGGCGGTGGGTGAGCAGTCGCCTCGGCCGCAGTGTCCGCAGTAGCCGGAGGTGATGGTCTTGAGGGCCGTGAGCTCGGCTT
This sequence comes from Streptomyces sp. NPDC048338, assembly GCF_043201055.1. Taxonomy (NCBI): domain Bacteria; kingdom Bacillati; phylum Actinomycetota; class Actinomycetes; order Kitasatosporales; family Streptomycetaceae; genus Streptomyces; species Streptomyces sp. NPDC048338. Next base: position 27,013 of record NZ_JBICYQ010000024.1, read on the forward strand.
CGGCCTGTTCGGCGCGGGCGCAGTGGTGGGCGACACCCTGGCGGAGGCGTGCGGTTTCGTCGGGGGTGAGGCCGTGGGGGGTGCGGTCGGCGAGGTTGAGCAGCTGCTCCGCGGTGGGGAGGGTCATCGGGCTTCTCCGGGTTCGGTTGGCCCAGATGCCGGTGGGGAGGCCGGTGAGGGTGGGGTCGAGGGCGATGTACAGGACGGCGGCCAGGACGGTCACGGGGTGGCCTCGTCGGCCATGCGGCGGAGGTGGGCGCGCACGTTCTGGACGGTAAGCCCGTCGGGGAAGTAGGCGGCGCTGAGACCGTCGGCGGCTTCGCGGAGGATGGCGGCCCGGTAGGCGTCGAGAGCGTCGCGCACTTCGGCGGGCGACCAGGCGGTCATGCTCCCGCGGTCGGTGCGAATCATGATCTCCAGGCGTCTGCGAGGGGCCATCTCGCGTCGCCCTTCGGCGGGCGCGGCCAGCTGCCCGACGGCGGGGGGCCCCGCGAAGCAGCTGCCGCTACAAGCTCCGGGGGAGATGCACTCCGGGCATCCTTCGATCGGCTGCTCGACGACCGGCCCGTCGGGGCCAGCGAGGTCGTTGCGGAGCGGGGTCGGGTCGTCGGCGGTGGTCGGGTCGGCGGTGGCGACCTTGCAGCAGCGGCCGTTGGGCGGGCACGGGCACTCGCCTGCGTAGCTTGCAGGGTGGCAAGCGGCGGCCCGGTCGGCGCCCTGGCGGGGCCACGTCTGTGCGTAGCCGACGCAGGGGCAGTGGGCGCAGGCGGAGTTGTGCCTGTCGCGGGGGTGTCCGCAAGCGCACACGTCGGGCTGTCCGGTGGCCTGGCGGGCGGCGTCCCGGGTGCGGCGGGTCTCGCTGACGGTGGGGCAGAAGATCTCCTCCGCCGTGCGCAGGATCTCCAGGAGTCGGCGGGTGGCGTCGAAGTGCTCGGGGTCATCGGCCAGGTCGTCGAGGACGTCGGACACCTCGTTGCTGGCGATCTCGATGTGGATGCGCTGCTCGCCGTCGATGCGGTTCATGTAGATGCGGTCCATGACGGTGGTCTCCGGTCGTGTGGTGGGATGGGGGTTGGGCCGTCCCGGCCGATAGGTGCGGCCGGGACGGCTGCCGTACATCACGAGGCGGGTCAGGCGTTGGGGTGCTGGCCGCCGGCTTCGCGGAGCTGCCGCATGAGGTCCTCCATCCCGGCGGGCCCCAGCAGGTTGGCCACGGTCATGGAGTTGCGCGTCCAGTCGACGAGCGGGGCCGCCTGCCCAGCTGCACTGTTGGCCTCCGCCTCCGTTCTGAACGAGGCCAGGGCGGGGCCGCCGTGGTGGGCGAGGATCCATCGGTACGGCGAGCCAGTGCTGACATCGGCGGGGATTTGGTAGACGCGCAGGCCAGGGCTCGGCTCGGTCGCGTCGACGGTGAGGGGGCCGGCCGAGGTGTGGACGGTGTGAGGCTGGGTCACGGTGTCGGGTCTCCTGTGTGGGTGGCGGTGGAACCGGATCAGGCGGCGGGTCAGCTGACGTCGGGGACGACGAACCAGCCGGGCTCGAACCCGCTGGTGACGCCGAGCCGGTTGGCTGCCTCGGTCAGCGCCGTGTTCCACGCATCGATCTCGGGGCGGTCGAACGAGTCGGGCTTGACCTTGCGGTGGTCGCCGAGCCGGACCTTGGTGCACTCGGTGACGAGGAACGTCATGTCGCGGTCGTAGCCGCCTGCGAGTAGGAAGCCGACGCCCTCGGGGAAGGGGGTCTCTTCGAGGAGGTCGATGTCGGTGGTGGGGATCTGGAAGCCGTAGGCGAGGTAGGTGCTGTGGGACATGCCCATGGGGTGGGTCCTTTCGCGCGGGTTGGGTGGAACCGGATGCGGTCAGGCGGGCTGCTGGTCGTCGAGGAGCGGCTCCCAGACGAGGCGGAGGTGGGTGGCCTTCCTGGTGAGCCATTCGCGGATGGCAGGCTCTTCGGCCTCGGTGACGGGGCATTCGGTGGAGCGGAGGATGGCTTTGCGCTGGAGGACCCAGAAGACCTGGAGCGTGTTCGGTGGGACGTCCTCGCCGTAGGGCTCGTAGTCGGTGGGGTCGGGGCGCTGCCAGTCCCAGCGGAAGACGAGGTTGTAGTCGTCGTCGAGGTCGCCCCACTCCTGGTGGAAGTCGGTCCAGGAGGCGTAGGTGAGGTGCTGGCCGTTCTTGTAGTAGTTGCCCTCCTGGCAGTAGTAGGGGTGGTCGATGGCCCAGAGGGGCTTCTGGCTGTCGGCGGTGGTGGTGTCGGGCATGTCGCTCCTTAGGCGGCGGGGGTGCCGGTGGTGGGTGGTGCCCAACGTTTGGGCTACTGGTGGGGTGGGGTGGGGTGGGTGTTGGGGGTGATGGTCCAGCCGTCGCCGAGGAGGTATTCGCCTATGCGTTCGATTGCTCCGTCGGGGGTCTGCTGCTCGGTGGGGGTGGTGAGGCGGTAGTCGTCGAGGCCGGCGGCCATGACGGCGCGGGCGGCGTCGGGGATCATGCGACGCTCCTTCGGCGGTCGGGGCCGGTCATGGCGACGACGGCGGTGTCTTGGGAGAGGCGGGAAACGATGCGTTCGCCTAGGGCGGTGATGAGGTCGGGCCCGTGGCGCTGGCCTTTCTCGTCGCGCGAGTCGGTGGGGAGGTTGGAGGTGTAGGCGGTGGGGCGGCAGGCGTTGTACCGCTCGTTGATCAGCCGGTAGGTGATCTCTTCGGTCCACTCGGTGGCCTTGGCGGAGCCGAGGTCGTCGAGGAGGAGGAGCGGTACGCGGCAGAGGCGGCGGAGTTCTTCTTCGGCGCCTCGGGCGGATCCGTTGGGGCGGAGGAGGCCGTACATGTCGGCGGCGGTGATGGCGCGGATCTCGTAGCTGCGGGGGCCAGCTTCGGCGATGCGGCGGAACGCGCCGTACGCCTCGTGGGTCTTGCCGGTGCCGGTGGTGCCGGTGAGGAGGATGCTTCCGGCGGTGGTGGGGTCTTCGGCGACGCGGTCGGCCCAGGCCTGTACGTCGGGGTGGGTGGTGGTGGCGTTGCGGTAGCGCGGGGGGACGGCGGTGTTCCACCGGTCCAGGGCCCAGTCGGCGCGCTGGCGGCGGTGGTACTCGGGGTGGCCGGGCTCGTCGGGGGTGGGGCCGTCTTCGACGGGGCCGCCGGGGATCTGGTTGAGGCCGCGGGCGGCGAGGCCGGCGTTAAGGCGGGCCATGGCGGCGGCGTTGTCGAGGTGGATGGGTTCAGTCATGGCCAAATCCCCTCTCGTAGACGGACGGGTCGGTGGGGTTGGTGTAGGGCTGCCAGCCGCCGGCGACGGCGCGGAGCGGCGGGCGGGGGGCGTCTGCGGTGGGGAGGGGCGGGAGTTCGGCCCAGCCCGCCAGGAAGTACCGGGCGGATTCGACGTCGATGCGGGCGGCGACCTTGGCGGCGTGGTCGGTCATGGCTTGGACGCCAGACTTTTTGATCAGCGCCAGGAGGGGGAACCACTCGTTGCCGGTGAAGGGCCAGCGGACGTTGACGTTGGCGAGGGAGAGGGCGTCAACGAGGGGGCGGGCTTCTGCCGGGATGCCGTAGTCGGCTGCTCCTGCTTGCTGGTACTCAACGGAACTCTTGGAACTACTGGAACTACTGAGGGCAGCTCCTGCCCTACCCAAGGGCAGCTCCTGCCCTACCGGTAGGGCATCTCCCGCCCTAGCCTGGGGCAGCTCCTGCCCTACCTCGGGTTCGGGTAGGGCAGCTCCTGCCCTACCTTCGGCGGGGTCTTCGTCCGGCACGACGGCTGTGCGCGGGACCAGAATGCGGTACTTCGTCGTCTCGCCCTCGGCCCTCGCTTTGGCTACCGGAGGGCGGCTGCGCTTGACCCAGCCGCCCTTCTCCAGGGAGTCGAGGTGTGTGCGGACGGTGGCCCGGGACAGGCCGGTTGCCCTCTCAAGTGTGGTGAGGGACGGCTGGTAGCGGTCGGGGATGATGCCGGTTCGGGCGTCCGCCCATGTGGCGATGGTGAGGGCCAGGTGCCGAGAGGGCGGCTTGAGTTCGCTGGCGCGGATTGCCCGCTCGTACTCGAACCGGCTCGGCATGTGCGGCTTCTTCCTGCTCGGTGGTGGTGGGGCGGTGCCCGGGGCGCGGCGGCCCCGGGCGGGCGCGGTCAGGCGGTCTTCGCGGTCTTCGGCTTCTTGCGGATCGACGCCACGGCCGGGTTTTCGGCGGCGACCAGGGCGCGGAGACGGTCGGAGGGACGGAAGCGCAGCTCCTGCCGGGCCGGGATGGTCATCGCGGTGTTGGTCTGCGGGTTGCGGGCGGTCCTGGCCTCGCTGTGGACGGGGATCCAGGTGCCGAAGTTGGTGATGGCGACGGGGTGGCCGGCGACGACGGCGCGCGTGATGATGCCGAGGACGGTGTGCACGATGGCGGTGCCCTCCTCCTTGTTGATGCCGAGTTCGATGGCGACGGCTTCGCCGAGGAGGCGGGTGTTCAGGCGGCCGGTGATGTGGGCGATGGTGCTCATGGGTTCTGTCCGTCCTGATCGGTGGTGGTGCGGGGCTTGGGGGCGTGGGTGGTGCAGCGCCAGCCGCAGGGGTAGAGGCGGGCCGGGCCGGTGTGCTCGGGCTGGGGGACGTCACACACCGGCTCGGGACGGTTCATGCGGCGACGGTGGAGCCGGTGGTGCGGAGCCGCCGGTCGGCCGCAGCGTTCGCGTACCGGCAGGCATCGCAGGCGGGCTCCCCGTTCCGGCGGTGCTTCTGGTAACCGCGGCGCGTGCCGCAGGCCACGGGGCTCTTGGCCTTGGCGCGTGACGCCCTTCGCTTCGCGTTGCCTGCGGCGCGGCAGGCGTCGTCGATGGGCTCCTTGCGGCGCAGGTGCCGCTCGTAGGCGGTCGTGGTGCCGCAGGGGGCGAGCGGCTTTCCGCCGGTGTTCGGCCGTGGGGCGCTGGCCGGAGTGCCGGCGCGGGCCTTGGCGCGCACCTGCCGGGCCAGGCCGCTACGTTCCTTCGGGTTCAGGCCGCCGCGGATGCCGGCCCGCCTGGTGGAGTCGCCGACCTCCTCTGCCATGGCGGCGTCGAGGCACTCTGTGCGTACGGGGCAGCCGAGGCAGTAGCCCTTGGCGGTATTGGCGTCGGGTCCGGCTTCGGCGTCGAACAGGTGGGCCAGGCCCTGGCAGGCGGCGGCGAGCCGCCAGTCGGTGGTGGTCATGCGGCTTCTCCGTTCTGGGCGCCTCGGACGCGGATGACGTCGCGGGCCCGGCGAATGGCCTTGCGCTGGTCGCGGGTAGTGCCGCCCCAGATGCCGGTCTCGCCGTGCTCGATGGCGTACTCCAGGCGCGTGAGCCGGACTTCGCAGGCGAGGCAGACAGTCTTGGCCTGCAGGGCGGTGGCGCCGTCGCCGGCCTCGGGGAAGAAGATGGTGGGGTCGACCTGGCGGCAGAGGCCGTCGGCCTTCCAGTTGGTGCCCGCGCCCGGGAGGGGAGCCGTCATCCCGGGCGCGGGAGTCGTGGGGGTCACCAGGTCACCGGCTTGTCGGCGGCCTGGCTGGTGGCAGTGATCTCGTCGAGGCGCTTGGCGAGCTGCCGGGCGTGGGCTTCGGCGCGCTTGCGGGCGCGGATCTCGGTGTCGAGGTCGGCGAGGGCCTTGGCGAGTTCGTGGCGGAACGCGGCGCCCGCCATGTCGAGGGAGCCCTGCGCGTACCGGCGGGTGACGAACGGCCACTTCATGCCTGCTCACCTGCTTCCAGCTCGGGCAGCACCATGGCCGTGAGGGCGCCGGACTGCCACGCTTTGGCGATGACCTGCTCGCCGTCGGCGGTGACGGTCATCCGGACGTGGGCGGCGCGGCCCTGCATGGTGATGCCGGGGACGTCGTGGATCACTCCGGTCTCGGGGTCGGCCCATTCGGGCCGGCCGACGGCGCTGATCTGCTTGAGCAGCGACGTGAGCCAGGCGGGCCGGATCTCGGCGACGATGCGGGTGGTGATCTCGGACTTGGCGACCTGCCGGACCCAGGCGAGGAGCGCGGCATTGTCGGTGACGACGGCGGCGGCCTTGGGCTGGACGAGGGTGGCTTTGCCGAGGTCGCGGCCGAGGAGGTCCATGCCGATCTGCTGCGTGCCGGTCTCTGCCTTGGCGGCCTTGAGGCTGGTCTGCAGGTCGGCCTTGGCGGTCTTCAGCTCGTCGCCGATCCGGTCGTGGAGGGCGGAGAGGATGGCTGCTCGGGTGGCGAGGTCTTTGGGGTTCATGTGTTCTCCTGGGTGCGGGGCCGCCCGTACTACGGGTGCGGGCGACCCCGGCCGTGCGGTGGGTCAGGCGGCGGTGAGCTGGTTGAGCAGGCCCCAGATGGCCGTGGCGGACACGTCGGCGAGCGGGGCGCCGAGGGCCTGGTAGGCGTCGCGGTCGATGTCGTCGATGTGCTGCTCGGCGGCGAACTCGCGGAGCGCGGCGACGGCGGCGGCGTGGTCGTCGACCGGCAACTGGACGTCCTCCACCACCACGGCGTCCACAACGTCCGGCTTCGGCTTCGCGAGTTCCTTGCCGCGGGCGATCAGGTAGGTACCCAGCTCAAGGAGTTCGCGGTCGACCTTGACGGTCTCCGAGAGAAGACCTGCGGCATGCGCCTGCTTGTACAGGTCCTTGACGGCGCCCGCGTTGCTCGTCATCGTCGCCACGTCAGCCACGTCCTGGGCGGCCTGCGAGCGGCCCTTGACCGCCGGGCCCCCGGCCGGTTCGGCAGTTGCCCACGGGTCCGGATCGCCCTGCTGCACCGACTGCAGGTGCCGCTCCGGCTGCGGGTTGTCCGCCTGCGCCATCTCCTCAGCCGTATACACACCAGCCAGGTCATGCGGGAACGCCATCCGCAGGGCCAGGGCCTCGGCACACTTGGCCGTCATGGTCGCGGGCATCTTGCCCCACAGGCCAATGACCTTGTTCTCCTTGCCGCGCTGCACGTACTCCTCGTACTTCGCGACCGCCGGGAACCGCTGACCGTTCCGGACGACGACCACCTTCGCGGCGGCCGGCGGCTCGTTCTTCAGCCAGACGTCGTACCAGCGGCCGGACGCGTCGCACCACAGCGTGTCTTCGTAGCCGAGGGAGTGCCCGGCTGCGGCGACGACGCGGTGCGCGATGACGCGGTATCCGTCGATGCTGGTCTGCGGCGTGAACACCTTGCGCTTCTGCCGGTTGTCCCACCGGCCGATCAGGTAGATCTGCCGGGAGAACGGGTCCAGGCCGGTGCGCTGCGAGAGGTGCAGGAACCCGGACAGTTCGGCGCCGGTCACGTCGTTGTCGATGCCGGACTGCCGGAGGACGGCGGCCTGGTCGGGTGTCCAGGTGGTCTGGTCGGGGCGGATGGCGAGGCTGCCGCCCGTGGTGGCGGTGAGGTCGGTGGTCACAGTGCTCTCCAGATGGCGTTGCTGGCGGCGATGATCAGCGCCCAGAGGATGAGGGCGAACGGCGTGCCCCAAAGGCAGCCGCGGAGCAGGCCGGGCCTCACCGGGTCTCACCCACGTAGCGGGCGTACAGGGCGTGGCCGTACTCGGTGGGTGCGGTGCGGGTCTCGTACGCGCCGGCCGGGATGTAGTGCGGCAGGCGGTCGGCGCGGCGGATATGGCGTGCCGTGGACTCGGCGGACTGCCGGGAGTTGTAGGTACCGATCTCGATCCACACGCGGGGGTGGCGGCGACAGTCGTCGGCGCGCAGCCGGTGGTTGGCGATCGGACGTCGCTTCCAGCGGGCCATCAGTGGCCACCTCCCTGCTGGGTGGGGAGGTCGCGGGGGACGGCGTAGTCGTGGTGCAGCAGGGAGTCGTGCGGGTCTTCCTGCTGGCGGGCCGGAGCGGGCGGGGACTCGCCGTCCCCGAGGGGCCAAGCGACCGGCAGGCCGAGGCGCTGCGACAGCTGGCGCCGGGCTTCGGCGTGTCCCGACCAGCGGAAGTAGTCCGCGTCGCTGCTGCCGTGCTGGCGCAGGGTGGTGACGTACTCGGCGCGCTGGGCGCAGAAGAGGGCGACCTGCTCGGCTGCGGCTTCCAGCTCGGCGACGCGGGCCTGGAGCCGGGTCACCTCGGCGACCAGCTCGGGCACGTCCGACTGGGTCGGGGCGCTCACGACGCCTGCCTCTGCTCCGGGAAGGGACGGACCGCCAGGTACCGGCGGGTCCGAGCGTGCGACGGGTGCCGGATCGCTGCCCGGCTCGCCGGGTAGTCGTGCTCCGGCGACGACACGACCTGACCGAGCGACTCGGCCAGGCAGTAGCCCGTCACCTTGATCGTCACGTCCCGCCACACGGCGGTCAGCTGCACCGAGGCCAGCTCACGGCCATCGTGCCGGTAGCACAGCTCGGACGGCTCGCCGCCCAGAGCCGCCGCATACCGGGCCACGACCGCCCGCATGTCGACGGTGTCGTTGTGGGCCACGCCGTGTAGTACGCCGGCCGCGTCGATTCGCCAGTCGATGACCGGGAGAGACGGGTTCTCCGTCAGCAGCTGGACGAGCGCCGTAGCGGCACTGCTCTGACTCTGGTTGGGGGTACCGTTGTTCACGGTGGTTCGCTCCTTTGATGGGTAGTGCGGGTGCCATGGGGTCGCTCGGACCGTGCAGGGTCCTGGCGGCCCCGTTCGCATGTCAGGCCGCGGCACGCTGCGCGAGCGGGTCGGCCTGCTCACGGGCGGCCAGCCACGCCATGACGGCGGTGCGGGGGTACAGCACGTCGCGGCCGGCGCGGAATCCCCGCGGGCCGATGCCGCGGTGCCGCATCTGCCGCACGGCGTGCGGGGTCTTACGGATGTGCGCCGCGACTTCCTTCGTCGTCATCAGTTCCGGCGCGTCGGTGGTCGTCGCCACTGTCGTCTCCATTCGTTTCCGGTATGAGGTCGCCGATGTCGCACTTCAGATGGGTGGCGATGAGAGCGAGAGCCTCGGGCTGTGGGTCCGTTACCTCTCGCTCGATGCGGGAGAGGTGCGATGCGGAGATCCCCGCAGCCTTTGCGAACCGGCGTAGACCCTGCCCACTCGTTTCGCGTAGCTGCCGGATCTTCGGTCCGTCGGCCTTCATGACGGAGACGATACGCAACGAAGCGCAGGGATGCAAGCGGATGCGTTGGGACACGTCGAGAGAAGTCACGGTCCGTAGACGGTTGGCGAGTTTCTGGTCAACCTCGGGGGTCGCTATCGCGTGCCGGGCAGCGTGCCCTTACTCTGTTGCGGAACGTTGCGTGACGTTGCATGCATGCGACACAGACAGGGAGAGGGGCCACCCCCCATGAACCGTGACCCAGGAGCCTGGGCCCGGCTCGGCCACGCCCTCCGCGCTGCCCGCGAGCACCGCGGCCTGACGCAGGCGGAGCTCGGCGCCCTCGCCGACGTCTCCGCCCGCAGCGTCCAAGATGCAGAAGCCGGCACTGTGCCCAAGGCCCGCATGCCCTACACCCTCGGCCGCATCGCGTCCGCTCTCGAATGGCCCCCCGGGTCGATCGAAGACGTCCTCGGTGGCGGCGGAGTCCCCGGCGGTTGGGCCGAGACGTCGGTCCAGAAGCAGGTGGATGAAGAGCGCCTTGGTCAGATCCTGACCAGCTCGATGGTCCACAACATCGCTGCGACAACGGAGGAGATCGCCAACGCGACAGCGGCCGCGTTGGACGCTTTGCGTCGAGAGGGTTTGATCTGAAGACGTTTTGCATACAACTTTCACCCGTACGTGCGTACGGATAGCAACCAAGTGGTCACACGGCATATGCTCCCGGGACCCGGAGTCACCCACTCCGGCCGCCTACGTACGGGGGTTGCCGCATGCCCGAGAAGCCCGCAGTGATCACCGCTAACCTCGGGCCGAAGGTCGCTGCTTTCACCACCAGCATTCACGGCAAGCCCGCAGCCGTCGTCAACGAGTTGGCCGCGCGCAACCCTGAACTCCGACACCAGGCCGTGTGTGCCCTCCTCGGCGTAGGGCTGGACGCCGGCCTGATCCTCGGAGCACTGCATGGGGTACGTCGCTGACCGCTGGCACAAGAGCCGCCCGGCCCCGGGCGATGCCCAGTGCGGCGAGCACAAGGGCCTAGTCGCCTCCGCCGCCCACGGCAAGGGGAAGCGCTGGCAGGCCCGTTACGACGACCCCAACGGCACCGAGGTCACGTCACTGTGGAAGACGAAGGCCGAGGCCGAGGCCGAGATCGTCAAGCAGGAGGCCGCCAAGCAGTCCGGGTCGTGGCTCGACCCGAAGGCCGGCCGTGTCACCGTCGAGCGGTTCGCGTTCGACACCTGGCTCCCCTCGCTGAACATCAACGAGCGCAGCCGCGTCGAATACGAAGGCGTCCTCAACCGCTACCTGATCCCCGAGTGGGGCAACCGGGAGATCCGCTCCATCCGCCCGTCCGAGGCCGGCGCCTGGCAGCAACTCCTCACCAGCAAGTACAAGCTGAAGGGGACTTACCCGAATCGCGTGTCGAGGTACGTGCGCGGCATCTTCCGCCTGGCAGTCATCGACCGCGTCATCCCTCTCTCTCCGTTCGAGCAGATCCCCGCGCCTCCGGCGGACGAACGCGCGGCCCAGCCGCCGGACATCACCGGGGTCCGCGAGCTGGTGGCGGCCGCCTACCACCCACGCTGGGCGGCGATGATCGCACTCAACGCGCTGACCGGCCTGCGCTCCGGAGAGATCCGCGGACTCCGCCTGGACCGCATCGACTTCCTGCGCCGCACCATGCTCGTGGACCAGCAGCTGGTGTACGAGAAGCGGAAGGGCATGTACTTCGACGAACTGAAGACGGGCGCCGGCCTACGTACCCTGCCGCTGACCAAGCGCGCCGTTGACCTGCTGGCCGCCTACGTCCACGCGAACCCGCCCCGCGGCGAGGGGCCTGGCGAGGGCCTCGTGTTCGTCATGGCGGACGGCGGGCTCATCGGTGAGTCGACGCTCGACTACGCGCTGAAGTCCATCTGCAAGAAGGCGAAGGCGCCCGCGCGGCACTGGCACGAGTTGCGGCACCACTACGCCTCGGTGCTCATCGCGGGCGGCGAGAACCCGAAGGTGGTGCAGAAGAGGTTGGGTCACCGGGACGTCATGACGACGCTGCGGACGTACGCGCACCTGTTCGCGGAGGCGGAGGAGAAGACGCGCGACGTTCTGGATGCGGCGTGGGCGGAGCCGGGTGAGACTGTCGCGGAGGAGGGATCTCCGCAGCAGGGCGGAACGATTCCGGAATCCCGGAGGTCTCAGGGTGTGTTGCGGCAGGTCAGTGGCTAGTCCGGGACATCACGCCTGGATGTTCCAGGCGGAAAGCGCCTGA
>NZ_JBICYQ010000025.1:0-36554 GCF_043201055.1 Streptomyces sp. NPDC048338
AGATCCGATTTCCGTTTCTGCCACCCGCTGGAGCGGGCTGCCTTTCGGGAATTCGCTTTCGCGCTTTCCTTTCCGGCGGTTCCGACTTTATCAGACTCATTTCGGCCGACCTAATCGGTGGCTTCAGTGATTCGAATAAGGAATCGGGGTGGCTCCGTGGAATTCAATCCCGACCGGAGCGAGAGAGATGCTACGCGTCGTCCATCGAACTGTCCAGTCCGAGGCAACCCGTAAAATCTACCTCCCCAGGTCCACCGTGTCAACGGTTTTTCTGGGCGAAAAGGAGACTAGCAGGTCAGCGGGGGCGTACGCACATCGGGGATCACGCGGCGGTGGGCAGCTCCGCGCTGCGGTCGCGCTCCTCGACGTCGCCCGTGTCGCCGGCCCGGGCGGCGCGGCCTCCCAGGATCCAGACGTAGGCGAGGAATGCCAGTTCAGCGGCCACGCCGATGCCGATGCGCCCCCAGGTCGGGAGACCGGACGGGGTGACGAAGCCTTCGATCAGGCCGGACAGGAAGAGGACCAGGGCCAGGCCGATGGCCATGCCGACCGCGGCGCGGCCCCGCTCGGCGAGTGCCGCGCGGCGGGTCGTGGGGCCGGGGTCGATCAGGGTCCAGCCGAGACGCAGACCGGTGCCGGCGGCGACGAAGACGGCGGTCAGCTCCAGCAGACCGTGCGGAAGGATCAGGCCCAGGAAGACGTCGAGGCGGCCGGCCGCGGTCATCAGGCCGATACCGACACCGAGGTTCAGCATGTTCACGAAGAGGATCCCGATCACCGGGAGCCCGAGGAACGCGCCCAGCACCAGGCACATGGCGGCGGCCTGGGCGTTGTTCGTCCAGACCTGCGCGGCGAAGGAGGCCGCGGGGTGGCTGGAGTAGTAGGTCTCGTACCGGCCGCCGGGCCTGGTCATCTCGCGCAGGTCCGCCGGGGCGCCGATCGCCGACTGCACCTCCGGATGGGTGCCGATCCACCAGCCGATGAGCACGGCGACCAGGGTGGAGAGGACCGCCGTGGGGACCCACCAGTGGCGGGAGCGATAGACGGCGGCCGGGAAGCCGGCGGTCAGGAAGGCCGCCGCGTCGCGCCACGAGGAACGCCGGGTGCCGGTGACCGTGGCGCGGGCGCGCGCGACGAGCTGGGTGAGCCGGGCGGTGAGCATCGGGTCCGGAGCACTGGACTGGATGAGCGAGAGGTGGGTCGCCGTGCGCTGGTACAGGGCGACGAGCTCGTCGGCCTCGGCGCCGGTGAGCCTGCCGCCCCGCCGCAGGAGGTGGTCGAGGCGGTCCCACTCGGCGCGGTGGGCGGTCACGTAGACATCGAGGTCCATGATTCGGCTGCTGCTCCAGGCACTGGTGCGTACGGGTCCGTACTACTGCGGCGCGCTGCGGGTCAGCTTGGCAGACTGTCGTACCGAGGGGTCGGGAAGGCCGGAGAAGGGTGGGCGCCGTGAGTGGGGTGGTGACGGGGGACGCCGTCGTGCTGGGCTTGCAGCCGGCGCGGTTGCCGAGTCGGGCGCTGGCGCTGCTCCTGGATCTCGTCGTGGTGTGGGCCGCCTATCTGCTGATCGGTGTCGGGCTCGCGGTCGCGACGGCCTCGCTGGACGAGGCGGCGCAGACGGCCGTCTCCCTCGCCTGCTTCCTGCTGGTCCTGGTGGGGGCGCCGATCGCGGTGGAGACCCTGTCGCACGGGCGGTCGCTCGGCAAGCTGGCCTGCGGACTGCGGGTGGTGCGGGACGACGGCGGCCCGATCCGGTTCCGGCACGCGCTGGTGCGCGGCGCGATGGGGGTCGTGGAGATCCTCATGACGTTCGGCGCCGTCGCCTGCATCGCCTCGCTGGTGTCGGCGCGCGGGCGGCGGGTCGGGGATGTCTTCGCCGGGACGCTGGTCGTGCGCGAGCGGTTGCCGACCGGGCGGACCGCGGCCGTTCCGCCGCCTCCGCCGTGGTTGGTGGGGCGGTTCACGGAGCTGGACCTCTCGGCGGTGCCGGACTCGCTGTGGCTGGAGATCCGGCAGTACCTGACGCGGATGCGGCAGCTGGACCCGGCCGTCGGGCAACGGCTCGCGGAGCGGCTGGCCGACGAGCTGGTGGCGCGGACCGGGACGCCTCCGCCGCCGGGGGTTCCCGCGGCGGGGTACCTGGCGGGTGTCGTCGGCGAGCGCCGGGCGCGCGACGCCCGGCGCGCCTTCACGGCGACGGGACCGGTGGGCGTGACGGGACGGCCGGCCGGGGCACTGCCCGGGAGCGCGGGAGTCGTGGCACCGGGGGCCGCGGCGGTGCCGGGGAGTCCCGGTGGCACGGATGCGGCCGGAACCGGGGTGGCGCCCGGTGGTGGAGGGTCGGGGTTCACGGCGCCCGGGCGGTCCGACGTCGCGCCGGGGGCGGTGCCGGCTGATCCGGCCGGGGCTCCGGTGGCCGGGCCGGCGTCCGCGGACGGACCGGCGGCTCCCGCGACGGGCTTCGCCCCGCCCGCCTAGGTCCTGCCTCGGGCCCTCGGCGCCGACCGGCCCTAGGGCTGGCCGGGCTCCGGGAACTCCTCGGAGTCGTCCTGGTCGAAGCCCTCGGACGGGACCTCGGGGAAGACGGACGGCGGGGACTCCAGGTCCTCGAGTTCGATGCCGGGGGCGGACAGGACCACGTCCCCCGCGATGTGCACCGTGTGCCGCTCCCCGGTGTCCAGGCTGTCCACCCGGTACTCGTCCACGGTCAGCGGGCCGTTGTCAGTGGTGTGCGCTTCACTCTTCACCAGCGACCAGGACTGGTCGACCGTGAGGGGGGCGAGGACCGGATCCGTGAAGGCGACGAGCCGGACGCGGGTCGCGGGGGAAGCGGGGGTGAGACGCAGGAGTCGCGTGAGCGCGACGAGGAACGCCGGGGACGTGCCGGTGAAGGCGTGGGCGCGCACATTGCCTTCGGTGGCGTGGGTTCCGGTGGGGTCCGTACGGACCCAGGTGACGCCGTCGAGGGCCGCGCCGCGGACCTGCCAGCTCGCGGCGTGCAGTTCGAGGCGGATGGGGCGGCCGAGTTCGTCGACGGCCAGGTCGACGGAGCCGGCGTGATCGCCCGTGGGGGTGGTGGTCTGCGAGACGTACCGCCAGCCGGAGGGGCCGGGTGCGCAGTGGAAGTGCTCTTCACCGAGGGGGGTGTGATCGTGCGGGTCGTGGAGCGAATAGCGGCCGCGGGGCATGGGTCCTCGGTGTGCTTCCTGGAGGGTGGGGCCGTGTGAGGCGGCCCCTGGGGACGAGGCAGGCCCCCGGCACGGGGGTGCGGGGGCCTGCCTGATTCCTCTACGGGTGCCGGGGACGGGCGCGCGTCAGCGCGCGCGCTCCGTCGGCCGTGGCATCAGTAGCGGTAGTGGTCCGGCTTGTACGGGCCGTCGACCTTGACGCCGATGTACGACGCCTGCTCGGGGCGGAGGGTCGTGAGCTTCACGCCCAGCGCGTCGAGGTGGAGGCGGGCGACCTTCTCGTCGAGGTGCTTCGGGAGCACGTAGACGTCGGTCGGGTACTCCTCCGGCTTCGTGAAGAGCTCGATCTGGGCCAGGGTCTGGTCCGCGAAGGAGTTCGACATCACGAAGGAGGGGTGGCCCGTGGCGTTGCCCAGGTTCAGCAGACGGCCCTCGGAGAGGACGATCAGGACCTTGCCGTCGGGGAACTTCCAGGTGTGGACCTGGGGCTTGACCTCGTCCTTGACGATGCCGTCGATCTTGGCCAGGCCGGCCATGTCGATCTCGTTGTCGAAGTGGCCGATGTTTCCGACGATGGCCTGGTGCTTCATCTTGGCCATGTCGGCGGCCATGATGATGTCCTTGTTGCCGGTGGTCGTGATGAAGATGTCGGCCGTCTCGACGACGTCCTCGAGGGTCGCGACCTGGTAGCCGTCCATCGCCGCCTGCAGGGCGCAGATCGGGTCGATCTCGGTGACGATGACGCGGGCGCCCTGGCCGCGGAGCGACTCGGCACAGCCCTTGCCGACGTCGCCGTAGCCGAAGACCACGGCGGTCTTGCCGCCGATGAGGACGTCGGTGGCGCGGTTGATGCCGTCGATGAGGGAGTGGCGGCAGCCGTACTTGTTGTCGAACTTCGACTTGGTGACGGCGTCGTTGACGTTGATGGCCGGGAAGAGCAGCGTGCCCTCGGTCATCATCTCGTAGAGGCGGTGGACACCGGTGGTGGTCTCCTCCGTCACGCCGCGGATCTCGGACGCGAGCTGGGTCCACTTCTGGGGGGACTCGGACAGCGTGCGGTTCAGCAGGGTGAGGATGAAGCCGTACTCCTCGGAGTCCGCCGTGGACGGGTCCGGGGCCTCGCCGGCCTTCTCGAACTCGACGCCCTTGTGGACGAGGAGGGTGGCGTCACCACCGTCGTCCAGGATCATGTTCGGGCCGCCGGTGGGGGTGTTCGGCCAGGTCAGGGCCTGCTCCGTGCACCACCAGTACTCCTCCAGGGTCTCGCCCTTCCAGGCGAAGACCGGAACGCCGGCCGGCGCCTCGGGGGTGCCGTTCGGGCCGACGGCGATGGCCGCGGCGGCGTGGTCCTGGGTGGAGAAGATGTTGCAGGAGGCCCAGCGGACGTCGGCGCCGAGGGCGACCAGGGTCTCGATCAGGACGGCGGTCTGCACGGTCATGTGCAGCGAGCCGGTGATGCGGGCGCCGGCGAGCGGCTGCTGCTCGGCGTACTCGCGGCGGATCGACATCAGACCGGGCATCTCGTGCTCGGCGAGGGTGATCTCCTTGCGGCCGAAGGCCGCCAGGGACAGATCGGCGACCTTGAAGTCCTGCTGGTTGGCGACAGTCGTCATGACTGGGCTGCTCCTCGTGGATCGGTTGCGAGGGTTCGGTTGAAGCGCCTGACACCGCAGCTCGGGGACGCGGGCATACGAATGCCCGGTGTTCCCGGGGTGCAGTCGTCGGAGGCCCTCTCTCCCTCGGCCGGCCCCGTGGGCCGCCCGACCGCCATCAGCAGCGACGTCTGGCTGGTCTCGAATCTACACCGATCGGCCGAGCGACCCACAGTCCGCCCGGGGCCGGGATTCGGCCGGTTCCGGCCTCGACAGCGGCCCGGAAGGTGCCGCCGCCCGGTCGTCGCGGGCACCGGAAGGCCCTCGGACCAGGGGGTCCGAGGGCCTGAGGGACGTCGTCGGCGGCGGGGTCAGTGGCCGGTGTCGGGGCCCGCGCCGCCGGGGGTGGCGGCGGGGTCGGGGCCGGCCGCGGCGGCCTTCTCGTCGTAGATGTCCGGCTCCAGGTAGATGACGCGGGCGATCGGGACGGCGGCACGGATGCGTGCCTCGGCCGCGTCGATGGCGCGGGCGATCTCGGTGGCCGTGTCGTTGTGCTCGACGGCGATCTTCGCGGCGACCAGGAGTTCCTCGGGGCCGAGGTGGAGGGTGCGCATGTGGATGAGGCGGGTCACCGTCCGGCCGTCGACGACCGCGGCCTCGATCTGCTTCACCTGGTCCACGTCGGCGGACTCACCGAGGAGCAGCGACTTGGTCTCGGCCGCGAGGACGAGGGCGATGATGATGAGGAGGACACCGATGCACAGGGAGCCGATGCCGTCCCAGACGCCGTCCCCGGTGGCGAGCGCCAGGCCGACACCGCCGAGGGCGAGGACGAGGCCGACGAGCGCGCCGAGGTCCTCCAGCAGGACGACGGGGAGCTCGGGGGCCTTGGCCCGGCGGACGAACTCCGTCCAGGACCGCCCGCCGCGGATCTCGTTGGACTCCTTGATGGCCGTGCGGAAGGAGAAGGACTCGGCGATGATCGCGAAGACGAGGACGCCCACCGGCCAGTACCAGGCCTCGATGGGGTGCGGGTGCTTGATCTTCTCGTAGCCCTCGTAGATGGCGAACATGCCACCGACGGAGAAGAGGACGATCGAGACGAGGAAGGCGTAGATGTAGCGCTCGCGGCCGTAGCCGAAGGGGTGCTGGGGGGTGGCCTCGCGCTTGGCCCTCTTCCCGCCGAGCAGGAGCAGTCCCTGGTTGCCGGAGTCGGCCAGCGAGTGGACGCTCTCGGCGAGCATCGAGGACGAACCGCTGAAGAGGAACGCCACGAACTTGGCTACCGCGATCGCGAGGTTGGCGGCGAGTGCCGCCACGATCGCCCTGGTTCCGCCTGACGCGCTCATGGGTGTACGACTTCCCTTCGTCGATGCTCCGGCTGTGCCGTGGTGCGGTCCGGTCCGGTCACGTCCCGCGATCGGATCGCGTGACCCGGTCCGGTGATCCGGCCGCACATTGTTGCATCAGGCGGCGACGGTGGCTCTGAAGACCGTCCCCGGTCCGGACAGCGCGACCTCTTCGCCGGCCGGCACGAACACCGACTCGCCGGGGGCGAGGGTCTCGCCGCCCGCACGGGGGCGGCCCGCGACGGCCAGCAGGATCTGCGGCGTGCGGGCGGTGACGTCGGTGGGGGCGGCGCCCTCGGCCCGGACGAAGCGGGAGAGCCGGAACTCGTCGATGGGGATCTCGTAGAGCTCCTCGCCGGACGGCGACGCCTCGGGGCGCAGGACGGCGGGCTCGCCCGGTTCGAAGCGGGTGACCGCGAGGAGTTCGGGCACGTCGATGTGCTTGGGCGTGAGGCCGCAGCGCAGCACGTTGTCCGAGTTGGCCATGATCTCGATGCCGAGTCCGTCGATGTAGGCGTGCGGTACGCCGGCCCCGAGGTAGAGGGCTTCGCCGGGCTGGAGCCGGACGTGGTTGAGCAGCATCGCGGCGAGGACGCCGGGGTCGTTCGGGAAGTGGTGGGCGAGTACGGCGTACGGGGCGTGGGCGCCGCCGAGCCGGGCTGCGGCGGTCGCGGCCTCGGTGACCGTGGGGGCCAGTTCCTCGCGGTCCGCGGACAGCAGCGCGGTCAGCACCTCGCGCAGCGCGGCCTCTTCGGGGTGGGCGTGCAGCAGGTCGACGTACGGCTTGAGGGAGTCGACGCCGAGCGCGGCGAGGGCGTCGGCGGCCTCGGTCGGGGGCCGGAAGCCGCACATGCCGTGGAAGGGGGTGAGGGCGCAGATCAGCTCGGGCTTGTGGTGGGGGTCCTTGTAGTTGCGCTGGGGGGCGTCGATCGGGATGCCGGCCGCCTCCTCGGCGGCGAAGCCGGCCCGGGCCTGGGCGAGGTCGGGGTGGACCTGGAGCGAGAGCGGCGATCCGGCGGCGAGCAGCTTGAGGAGGAAGGGCAGGCGGGGGCCGAACTTCTCGACGGTGGGTGCGCCCAGTTCGCGTACGGGGTCGGCGTCGATGACCTCGTTGAGGGGTCCGCGCCCGGTGCCGGAGGGGGCTCCGGGGTGGGCTCCCATCCACATCTCGGCCTGCGGCTCGCCGGTGGGGGCGATGCCGAGCAGTGCCGGGATGGCCGTCGTGGAGCCCCAGGCGTAGGGGCGGACGGTGTTGACGAGGCGGTCCATGGAGCCTTCCAGCTTTTCTCGTGCGCGTGAGGCGGTGCGGGCGTCAGGCGGGCGGCGCGATGCCGGCCGACGCCAGGGAGAGGTAGACGGCGGCGAAGTCGGTGACGGCGAGGAGTTCGGCGAGCGCCTCCAGCTCGGTGCCCTCCTCCGGTTCGAGTTCGCTGATGGCGGTGTCGTGGCTGAGGGCGAGTTCGCGGGCGGCGGGGGCGGCGGTGAGGCCGCCGGTGGGCCGGTCCCGGATCAGGACGACGCGGGCCCGCAGGGCCTGGGGTTCCTCGACGCGGTCGCGGAAGAAGTCGTCGGGGTCGGCGCCGGCCGCGTAGTCGCCGGCGAGGAGGACGCCGTGGGCGGGCAGGGCCTCGGGCAGTTCGGCGGCGAGGGCGGGCAGGCCGGCGAGTTCGGCCAGGACGGCGGCGAAGCGGCGGCCGGCGGGGCCGGCGGCGTCGCCCTCGGTCCAGATCAGCGGCAGCGAGTCGGCGAGCTCGGCGGCGAGCGTCTTGGCGGGGTTGCTGTAGGTGGCGATGGCCGGGCCGCAGCGCTCGGCCGTGCGGTCGAGGCGGTCGGCGACCTTCTCCAGCACCTCGGGCGGTGCTTCGAGGAGGCCGACCTGGTCGAGCAGCGCGAGCAGCGGCGTGAACAGGGCCCACAGGGCGCCGGGGCCCACGGCGAGGACCTCGGTGTACTCGTCGGGGCTCTCGTACGGTGCGGTGGCCATCGGGACGAACATGCCGTGGGAGCCGTTGACGGCCTCGGTGAGGGGCGAGCTCTGCGGGGCGACGGCGACGACGGTGATGCCGCGGCGGTACGCCTGCTCGGCGAGCAGGGCGAGGCCCGGCTCGGAACCGTCGGTGGTGGGCATCAGGAGCAGGTCGACGGAGCCGGCCCAGCCGGGGAGCGCCCAGCGCAGGGCGCCGGCCACGGGGGCGACGCCGGTCGGATGGAGGCGGATGACGGGGGCTGAGGCGCCGGCGAGGGCGCCGACCAGGTCGGCGACGCCGGCGGCCGCGGTGCCGGGGCCCGCGACGAGGACGGCGCGGGGCCGTCCTTCGGGCCGGAGGTCGGCGATGCCCGCCTCCGCGGCGTGTCGGGCGGCGGTCCGTACCCGTGCGCCCGCTTCGGCGGCGCCGCGCAGGAGGCCGCGGCGGTCGGCGAGGGCGAGGGCTTCCGGTGCGTCGAGGAGGGTCTCGTCCAGCATGGGGCCTCCGGGGCGGGGCAGGGTGCGGGGCGTACGGGCCGGTTGCGAAGCTGCGGAGCTGGGTGGTGCCGGATGGAGCGTGGTGCGGCTGCGGGACCGCGGCCGGGCCGGTGTGTCGCGGGGGCCGCGGCGAGGGGCCGGGCGGGAGGGCCGTCGGGGGCGGTCGGCCCCGTGCCGGCCCTTGGTGTGCGGGGTCGCGGGGGTACGGGGTCCGCCTGGCGGGCCCCGTACGGGTGCGGTGGCACCCGCCCGGGCGGCGGCCGCCGGGGCCTGTCTTCAAAGTAGCGCCGCGAGCCGGGCGGGACTCTGAAGACAGGGCCTAGGCCGGGCGGCGGGCCTCGTCGACGAGGAGGACCGGGATGCCGTCGCGGACCGGGTAGGCCAGGCCGCAGTCGTCGCCGGTGCAGACGAGCTCGGGGGTCTCGGCCGCCGTGCGGTCGTCCAGCGGCGCGTGGCAGGCCGGGCAGGCGAGGATCTCCAGGAGGCCGGCTTCGAGCGGCATGAGGTGGTCCCTTCGAACAAACGGTGGTGGTGCTGCCCTTTGGGCCAGGTCAGCCTACCGCCGGGGGGCGGGCCGCGCGGCTCGGCGCCCGGCCCGTCCCCCGGCGGGAGAGCGACGTCAGCCGGTCGCGCGGACCAGGGCCAGGACCTCGTCGCGGAGCTTGGCCATGGTGGCCTCGTCGCGGGCCTCGATGTTCAGCCGGAGCAGCGGCTCGGTGTTGGAGGCGCGGAGGTTGAACCACCAGTCCTCGGCTGTCACCGTCAGGCCGTCGAGCTCGTCGAGGGTGACGTCGTCGCGGGAGGCGTACGCGGCCTTCACCTTCGCGGCGCTGGCGGCCTGGTCGGCGACGGTGGAGTTGATCTCGCCGGAGCTGCTGTAGCGGTCGTACGCGGCGGTCAGCGCCGACAGCGTGCCGTCCTGCCCGCCGAGGGCGGCGAGGACGTGCAGCGCGGCCAGCATGCCCGTGTCGGCGTTCCAGAAGTCCTTGAAGTAGTAGTGCGCCGAGTGCTCGCCGCCGAAGATCGCGCCCGTCTTCGCCATCTCCTCCTTGATGAAGGAGTGGCCGACGCGGGTGCGGACGGGGGTGCCGCCGTTCTCGCGCACGACCTCCGGGACGGACCACGAGGTGATCAGGTTGTGGATGACCGTGCCGCCGGGGGTCTTCGCCAGCTCGCGGGCGGCGACGAGGGCCGTGATCGCGGACGGGGAGACCGGCTCGCCGCGCTCGTCGACGACGAAGCAGCGGTCGGCGTCTCCGTCGAAGGCGAGGCCGAGGTCGGCGCTCTCGGCGCGGACGCGGGCCTGGAGGTCGACGATGTTCTTCGGGTCGAGCGGGTTGGCCTCGTGGTTCGGGAACGTGCCGTCCAGCTCGAAGTACATCGGCACCAGGTCCAGCGGGAGACCCTCGAAGACGGTGGGGACGGTGTGGCCGCCCATGCCGTTGCCGGCGTCCACGACGACCTTGAGCGGGCGGATCGCGGCGAGGTCGACGAGCCCCTTGAGGTGGGCGGCGTAGTCGTCGAGGGTGTCGCGCTCGGTGACCGTGCCGGCGGTGGCGGCGGCCTCGGGCGCGCCCTGCTCCGACCACTGCTCGACGAGGGCGCGGATGTCGGCGAGGCCGGAGTCCTGGCCGACGGGGGCCGCGCCGGCCCGGCACATCTTGATGCCGTTGTACTGGGCGGGGTTGTGCGAGGCGGTGAACATGGCGCCCGGCAGGTTCAGCTGCCCGGACGCGAAGTACAGCTGGTCCGTCGAGCAGAGCCCGATCAGGGTGACGTCCGCGCCGAGGCGGGCCGCGCCGCGCGCGAAGGCGGACGACAGGCCGGGCGACGAGGGGCGCATGTCGTGACCGATGACGATCGCGTCCGCGTCCGTCACCCGGACGAACGCGGCGCCGAAGAGCTCCGCGAGCGTCTCGTCCCACTGATCCGGCACCACCCCGCGGACGTCGTACGCCTTCACGATCTGCGACAGATCAGCAGCCACGGAACAACCCTCCTGAGTTCTCGGCACGCGTATGCGGCGCGTGTACGGAGCGCCCAAACTACCCGGGCGCGGTCCGTGGACCGCAGACCGAGGGGTCGGTACCGGCGTGAAAAGGAGGTTCCGGGCGTCAGGTCAGGAGTCGGGGGAGCGCAGGACGCGCAGGTGCCCGCGGCGGCCGATCTCCATCGGGTCGCCACCGCGACCGCCCTTGCCGCCCGCCTCGGCCGCCCGCTCCTGGGGGCGGGCCGCCTCGCGTACGGCGTTGGCGAGGGCTTCGAGGTCGTCACCGCTCGGGCGGGCCGGGGCCGACCCGTCGGTGAGCCGCACGACGTCCCAGCCGCGCGGGGCGGTCAGACGCTCGCTGTGTTCGGCACACAGGTCGTAGCAGTGGGGCTCGGCATAGGTGGCGAGCGGGCCGAGGACCGCAGTCGAGTCGGCATAGACGTACGTCAGTGTCGCGACGGCAGGGCGGCCGCACGCGGTGCGCGAACAGCGACGTACAGGGCTCACGACGTTGGACGGTACCGCACTCTTGAGCGGGCCGCGACGACTCTCCCTCAGGTCACTCCACCGTGTCGCGTGGTGAGGTCCGACACGACCGATCATCGGGTGTCCCTCCTGACCTGCGTGGGAGAACGGGGCCGTAGGCGGGGACCAGAGCCGATTCGGACATCCTTCGGACGCAATCCGGTCAAGGACCGCCAGATGGCCGATCGCGGACATCCATCGAATCGAGCCCGCGCTTGGCCGGAACGCTCAACAAAGGACAGCTCGGGCGGACGGTCCGCGGTGCGGGACCGCGGGGGGACACGGACGGGGCGGGGTCCTCCACGGTCCGTGAGCACCGAGGAGAGTTACGCTGCGTCAGTGATGGACAGTCCTGTGCCGCCGCGCCCCTCATCCCGCCCGGCCGAGCCGCAATCGGCGGATTCTCACCCGGGCGAGTCCAGTCCGGCGGAGTCCCGCCCCGCGGACGCGCGCCCGGGGACGGGCGAACCCCGGGTGCGCCGCCGTGACCGCCACGGCCGCGGGATGCGCGGCCCGGTCGCGCCGCCGCAGGTCCCGTTGTCCACGAGCCGGGCCGACAGCTTCCGGGACCTGGTCCTGGACTCCGTGGAGCGCCTGGAGCGGCGCTGGCCGCAGCTGGCGGACGTGGAGTTCCTGGTGCTCGACGTGCCGCCCTCGGTGCCGGGCGAGTCGGTGCCGCTGGGCGGTTCGGCCCCCGCGGCGAAGGACGGACCCGCCCGGGTCGTCGTCTACCGGCGGCCCGTCGAGATCCGCTCCAAGAGCCGCGACGAGCGGGCGCTGCTGGTCCACGAGGTCGTGGTGGAGCAGGTGGCGGAGCTGCTCGGCCTCTCCCCCGAGTCGGTCGACCCCCGCTACGGGCAGGACTGAGCCTCCGGGCGCCGTCCGGGCGGTGAGGGGTGCCCCTCACCGCCGGCACCGGCCCCGCACTGCCTTCCGCGGCGGGACCGGGGCCTCGTGTCGACCGGGGCCTCGTGTCAGTCGTCGAGGACGGAGAGGTCCTGCCGTGCCGACGGGACCTCGACCGTGCCCCGGTCGTCCGTCAGCGTCTGGACCGTGAACATCTGGATGCCCTTCTCCGGCAGCGCCAGCGTGCGCGACGCGTGGACCGGTCCGCCGGAGACCGGCTCGACGGTCAGCGCGTAGGTGCCCTTCAGTCCCTCCGGGACCGGGGGCGCGATCGCCGTGGTCGTGCCCGCCTTGACGGTGACGGTCTTCGTGACCGGCGTGCCGCCCTGTGTGCCCGCCGAAGCGGTGACCTTGACGGTGGCGTCGGCGCCGGGCGCGGTCAGGGAGAGCGTCGAGCCGGCCGAGCGGTTGTCGGCGACGGTGGCGCGGGCGGTGATCGCCGCGGCCGCCGGGATGAAGGCGATCTCCTGCTTGTCGCCCTTGCCGCGGACCACGCGCAGGGCGGCGACGACGGGCGTGGCCTTCTTCGGGTCCGACGGGGTGAGCAGCAGCGAGCCGGCCTCGCCCCGGGTGAGGTCCGGCAGGTCGACGGCGGCGGTCATGCCCGACTTCACGTTCAGGGACTGGGCGCTCGCCGGGACGATCGTGCCGCTCGGGCCGGCCAGCTGGATCTTCAGGTCGGCGTCGTCCTCGCCCGGCGCGTACGCGACCAGGCGCACCGAGGTCGCGTCCTTGGGGATGCCGGGCAGCACGAGGCTCCCGGCCGGGTCGGCGGACGCGGGCAGCCAGTCGCTGCCGGCCTTGTCGTCCGCGACGCCGAGGACGGCGCCGACCCGGCCGGTGCGGGTCGTCACGTGGACGGTGACGTCGGCAGCCGCGGATTCGGCGGTGAGGGTGGACAGGAGGACCGGGACGCTGGAGTGCGCCGGGACGGGGATGCCCTCGGTCAGCTGGGACTTGAGGGCGCCCTTCGGTCCGTGGAGCTCGATGTCGGCGACGGCGGCGGTGTCGTCGGGGTTGGTCAGGTGGACGTAGTCCTGGCGCTCCTTGGCGGTGGAGGCGGCCGGGAACCAGAAGTCCGTGTCGGGGGCGGTGCAGGAGACGCCGAGGAGTCCGCGGGCGCCGCCGGCGGGGACCATCGTGGTCTGCTGGACCGTCCAGCCGGGTGCGAGGGTGCCGGTGGCCTTGCCGGTCAGGGCGGGGGCCGCGCCGCCGTTCGCCTCGGCTCCGACAGGGGTGCCGGGCTGGGTGACGGTGGCCGGGGCCTTGGCGGTCGGCGGCTTCTTCGGCGGGGTCTCGCCCGGTGCGGCGGCGGCGAGCGGGGCGGGCGCCAGCTCTGCCTTGACCGCTCCGGCCTTCCCCGCGGCGGCCTTGCCCGTGCCGGTCTTGCCCGCGGCGTCCTTCCCGGCCGGCGTGTAGGAGGTGTAGACGGTCTCGGCCACCTCGGACGTGCTCGGCGCGGGGCACAGCAGGCTGGAGCGCTCCACGGGCAGCCGGGCCGGGGCCTTGGCCCCGGCGGAGGACGATCCGTCCGGCGCGGTCAGGGCTGCGAAGCCGGTGACGGCGGCGAGTGCGGTGGCGACCGCGATCAGGGAGAGGGTGGTGCGCTTCACTGGTTGCTGCTCCCGTCGGGACGCTGCTGGGTCTCGGGGCCCTGGCCGTCGCCGTATCCGTAGGTGTACGGGTCGTACGGCTGCTGCGGGTCGTAGGCCTGGGGCTCGTACGACTGCTGCTGCGCGTACGGGTCGTAGGACTGCGGGTCGTACTGCGGCTGCTGCGGGTCGTACTGCGGCTGCTCGTAGGCCTGCGGGGCGGGCTGGTGCGGATACTGCTGCTGGTACGGGTCGGCCGGGTACTCCTGGTAGTAGCCCTGCTGGGCGTACTCCTGCTGCTGTTGCTGCGCGTACGCGGGGTCGTAGGTGCCGTCCCAGTCCGCGGCCTCGTACGCCTGCTCCGCGGTGGCCTGTGCGGGCACGGGTGCCGGCGCCTGGGCCGGCTCCTCGGCGACGCCCTCGGCCGCCTCCGCCTCGGCCGCCTCCGCGGCCGCCCGCAGACGGCGGGCCCGACGGCCGTCGCCCTCCATGGCCTGGGCGGGGATGACGGCCTCCTCCTCCGGGAGGTCGTCGTCGATCTCCCGGCGGCGGCCCGGCAGCGCGAGGACGAGCAGGACGACGGCGAGGCCGACCTGCGTCCAGATCCATGCGGTGTGGGTGAGCGGCTCGTCGTAGGTCAGGTCGAGGCGGCCTCCCTCGGCGGGGAGTTCGAAGCCCTGGGCCCAGCCGTCGAGCGTGGTCCGCCGCAGCTCCTTGCCGTCGAGGGTGGCGGTCCACCGCTCGTCGGCACGGTCGGCGATGCGCAGCACGCGTCCGGCGGAACCCGACGGGATCTTGGTGTGCGCCTCGACCGGCCCGGCCGCGACGGCGACCGGCCGGGCGGCCTCGCCGC
Organism: Streptomyces sp. NPDC048338; assembly: GCF_043201055.1. Lineage (NCBI taxonomy): Bacteria > Bacillati > Actinomycetota > Actinomycetes > Kitasatosporales > Streptomycetaceae > Streptomyces > Streptomyces sp. NPDC048338. The sequence continues at coordinate 14,460 of NZ_JBICYQ010000025.1, forward strand.
CCGACTTGGCCGCGGGGACGATCGTGGCCCGCGCGACCTCGCGGTCGACGCGCCACAGGGCGCTGCCGTCGAGCTGGCTGAGCCTGCTCAGGCCGGGCGTGGAGTCGAGGACGCGGCCCATCTGGCGGGGCGCGCCGTCCCGTACGAGGACGTACCGGATCGCGAAGCCGCTGAGTTCCTCGGTCTGGTCCGCGCCGGAGCCGGCGACCAGGTGGCCGACGACCTTGTCCAGGCGCGGGTCGCTGCCGGCGGCCTCGGCCAGTTCGGCGTCGCCGAGGCGACCGCCGGAGCCGCGGACCAGGGTGTAGACGACCTCGCCGGGCGTGCCGCCGAGGACGAGGGTGCGGGGCTGGTCGCGGGTGCCGCTCTCCTCGGCGACGAAGGCCGGGACCTGGATCGGGTCGCGGCGGGTCAGCGGGCCGTCCGCACCGGCGATCATCCAGGTCGCGGCGGCGACGACGGGTCCGACGGCCGCGGCGAGGGCGATGAGCGCGGCGACGGGCTGGCGCCAGCCGAAGCCGTGCGCGGCGACGCGTGTGCGCCCGCCCTCGGCGCCGATCATGCCTGCGGTGAGCAGCGCGGCACCGTAGACCAGGGTGGCCGGGCCGGACCAGCCGGTGCCGCCGGCGCCGTTGGACAGCACGGCGAACAGCAGGCCGGCGAGGGCGGCCGCCCAGGCGACGCGGACGGCGAACTGCCGCTCCTCGCGCAGCAGCCCGGCCAGGGCCGCGAGCACGAAGCCGATGAGGAGGAGGCCGCCGGTGGTGCCCGGGCCGCCGGGGCTGGTGCCCAGCAGGTCGAGGGCGGAGGCGGTTCCCGTCCGGATGTCGAGCCCGGCCTCGCGCAGGAAGGCGGAGGGCCCGGTCAGCAGGCTCAGCGACCAGGGGGCGAGGACGAGGAGCGGGGTGCCGAGGGCGGCCAGGAAGCGCAGGGCGTACGCGGTGATGTCACCGCGGCGCAGGACGAGGACCGCGATGCCGAGGACGAGGGCGAGCGGCCAGACGATCGGGGTGAACGCCATCGCGAAGGTGAGCAGGAAGGTGTACGCCCAGGTGGCGCGCCAGCTGCCGCGCTCCTCGCCGCGCAGTCCGTGGGCGGCGACGGCCGCGCGCGCGATGAGCGGGAGCAGGATCGCGAGGACGGCGGTGCCGAGGCGGCCGGTGGCGAGCGCTCCGGTCACGGCGGGCAGGAAGGCGTACGCGATGGCGCCCCACGCGCGCAGCAGCCGGGACTCGACGACGCCGCGGGCGGCGAAGTAGGCGGTGAAGCCGGCCAGCGGGACCGAGCAGACGAGGAGCAGGGTCAGCGCGAAGGAGGTGGAGCCGAGGAAGAGCGCGGACAGCGCGGCCAGGACGCCGAGGTAGGGCGGTGCGGTCGGGGTGCCGCCGGTGCCGATGGCGTGCCAGGCGTCGGAGTAGCGGGCCCAGAGGCCGGAGACGGAGTCGGGGGCGGGCAGCAGGGTGCCGCCCGCGAGCGAACCGCCGCCGTACAGGCCGCGGCAGGCGACCACGGAGACCAGGAGGAGCAGCAGGAAGAGGACGGGGCCGGGCTTGCCGGCGATCTTCTTCAGCCGGGCGAACTGCTCGACCTCCAGGAAGTCGGCGTCGTCGCCGCCGGGCCCGGACTCGACGGCGCCGTGGCGGGAGCCCCCGGAGTCGGCGTCGGAACCGCCGAAGTGGGAGACGACCTGCTCGGCGGCGGCGCGCACGGTGGCGCCGGGCGGCGGGAAGAGCGGGCGCAGTTCGTCCGGGGCGACGGCGGGGTTCTTGCGCCGCCGGCGGGCGGCGAGGATCCGCTCGGGGCGCAGCAGGGTGCCGAAGAGGCCCATGACCTCGTCGACGGCCTGGCCGGGCACCTTGCCGACGAGGTAGGTCAGGGTGCGCAGGAGGGTGCCGACGACCAGCCGGAGCAGGACGTAGGGCAGGGCCGCGCCGCGGGTGTTGGCGAGGAGCGTGTAGACGGCGCCGGCCTTGTCGACGCGGTGCGGGTTGGCGACCGAGCGGCCGGCGCAGTCGACGGTGCGGCGCTCGCGGGCGGACGCCTCGGCGTGCCGCAGGACGGCGTCGGGGGCGACGAGGACGCGGTGGCCGGCGGCGTGGGCGCGCCAGCACAGGTCGACGTCGTCGCGCATCAGGGGCAGGCGCCGGTCGAAGCCGCCGAGGTCCTCGAAGACGTCGCGGCGCACAAGCATGCCCGCGCTCGACACGGACAGGACGGAGCGGACCTGGTCGTGCTGGCCCTGGTCCTGTTCGCGGCGGTCGAGGCCGGTCCAGCGGCGGCCGCTGCGGGCGATGGAGACACCGGCCTCGAGCAGCTGCCGGCGGTCGTACCAGCCGCGCAGCTTCGGTCCGACGACGGCGGCGTCGGCGTCCGAATCGGCGACGCGCAGGAGTTCGGCGAGGGCGTCCGGCTCGGGGGAGCAGTCGTCGTGGAGCAGCCAGAGCCACTGCACGGGTTCGCCGTGCGGGAGTTCGGGCATGTCGTAGGCGTCGTCGCGCCACGTCCTGCTGACCGGGTCCCAGCCGCTGGGGCGCTTGAGGTAGGGGAGTTCCTCGGGCCCGAGCACCGGCGCGGTGCGGGCGGCCTCCTCGACGGCGGCGCCGAAGCCCGTGCGGCGGGCGAGGTGCAGCACGCGGTCGGCGCCGATGGCGTCGGCGACGAGCTGCGCGGAGTCGTCGGCGCTGCCGGTGTCGGCGGCGACGACGTTCTGCACGGGGCGTTCCTGCGCGAGCAGCCCGGCGAGGGCGTCCGGCAGCCAGCGAGCGCCGTCGTGGGAGACGAGCACGGCGGTGACGACGTGTCGCGGGAACTCAGGAGTTGAGGACATCGAGGTACGGGCCCTCCGGCCGGGGGGGGTCGCCCGCAGGGGGGCGTGGGTGCGTCTCGGACGGGGCCCCACACTAACGGCTGTCATGAAAACGGTCCGCCGCCTGTGGACAGAGCACAGGGGGCGGACCGTTCGTTGTGTACGGGTGTGCGCGGATTGTCGCGCGGTACGGCCGGGTGAGCGGCGAGGGCGGCCGGCTCAGACCGCGGCCTTCTTGAGGCGGCGGCGTTCGCGCTCGGACAGGCCGCCCCAGATGCCGAACCGCTCGTCGTTCTGCAGGGCGTATTCGAGGCACTCGGAGCGGACCTCGCAGGCGAGGCAGACCTTCTTGGCCTCGCGGGTCGAGCCGCCCTTCTCGGGGAAGAAGGACTCGGGGTCGGTCTGGGCGCACAGCGCGCGCTCCTGCCAGCCGAGTTCCTCGTCCGCGTCCTCGACCAGCAGTTCCTGGAACAACTCGGTCATGTGCGCCCCTCGTCCGTCTTCGCGTCCCCGTGATGTGGCCGTCCTCGATCCCGGCCGAACGACACGAGTGAAATTACAAGTTTGTGCTCTGTGCGAGTCAAGCCGGAATCTGCTATTGGGCCCGGTATTCACTCTGCGGAACCAAGGCTATGCGGAAAGTGTTCAAATCACCAAAAACCTGACACATGCCACTGGCCTGGCCACACCGCTCGCTTTCTCAGGGGAGGACGTCCGACGCGTTGATCTTGTTGCCCTCTCGCCGCGGAAGCGATCGAGATCACAGTCTGATCACAGGACCCCCACCACGTTTAAGGCGCGGTTGCTGCGCCATGTCTCCCGCCTCACGGCTGCACAAACCTTTCTCCGGACGCTGCAACCGGATGAGGTGAAACATTGCGCCCAAATCGGTCATTGGGTTGACAGTCGGGACTCTCTCCCGCCACCTTTGATGCCATGCCAGCGACCTCAGCGCCCTTCGCGACCCACACCGGTGGGTTCCGCAGCGCTGTCCAGGCGCGCTGTTGCTGTTGTTGTTCCAGCTGTTGATGCCGTCAGCGCTCCAGCTCCCACGCGGTCGATCCCTTCCACGCCCTCCGCGTGCCCCGCGAATCACCTGCGACACCCCCCGCACCTGCACTCCTGCTTCTGCCGAGGAACCACCGCACCCATGAACAGCGACAGCGACCTTCAGATCGCCGGCGACATCCTCGAGGTCCAGCACCTCCTGCAGCCCGCTCGTGAGCACCCCACGACCGTGGCCGAGTTCGCCGGTCTCGCCCGCGCCATCGCCGCCGACCGCGCGCAGTGGGCCCCCCACGTCGAGTACGACGCCACCACCCGCTGGTACCACCGGCTGCGCACCGGGCCCGGCTACGAGGTCTGGCTGCTCTCCTGGGTGCCCGGCCAGGGCAGCGGACTGCACGACCACGGCGCCTCGTCCGGCGTACTGACCGTCCTGCAGGGCGAGCTGACGGAGCGTACGGACCGGGGCGTGCGGACGCTCTCCGGAGGCGCGCAGCGCGTCTTCGCGCCGGGGTACGTCCACGAGGTCGTCAACGACTCGCTGGAGCCGGCGATCAGCCTGCACGTGTACTACCCGGGCCTCACCGAGATGCCCATGCACGAGTCGCGCCGGGCGCAGTGCGCCCCGGCGGCGCTGAACGGCGTACCCGCCTGACAGACTGCTGTGCATGCGCATTGTGGTTCTGGCAGGTGGCATCGGCGGTGCACGCTTCCTTCGCGGTCTCAAGCGGGCCGCACCGGACGCGGAGATCACGGTCATCGGCAACACCGGTGACGACATCCATCTCTTCGGACTCAAGGTCTGTCCCGACCTCGACACCGTGATGTACACGCTCGGCGGCGGCATCGACGAGGAGCAGGGCTGGGGCCGCGAGGGCGAGTCCTTCACGGTGAAGCAGGAGCTCGCGGAGTACGGGGTGGGGCCCGAGTGGTTCGGCCTCGGCGACCGGGACTTCGCGACGCACATCGTGCGCACCCAGATGCTGGGCGCCGGCTATCCGCTGAGCGCGGTCACCGAGGCGCTGTGCGCCCGCTGGCAGCCGGGCGTGCGGCTGCTCCCGATGTCGGACGACCGGATCGAGACGCACGTCGCCGTCGACGTGGACGGCGAGCGCCGGGCTGTGCACTTCCAGGAGTACTGGGTGAAGCTGCGCGCCTCCGTGGAGGCGCACGCGGTGGTGCCGGTCGGCGCCGAGGCCGCGAAGCCGGCCCCGGGCGTCCTGGAGGCGATCGCCGAGGCGGACGTCGTCCTGTTCCCGCCGTCCAACCCCGTCGTGTCGGTCGGCACGATCCTGGCCGTGCCGGGCATCCGCGAGGCGATCGCCGAGGCGGACGTGCCGGTGGTGGGCCTCTCCCCCATCGTCGGCGACGCGCCGGTGCGGGGCATGGCCGACAAGGTGCTGGCGGCGGTCGGCGTGGAGGCCACCGCCGCGGCCGTGGCACGGCACTACGGTTCGGGGCTGCTGGACGGCTGGCTGGTGGACACCGTCGACGAGGGCGCGGTCGCGGACGTCGAGGCGGCGGGCATCCGCTGCCGGGCGGTGCCGCTGATGATGACGGACGTGGACGCGACCGCCGCTATGGCACGCGAGGCGCTCGCGCTGGCGGCGGAGGTCCGGGGATGACGGGTCCCGCGGACGGCTCGCCGGAGGGTACGGCGGCCACCGGCCCGGGGAACCCCGTCACGGGCCCCGGCCGGGTGCCGGCGGCCGGCGACGCGTACCAGGTCCGGGCACTCGCCGGGCTGCCCGAGATACGGCCCGGAGACGATCTCGCCGAGCTGATCGCCGCGGCCGCACCCGGCCTCGAGGACGGCGACATCCTGCTCGTCACCTCCAAGATCGTGAGCAAGGCCGAGGGCAGGGTGGTCGCCGCCGACGACCGCGAGACGGCGATCGACGCCGAGACCGTGCGGGTGGTCGCCCGCCGCGGCACGCTCCGGATCGTGGAGAACCGGCAGGGCCTGGTGATGGCCGCGGCCGGAGTCGACGCCTCCAACACCCCGGCCGGAACGGTGCTCCTGCTGCCCGAGGACCCGGACGCCTCGGCCCGCGTGCTGCGCGACGGACTGCGCGACGCGCTCGGCGTCGACGTCGGGGTCGTCGTCACGGACACCTTCGGCCGCCCCTGGCGCACCGGTCTGACGGACGTCGCGATCGGCGCGGCCGGGGTGCGGGTCCTCGACGACCTGCGCGGTGGCACCGACGCGCACGGCAACCCGCTCAGCGCGACGATCGTGGCCGTCGCCGACGAGCTCGCCGCGGCCGGCGACCTGGTGAAGGGCAAGGCCTCCGGTCTGCCGGTCGCGGTCGTCCGCGGGCTCGGCCACCTCGTGGACCCCTCGGACAAGGAGGGCGCGCGGTCGCTTGTCCGGGACTCCGTCGACGACATGTTCCGGCTGGGTACCTCGGAGGCCGTACGCGAGGCGGTGACCCTGCGGCGCACCGTCCGCGCGTTCACCGGCGAGCCGGTGGACCCGGGCGCGGTACGGCGTGCCGTCGCCGCCGCCGTCACGGCACCGGCCCCGCACCACACCACGCCCTGGCGCTTCGTGCTGCTGGAGTCGGCCGGGGCCCGCACGCGGCTGCTCGACGCGATGCGGGAGGCGTGGATCGCGGACCTGCGGCGGGACGGCAGGTCGGAGGAGTCGATCGCCCGGCGCGTGCGCCGCGGCGACGTGCTGCGCAACGCGCCGTACCTGGCGGTGCCGTGCCTGGTCATGGACGGTTCGCACCACTACGGCGACGCGCGCCGGGACGCGGCCGAACGCGAGATGTTCGTGGTCGCGGCGGGCGCGGGCGTGCAGAACTTCCTGGTGGCGCTCGCCGGTGAGCGGCTCGGCTCGGCGTGGGTGTCCTCGACGATGTTCTGCCGTGAGGTCGTACGGGAGGTCCTCGAACTGCCGGCGGACTGGGACCCGATGGGCGCGGTGGCGATCGGCCATGCCGCGGAGCCGCCGAAGGAGCGGCCTGCGCGGGAGACGGCTCACTTCGTCGAGGTGCGTTGAGGCACGCAGGGCGCTGAGCGCGCCCGGGCGTCCGAGGCCGGGCCGGGTGGCCCGGCCTCGGCGTCGTTCGGGCCGGCGGGGCGGCCGCCGGTCAGAGCGCCGCGATGTCGCCCGGGGTCATCCGGGGCGCGCGGCGCGGCGGGGTCCGGCCGCTGAGCAGGACGAGCCGGGCCGCTCGGTGGCGCTGCCCCGCGTAGGGGGCCAGGAGTTCCAGCATGGCCGCGTCGTCGGCGGCGCGGTCGCCGGCCAGGGCGTAGCCCACGATGCCGGGCAGGTGGTAGTCGCCGACGGTGACGGCGTCGGGCGCCCCGTTGCTCCGCTGGATCGTCTCGGCCGAGGTCCACGGGCCGATGCCGGGGATCAACTCCAGTCGCCGCTGGGCCTGTTCGGGCTCCATCCGGGCGGCCTCCTCCATGCGGCGGGCCACCTTCGCGGCGCGCAGCACCGTGGCGGCGCGCTTGTCGTCGACGCCGGCGCGGTGCCATTCCCAGGAGGGGATCAGGGACCAGGTGCGGGCGTCGGGCATGACGTGGAGCTGCGGCGTCCCGGGGCCGGGCGCGGGTTCGCCGTAGGAGCGGACGAGGAGGCGCCAGGCGCGGTAGGCCTCGTTCGTCGTGACCTTCTGCTCCAGGATCGACGGGATCAGCGACTCCATCACCAGGCCCGTGCGGGTCAGCCGGAGGCCGGGGCGGCGGCGGTGGGTGGCGGCGAGGAGCCGGTGGCGCGGGGTGAAGGCGGCGGGCTCGTCCTCGGCGCCGAGCAGCTGCGGCAGGCCGTCGAGGAGCCAATCCGCGCCGGGTCCCCACGCCTCGGCCTCCACGACGCCTTCGCCGCGGTTCAGTGCGACGCGCAGCGTGCCGGGGCCTACGGGCGTCCGGGTGGCCCGCCAGAAGGAGCCGTCGGGGGTCGCCCGGAAGGTCGGGTCGGCGGGACCCCGGCGCAGGGGGCCGAGGACGAGGCCGAGGTCCGTGGGGGCGGCCGGTGTCCACCGGCGCGTGGTGCCGGCCGCCGTGGCCGGGGAACCGGCGGCGGGGGTGGGACCGCCCGCGGGGCGGGCGGCGGGGACGCCGATGTGGCCTCCGCGCACGGTGGTGCGGGTGGTGCGGGGAGCGAAGCGGCCGGCCATGGCTACGAGCCTAACGGGGCGGGTGCGGCCCTGTCGGGTGGCGGCGGGGTCGCGGCCGTCGCGGTGCCGGTCCGCGCGGGGGCGGCCGCTCCGGTGGGGGGCGGGCCGCGGCGGTCCGAGGGTCCGCGGCACCGACAGGGGCCACCGTCACCGGGAGTGCCGGCGGCGGTGGCCCCTGTCGGTGAGACTGACGTGGTCCCGCTACTGGTCCGAGGAGAAGCGGACCGCTCCGGCCGGCAGCTGTGCGTTGCACCACACGCGGACGCCGTCGCGCAGTTCGTTGTCCGCGCCGATGTGGGCGCCGTCGCCGATGACGGCGCCCGCCAGGACCGCGCGGGCTCCGATGCGCGCGCCGGCGCCGATCAGGGAGTCGGTGATCACCGCTCCCGGCTCGACCACGGCGCCCGCCAGGACGGTGGAGCCCGTGATGCGGGCGCCCGCGCCGATCACCGCGTCCGCGCCGACGACCGTGCCGCCCGACAGCTTGGCGTCGGCGGCCACCCGGGCCGAGGGGAGCGTCAGGCTGTCGCCGCAGCGGCCCGGGACCGCCGGCGAGGGGGCGCGGCCGAGGACCAGGTCGGCGGAGCCGCGGACGAAGGCCTGCGGGGTACCGAGGTCGAGCCAGTAGGTGGAGTCGACCATGCCCTGCAGATGCGCGCCCGTGGCCAGCAGTTCGGGGAAGGTCTCGCGTTCCACGGAGACCGGCCGGCCGGCCGGGATCGTGTCGATGACCGCGCGGCGGAAGACGTACGCCCCCGCGTTGATCTGGTCGGTCACGATCTCCTCGGGCGTCTGCGGCTTCTCCAGGAAGGCGGTGACGCGGCCGGTCGCGTCCGTCGGCACCAGGCCGAAGGCGCGCGGGTCGTCGACCCGGGTGAGGTGGAGCGAGACGTCCGCGCCCGAGGACTCGTGCGTGGCGACCAGCGCCCCGATGTCCAGGCCGGTGAGGATGTCGCCGTTGAAGATCAGGACCGGGTCGTCCGGGCCGGAGTGCAGCCGCTCGGCGACGTTGCGGATGGCGCCGCCGGTGCCGAGGGGCTCCTCCTCGGTGACGTACTCCAGGCTCAGCCCCATCGACGAGCCGTCCCCGAAGTGCGGCTCGAAGACCTCGGCCAGGTACGAGGTGGCGAGGACGATGTGCTCGACGCCGGCCGCCCGGGCCCGCGCCAGCTGGTGGGTCAGGAAGGGGACGCCTGCCGCCGGAACCATGGGCTTGGGCGTGTTGACCGTCAGGGGCCGCAGGCGCGTGCCCTTGCCACCGACCAGGAGAATTGCTTCTGTCACCTGTCGTCTCTGCTTCCTGTGCGGGGCCGGTTCCTGTTTTCGGGGCCGGTCATATCGCGCGTCCGTGCGATATGACCGGTCAGTTTATGCAGACGCTCAGGCGCCCGGTTCCTCAGCGTCGCCCCTGGTACTTCGCGGAGGTGGTCCGGGCGGTGCCGAGCTTGCTGTAGAGGCGCTTGCCGGGGCACTCCGTGGCGAACCCGTCACGGTGACCGGAGATGGTGTTGAACTTGACCTTCTTGCCCTTCTTGTAACGGTTTCCACCACCGGAGACGAGATACGTCGTGCCCTTCGGATTCACTCCGTAGAGCCCCAGCTTCCACGCCGTCAGACGCGCGACGGCGTTCACCACGGCGGCCGGCGGGGAGGCCGAACCGTAGGTGCCGAGGACGGCGATGCCCATGCTGTTGGTGTTGAAGCCGCGGGTGTGGGCGCCGAGGACGGCCTTGGCCACGCCTCCCGCACGGCCCTCGTAGATGTTTCCGCACTTGTCGACGGCGAAGTTGTAGCCGAAGTCACGCCAGCCGCTGCTCTTCACGTGGTAGCGGTAGATGCTGCGCAGGATGGACGGCGCCTGCTTGCAGGTGTAGCGGTTGCCGGTGACGGTGTGGTGGACGAAGGCCGCCTTGACCGACTTGGTGTAGACGAAACCCCGCTCCCGCAGCCTCTCGTCGGCTCCCCACCCCTTGCGGGTGATGATCTTCGGCCGGGGCCCGATGTACGGCTTCGCCGCCGCGGCGGCCAGGGTGGCCTCCGTCCCGGCCCGCGACAGGGCCGGGATCTCGGTCGCACCGGTCGGGGCGAGCCCGGTGTCCGCCGGGGAGCCGGCCGCCTCCGCGGCGGCGGACGTCCGGGTCGCCGCGCCCGCGCGGTCCTGCGGGGAGCCCGGCTCCGGTCCGGGGTCGACGAGTTCGATGCGCATCCCGGCGGGGAGCCCCGAGTCCTCGGCGGCCCGGCCCGCCGGCCGCTCCTCGCCGTCGGGGAGTTCGTACGCCTCCGACGGCTCCTCGCTGCCCGGGTACGCGTACGTCTCCGGGTGCGCGTCGGCGTCGAGGTGTCCGTACGTCGCCGGGTGCGCGTCGGCGTCGAGGTGTCCGTACGCCGCCGGCTGCTCCTCGCCGTCCGGGTACGCGTACCTCTCCGGGTGCGCGTCGGCGTCCGGCAGCCCGGGCAGCTCCGGCCGGACCCGGATCTCGACCCCGTCGGAGTCGCCGACCCACAGCGGCGCGGTGGATCCGCGGACCCCGCCGGACGCGCCCTCCGTGGTGCCGGGGTCGGCCCCGTGCTCCTCGTTGTGGGTGCCGACGGCCTGCCAGTCGGACCACAGTCCCGTTCCGGTGGCCCGGGTGCGGACCTCGACGGTGCCGTGCAGCTCCCGCCGCGCGTCGTCCCAGACGACGCCCACGAGGGAGAAGGGCCTGACGTCCCGTCGGGTCAGTCCCTGGGCCGCACCGGCGGAGGCGCCGCCCAGCGCTCGTTCACCTCCCCCCAGCGGTCCGAGCGGGAGGGACTGGGTGGAACCGGCGAGCTCCGGTTCCGCTCCCGTACTCGTCGCGGGCGGGCCGAGCGACTGGGACGCGGCCGGGGTGGCGAGGGTCAGGGGCAGGGCGAGCACCGCCGCGCAGGTGACGGCGATCGAGGAAGAGAGGTAGGCACGCATGTGGCGATCGTCCGCAGCCGCACGCCGTTTCGCATGGCGGGAGGGCGCACGGAAACTGACGGTCCGTCGGGCCGACCGGAGGACGGCGTCACCGGTACGGCGGTCTCCCGCGGTACCGCCCGCGTACCCTTGCCCGCGTGAACGCCAGCGACCGCACCCCCGCCGACCTGCTGCGATCCGCGCTCGCCGCGGACCCCGCCCGCCCCTTGGTCACCTTCTACGACGACGCCACCGGTGAGCGCGTGGAATTGTCCGTCGCCACCTTCGCCAATTGGGTGGCCAAGACCGCGAATCTCCTCCAGGGCGAGCTGTCCGCCTCGCCCGGCGACCGGCTCGCGCTGCTGCTGCCCGCGCACTGGCAGACAGCGGTGTGGCTGCTCGCCTGTTCGTCCGTCGGCGTGACCGCCGAGCTGGGCGGCGACCCGGCGGACGCGGACTACGTCGTCGCCGGCCCCGACTCCCTGGAAGCGGGCCTGGCCTGCTCGGGAGACCGGATCGCGCTCTCCCTCGCCCCGCTGGGCCGCCGCTTCCCGGCGCCGCCCGCGGGATACGCGGACTACGCGGTCGAGGTGCCGAGCCAGGGAGACCGGTTCGCCCCGTTCGTCCCCGTCGACCCGGACGCTCCGGCCCTCCTGGTCGACGGTACGGAACTGACGGGCACCCAGCTCGTCGAGCGGGCGCGCGCGGAGGCCGGGGCACTCGGCCTCGCACCCGGCGCGCGCCTGCTCTCGGGACGTTCGTACGACACGTGGGAGGGCGTCGGCGCCGGGCTCTACGCGCCGTTGGCGGCCGGCGCCTCCGTCGTGCTCTGCCGGAACCTCGGACTGCTGGCGCCCGAGGCCCTCGACAAGCGGGTGGAGAGCGAGCGCGTCACCGCGACCGTGGTGTGACCGCGACCGTGGTGTGAGGGCGACCGTGGTGTGAGGGCCCGGGGACCACTCGTACGGCGCAGCGACTCGCCGAGTCCCCGGGTCCGCGCGCCTCCTCCGGTACATGATCGGCGGTAGGAATCGCCCTCCGCACAACCAAGCGTCCGGTTCGACCGTCTACCACTGCGACCGGCGGCCGGCGCGCCGCCGACGCCATGAAGGATGGACCAGACGTGACGGACAGTGCTGGCACGCCCCCCGCACCGGACGGCCCGGCCGAGGACGGGACGCCCGGCACCGAAGGTGGCACCGGCACCGGGACCCCCGAGGAAGCTCCGCGCCGCAAGCGGCACTGGCTGCGCTGGACGGCGCTCGGGGTCGCGGTGGCCGTCCTCGCCGCCGCCGGTGTCGGCTGGTGGTTCTACCGCAAGCTGGACAACAACATCACCACCGACACCACGGCCGCGGACGAGCTGCTCCGGTACGAGAAGGAGCGCCCGACCCACGCCGCCGGCTCGGCGCAGAACATCCTGCTCATCGGTTCCGACACCCGGGCGGGCGCCGGAAACACCAAGTACGGGCAGGACAAGGGCAGCCAGCGGTCCGACACCGTGATCCTGCTGCACATCGCGGCGGGGCGCTCCAGCGTCACCGCCGTCTCCATCCCGCGGGACCTGATGGTGCAGCTGCCCAGCTGCCGCAAGCCGGACGGCACCCGCACGCGGGAGCAGTTCGCGCAGTTCAACTGGTCGTACGAGTTCGGCGGCACGGCGTGCACGATCCGCACCGTCGAGCGGATGACCAAGATCCGGATCGATCACCACATGGTGATCGACTTCCGGGGCTTCAAGAAGATGGTGGACGCGGTCGACGGGGTGCGGATCTGCCTCAAGGAGCCGATCGACGACGACGACGCCCACCTGAAGCTGCCGGCCGGGCAGCACACGCTCAACGGCGAACAGGCGCTGGGCTACGTGCGGGCCCGCAAGTCCCTCGGCAACGGCAGCGACACCGAACGCATGGACCGCCAGCAGCAGTTCCTGGGGGCACTGGTCAGCAAGGTGCAGAGCAACGGCGTCCTGCTCAACCCGGCCCGGCTCTATCCGGTGCTGGACGCGGCGACCAAGTCGATCACGACGGACCCGGGGCTGGACTCGCTGCGGGACCTGTACGACCTGGCGCGCACGATGCGGAGCGTGCCGACGGAGAAGGTGCAGTTCCTGACGGTGCCGCGACGGCCGTACACATACAACGCGAACCGGGACGAACTCGTACAGCCTGCGGCAAGTCAACTCTTCAAGCGGCTACGGGAGGACAAGCCGGTGGCGGTGACCTCGGGAAGCGAGAGGCAGGCCGCTCCCCCGCGTGCGGGCACCACCGGCCCGACGCCGGCGCCGACGTACTCGGGGCGGAACGCGGCGGAGCGTGTGTGCTCCTCGTGAGGGGTGAGTAAAGCGCAATCCAAGGGGAGGGTGATGACGTATGAGGTTTGGGCAAATTGCCCGGTTGTAAGGGGCGTGGAATTTGTCACTGGCGTCGCCCTGCGCTGAACTGGGCGGATAGTGTGACGCGACCCGGTGCGCCGACCCAGTCGTCGCGCACTCAACGGATCGAACGACCGAGCGCCGACGGGGAAGGCGCCTCGCGTGGCACCGACGGAGGATTCAAGTAACCGTGGACGCGCACAGCCGTGGACGGGCGGACGAGATCGACCCCGCCGACCAGTGGGTACTCAACCCGCAGACCGGTAACTACGAACTGCGACTGAACCACTCCGCTGGGCAGTCGGCACCCCCGTCCCGTTCGCACGGTGCCACCCCTCCGGGTCCGAGAACTCCCGGCCGGGGACGGCCCGCGGAGCCCGGCCGCACTCCCGCGCAGGGACGTGGCGCCGAGCCGGGCCGGACCGGCGAGCGGGGCAGGACCACCACGGATGCGCCCGTACCGGGGCAGCGCCGCCGCCGCGCCGCGGAGCCGGCCGGCGGTCAGCCGTCGCCGGGCCGCCGCCGGGGCAAGTCCGCCAGGTCCAAGGCGGGCAGGAAGAAGAAGGTGCTGCTGTGGACCGGCGGCACCATGGCCGTCGTCCTGGTGGCCGGCGCCACGGCCGCGTACGCGCTGTACAACCACTTCGACGGCAACCTCAAGACGATCGACGTCGGTGACGCCGCCGGCGACTCGTCGATGGACGGGCCGCTCAACATCCTGATCATCGGCAACGACGTCCGCACCGGCGAGGGCAACGAGAGCTACGGGAACAGGGACAACGTCACCGGCCACGCCGACACGACGCTCCTCTTCCACGTCTCGGAGGACCGCACCAACGCGACGGCCGTGAGCATCCCCCGGGACATGAAGATCAACATTCCGGACTGCCCCACGAAGCAGCCGGACGGTTCGACCAAGGTCATCCCCGGCTCGACGGCGAAGACGCGCTTCAACGAGTCCTTCGGCGTGAACGGCCGGGACCCGGGCTGCACGATGCGCACCGTCAAGAAGCTCACGGGCGGCGTGGAGATCAACCACTTCATGATGGTGAACTTCAACGCCGTCAAGACCCTGTCGACCGCCGTCGGCGGTGTGAAGGTCTGCCTGAACAAGCCCATCAACGACAAGTCCTACTCCAAGCTCAACCTGCCCAAGGGCGAGCACCGGATCCAGGGCGAGCAGGCGCTGGCGTTCCTCCGCAACCGGCACGGCCTCGGCAACGAGAGCGACCTGGACCGGATCAAGATGCAGCAGCAGTTCCTCGCGTCCATGATCCGGCAGCTCAAGGAGGACACGCTCGACAGCCCGACCAAGCTGTACACGGTCGCCGACGCGGCGACCAAGGCGCTCACCGTGGACCAGGGGATAGGCAGCGCCATCAAGCTGACCAGCCTGGCCAAGGAGCTCGGCAAGATCGACCTGAAGAACATCAGCTTCATGACGGTGCCGGTCAAGGACAACCCCGACGAGCCGCCGAACAAGCGGGCCACCGTCGTCCCTGACCCGGACAAGGCTCCGCAGGTGTTCGACATGATCAAGAACGACGTCTCGTTCACCGAGGTCAAGAAGAAGCAGCAGGACACGAAGAACGCCCAGGCGCAGGCCGAGGCGAAGCTGCTCCAGGGGCCGCGCGCCAAGGCCGCCGACGTCCGTGTGGACGTCTTCAACGGCAGTGGCATTCAGGGCGCGGCGCAGAAGACGATCGAATGGCTCCAGAACGACCAGGGCGTCATCAGGTCCACGAACAAGGCCAACGCCCCCGAGAAGGCGGCCAAGACGACGCTCACCTACGCACCGAACCAGGCCGACCAGGCGCGGAAGCTCGCCGACATGATGGGCCTGCCCGCCACGGCGCTGAAGCCGGGCACCGTGGACGCAGGGGAGCGTGAGCCGATGTCGCTGGTTCTCGGAGCCGATTTCAAGGGCGCGGGGGTGCCCATCACCGGTCCGGCGAAGGCGCCGGACGTCGACAAGGTGGAAGC
This sequence comes from Streptomyces sp. NPDC048338, assembly GCF_043201055.1. NCBI lineage: Bacteria > Bacillati > Actinomycetota > Actinomycetes > Kitasatosporales > Streptomycetaceae > Streptomyces > Streptomyces sp. NPDC048338. Next base: position 29,684 of record NZ_JBICYQ010000025.1, read on the forward strand.
CGACAAGACGGTGTGCGCCCAGTGACCCGGAAACTCCGGGCCGTGGCACACGCCTGAGACGAGGGGGACCAGGGGTGGGACAGAGCAGCGTGCGTAGGGAGGGGACGGGGACGCGTGGAGGCGTTCCGCCCGCCCGCGATCTGGGGTGGGACGAGAGCCTCTACGCCGACGAGGGCGGCGCGGACTCCACGGGGGACACTCGCCGGACCGACGGCGACGCCGGCGGTGGCAGCGACCGGAACTCCGGCGAAGGCCGGACGAGTCACCGGCGCAAGGGACCGCGCGGGCGGGGCAAGAAGAGCGGGAAACGCAAGATACTCCGCTGGACCGCCGCGACCCTGTCGATCCTGATACTCGTGACGGCCGGTGCCGGATACCTCTACTACCAGCACCTCAACGGCAACATCCGCGGCGGCAGCCGCGCCGGCGGCGACAGCGGCGTGAAGAAGGCCGAGCCGAACGCGCTCGGCGACACCCCGCTCAACATCCTGCTGATCGGTTCCGACAGCCGCGCCGACGCGAAGAACGTGGCGCTGGGCGGCGGCAAGAACGACCGGGACCGCAAGCCCCTCGCCGATGTCCAGATGCTGCTGCACATCTCGGCGGACCGCAAGAACGCGAGCATCATCTCCATCCCGCGCGACACGGTCGTCCCGATCCCGAAGTGCACGGCCGAGGACGGCACGCCCTACCCCGCCACGAACAACCGGCCCATCAACGAGACACTGCAGCGCGGTGGTCCGGGTTGCACCCTGACCACCTGGGAGAGCCTTGCCGGGGTCTACATCGACCACTGGATGATGGTCGACTTCGCCGGTGTGGTGTCGATGGCCGACGAGGTGGGCGGCGTCCCGGTCTGTGTGAAGACCGGGGTGTGGGACAAGTCGAACGCGGTCGTGAAGGGCGGCTCCGGGCTGAAGCTGCCGCAGGGCACCACCGAGATCAAGGGCGAGCAGGCGCTCCAGTGGCTGCGCACCCGGCACGCGTTCGGCAGCGACCAGAACCGCGCCAAGGCCCAGCACATGTACATGAACGGCATGATGAAGAGGCTCCAGGAGCAGAACGCCTGGACCGACACCGGGCGTCTCATGGGGCTGGCGGAGACCGCCACGAAGGCGCTCCAGGTCTCCGACGAGATCCGCACGGTGAAGAAGCTCTTCGACCTGTCGATGCAGCTCAAGAACGTGAAGATCGACCGGCTCACGACGGCCACGATCCCCACGGTGGCCTACCCGGCCCGCCCGAACGAGTGGCTCCAGATGGTCCCGGCGTCCGCCGACAAGATGTGGGCGATGGTCCGCGACGACGTCGCCCTCGACAAGAACGGCGACAAGGACCCCGGCAAGTCGGCGACCGCGAAGCCGAAGGGCCCGGCCGCGGCCCCGCCCGGCTCGCTCGACGTCACGGTCGTCAACGGAACCGCCACCGGCGGCCGGGCGGCCGTGGAGCGGCGGGCCAGTTCGATCGCCGCGACGCTCCAGGGCAAGGGCTTCACCGAGGCGGAGGCCTCGCGGACCCCCGAGCCCCGCACGGACTCGGTGGTCAAGTACCCGACGTCGGGCGGCGACCAGGCGAAGTCCGACGCGCAGTCCGTCGCCAAGGCCCTGGGTCTGCCCGACTCGGCGGTCCGGGCCGACGCCAAGACGGAGAACATCACGCTCGTCATCGGCGGTGACTGGCGCGAGGGCTCCACCTACAAGAAGCCGGCGCACGAGGCGGGCGACCTGCCGGACGGCGCGGACGACAAGGTGGACTGCATGGACGTCTACTCCGTCTACAAGTGGGACGGGAAGAGCTGACGGCTCCCCACCGACGACACGACGGCCGGGCCCGGAAGGGTCCGGCCGTCGCCGTCTCCGGCCGGGGCACGGACGCCCACGAGCCGTACCGGGACCGGACCGGCCGGACGCACCGCCGCCGAACACACGCCGAGGCCGGCCGTGCGACACCCCCTGAGTTCCGCCGGAGGGTCAGACCTGTGTCGTCCGCACGGCCGGGCGCCGGCTCGCGATGACCTTCCGCGCCAGGGAGCGCGGGCTCGTCAGGAAGCCGTAGCCCCAGGACATGTGCATGGTCGCCAGGGCCACCGGGATCTGCAGACGGGCCTTCGGCGACAGGCCCTTGCCGGCCGGGATCGAGCCCGCGGTGATCGCCGCGAGGTAGCCCGCCGGGAGGACGAAGCCGACGGGGGTGACCGCGAAGCCCACGATCAGGCCGGCCGCTATGGCGCACACCGCGGTCGGCGGGGCCAGGTAGCGGAGGTTGATGGAACCCTCGTGGTAGCGGGCCACCACATGGCGCCACCGGCCGTAGTCCTTGTACTGCTTGGCCAGCGCGCGCACGCTCGGGCGCGGCCGGTACTGGACGCGCAGCTCCGGCGAGAACCAGATCAGGCCGCCCGCCTCGCGAATCCGGAAGTTCAGCTCCCAGTCCTGGGCGCGGATGAACTCCTCGTTGTAGCCGCCCTGCCGCTCCAGCGCCTCGCGCCGGAAGACACCCAGGTACACGGTCTCGGCCGGGCCCGCCTCGCCGCCCGTGTGGAAGGCCGCGTTGCCGACGCCGACCTTGGAGGTCATCGCGGCGGCGACGGCCTCCTCCCAGGCGTTCTCGCCCTCGGCGTGCATGATGCCGCCGACGTTCTGCGCCCCGGTCTCCTCCAGCAGCCGGACGGCCGTCGCGATGTAGTTCGGCGACAGCATGCCGTGTCCGTCGACGCGGACCACGATCGGGTGGCGGGACGCCTTGATCGCCGCGTTCAGGGCGGCGGGCGTACGGCCCGTCGGGTTCGGGACGGTGTGGACGCGCGGGTCCTCGCGGACGAGTTCGGCGGCGATCTCGTCGGTGCGGTCCGTGGACGGCCCGAGCGCGATCACCACCTCCATCTCGCCGTCGTACTCCTGCTCAAGGATGTGGCGGACCGAGTTGCGCAGGTGCCGCTCCTCATTGAGGACCGGCATGATCACGGAGACGGGCGGCAGGGCGGAGGGCATGACTTCCTTGGGGTCCGGGGGTGGTCCCCCAGGGACAGCGGTACGCCCGCCACGTTACCGCGAATGGGGGACACGGTCGCGCGCCGCGGCGGCCGGTGCGCGCTGGCGCTGATCGTATGGGCCTACGGTGCTCACGGTTCCCTCGTCACACCGCGGAGGTGTCCCCCGGTGCCCCCACCGCCCCGCCCGCCCCGTCCTCGACCGGCCGCCGCGCGCAGCGCACCGGGCCGCCGCGTCAGACGGACCGTGCGGCCACGGTGGGGCCTGCGGATGGCGACGACCCTGTCCGTGCTGGTCCTCGGCGCGGGGGGCATCGGGCACGCCCTGGTGACCGGGCTGGACACCGGGATCGACCGGGTCGACCCCTTCAAGGACATGAAGAACCGGCCCCGGGCGGGGAACGGCATGAACGTGCTGGTCGTGGGCACCGACGGGCGCGACCGGATCACCCCCGAGGAACGGCGCGCCTACCGGCTCGGCGGGGCGCCCTGTCACTGCACCGACACGCTGATGCTCGTGCACATCTCCGAGGACCGGGAGCGGGCGAGCGTGGTGAGCCTGCCGAGGGACTCGTACGCCGAGCTGCCCGAGCACGTCGACGCGACCACGGGCAGACGGCACCACGCGCACCCGGTGAAGCTGAACGCCGCCTACGCCGAGGGCGGCCCCGGTCTGACCGTGCGCACCGTCGAGGGCATGACGGGCGTCAAGATCGACCACTATCTGGAGGTCGACTTCACCAGCTTCATGAGGACCGTCGACGCGGTCGGCGGGGTGAGGATCTGCACACCGCGCCCCATGAAGGACCCGTACACCGGCCTCGACCTGGCGGCCGGCCCCCACGATCTGAACGGCGGGCAGGCCCTCCAGTACGTGCGCTCGCGCCATGTCGACGGCGCGGCGGACATCGCGCGGATGCAGCGCCAGCAGCGCTTCCTCGCCGCGCTGATCCACCAGACGACCAGCAGCGGGGTGCTGCTCAACCCGGTGCGGTTCCGCGAGGTCGCCACGACGATGCTCAACTCGGTGCGCGCGGACCAGGGCTTCGGCTCGGAGCAGCTGCTGTCGCTCGCCAAGGCGATGCGGGGGTTCACCCCGGCCTCGTCGGAGTTCGTGTCCGTGCCGATCGGGGACATGAGCTTCCCGGTCAAGGGCATCGGCTCGACGGTCAAGTGGGACGCCTCCAAGGCGCAGCTGCTCTTCGAGGCGCTGCGCGACGACCGGCCGCTGACCCCGCGGAAGGCCGACGCCAAGCCGGCCCGGACGGTCGTGGTGGACGTGGCGCCCAAGGCGATCCGCGTGCAGGTCTACAACGCGACGCGGACGGACGGCCTGGGCCGCAAGGTGGACGACGCCCTGCGGGCCACGGGCTTCGACACCACGCGCGCCCCGCGCACCGGCGGCGGGCCGGAGCTCGGCCGGACCCGGATCGAGTACGACCCGCGCTGGGACCGCTCGGCGAAGTCGCTGGCGGCCGCGCTGCCGGGGGCGGAGCTGAAGGCGGTGAAGGGGCAGGGCGCGACGCTGCGGGTGACGGCCGGCACGGACTACCGGAGGGTGACCGCGGTGCGGGCCGAGGAGAAGCCCACGGGTCGCTTCGACGCGGTGACCGGGGACCAGGTGGCATGTCCGTGAGAAGTGTCCCGCCCGCCGGGCACCTCTCGGCGTGATCCCGGCCGCGGACCGGGCCGCGGGGTGCGCCGCCCGGGCCTCCCGGCAGCGCGCGGGGCCGGGCGGGGGTCCCGCGGCTCAGTCCTCGTAACCCTCCGCCGCGCGGCGCTCCCGCAGCTCCTTGATCGCGCGGCGGCGGGCCAGTCGGTGGGTGCGACGGATCTGGGCCTCCTGGTTGCGGCGCTTGTCCCGCTCGGTCTCGGGGACCACCGGCGGGACCACGCGCGGCTTGCCGTCCGCGTCGACCGCGGCGAAGACCAGGTAGGCCGAGCCGACCTGCTGGGCCGGGGTGGACTCGTTCCAGCGCTCGGCCATGACCCGGACGCCGACCTCCATGGAGGAGCGGCCCGTCCAGTTCACCTGGGCCTTCACATGGAGGAGGTCCCCCACCCGTACCGGCTCCAGGAACACCATCTCGTCCATGGAGGCGGTGACGGCCGGTCCGCCGGAGTGGCGTCCGGCGACGGCTCCCGCCGCGTCGTCGACGAGCTTCATGATCACGCCGCCGTGCACCGTACCCAGCAGGTTCGTGTCATGGCTCGTCATGATGTGGCTGAGGGTGGTGCGGGACGCGGAGGTGGGCTTGCCCGGAATATCGCCCTGATCTGTCATGCCCTCCACCTTATGCCGGGTACCGGTGCCGTCCCCTTTGCATCAGCTTGGCAACGGCCTCGACCCGATACTCCACCCACCCTGTCGGTGCCCCCGGAGCGGCCTGCACACTGGACCGCATGAATGACTGGCCCGATGGGCGGAGCAACGATCGCGACCGCGGCTACGGCGGCGCCGAGCCCGAGGGTGCTCGCGTGATGCGCCACGTGCAGCGCCCCCAGGTCCCCCAGCAGCCGCAGCAGCGGCCGCAGTACGACGACGGCTACGGCCGGCCCGGCGGCCAGGGGTACGACTCCGGGTACAACACGGGCCAGGTCTACGGCCAGCGCGGCTACGACGGCGGTCAGCAGCAGCCCCCGGCGGGTCCCGGCTACCCGGCCTCGCAGCCGGGCCGTCCGGCCCCCGACTGGCGGCGCCGGATCAAGATCGGCTCGATCGTGCTGGTCGTCGCGGTGCTCGGCTGGAGCATCGGGACGTACGCCTGGGCCAGTTCCCGGATGCGCAACGAGGTCGACCTCTCCAAGGTCATCGAGCGGCCGGCCGAGGGCGACTGCACGACGTACCTGATCGTCGGCTCCGACAGCCGTGAGGGCATGTCGGCCGAGGAGAAGAAGAAGCTGCACACCGGCTCGGCCGCCGGCAAGCGGACCGACTCGATGATGATCCTCGCGGCCTGCGGCAGCGGGAACACCATGATCTCGCTCCCCCGTGACTCCTGGGTCACCATCCCCTCCTTCGTGGGCTCGGAGTCCGGCAAGAAGTACGCGGCCCGCGGCGCCACCAAGCTCAACGCGGCCTACGCGATGGACGGCCCCGAGCTGCTCGTGCGCACGGTGGAGTTCAACACCGGCCTGCGCATCGACCACTACGCGGAGATCGGCTTCGCCGGCTTCGCGAACATCGTGGACGCGCTCGGCGGCGTGGACATGAACATCGAGAAGGGGTTCAAGGACAAGAACTCCGGCGCCGACTTCCAGGCCGGCGAGCAGACCCTCAACGGCGAGCAGGCCCTGGCCTTCGTCCGCACCCGGTACGCGTTCGCGCAGTCGGACCTGGCCCGGACGAAGAACCAGCAGAAGTTCCTCTCGGCCCTGGCCAACCAGGCGGCGACGCCGGGCACGATCCTCAACCCGTTCAAGCTCTACCCGACGCTGGGCGCGGGCCTGGACACCCTGATCGTGGACAAGGACATGTCGCTGTACGACCTCGGCAAGATGTTCTTCGCGATGAAGGGCATCAACGGCGGCGACGGCAAGTCGATGAACATGCCGATCTCCGGAACGGCGCCGCAGGGCTCCCTGAAGTGGGACATGCCGAAGGTGAAGCAGCTGGTGCAGCAGATCCAGAACGACGAGAAGGTGACCGTCACCTCGGACCGCTGACCGCCCGCCGGGCGCGGACGGACGACACGCGAAAGGGGCTCCCCGGGCCGGGGAGCCCCTTTCGCGTGTGCGGGGCCGGGCGGCCGGCGGGACGCCGTCGCGCCCCCGGCCACCGCTCCGCTACGGGAGGTTGCGGGCCATGACGATGCGCTGGACCTGGTTGGTGCCTTCGTAGATCTGGGTGATCTTGGCGTCGCGCATCATGCGCTCGACGGG
>NZ_JBICYQ010000026.1:0-20294 GCF_043201055.1 Streptomyces sp. NPDC048338
TCGGTCTTTCGTGTTTCCAGCTTAGCAGATCCGATTTCCGTTTCTGCCACCCGCTGGAGCGGGCTGCCTTTCGGGAATTCGCTTTCGCGCTTTCCCTTGCGGCGGGGTCAAACACTACCAGGCTTTTCCGGCCCTCCCGACCACTCCCCCTGCGGGCATGCAGAGGTGTAGACCACTGGGGTTAGGATCTGGCTTGATAGGTGCTGCGGACCCACGACTCAGAGTCGCGTTGGGGTCACGCAGGAGTACGACAGTACATCCCACCGTCAGTAGAGGCAAATCGTTTCGGGGTAGTCGTAGGTCCGCCAACTGGTACATCTCGTGCGGAACCTGGACTTCCCATGACATACGCTTCTGAACAGTACGCCGTCCAGGACAGGCAGTGACGGCGCCACTCCATCTCCGCCCCTGGGAGGCTTCCCATGACAACCGTGACGTCGCCACTCGCTGGACGCGCCATCGGTCTTGCCGCTGTACCCGATCCCGTCTTCTCCGGGGCCATGGTCGGTCCGGGTACCGCCATCGATCCCGTACGTGAGCCGTCGGAGGCGGTGTCCCCGGTCGACGGCGTCATCGTCTCTCTTCACCCGCACGCCTTCGTCGTCGTCGACGGTGAGGGGCACGGCGTGCTCACCCACCTCGGCATCGACACCGTCCAGCTCAACGGCCAGGGCTTCGAGCTGCTCGTCGCCAAGGGGGACACCGTGACGCGCGGACAGGCCGTCGTGCGGTGGAACCCGGCCGACGTCGAGGCCGCCGGCAAGTCCCCCATCTGCCCCGTCGTGGCCCTGGAGGCCACGGTCGACTCCCTCTCCGACGTCGTCGAGAGCGGCGACGTCAAGGCCGACGACGTCCTCTTCGGCTGGAGCTGACGCGGGCGCCGTCCACGTGACGGCCCGGAGTTCGACATTCAACGCGGCGGCCGGGGTGCCGCCGCTCTATCGGAGACGGTGAGATGGAGACAACGCTGCGAGGCGTCGGCGTGAGCCACGGGGTGGCCATCGGCGAGGTACGGCACATGGGTACGGCGGTGCTCGAGCCGCCGGCCAAGCAGATTCCCGCCGAGGAGGCGGAGCGCGAACAGGGGCGCGCCCGTCAGGCCGTGGAGGCTGTGGCTGCCGATCTGATCGCGCGCGGCAACCTGGCCGGTGGCGAGGCTCAGCACGTGCTCGAGGCCCAGGCCATGATCGCCCAGGACCCGGAGCTCATCGCGGACGTCGACCGCCGGATCGCGGTGGGCAGCACCGCGGAGCGCGGTATCTACGACGCGTTCTCCCACTACCGCGAGCTGCTCGCGGGTGCCGGCGAGTACATGGCCGGGCGGGTCGCCGACCTCGACGACGTGCGGAACCGTATCGTCGCCCGGCTGCTCGGCGTTCCGATGCCGGGTGTGCCGGACAGCGACGAGCCGTACGTGCTGATCGCGCGGGACCTGGCTCCCGCCGACACGGCGCTGCTCGACCCGGCGCTGGTCCTGGGCTTCGTGACCGAGGAGGGCGGGCCCACCAGCCACAGCGCCATCCTCGCGCGGGCGCTGGGCGTGCCGGCCGTGGTGGCGCTGCCCGGGGCCGGTGAGATCGGTGAGGGCACGGTGATCGCGGTGGACGGCTCGACGGGCGAGATCTTCGTGAACCCGAGCGAGGACAAGAAGGCGACGCTGACCGCGGCCGCCGCCGAGCGCAAGGCCGCGCTGTCCGCTTCCAGCGGTCCGGGCGCGACCTCGGACGGGCACAAGGTGCCGCTGCTGGCCAACGTGGGCGGCCCGGCGGACGTGCCGGCCGCGGTGGAGGCCGGGGCCGAGGGCGTCGGTCTGTTCCGCACGGAGTTCCTCTTCCTGGACGACAGTGCGAAGGCTCCGTCCGAGGAGAAGCAGGTCGAGGCCTACCGGAAGGTCCTGGAGGCGTTCCCCGAGGGTCGTGTCGTGGTGCGGGTGCTGGACGCCGGCGCGGACAAGCCGCTCGACTTCCTGACGCCGGCGGACGAGCCGAACCCGGCGCTGGGCGTGCGCGGTCTGCGGTCGCTGCTGGACCACCCCGAGGTGCTGCGGACCCAGCTGACGGCGCTGGCGAAGGCGGTCGAGGGACTTCCGGTGTACCTGGAGGTCATGGCTCCGATGGTGGCCGACCGCACGGACGCCAAGGCCTTCGCCGACGCGTGCCGTGAGGCGGGGCTGCGGGCGAAGTTCGGCGCGATGGTGGAGATCCCGTCGGCCGCGCTCCGGGCGCGCTCGATCCTGCAGGAGGTGGAGTTCCTGTCGCTGGGTACGAACGACCTGGCGCAGTACACCTTCGCCGCCGACCGGCAGGTCGGTGCGGTGTCGCGGCTCCAGGACCCGTGGCAGCCCGCGCTGCTCGACCTGGTGGCGCTGTCCGCGGAGGCCGCCAAGGCCGAGGGCAAGAGCTGCGGCGTCTGCGGCGAGGCCGCTTCGGATCCGCTGCTCGCGTGTGTGCTGACGGGTCTGGGTGTCACCTCCCTGTCGATGGGTGCGGCGTCGATTCCGTACGTGCGGGCGACGCTGGCGAAGTACACGCTGGCGCAGTGCGAGCGCGCCGCCGCGGCGGCGCGTGCGGCCGACACCGCCGAGGAGGCCCGTGTGGCCGCGCAGGCGGTGCTGTCCGGGGAGTGATCCCGGCCGGTCGGAGATCGAAGGGGCTTCCCGTCACGTCGTGGCGGGGAGCCCCTTCGTCGTGCGCGGGGCCTTGTGCCGTCAGTGGTGGGTGGGGTGGTCGTCGTCGGGGGCGAGGGGGAAGCCGGCGCGGTAGTCGACGTGGGGTTCCGGGGAGACCGGTTCGCCGGTACGGGCGTCGGTGCAGTAGGCGCTGAAGACCTCGGCCTCGGTGAGGGGCACGAGGGCGCCCCGGAGCAGGCGCCAGCCGTGGAGGCGGTCGCGGGTGCCGGGGCGGCTGGTGCGCAGGACGAGTCCTCCCGGGCTGTCCAGGGCGATGCCGGCGGCGAGGACGGTGACGAACTCGGCGCCCGCGCCGCTGTCGAGGCGGGCGGGTCCGTCCTCGTCGCAGGCGGTGTGGAGGACGGCGAGGAGCTGCTCGTCCCGTGCGGGGACGCTGCAGACGAGGTGGTGGGTGCCGGGGCCGGCCGCTTCGAGGAGGGACATCAGGAGCCGCGAGGCGCGGTCGAAGGCGGCGTGGCCGATGTCCTCGCCGCAGTCGGCGCAGTCTCCGGTGTCGGTGAGGAGCATCGTGGCGTACTCCCAGGTGGCGCGGCGGACGGCGGCGTCGACGAGGGTGGGGACGAGGGTCGTCATGGGCTGGCCGGTATAGGGGACGCGGATGCCGGTGGCGGCCAGTTCGGCGGTGTAGCGGCTGCGGCTGGCGGGGTGGTCGGGGTCGAGCCCGGTGTCCCGGCAGTAGCCGGCGTACTCCTCGGGGTCGAAGAGGGCGACGGTGGTGTGCCCGCCCTGGCCGGCGAGGCTCTTGAGGAGGGCCTCGACCTGGGCCAGGTAGGTGGGGTGGTCGTCGAAGGTGAAGGTGCCGTACCGGCGCATCGCGGCGAAGTCGTCCTCGTCGGCGAGCAGGCCGACGGTGCTGGGTACCTCGCGGCGCAGTGCGCGGCGCATGGACGTGGTGGTGGTGCGGCGTGTCATGTCTCCCCCTGGGCGCTGCCGATCATTGCTCACTCACCGTAACCGCGGGCACTGACAGTGACGGCTTGCGGAGGCCCCGGCTGACGACGCGGTGCTGTCCGCCGCACATCGCCACGAGGCCGGCGCCGAGGACCGCCCAGGCCAGCGGGCCTGCCGCGATCACTCCGGTGAGCAGCAGCGGGCCGCCGAAGCGCTGGGTGGCGACGGCGAGGCCGTGGACGCCCAGATAGGCGCCCTGGGCGTCGTCGGGGGCGAGGGCCACGGAGAGTTCCCACGAGGCGATGGCGTGGAGCATCTCGACGAAGGTGAGGGCGAGCGCCGCCACGACGAGGGCGGTGACGGCGAGGCCGCGTCCGCCGAGGGCGGAGACGGCCAGGGCGGAGGTGCCGAGGGCGAAGAGGGCGGCGAGGGGCAGGAGGAGGCGCCGGGCCGCGTCGGTCGAGCCGCCGAAGCGGGCGAGCGGGACCTGGAAGAGGACGACGAGCACGCTGTTCATGACGAGGAGCAGCGGGGCCAGGCCGGCGGGGGCGGCGGTGGCGTGGACGATCCAGAGCGGCAGGGCGACCTGGAGGATCGTGTCGTCGAGGCAGAGCACGGCCTCGGTGCCGGTGAAGAGGAGGAAGGTGCGGTCGCGCCAGGGGCTCGTGGGCCGGGCGGGCGGGGCACCGGTGGTGGAGTCGGCGGCGATGCGGGAGGCGGGCGCGGGGGGTTCGGCGCAGCGGAGGGTGAGGGCGGCCATCGCGACGTAGGAGAGGACGTTGCCGATGAGCAGGAGTCGGTAGGCGGTGTCCGTGCCGGCGGCGAGGGCGGCGGCGGCGCCGAGGCCGCCGAAGACCCAGCCGAGGTTGCCGACGGTGCGGTTGATGGCCTGGTAGCGGACGCGTGCCGGGCCGGCGACGCGGGTGGCGTAGAGCTTGGTGAGGACGTTGGTGCCGCGGTCGGGGAGGGCGCCGACGGCCGAGTAGAGGATGAGGAGCGCGTAGTGGTCGGTGGTGAGCAGGGCGAGGAGGGCCGCGGAGCGCAGGAGTTGGGCGGCGATGAGGACGCGGGTGACGGGGAAGCGGTCGGCGATGCGCCCGGCGAGGGGGGCGCCGGCGATGCCGGCGGCGCCGGACAGGCCGACGAGGAGGCCGACCTGCGCGATGCCGAGGCCGGAGACGTAGGTGAAGTAGAGGGCGATGGAGGTCGCCCAGAGTCCGGTGCCGCACTTGTCGATGAAGCTGATGACGAGCATGCGGCGGCCGTCGAGGCCTCCTGGGACGTTCTTCTTCCAGGTCGCCCAGCGCGATCGCAGGTCCACCGTTTTCCCCCTTGACCTCAGTTATGTATCAATACATACTTCGTTACGTGGTAGCACAATATTCGATCACCGGGACGACGGCCAAGGGGATTGCCGCGTCCGTCGAACGGGGAGTGGCCGAGGGCGCCTTCGGTCCGGGTGACGCCCTTCCCCCGGTACGCAGGCTCGCGGACGGTCTCGGCGTCAGTCCGGGCACGGTCGCCACCGCGTACAAGGAGCTGCGGCAGCGGGGCGTCGTGGTGACGCGCGGCCGCGGCGGGACCGTCGTCGCCGAGGCGCCGGCCGTCGCCTCGCGCCGACCGCCGCGGGTGCCGACGGGGCTCGTCGACCTGGCGGGCGGCCATCCCGACCCCGCCTTCCTCCCGGAGCTGCGGCCCCCCTCACTGGTGCGGCCGGTCTTCGGATCCCACCGGGCGGCGCCCCGGCTCGGCCGGCTGGAGGAGCTGACCCGCGCCTGGTTCGAGCGGGACGGGGTGCCGGCCGAGCACGTCACCTTCGCGCACGGGGCGCTGGACTGCATCGCGCGCCTGCTGTCCACGGAACTGCGCCCCGGGGACGCGGTGGCGGTGGAGGACCCCGGCTTCCACCACCTCCTGGACCTGGTGCCGGCGCTCGGTCTGCGCATGGTGCCGGTCGCCGTGGACGGGGAGGGGCTCGTGCCGGACGCCCTGCGGGCGGCGCTGCGGGCCGGCGTACGGGCGGTCGTGTGCAGTCCGCGCGGCCAGTGCCCGACGGGTGCCTGCTTCACCGAGGCCCGGCGGGACGAGCTGGTCGCGGTGCTCGCGGACTTCCCGGAGGTCCTCCTCGTCGAGGACGACCACAACGCGGACGTCGCGGGAGCGCCGGCGGCGACGCTCGCGGCGGCGGGACTCCCCCGCTGGGCCCAGGTGCGCACGGCGTCCAAGCACCTGGGGATCGACCTGCGGTGGGCCGGACTGGCCTGCGACGGGGTGACACTGGCACGGCACGACGGACGGATGCTGATGACGTCCGGCTGGGTCAGCCACGTCCTGCAGGAGACGGTGGCCGGGCTGCTCGCCGACCCGGCGGTGAGCGCGCTGGTGGCGGACGGCGCGGCGGCCTACACGGTGCGCCGGGCGGCGCTCGTCGACGCGCTGGCCGGGCACGGGATCGCGGCGGTCGGGGCCAGCGGGCTGAACGTGTGGGTGCCCGTGGGCGACGAGTCGGCCGTGGTCAACGGACTGCGGACGCAGGGGTGGTGGGTCGCGGCCGGCGCCCGGTTCCGGATCGCGTCCGGGCCCGCGGTGCGCATCACCACCTCGACGCTGGAGGCGGCGGACGCGGCGCGGCTCGCCGCGGACTTCGCGGCGCTGCGGGGCGAGGCGCAGGCGACGTACGGGGGCTGAGGCCGGACACCGTGCGCCCCCGGCGGTGAGGCGAAAATCGGCTCGCGGCGCCGGCGGACCGGATGGCAGGGTGCGGCGCATGACGCCCCGGTATCAGATCCGTGCCGACTACGACGCCCGCACGATCGTGGTCTATCAGGCGTACCCTCCTGCCATCGCCGACGCGGCACTGCGGGCGGGCCGCTTCGTCGCGCCGTTCTCGTTCCACCGGATGACGTGGATCAAGCCGTCGTTCATGTGGCTGATGCACCGCAGCAACTGGGCCCGCAAACCGGGCCAGCAACGTGTCCTGGCGGTGCGGATCACTCGGGAGGGCTGGGAGGAGGCCCTGTCCCAGGCCGTGCTGACGACCGCAGACCCGGCGGCGGTGGCCGAGGCAGCCGTACATGTCCAGTGGGACCCGGAACGTTCACCGCGCGGAGCGGCACTGAACCACTACAGCATCCAGGTCGGCATCGGCCGCCACCTGATCCGCACGTTCACCGACGAATGGATCGTCGGTCTCACCGACCTCACCCCCCAGGTCCGCAAAGCCTCGGCACTGATGCAGACCGGGCACGCCACCAAGGCTCACCGGCTGTTTCCCACCGAGCGCACCTACCCCGTGCCGCAGACGCTGCACGACGTCGTCCCCCCGGGCAGATGACGGGAAACGCGTGAGGGGCCATCCACGGGCCGGCGCCGCTGGGTCCCGGATCCCCCGCCCCGCGGCCGCTTCGGCGCGCGGGGCGGGAACGCGGGTCAGGCGCGCCGGGTCCGGGCGAGCTCCTCGTAGAAGTGGAGGAGGCTCAGGTCGTCGACCGACCCCGGGTTGACGGCCTTAGCCAGCGGGGTGCCCTGGAGCAGCCGCTTGACGGGGACCTCGATGCGCTTGCCGGTCAGCGTGTGCGGGACGGCGGGCACCTCGATGATGTCGTCCGGGACGTGGCGCGGGGAGAGCTCGCTGCGGATCGTCCGCTTGATGCGGGCGATCAGGTCCTCGTCCAGCGACGCGCCCTCGGCGAGGTGGACGAAGAGCGGCATCCAGTAGCCGCCGTCCGGTTCCTCCAGGCCGATCACCAGGGACTCGCGGATCTCGGGGAGGCGCTCCACGGCCTCGTAGATGTCCGCGCTGCCCATCCGGACGCCCTGGCGGTTCAGGGTGGAGTCGGAGCGGCCGTGGATGACGACCGAGCCGCGGTCGGTGAGGGTGATCCAGTCGCCGTGGCGCCAGACGCCGGGGAACATCTCGAAGTAGCTGTCCCGGTAGCGGCTGCCGTCCGGGTCGTTCCAGAACCTGATCGGCATGGACGGCATCGGGTTGGCGACGACGAGTTCGCCGACCTCACCGGTCAGCGGCTTGCCGGACGGGTCCCAGGACTGCAGGTCCGTGCCCAGGCCGGCCGCCTGGAGCTCGCCGATGTGCACCGGCAGGGTGGGGACGGCGCCGGCGAAGCAGGAGCAGACGTCCGTGCCGCCGCTGACGGAGGCGATCCACAGGTCCTCGCGGACCTCGTCGTGCAGCCAGCGGAATCCGTCGGGCGGCAGCGGGGAGCCCGTGGTGGCGACGCACCCGATCCTCGACAGGTCGAAGTCGCGGGACGGGTGGACGTCGGCCTTCGCGCAGGCCATGACGTAGGCGGCGGAGGTGCCGTAGAGGGTGGCGCCGGTGCGTTCGGCGATCCGCCACTGGGCGCCGGTGTCGGGGTAGCCGGGGCTTCCGTCGTAGAGGACGACCGTCGTGCCGGTGAGGAGACCGGAGACGAGGAAGTTCCACATCATCCAGCCCGTGGAGGTGTACCAGAAGAACACGTCCTGCGGCCCGAGGTCGCAGTGCAGGCCCAGCTGCTTGAAGTGCTCGATCAGGATGCCGCCCTGGGACTGCACGATCGCCTTGGGCAGGCCCGTCGTGCCGGAGGAGTACAGGACCCACAGCGGGTGGGAGAAGTCCACCTGCTCGAAGACCGGCTCCACGTCGGCCGAGGTGAGGTCCGACCAGGCCAGCGCGCCCTCGGGCGTCTCCGTGCCGAGCAGCGGGATGTGGACGACGGCCCGGAGGGTGGGCAGCTCGGCGCGCAGCTCGGCGACGGTGGCGCGGCGGTCGTGTTCCTTCCCGCCGTAGCGGTAGCCGTCCACGGTGAACAGCACGACCGGCTCCACCTGCTGGAAGCGGTCCAGGACGCTGCGCGCCCCGAAGTCCGGCGCGCACGACGTCCACACCGCGCCGACGGCGGCGGTGGCGAGGAAGGCGGTGACGGCCTCCGGGATGTTGGGCAGGTAGCCGCTGACCCGGTCGCCGGGGCGGACGCCGAGGGCGCGCAGCTCGGCCGCGAGGGAGCCGACGCCGCGGCGCAGCTCGGCCCAGCTGATCGGCGTCGGCTCGTGGGTCTCGTCCACATGGAGCAGGGCGGCGTCGTCGGGGCGCTCGGCTGCGGCGCGCAGGGCGTGCTCGGCGTAGTTGAGGGTCGCGCCGGGGAACCAGCGGGCGCCCGGCATGGCGCGGTCGCCGAGGACGCGCTCGTACGGGGTCGAGAACCGGATGTCGAACCACTCGGCGACGGCCTGCCAGAACGTCTCCAGCTCGTCGACCGACCAGCGGTGCAGGGCCGGGTACCCGCCCTCGGCCGGAGCTCCGTGGCGCTCGGCGGCCCAGGACTGGAACCGGGTCACCGCGGCTGCGGCTACGCGCTCCTCGTCAGGCTGCCAAAGCGGCTCGAACTGCGCTGATGTCATTGGGTCGGCTCCCTGGCTGTACGCGGGGTCTGCGTGTGTCGCGCGCACGTGCTGGGGTGTGCGCGTGACGCGGCTGACAGGGACGATGCCATGTGATCGTCTTTCGCACCAGGGCTCCCCGCCCATGGTCGGGCAGCTGAATATGTGCTCCCACCACGGGTGAACGGCAGTTGAACGGACCTCGCCCGCGGTAGGCCGAATGGCAGGGTGATCGTCATGGACGGTCGTGAGCTGGTGCGTTCGATGAAGGTGTTCGGATCGGTGCAGGGGTTGCGGGCGGTGCGTTCGGCCTGGCGGCAGCGGCGGGCCGACGCCCGGGGGCTGGAGCCCCGCGGGCACGAGCGGGCCCGGGTGCCGGGGCCGGTGGAGGCGGCGGAGCCCGCGCCGGGCGGCGGCGTCGTCCGGTTCGCCAGGTCCTGGCTGCGGATCGTCGTGTCTGCCGGGGGGACGGTCTTCTGGGGCTGGGACGGGGCCGGGCCGTCGCCCTCGTACGCGCTGGCCGGCGACCCGCCGGAGCCGGATCCGCGGGCGGTGCTGGAGCCGGACACGGACGGCGGCTGGCGGGTGGTGTCGGAGCGGGTGACGGTCGCCGTGTCGCGGCACGGTGCGGTCGAGGTCAGGACGCCGGGCGGGGTGGTGCTGCGGCGGGACCTGCCGCCGCGCTGGTGGGAGCCGGCCGAGGGCGGTCCGGCGCGCTGGGTGCAGCGCAGCGAGGTGCCGGCGGACGCGCGGTTCTTCGGGCTCGGCGGGCGGGCCTCGGGACCGCGGCTGCGGGACGGTTCGTACCGGCTGTGGAACACCGACCCCAAGGGGGGCTTCGCGCCGGGCGACGATCCGCTCTACATCACGATGCCCGTGCAGTTCGTCGTCTCGGACGCGGGCACGCACCTGGTCTTCCACGACAACTCCTGGGACGGGCGGGTCACCCTCGCCGAGGGAGAGGAGGGCGCGGGGTCCGGGCACGACCGGCCGGGGACGAGCGAGGTCCGGATGGGCGGCGGGCCGCTGCGCTGCTGGGTCGTGGTCGGCACCCCCGCGCGGGTCCTGCACGGCTGGGCGGCCCTGACGGGCGCCCCCGCGCTGCCGCCGTCCTGGGCGCTGGGGCCGCAGCACGCGCGGTGGGGCTTCGGCAGCGAGCGCGAGGTACGGCGGGTGGCGGACGGCTACCGGGACCGGGACCTGCCGCTGTCCGTGCTGCATCTGGACATCGACCACTACGACGCGCACCAGGTGTTCACGGTCGACCGGGAACGGTTCCCGGACCTTCCCGGGCTCGCCGCCGAGCTGCGGGAACGGGGGGTGCGACTGGTGTCGATCGTGGATCCGGCGGTGAAGGCGGAGCCGGGGAACGCGGTGTACGACAGCGGGGCGGCGGCCGGCGCCTTCGTGCGGGACGCGCGGGGCGAGGAGGTCCGCGGCGTGGTGTGGCCGGGCGACTGCGCCTATCCGGACTTCACCGATCCGGCGGTGCGGGCATGGTGGGGCGGCCTGTACGAGGAGCGGCTGGCGCAGGGCTTCGCCGGGTTCTGGCACGACATGAACGAGCCGGTGTCGTTCACCCCGTTCGGTGATCCGACGCTGCCCCGCTCGGCCCGCCACGCGCTGGAGGGCCGAGGCGGCGACCACCGTGAGGGCCACAACGTGTACGGGCTGGCGATGGCGCGGGCCGGGTACGAGGGGCTGCGCCGGCTGCGTCCGGACGAGCGGCCGTTCCTCTTCTCCCGTTCGGGCTGGGCGGGGATGCAGCGGCACGGCGGCACCTGGTCGGGCGACGTGTCGACCGGGTGGCCGGGGCTGCGGGCCTCGCTGTCGCTGGTCCTGGGGCTCGGACTGTGCGGGGTGCCGTACTCGGGGCCGGACGTGGGGGGCTTCGACGGGAGCCCGTCGCGGGAGCTGTTCCTGCGGTGGTTCCAGCTGGGAGCCTGGCTGCCGCTCTTCCGTACGCACGCGGCGATCGACGCGGGGCGGCGGGAGCCGTGGGAGTTCGGGCCGGAGGTGCTCGGCCACGCGCGCGCGGCGCTGGCCGAACGGGAGCGGATGCGGCCGTACTTCGTCACGCTCGCGCAGCTCGCGCGGCTGACCGGGGCGCCGTACGTGCGGCCGGTGTGGTGGGGAGCGCCGGAGGACCGGGCGCTGCGGGACTGCGAGGACGCGTTCCTGCTGGGTGACGGGCTGCTGGTGGCGCCGGTGCTGGCGCCGGGCACGGAGCAGCGGGCGGTACGGCTGCCGCGCGGGAGCTGGTACGACACGGCGACGGGGCGGGCGTACGAGGGTCCGGGGCAGGTGCTGCTCGACGCGCCGCCGTCCCGGATCCCGGTGCTCGCGCGGGCCGGTGCGGTGATCCCGGTGCGGGGCGAGGACGGCGGGCTGGAGCTGGAGGTGTGGGCGCCTCCGGCGGGGCGGACCGGCGGCGGGCTCGTCGTGCGGGACACCGGGGACGGGTGGGAGCCCGGGGTGATCGAGCGGTACACCTCCCGGCTGCTGGACGGCCGGGTGGTGGTGGAGCGGGTCACCGACGAGGGGGCGGTGGAGGTGGGTCTCCCGGTACGGGTGCGGGGCGGGGCGGCCTCGTGAGTCGCCCGGAGGCCGGGCGGAGCGGGCCGGCGCGGGGGCAGGGGCCCTGCGGGAGGTGACGGACCGGGGGTCGGGGGCCGGGCGCCGGGTGCGCCGTCCGGATCCGGGCCCCGACCTGCCCCGCTTCGCCCGTCAGTCGTACATCCCGGCGAACCAGCGGCGCGCGGCCTCGGTGTGGAGCGGGAAGGCGAGCTCCGCCGGGGCGCGCAGCAGGTGCCAGCCGGTCGTCTCGTCGGTGGGGAACGAGGCCGGCAGCGCGGCGGTCGGCCGTTCGGGCAGCAGGCCGAAGACGAGCAGGTGGCCGCCCGGGGAGCTGAGGACGTCGGCGAGCCGCACCTCCCCCGCCGGCGCCTCGATGCCGGTCTCCTCGCGCAGTTCCCGTACGACGGCGCCCTGCCAGTCCTCGGCGTGGTCGATGAATCCGCCGGGCAGGGCGACTCCGCCGCGCTGGGGTTCGATCGTGCGGGTGATGACGACAAGTCCCTTTCCGTGCTCGTCCGTTGCCGGGAGGAGTGTCACGGCGACGGGCAGCGGGTTGCGGTAGGCGACCTGGCCGCAGGCGGGGCACGTACGGGGCCAGGAGGCGGCGTCCCCGTAGGAGGCGCCGCAGTGGGTGCAGTGGGAGTCCTTCACGACGCGACCGTATGCGATCACCCTTTCCCGTGCCCCGGAGAACCTGATAGACGGTGCACATGACAGGACTTGCAACCGCTTTCCGCGCCCTCGGCGCCCTGGCCGTCGCCGGACTGCTCGCCGCCACCGCCGCGGTACCGTCCGCGCAGGCCCGACCGGAGCCGAAGGCCCCCGAGGAGTTCGTGGCGCTGAGCTCGGTGGACCGGACGATCCTTCAGGAGATGCGCTACACGACACCGCACAACTTCACCGGTGTGCCCATCGACGGCTACCGGCAGCCCCTGTGCATCCTCACCCGTCCCGCCGCGGAGGCGCTGCACCGCGCCCAGGTCAGGCTGCGGGCGCAGGGCTACTCGCTGAAGGTCTACGACTGCTACCGCCCGCAGCGGGCCGTCGACCACTTCGTGCGCTGGGCGAAGGACCTGGACGACGAGCGCATGAAGGGCGAGTTCTATCCGCTGGTCGACAAGTCGAGGCTGTTCGCGGACGGTTACATCGCGGAGAAGTCGGGGCACAGCCGGGGATCGACGGTGGACCTGACCGTCGTGCGGCTGCCGGCCGCGCCGACCCGCCGCTATCTGCCGGGCGAGAAGCTGGTGGAGTGCTACGCCCCGCAGGCCGAGCGCTTCCCCGACAACTCGGTCGACATGGGCACCGGCTACGACTGCTTCGACACCCGCTCGCACACGGACGACCCGAGGATCCAGGGCGTGCAGCGCGCCAACCGGCAGCTGCTGAAGGGGACGCTGGCCGCCGAGGGCTTCGTCAACCTGCCCGAGGAGTGGTGGCACTTCACCTTCAAGCCGGAGCCGTTCCCGACGACCTTCTTCGACTTCCCGGTCGCGCGGCGGTCGGTGGCCGGGCACTGACGTCCGGAGGGTGACGGGCGGGCGGCCGGGACCACCCCCGTGGGTCCCGGCCGCCGTTCCGGCAGGAAGGACGCAGCGGAGGCCGGAACGGTTCTCAGGTCCTCCCATCCATGGCACACTTCTGACGATCCGTCAGATCTGATGCTCGGGGAGGGCCGTCGTGACACGGACGCGCAGACCGGTGGTGGCCGGATGGTTCACCGACGGCGACGGCGACGGCCGGGAGCGGGAGGAGGGCTTCGCACTCCTCGGCACCCGCTGCACCGCCTGCTCCTCGGTGTTCTTCCCCCGCGAGGACTCCTGGTGCCGCAACCCCGGCTGCCCGGGCGGCGGCGAGCTGGTCGAGACCCCGCTGTCCCGGCGCGGCGTCGTCTGGTCGTACACCGACGGCCGCTACCGCCCGCCCGCGCCGTACGTCTCGGACCCCGACGCGCCCTGGGAGCCGTACACCCTGGTCGCGGTCGAGCTGGCGGACGAGGCGCTGGTGGTCCTCGGACAGGCGGCACCCGGGGTGCGCACCGCGGACCTGGCCGTCGGCATGGAGGTCGAAGCGGTGCCGGGCGTCCTGAACGAGGACGACGCGCACATCTGGACGACCTGGCACTGGCGCCCGGTCGGCACCCGCGGGCCGGCGGCCGGGACGGACCGGGAGACCGGCGGGGCCGGGGAGGCGGGCGCGTGAACGACATCGCGGTGATCGGCGCCGGAATGCACGCCTGGGGCAAGTGGGGGCGGAGCTTCGTCGAGTACGGGACGGCCGCCGCCCGCGCGGCGCTCGCCGACGCCGGGATCGGCTGGCGGGACGTCGGCGCGGTGGTCGGGGCGGACACGGTCCGGGGCGGATATCCCGGGTACGTGGCGGGAGCGACGTTCGCGCAGGCACTCGGATGGCAGGGGGCGCGGGTCACCAGCGTGTACGCGGCCTGCGCCTCGGGAGCGCAGGCGGTGAACACCGCGCGGGCGCAGATCCTCGCCGGGATGGCGGACGTGGTGCTGGTGGTCGGCGCGGACGCCGCGCCGAAGGGGTTCTTCGCCCCGGCGGGCGGGGACCGGCCGGACGATCCCGACTGGCTGCGCTTCCGGGTCCTCGGGGCGACCAACCCCGCGTACTTCGGCCTCTACGCCCGGCGACGGATGGCGCTGTACGGGGACACCGTGGAGGACTTCGCCCAGGTGAAGGTCAAGAACGCGGCGGCCGGGGCACTCAACCCGCTGGCGCGGTACCGGACGGCGGTGAGCGCGGAGGAGGTCGCGGCCTCCGCCGTCGTGGCCGATCCGCTGCGGCTGCTCGACATCTGCGCGACCTCGGACGGGGGCGCCGCACTGGTGCTGTCCAGCATGGACTTCGCCCGGCGGCACGGACACCGGGAGCCGGTCCGCATCCGGGCGGTCTCCACGGTCACCCCGACCTACCCGAAGGCGGTGCTCGACCTGCCGGACATCGCCACCGACTCGGCGGCGGCGGTCGCCCCCGCGGCGCACTCGTTCCGCGCGTCGATCGCACGGGCCGCGTACGAGGAGGCGGGGCTCGGACCCGAGGACCTGTCGCTGGCCGAGGTGTACGACCTCTCCACGGCGCTGGAGCTGGAGTGGTACGAGGACATCGGCCTGTGCGGGGCGGGCGAGGGGGCGAAGCTGGTGCGGGAGGGTGCCACGGCGCTCGGTGGGCGGATCCCGGTGAACACCAGCGGGGGTCTCGCCTCCTTCGGGGAGGCGGTGCCGGCGCAGGCGATCGCGCAGGTCTGCGAGCTGACCTGGCAGCTCAGGGGCGCGGCGGGCAGCCGTCAGGTGGCCGGGGCGCGGGCCGGGATGACCGCGAACCAGGGGCTGTTCGGGCACGGGTCCGCCGTGGTGGCGGTGCGCTGAGGGCCGCGCGCCGCACGCCGTCGCGCTGCGCCCGCGGAAGGCCCGTACCGCCACCACGTGGGGTACGGGCCAGGGCTCCGGGCGCGGTGTCCTGTCGGGGCGACAGGACACCCCCTACGTCGTGGCCGGCTGGCGGCCCCGGTCGGCCAGGATCATGGCGTGCTCGACGACCGCCACCAGCACGTTCTTGACGGACTCCCGGTCGCGGGCGTCGCACATCAGCAGCTCGACCTCCGGATCCAGGTCGAGCGCGCCGCGCACGCTCTCCGCCGGGAACCGCTGCGCGCCCTCGAAGCAGTTGACCGCCACGGTGAACGGGATGCCGCGCCGCTCGAAGTAGTCGATCGCGGCGAAGCTGTCCTCCAGGCGCCGGGTGTCGGCCAGGACGACCGCCCCGAGCGCGCCCTGCGCCAGCTCGTCCCACAGGAACCAGAAACGATCCTGCCCGGGGGTGCCGAAGAGGTACAGGACCAGGTCCTCGCGCAGCGTGATCCGCCCGAAGTCCATGGCGACCGTGGTGGTCGACTTGTTCTCCACCCCGTGCAGATCGTCGACGGGCCGCCCCGCCTCGCTGAGGATCTCCTCGGTGCGCAGCGGTCTGATCTCGCTGACGGCGCCGACCAGGGTCGTCTTGCCCACGCCGAAGCCACCCGCGACCAGGATCTTCAGCGTCACCGGCTCGACGAGCGGCTTCTTGCGGCTAGAGCGCCCGAAGGCCATTGATCACCTCGCGGAGAATGCTCACGTCCGGCAGCTCGGCCGGCGGAACGGGGCGGGTCACATGGACGAGTTCGTCCTCGACGAGATCGCCGACCAGGACCCGGACCACCCCGACGGGGAGGTCGAGTCCGGCGGCGAGTTCGGCGATCGACTGGGGTGTCTCGGAACAGCGTTCGACGATCTCCACGTGTTCCGGGGAGAGCGTCTGGTCGCGACCGGGGTCGTCGGCGGCCGGTTCGGGCACCACGACGGCGATCAGGTCGAGACGGTGGCGGGTGGCGGCGCTCGTCCGCCCGCGGGTCATCGCGTACGGGCGGACCACCGGCCCGGCCTCGTCGTCGAACCAGTGGTGGGTCCGGACCGGTCCCTGGGCGTGCTGGTCTGCGTCAGTCATGCCGTCGCCCCACTCATCCTCCGGCGGACAGGCCCGCGCGCGGTGCCGTGGTGAGGTGGGCGCCGACCCGCTTGACCATCAGCGTCATCTCGTAGGCGACCTGGCCGACGTCCGAGTCCGCGTCCGCGAGCACGGCGAGGCAGCTGCCGTCGCCCGCCGCCGTGACGAAGAGGAAGGCGTCCTCCAGCTCCACCACGGTCTGGCGGACCCTGCCGGCCTCGAAGTGACGGCCGACGCCCTTGGCGAGGCTGTGGAAGCCCGAGGCGACGGCGGCGAGGTGCTCGCCGTCCTCGCGGGTCAGGTCCTGCGAGGCGCCGGTGGCGAGCCCGTCGCTGGAGAGCACCAGGGCCTTGCGGATGGAACCGACGCGCTGGACCAGCTCGTCGAGGAGCCAGTTCAACTCCCCGTTGCCGTTGGTGTGCGGTGCTGCGGCGTTCGGTGCGGTCATCGACCGTCCCCCTCCGGTGTGGTTCCTGGTGCTGTCGTCTCGTCGTTCTGCTGTCGTCCGCGCTGCCAGCCGCGCTGCATGGAGGCCATGCGGCGGCGTACCTCCTCGGCGTCGCGCTCGAAGTCGGCGTCCGCGGGTCCGCCGGCCGGGTCGCCCCCGGTGTGGGCGGGCGGCTCGTCGGCGCGGTCGCCCGTCGCCCGCAGCTGGGGCGCGAGGCTGGCCTGGCGGACCCGGCGGGGCAGTCCGCCGAACGGGGCGGGGCCCTCCGGCGGTACGGGGACGAGGGTGGGCGGGGTGTCCCGTTCCGGGCCCGCCGGGGGCTGCGGGGCGAGCGGCCGCTCGGCCTCCCTGTCGGCCCCGGGTCGGGCGGGCTCCGTCGCGTCGAGCCGGCGGCCGTGGTCCACCACGAGCGTGGGCTGGCGACGGCGGGGCAGCGGTACGGGCGCGCCCGGCGCCGCGCGGCCGGCCTGCGGGACCGGGCCGGTCCGCGGTTCGACGGCGCGGCCCGCGGGTGTGTCCGCCGAACGACCGGACCGCTGTTCCGCCGCCTGCTGGTGCTGTTCCCGGGTGGCCGCCGGACCGATACCGCCGCGCCTGCGGTGCTCGCGGGCACGGAAGATCCCGCCGCGTTCGCTCTCGGTGTCCTCCAGGTCCGCGGAGGTGTCGGCGAGCTCGTCGAAGGCGGTGCCGCCGAGGGGTGCCTCCAGCTCCACGGGTCCGTCGATGGGGCCCTCCCGGAGCGAGGGGGCCGGGTGGCGGGACGGGCCGGAGGGGCGGTGTGCGGTGTCCGGGACCTTGGTCAGCACCGGCCGCCGGGCGGGCAGTTCGGGTACGTCGCCGCCGGCCTTCTCGTGCTCGGCGCCCCGCGCGGGCTCCAGGCTCTTGCGGTCCAGGCGGAAGCCCGACCCCTGCGTCTCGGGGGCGTCGGTGAGCAGCGCGGCCGGGATGAAGACCACCGCCGTGGTGCCGCCGTAGGGCGAGGTCTGGAGCGAGACGCGGACGTTCTGGCGCTGGGCCAGCCGGCTGACCACGAAGAGGCCGAGGCGGTCGGTGTCGGAGAGCTCGAACTCGGGGGTCTCGGCGAGGCGCAGGTTGGCGTCGAGCAGGGCGTCGGGGTTCATGCCGAGGCCGCGGTCGTGGATCTCCAGGGTGAAACCGTTCGCGACCCGCTCGCCGAGCACCTGCACGGCGGTGTGCGGGGGTGAGAACACCGTGGCGTTCTCCAGGAGTTCGGCGATCAGGTGCGTGAGGTCGGCGACGGCCGGACCGCCGACCCCGAGCCGGGGCAGACGGCGCACCTCGACGCGCTCGTAGTCCTCGACCTCGGCGACGGCCGCCCGCACGACGTCCATCAGCTGGACGGGCTTGCGCCACTGCCGGGAGGGCGCGGCGCCGGAGAGGATCACCAGGCCCTCGGCGTGACGGCGCATGCGCGTGGTCATGTGGTCGAGCCGGAAGAGGTCGGCGAGTTCCTCGGTGTCCTCGGTGCGGCGCTCCATGCTGTCGAGGAGGGTGAGCTGGCGGTGCAGCAGTACCTGGTTGCGGCGGGCGAGGTTGACGAAGACGTCGGAGACGCCGCGCCGCATGTCGGCCTGCCGGACGGCCGCTTCGACGGCGGCGCGCTGAAGGGTGTTGAGGGCCTGGCCGACCTGGCCGACCTCGTCGTCCTCGTACCGCAGGTGGGGCACCTCGGTCTCGACGTCGACGTGCTCGCCGGCGGCGAGGCGGCGCATGACGCTCGGCAGGCGGACGCCGGAGACCTCCTGGGCCTCCTTGCGCAGCCGGCGCAGGTCGCGCACGAGTTCGCGGCCGATCCGGACGGACACGATGACGGAGACGAGCAGGGCGAGGAAGCCGAGGACGCCTGCGACGCCCGCCTTCAGCAGGACGCTGTACGCGGCGGGCTGGACGCGGTCCTGGTAGCGGTCGCCGGCCGCGGTGTTGTCGCGGGCGAGGTCGTCGAGGACGGGGGTGGCCCGTTCCTCCCAGCGCTCGGGCGTGACGGTGCGCGGGCGCTCGGTGGCGCCGGCGGTGATGAGGTCGTTCTCGGCCTTGCGCAGCGGGGCGGTGGCGGGGCTCTGCCAGTACCGCTCGAAGCGCTCGCGTTCGGACGCGGGCAGGACTTCGAGGCTGACCTCGTAGAACTGGCGGCGGTTCGCCACGAGGTCCGAGACCGCGCGGACCTCCTCGGCGGTGACGCGGTCGGCGATGAGGGCCGAGACGACCAGCGCGTCCTCGCGGGAGAGGAGTTCCCGGGCGCGGACGACGCCGACGAGGGCGCGGCCCTGCTTGTCCATCTCCACGTTCTCAAGAGCGTGGAGGGTCATGAGGAAGGCGTAGCAGGGGTCGACGAGCCGGTTGTAGTAGTCGAGGGCCTGGATGCGGCCGACGCTGCGGTTCTCCACGGTACGGCGCAGCGAGTCGAGGCCGTCGAGAGCCTGGAGCAGGGAGTTGAGCCGCTGCGAGGCGAGCGGGCGCATCTCCTCGCGGACACCGGAGTCCGCGGCGTTCGCCCGGATGAGGGCGATCTGGCGGTCGGTGGCCTCGCGCTGCTCGCGCAGCGCGGTGAGGGCGTCGGAGGCGCGCGGGTCGGCGAGGTAGACGAGGGACTGCCGGCGTTCCCTCTGCAGGACGCGGGCGGTGTCCTCGATGGGGTAGCCGACCTTCTCGACGATGTAGCCGACGTCGAGGAGCTGGTCCGCCTCGCGGCCGGTCAGCACCGTCGCGAAGCCCCACAGTCCGGTCAGGGAGACGAGCGGCACCAGCAGCAACGCCACGATCTTCCGGCGGATGGACTTCCCGCGAAAGCGCATGGCCTCCCCCAGCTCGGCCTCCGCCCGGTGCGGAGGTCCTCCACAGCGACGTCCGGCGTCAACACACGGCGTCGACCTTCGATTTCAACAAACGGCGGCGCGAGCCTACTACTGCATCACGGCCAACTCGAAGGCGTGTCCGGACGATTTTCAGCCTCCCGAGTGAGCGTTGATCATGAGATGTCCTGGTATTCGGGGAGTTGGCATTCTCCGGTGTGGCGCAGGACACCTGGTCGGACGTCACTTTCTCTGCCATGGGAGATGGCTGGAAGTGTTCCTTCCGGTGAGAAAGCGGGGAAACCTTTTCGCCCTCACGATCGTCTTTGTGTACGGGGAGCGGCATGCCCGCGTAAATCGACGCAAGCGGGGCAGCCACCCTGAAGACGTTCAGGGTTGTGGGGAGTGACGGAGCAATGGAGTACGAGGCGCGGTCGGCGCGACAGTTGTGGGTGGAGGACGAGAAGGCCAGGCGTCGCCTGCCCGATCCGGTGCGGACCGCCGCCGTACGGGCCCTGCTGCTCACGTCGGTGACGCTCATTCAGGGAATGGTGGCCTTCTTCGCCGCCGTCACGGGTTCGTGGCTCGCCTTTCCGACGCTGCTGACGTCGGTGGGCAGCACGGTCGTGGCGACCTGGAGCGTGCTCGACGTCTGGGTGACACGGCAGGTGTGGCGGCAGCGCAACGGCGTGGTGTCGGAGCCCAGCAGCACGGCACGGCAGTTGCGGCGGGAACGGCGGCAGGCCCGGAAGACCGGGCAGGCCCCGGCGGGCGAGCGGGCCTCCGGGCCGGCGGGGTCCCGGCGCCCCGAGACGGCGAGCATCCCGAAGGCCGCCTGAGCACGGCGGCTCACCGGTCGACGCGACCGGAAATGCGGTCGGGGGGGGGGGGGCGGCCGGGGGGGGGGGGGGCCGCCGGGGGGGCGGGGGCCCCCCCCGCGCCCGGCGGCCCGGCCGGGGGCGGCGGGGGCGGGGCCGGGGCCCGGGGGGCCCGCATCGCG
>NZ_JBICYQ010000027.1:0-18327 GCF_043201055.1 Streptomyces sp. NPDC048338
TCGGATCCAAGGCGGAGGAGAGAGGCATGGCGGAGCCATGCCGACCGACGACAACGCCGGAGACGGAGTCGCAGGACACCGCGAGCCCGGCAAGATCGGCAAGACACCCCCTGAGACGGGTCCGCGCGGGCCCTCCCGCACGTGGAGCGCCGAACGAGTGGACTCGCCGGAACGCGCACGGAACGGGCCGGTCCTCCGGCGGCCCGGGTGGTGACGTAGCCGTCCGAACCCCGTTTCCGGAAGAGGCGCCCCGCCATGCGACACATCCCCCACCGCCGCCTGTTCGCCGCAGCGCTGCTCGCGGCGTCCGTACTGGCACCGATGGCCGTCACCCCCGCCACGGCCGTCCACGCCGTCGCGGCGGACCGGCACGACCGGGACGACTGCCCGTCACACGGTCTCGGCCCCGAGCTGACCGCACGGCTGGACAAGGCCATCGAGGACGTCCGCAGGCAGGCCGGCATCCCCGGAATCGCCGTCGGCCTCTGGCTGCCGGGCAGGGGAAGCTACGTCCGCGCGACCGGTGTCGCGAACACCGCCACCGGCGAGCCGATGACCACCGACGGTTACGTCCGCATCGGCAGCGAGACCAAGACCTTCACGGTCACGGCGCTGCTCAAGCTCGTCGACGACCGCCGGATCAAGCTGGACGACCCCATCTCCGCCTACGTCGACGGCGTGCCCGACGGCGAGAACATCACGCTGCGTCAGCTGGCAGGGATGCGCAGCGGCCTGTTCCCGTACACCTCCGACACGGGCTTCCTGCACGACCTGCTGAGCGACCCGACGCGCACGTTCACCCCGCACGAGGTGCTCGCGTACGGCTTCAAGCACAAGAACGTCTTCGCGCCGGGGGCGCAGTTCCAGTACTCCAACACCAACCTCATCCTGCTGGGCCTGGTGGTCGAGAAGGTCAGCGGTCAGCGGCTCGCGGACTTCATCGACAAGCGGGTGCTGCGCCCGGCGCACCTGCGCCACACGCTGTTCCCGGAGGGGGCGGAGTTCCCGTCGCCGCATCCGCGCGGGTACACCGACCAGACGCTGACCGGCGCGGTCGCCGACGCCACGGACTGGAACCCCAGCTGGGCCTGGGCGGCCGGGGGGATGATCTCGGACATGCAGGACCTGCGCCGCTGGGCGAGGATCCTCGCCACCGGTGAGCTGCTGTCCCCGCGGACCCAGGCGGAGCGGCTGAAGACGCTGCCGACCGGCTTCCCGGGGACGAGCTACGGCCTCGGCATCTTCGACGCCAACGGCTGGCTCGGCCACAACGGCTCCATCCCGGGCTACGAGACCGTGACCGTCTACCTGCCTTCGCAGAAGGCCACCATGGTCCTGATGCTCAACACGGACAGTTCCTCCCAGGGCCAGGAGCCCTCGACGCTGGTCGCCCGGGCCGTCACGCAGATCGTGACCCCGGACAACGTCTACGACGGCGCGGTCCAGCCCCGGTAGGTCCGGGCCCGCCGGCGCCCGCCGGACACGTCCCGCTCGAATACACCTCGGAATTCGGCCAATTCACGCGTGATGATCAAGGTTCCCCGGGCACAACACCCTCGGGGGGTGGGCGTCATGCCGGCGGAGATGTGGTGGTTCATCGGTGCGGCCTGCGGACAACTGCTGGGCGCCGTGGTCCTGTTGAAAACGCGCAGCCAGGAACGGGGCGAACTGGCCCCGCAGGCGCTCGCGCTGCTGCGGGGCGGGCGCCGGGCCGCCGTCACCGTGGCCCTGGTGGCGCTGCACCAGCGCGGCGCGGTCGCCGCGGGCCGCAGGGGAACGATTCGGGCCAACGGCGGCCCCGGCAGGACCCGTGATCCCGTGCAGCTCGGTGTGCACGGGTCGCTCCACCGGGCCCTGGGCATAAGAGTGCTGGCCGCCCAGCCGAAGGCACGACGGGCCGTCGACGCGCTGCGGGCAGAGCTCGGCGGGGCGGGGCTGGTGCGCCCGGCCGGACGGCTGCGGGCGGCCCGCACGCTGCTCGTCTGCGCGCCGGCGACGGTGCTCGCGGGCCTGCTGCTGAGCGAGCCCTCCGGTGCGGGGCTCGCGCTCGCGCTGGTGATCGGCGCCGGGCCGGTCGCCGCGGCGCTCTTCCTGTTCCGGCTGCCCGCGACGACCGGCGCGGCGCGGCGGCTCCTGCGGGCCCTGCGGGAGCGGCATCCGCTGCCGGCCCACCGCCGCGAGGTGACGGACGGCGAGCTCGTGCAGCTGTACGTCGCGCTGTACGGCGACCCCGCGCTCGCCCTGTTCCTGCCGCGGTTCTCCCGCGACGGCGGACTGCTGGGCCGCGGCGGCGGCGAGGACGGACACGCCACCGGCCGCGGCTGG
Source organism: Streptomyces sp. NPDC048338 (assembly GCF_043201055.1). Lineage (NCBI taxonomy): Bacteria > Bacillati > Actinomycetota > Actinomycetes > Kitasatosporales > Streptomycetaceae > Streptomyces > Streptomyces sp. NPDC048338. The sequence goes on from NZ_JBICYQ010000027.1 coordinate 2,326, forward strand.
TACACGGGATCGCCGGGCCGGCATCTCGGCGACGGCGGAGCCGGCGGCGAGGGCGGGAGCGGGGCGGGCGGTACGGACTGACTCCGCGCCATACTGGCGTATGCGCATCCGAGCGGCCGTACCGGCCGAACTCCCGCTGCTCCAGGACATCGAAAGGGCGGCGGGCGAACCCTTCCGCACCCTCGGCATGGCGGCGATCGCCGACGACGAACCCCTGCCCCTGGACGTTCTCGACGGCTACCGCCTGGCCGGGCGCGCCTGGGTGGCCGTCGACCCCGGCGACCGGCCGGTCGCGTACCTGCTGACGGACACGGTCGACGGCGCCGCCCACATCGAACAGGTCTCGGTGCATCCGGTCGCCGCCCGCCGCGGCATCGGCCGGGCGCTGATCGAGCACCTGGCGGCCGGGGCCGCGACGCGCGGCCTGACCGCGCTGACGCTGACCACCTTCACGGACGTCCCGTGGAACGCCCCGTACTACCGGCGGCTGGGCTTCCGCGCCCTCGCCGCGTCGGATCCGGAGCTGACCAGCGGTCTGCGCGCGATCCAGCAGGCCGAGGCCGCGCACGGCCTCGCGACCTGGCCCCGGGTCTGCATGCGTCGCGATCTCATCCCGGCCCCGCGCCTGGAACCGTCGGACGGCTGAGTGCCCGGGCGCTCCCGCCGGGCCGGCCGTCCGCCGGCCGGCCCGGAAGGGCGCGGGACGCCTCCGGCCGCCGGGCCGTTCCGGGCCGTCCGGTCGGGGACGTCAGCCGTCGCCGTACTACCGACGCAGTTCGATCTTGCGGACCTTGCCGCTCACCGTCATCGGGAACTCGGTGAGGATCTCCACCCTCCGCGGGATCTTGTAGTGCGCCAGGCGGTCGCGGCAGAAGGCCGTGACCTCGTCCAGGGTCGGCGGGTCCGCGGGGTCGCGCGGGATCACGCAGGCGAGGATCTCCTCGCCGTAGCGCGCGTCGGGGACGCCGACGACCTGGACGTCGGCGATCTTCTCGTGGCCGTAGAGGAATTCCTCGATCTCCCGCGGATAGACGTTCTCGCCGCCCCGGATGATCATGTCCTTGATGCGGCCGACGATCTGGACGTATCCGTCCTCCCGCAGCACCGCGAGATCGCCGGTGTGCATCCACCGCCCGGCGTCGACGGCCTCGGCGGTCTTCTCCGGCTCGTTCCAGTAGCCGAGCATCACGCTGTAGCCGCGGGTGCAGAGCTCACCGGGCGCGCCACGCTCCACGGTGAGGCCGGTGACCGGGTCGACGATCTTCACCTCGACGTGCGGCATGACCCGGCCGACCGTGCCCGTGCGCCGCTCCAGATCGTCGTCCCGCCGGGTCTGCGTGGAGACGGGCGAGGTCTCCGTCATCCCGTAACAGATCGACACCTCGGCCATGTTCATCTCCGCGACCACCCGCTTCATCACCTCCACCGGGCAGGGCGAGCCCGCCATGATGCCGGTGCGCAGGGTGGAGAGGTCGTAGGCGGCGAAGTCGGGGAGGTTCAGCTCCGCGATGAACATGGTCGGGACGCCGTACAGGGAGGTGCAGCGCTCCTGCTCGACCGCGCGCAGGGTGGCCGCCGGGTCGAAGGACGCGGCGGGGATGACCATGCACGCGCCGTGCGAGGTGGCCGCGAGGTTGCCCATGACCATGCCGAAGCAGTGGTAGAAGGGCACGGGGATGCAGATCCGGTCCTGCTCGCTGTAGGCGATCATCTCGCCCACGAAGTATCCGTTGTTGAGGATGTTGTGGTGGGAGAGGGTCGCTCCCTTGGGGAAGCCGGTCGTGCCCGAGGTGTACTGGATGTTGACCGGCTCGTCGCAGGACAGCTCCGCCGGGCGCCGCTCCCCCGCGGTCCGGGTGAGCAGCTCGTCCCAGCTCGGGTCGCCGATGTACACGGCCTCCCGCAACTCCGGGCAGGCGGGCCGGACCTGTTCCACCATCGCCCGGTAGTCGCTGGTCTTGTGACGGAGGGACGCGAAGAGCAGGGAGATCCCGGCCTGCCGGAGCACGTACTCCAACTCGTGGGCGCGGTAGGCGGGGTTGATGTTCACCATGATCGCGCCGATGCGGGCGGTGGCGTACTGCACCAGCACCCACTCGGCGCAGTTCACGGCCCAGATGCCGACGCGGTCGCCCTTGGCGACGCCGCTGCCGAGCAGGGCGTCCGCCAGCCGGTCGACGTCGGCGCCGAACCGGGCGTAGGTCCAGCGGCGCCCGCTCGGGACGTCGACCAGCGCCTCGCGGTCCGGCCAGGCGGCGACGGCCCGGTCGAGGTTGGCGCCGATGGTGTCGCCCAGGAGCTCGGTCCCGCTCGCCCCGTGCGCGTACGACAGGCTCATCCCAGGTCCCCCTCGGTGTACTCCGTGCCCTCGCCCTTCGCCGTGCGCTCGCGCAGTTCGATGCGGCGGATCTTGCCGGAGACGGTCTTCGGCAGCTCGGCGAACTCGATGCGGCGGACCCGCTTGTACGGGGCGAGCACCGCGCGCGAGTGGGCGAAGAGTTCCTTCGCCGTCTCGGCGTTCGCCTCCCAGCCCGCGGCGAGCACGACGTACGCCTTGGGCACCGCGAGCCGCAGCGGATCGGGGGCGGGGACGACCGCCGCCTCCGCCACCGCGTCGTGCTCCAGGAGCGCGCTCTCCAGCTCGAAGGGCGAGATCTTGTAGTCGGACGCCTTGAAGACGTCGTCGGCGCGGCCGATGTAGGTGAGGTAGCCGTCGGCGTCGCGGGAACCGATGTCACCCGTACGGTAGTAACCGCCGGCCATGGCCTCGGCCGTCCTCTCCGGGTCGCCGTGGTAGCCGGTCATCAGCCCCACCGGGTCGGTGGAGAGGTCGAGGCAGATCTCGCCCTCCTCGACGTCCGCCCGACCGCTGACCGGGTCGACCAGCGTGACCCGGAAGCCCGGGCTGGGCCGGCCCATCGAGCCCTCCTTGAGCGGCTGGCCGGGACTGTTGGAGACCTGGACGGCGGTCTCGGTCTGACCGAAGCCGTCCCGGATGGTGACGCCCCAGGACCGTCGTACGGACTCGATGACCTCGGGGTTGAGCGGCTCGCCGGCCGCGACCACCTCGCGAGGAGGGGTGCGCAGCTGGATGAGGTCGGCCTGGATCAGCATCCGCCACACGGTCGGCGGCGCGCAGAAGGAGGTGACGCCGTTGCGGTCCATCTCGGCCATCAGCCGGGCGGGGTCGAAGCGCGTGTAGTTGTGGATGAAGACGGTCGCCTCGGCGTTCCACGGGGCGAAGAGGTTGGACCAGGCGTGCTTGGCCCAGCCGGGCGAGGAGATGTTCAGGTGCACGTCGCCGGGCCGGAGGCCGATCCAGTACATGGTGGCGAGGTGGCCGACCGGGTACGAGAGGTGGGTGTGCTCGACCAGCTTGGGGCGGGCCGTCGTGCCGGAGGTGAAGTAGAGCATCAGCGGGTCGGCGGCCCGGGTGACGCCGTCCGGCTCGAAGGCGGCCGGCTCCGCGTACGCCGCCTCGTAGCCGAGCCAGCCGACGCCGTCGCCGCCGACCGCGATCCTGGTGTAGTCCCCGGGCACGTCGTCGAACTTGGCGGTGTCCTCCGCGCGCACGATGACGTGCCGGGCCCGGCCGCGCTCGACCCGGTCGCGCAGGTCGGCGGGCCCGAGGAGCGGGGTGGCCGGGATGACGACGGCCCGCAGCTTCATGGCGGCGAGCGCGGTCTCCCACAGTTCGGCCTGGTTGCCGAGCATGACGATGATCCGGTCGCCGGCGCGCACGCCCTGGGCGCGCAGCCAGTTGGCCGCCCGGCCGGAGCGCGCGGACATCTCGGCGAAGCTCCGCTTCGTCTCGGTGCCGTCCTCCTCCACGATGTGCAGGGCGGTCCTGTCGTTGCCGGCCGCGATGACGTCGAACCACTCCAGCGCCCAGTTGAAGTGCTCGGGGCGGGGCCATGCGAAGCCCTCGTACGCCGTCTCGTAGTCCTCGCGGTGCTGCAGCAGGAAGTCGCGGGCGGCCCGGAACCTCTCCGTCGCGCTGCTTGCCGTCATGTGTCCTCCTCGTTGCGGGACCGTGCTCCGCCATCGTGTAATCAGTGACCCAGGTCTCACTACCCCCGTTCGGGGGTGAAGGAGTGGTCCCGTGCCCGAGCAGACGGAAACGGTGCAGCTGCGCGCCGCGCTGCTGCGGCTGCGCCGCGCCACCGGACTCCAGGTGGTCTTCGGCGGGCTGCTGCAGGACGGCCGCAGGCTGCGCATCGCGGAGCTGGACGGCGCGGTGACGCCGGCCCTGCGCGGTCTGGCGATCTCGACGGGCAGCGGTCTCGGCGGGAAGTGCCTGGCGCTGTCACGCCCGTGCGCGGTCACGGACTACCCGTCGGCGCGGCACATCACGCACGAGTACGACGGCCCGGTGTCGGCGGAGGGACTGCGTTCGGTGATCGCCGTCCCCGTCGTCGTGCGCCGCAAGGTGCGGGGCGTGCTGTACGGGGCGCTGCGGGAGTCCCTGCCGATCGGCGAGCGGGTCTTCGACGCGGCGGTCGGGGCGGCGCGGGACGTGGAGCAGGCGCTCGCGGTCCGGGACGAGGTGCGCCGCCTCGCGGCCGCCGCGCGGGAGCCGGTCGCCGGCCCTTCGTGGGAGGAGGTCCGGCAGGCACACGGCGAGCTGCGCGAACTGGCCCCCCGGATCCCTGACCCGGAGCTGCGGGCCCGGCTGCTCGCGGTGTGCGGGCGCCTGGAGACGGCCTCGGCGGGGCCGGAGCGGTCGGCGGACCTGACCTTGACGCCGCGCGAGACGGACGTCCTGGCGTCGGTGGCGTCCGGCGCGACGAACGCAACGGCGGCGGAGCGGCTGGGCCTGCGCCCGGAGACGGTCAAGGGCTACCTGCGCTCGGCCATGCGCAAGCTGGGCGCCCACACCCGCTGGGAGGCGGTGGTGGCGGCTCGCAGGGCGGGACTGCTGCCGTAGGTCCCGGCGCCTCCCGGAACGGACCGGGGCCGGGCGCCTCTCGGAGCCGTCGCGACCACGCCTCAGCGGTGGACGATCCCGAAGCCGATCTCGTACGGGACGTCCTGCGGGGCCGTCGTCGCCAGCATGCGCTCCGCCTCCGCCGTCAGCTCCGCCCGCTGGGCACGCGTGGGCCGGCCGAACGGCTCGATGGTCATGACCGTTCGCTCCTTGGACTCCTCCAGCCGCCAGATCCCGGCGAGGAATCCGTCGAGCAGGAAGACGCAGTACGCCTGGTTGCCCTTCCAGGTACGACCCTTGTGCTCGGCGGCCACGACCCGGCCGCGGTCGGCATGGGAGAGCAGCAGGTTGTCGAACTCGGGGAGGAAGCGCGGCGGGGCGGGCGTGTCCTCGTCCGGCCTGGTGGCGTCCGGCAGGTCGAAGAGCTCGACGCCGTTCTCGTCCCGGAAGGCGACCAGTCGGGGCCTGAGGCGCTCGAAGGCGTCCCGGAGCCGGGTGAGGCCGCACCAGGTCTGCATGTCCTTGACGGAGGCGGGGCCGAAGGCGGCGAGGTAGCGCAGGACGGTGTCGTCCGGGGCCGGCACGGGCTCGGCGGGGCGGCCGAACCAGTGCTCGGCGGTCGTCAGGCTGACCTGCCCGCTCCGGCGCCACAGACCGCGCGGGGTGACCTGGACGAGGGGCAGCCGGCAGCGCGCGGCGACGGCGAGCGCCTGCGGGTCGGCGTCGGGCCACTCGACGAGGAGCGCCTCGCGGATCTCCTTCGGCGTCCGGGGCCGCTCCTCGACCAGTTCGCGGGCGAGCACGGAGAGCCGGTCGAGGTCGACGCCGACGAGGCCCTTGCGGAAGAGAGTGAGCTCGCGGTCACGGGCGCCCTGCACGAGGGGGCGCAGGGTGAACACGTCGTCGGCGGTGTGGGTGTGGATGGTGGAGCGCATGGTGACGATCCGGGCGACCTCGCGCGCCTCCATCAGCGCCGAGAGTTCCTCCGGCCGGAAGCCGTCGAGCCGGGCGGCGAGGGCGTAGTACGGCGGCTTGGTGTTCTGCGCCTGGAGCCCGAGGAGGTGGGAGACGGCGTCCCCGGCGGACATCGCGGAGCGGCTCAGCAGCAGCTGGCGGGCCAGCGTCGCGCGGTTCAGCGCGCGGGGGGTGAGGAGCGGGAGTGTCGTCGTCGAGGCCATGTACGGCACGCTACGCGGCCTTGCGGACAGATACGGTCCGCAAGGCCGGGAAGGGCCCCGCGGCGGAGGCCCCGGGGAGCCGCGGGAGCGGCCCGGGCGTCCGGGCCGTGACCAGGCGGGGGCAGGCCCGGGAGCCGCGCCGGCGCGATTCGCCCCGTATATCCTGCCCGGAGACCCACCGAACGACCCCGAACGCCCCGCGGAGGTGGACCCACCGTGCCGGAACGCCGTCCCCGCGCAGCCTGGCGCCGCCAGCCGGAACCGTCGGCGTCCCGGGGGCCGGCGCGCCCCGGCGACCAGCCGAGCGTGGTGCAGGCGACGCTCTACCGCGACGGCCGCAAGGTCTCGTCCCCCGACACGCTCGCCGAGACCTTCCGCCAGCTGCGCGAGCATCCGGACGGCATGGCGTGGATCGGCCTGCACCGCCCCTCGGAGACGGAACTCCACTCCCTGGCAGCCGAGTTCGACCTTCACGAACTGGCAGTCGAGGACGCCATGGAAGCGCACCAGCGCCCCAAGCTGGAGCGCTACGGCGACACCTTGTTCGTGGTCCTGCGCGCGGCGCGCTATCTCGACGCCCCGGAGGAGGTCGACTTCGGCGAACTCCACGTGTTCGTCGGCCGGGACTTCGTGATCACGGTCCGGCACGCCGAGGCCCCCGACCTCTCCGCGGTCCGCCGCCGCATGGAGGACAATCCGGCGCTCCTCGCCCTGGGCCCGGAGGCGGTCCTGTACGCGATCCTCGACGCGGTCGTCGACGGCTACGCCCCGGTCGTCGCGGGCGTGCAGAACGACATCGACGAGATCGAGACCGAGGTCTTCGGCGGCGACCCGGCGGTCTCCCGCCGCATCTACGAACTCTCCCGCGAGATGGTCGAGTTCCAGCGCGCCACCCGTCCCCTGGTCGGCATGCTGCACGGCCTGATGGCCGGCTTCGCCAAGTACGGCACGGACGAGGAGCTCCAGCGCTACCTCCGTGACGTCGCCGACCACGTCACCCACACCAGCGAGCGCGTGGACGGCTTCCGCCAGGCACTGACGGAGATCCTCACGGTGAACGCCACGCTGGTCACCCAGCAGCAGAACGCGGAGATGCGCGCGCTGGCGGAGGCGGGGTTCGAGCAGAACGAGGAGATCAAGAAGATCTCCGCGTGGGCCGCCATCCTCTTCGCCCCGACCCTGGTCGGCACGATCTACGGGATGAACTTCGACAACATGCCGGAGCTGCACTGGGCGGGCGGCTATCCGTTCGCGGTGGTGCTGATGGCGGTGGTCTGCGTCAGCCTGTACGTGATCTTCAAGAAGAAGGACTGGCTGTAGCAAGGACCCCCGCGATCACCTGATCAAGCTCACGGACGCGAACACTCGGGAGACGGCGTTCCGCGCCCACGCGTCCGGGTGATGTGCTCGGGACGGGCTGCTGTCTGCCATCGGTGAACACGACCCCGCGCGGACGCGACGGTCATTACCGTCCAGTCGCATGACGACGGTCACCACCCGTACGGTCGCATACCCGGCCGACAACCTGACGATGATCGGACACCTCGCGCTCCCGGCCGGTGCCGAGCGCCGGCCCGCGGTCCTGATCGGACCCGAGGGGATGGGGCTCAGCGATGTCGAGCGCCGGCGGGCCGAGGCTCTGGCCGAGCTGGGGTACGTGGCTCTGGCCTTCGACCTCCACGGCGGACGCTACTTGGGAGACCCGGAGGAGATGTTGGCCCGCTGCATGCCGCTGCTCGCCGATCCCGACCGCATGCGAGGAATCGGTCACGCCGCGCTCGACGTGCTGCGTGCCGAATCACGGGCCGACCCCGACCGGACCGCCGCCGTCGGCTACGGCACCGGGGGCGCAGTCGCACTGGAACTCGGTCGCGATGGCGTCGACCTGCGCGCGATCGGGACAGTCAACGCACTGACCACGGGCCGACCGGGCGAGGCGGCACGCATTCGCTGCCCGGTATGGGCCGGGGTCGGGTCGGAAGACCCGATCATGCCGCCCGCGCAACGGGAGGCGTTCACCGCAGAGATGCAGGCCGCGGGCGTCGACTGGCGCCTCGTGGTCTACGGCGGCGCCCTGCACGCCTTCCACCACCCACCGGTCGACCACCCCACGGTCCCCGGCGTCGGCTACCACCCACGGCACGCACAGCGAGCCTGGCGTGACGTCGTCGACCTGCTCGCCGAGTGCCTGCCCGTCACGGATTGATCCGGTCGCCTCCCGATGCTCACTCCTGCCCGCCGTGGTCGGCTTCGTCCTGTTCCGGGGCGTCCGGGTCGCGCGGCGGGCGCGCGGCGGTGGTGCGACGCCCACCGGGTCGTGACCTCTCGGGGCGCGGCGTCGGGCTAGGGGGTGTCTTGTCGATCAGGCCGGGTCAGTGAGCGGTGTCCTGGGGCTTCGGATCCAAGGCGGAGGAAGAAGGCATGGCGGAGCCATGCCGACCGACGACAACGCGGGAGACGGAGTCTCAGGACACCGCGAGCCCGGCAAGATCGGCAAGACACCCCCTAGGGCTGGTCGCGGACAGCCCTTGTCCTGGTGTGCACTCCAGGACCTAGCGTGAGGCCCCGTCGAACAAGCCGATCCCGAGGGGGACTTCCATGAAGCACGTCGAGCTGGGCCGCACCGGGACGAGCGTCGGCCGGCTGGGACTCGGTTGCATGCTGATGGGCACGACCACGGACGAGGAGACGTCCTTCGCGATGCTCGACCGGTTCACCGAGGCGGGCGGGACGCTCCTGGACACCGCCAACTGCTACTGCTGGTGGGAGCGGCCGGGCAGCCACGGGGGCGAGAGCGAGGAGCTGCTCGGCCGGTGGATGGGGCGGCGGGGCCGGCGGGACCAGGTGTTCCTGGCGACCAAGGCGGCGGGGCTCGTCCTGAACGCGGACGAGGCGCGGCTGCCCGGGGGCGGCGCGGACTGGAGCCGGGCGCGGTTCGACGGGGCGGGGGCGAAGACCCTGCACGCGTCGATCGACGACAGCCTGCGCCGGCTCGGCACCGACCACGTCGACCTCTACTACGTCCACGTCGACGACCGGGCCACGCCGCTGGAGGAGACGCTGGAGGCACTGGCGGAGATCGTGCGCGCCGGCAAGGCCCGGTACATCGGCTGGTCCAACGTCCGCACCTGGCGCCTGGAGCGCATCCGCGGCCTCTGCGAGCGCAACGGCTGGCCGGCTCCCGTCGCGCTCCAGCAGCAGCACTCGTACCTGCGGCCCCGTACGGGCCTCGACGTGGCCTCGGTCGTGGACCACGAGCAGCTCGACTACCTGCGGGCCCACGAGGACCTGACCCTGGTCGCCTACTCGCCGATCCTGCGGGGCATCTACGACGACGCGGCCAAGCGCCGGGACCACTGGATGATGGAGCGGTACGCGGGTCCCGACGCCGAGGCGCGGCTGGAGGTGCTGGCCGCGGTGGCCGCCGAGGTGGGAGTGACCCCCAACCAACTGGTGCTCTCCTGGATGCTGCACCAGACCTCTCCGCGGACGGTCCCGCTGATCGGGCCCCGCACCCTGGAGCAGTACGAGGCCGCGCTCCCGGCGCTGGACCTCACGCTCTCCGCCGAGCTGCTCGCTCGTCTGGACACCGCCGGGGCGTGAGCGGGGAGACCGACGGCGGCGGACCCCGTCACGTCGTCGCCTGAGCCGACCTGGCCCGTCGGTGACGGAACAGCGGCCGGCCGGGCGGTCCGCGGCGGCAGGACGAGCGGAAGGACGACGAAGCCCGCGGGGGCTTCAGGCTTCCCCCTCTTCCGCCGCCCGCGCCAGCAGCTCCCGCAGCAGTTGCTCCTCCGTGGCCGAGAGGCCCGTCACGAAGCGCGCGAGCACCGCCTCGCGGTCGCGTTCGCCGTCCAGGACCTTGCGCATGCGCAGGGCGGCGAGCCCCGCCTCGTCGGCGACGGCGGTCCACTCGAAGGACCGGCCGGCCCGCTCCCGGGAGACGGCGCCCTTGGCGTGCAGGCGCGTCAGGATGGTGATCACGGTCGTGTACGCGAGGTCGCCACCGAGCCGTTCCTGGACGAGACCGGCGGTGACGGGCCGGCCGGACGACCGCAGCGCGGCCAGGACCAGGGCCTCCAGCTCGCCCTGCCCGCGCCGCCGCTGGACGGGTCCGGCGCCACCCGGGCCCCGGTCGCCCGTCCCGTGGTCAGCCATCCCGTCGACCTCCCGGCCCGCATCGAAGTTCCGCAGCCCCGGGTTCGCCCGCGTACGGGGCGCGGGGGCGGTCCATCGTACTCACCCGGCACCCGTCGTCCGGCGTCCCGCCGCCGTCCGCCGGGGCGTGGACGCACCGTCCGGCGCGCGATCTGCGACAGGGGAACGGCGCCCGGAGGACGGGGTCTGACGCCCCGTTCCCTTCGCCTTCTACGCCACTGTAGATTCGTGCCCACGACTCGGGGAAAGGACACGACATGGGTGTGAGTCTGGCCAAGGGCGGCAACGTCTCGTTGAGCAAGGAGGCCCCCGGACTGACGGCGGTGCTGGTGGGTCTGGGCTGGGACGTACGGACGACCACGGGCGCCGACTACGACCTCGACGCGAGCGCCCTCCTGCTGAACGACACCGGCAAGGTCGTCTCCGACCGGCACTTCGTCTTCTACAACAACCTCACCAGCCCGGACGGTTCGGTCGAGCACACCGGCGACAACCTGACCGGCGAGGGCGACGGCGACGACGAGTCGATCAAGGTCGACCTGTCCGCCGTGCCGGCCGACATCGGCCGCATCGTCTTCCCGGTCTCCATCCACGACGCCGACAACCGCGGCCAGAGCTTCGGCCAGGTCCGCAACGCCTTCATCCGCGTGGTCAACCAGTCCGGCGGCGCGGAGCTCGCGCGGTACGACCTTTCCGAAGACGCCGCCACCGAGACCGCCATGATCTTCGGCGAGCTCTACCGGCACGGCGCGGAGTGGAAGTTCCGCGCGGTCGGGCAGGGGTACGCCTCCGGACTCGCCGGGATCGCCGCCGACTTCGGGGTCAACGTCTGACGCCGGCACCCCCCCCTCCCGCCCACCGCTCACGGCCCGCCCACCCCGACCCGGAAACGGAGCCACATGTTCGGCATCAGCGAGATCGCGATCCTCCTGATCGTCGTCATCGTCCTGCTCGGCGCCAGGAAGCTGCCCGAGCTCGCGCGGAACGCCGGCAAGGCCGCGCGGATCCTCAAGAGCGAGACGCGGGCGATGAAGGACGACGGTGCGGCGCGGGAGCCGCGGGCCGTGTACGAGGTCACCACGCCCCGGCCGACGGAGGGCGGCACCGCGCCGTCCGCGGCCGCGCCGCCGGCGCACCCGGGGACACATGGCTCCCCCGAGGGCGGGCCGGCCGGGCACTGAACCGCGTCGGAGCCCCGGGGTGTCGGGACCTCGGGCGGGTCAGGCCGTCCCGGTGTGATGGTCCAGCAGGCGGGTGAGCAGCCGCACGAACTGGTCGCGTTCGGCCGGACTCAGCGGCGCGAGCAGTTCGTCGTGGAGGTCGTCCAGGACCTTGTCGAGAAGGCGCAGTTGCCGGCGGCCTTCGGCGGAGATCGTGATGATGTTGCGGCGCTGGTCGTCGGGGTCCGGCGCCCGCTCGACGAAGTGACGCCCGGCCAGCTCGTTGAGCACGCCGACCATGTCGCTGCGGTAGATGTCGGTGCGCCGGCTCAGTTCCGCCTGGCTGCACGGACCCTGGTCCTGCAGCGAGGCGAGCACGGCGTAGTGCCACTTGCGGGCGTCGGCCCCGGCCAGTCCCTCGTTGACCAGCCGGTCCGACCGCGTGGACAGCAGCGACAGCAGCCGGCTCGCCCGTCGACGGAGTCTGTCGGGCGTCCGGGGCGCGCCGCCTTCGGGCCTGGCCGCGGCTTCGGGTCTGGTCATGGCGCTCACCCTACCCGTTACGTTAGTCCGACTACCGATATATGTTCACCCGCGTCGACCCCTGCGGGAGCACCTCCCGCGCGACCACGTCGAGCGGGACGCGACGGAACGCGATCGACTCGTACGGGTGCCGCGTTCCGGTCTCGTACAGCAGGCCGACGGTCTCCGCGTCCGCCCGCACCAGGTCCGAGTAGGCGGCCGGCCGCGGGGAGAGGGTGAGGACGCGGGCGGCCGAACGTCCACCGTCCGTGCTGCGCCAGATCGCCATCCGCGCACGGACGTCCGGTACGGACGGGCCCGAGAACAGCAGGACGTCACCACGGCCGCCGGCGCCGTCGCCACGACGCCCCAGGTGCAGCACGCTGCCCTGGACGACCGGCATCGCGGCGAGCGCGTGCTGTGGCGCGTAGGGCCGGTCCAGCGAGGCTCCGCCGTCGGAGGAGACGGCGGCCGCCCGGTTGCCCGGGCTCGTTCCGTGCTGGTCCCGCGCCGTGAAGTAGATCCGTCCGTCGTCGAGTTGGGCGGCCGACGACTCGTTGGCGTTGACGACGCCGTCGTGGGCGTCGTCCACGTAGCCGACCGACCAGGACCGGCCGCCGTCGTCGCTGTACAGCGCGTGCGCGCCGTAGTGACGGGGCTCGCGTCCGGTGTCCGGCGAGCCCGCGGGGGGCGCGACGGAGTGGTTGGCCGGGACGAGGAGACGGCCGGCGTGGGCGCCCCGGGTCAGGGCGAGCGCGTGGCCCGGACCGGTGGCGTACCAACGCCATCCGGGTCTCGTGACCTCCGAGGTGATCTCGCGAGGCGCGGTGAAGGACCGTCCGTCGTCCCGGCTGCGCTGGACGAACACCCGCCGGCCCCGGTCGGGGCCCGCCCTGCCGGCGAGGATCTGCGCCTCCGTCACCGCGCCGTCGTTGTACGAGGAGACGAGGACCACGTCACCGGTGGAGGGATCGACCACCGGCGCCGGATTGCCCCGGGTGTCCCCCCGGCCCGCCGTGACGACGCGCGCCGGGTCCCAGCCGCAGCCCCCGTCCGTCGACCTGCGCACGACGATGTCGATGGCGCCGCTGTCGCCCGTCCCGCCGCGCCGCCCTTCGGCGAAGGCGAGCAGGGCCCCCGCGCGCGTACGGACCACGGCGGGGATGCGATAGGCGGCGTAACCGCCGACGCCGGCGGCGTACGGGACGGACGAGGCGCAGCCGGGTGCCGGAGCCGGTCCGGCCGGGGGAGCCTCGGGGCGGGCCCCCGTCCGGGCGAGGAGTCCGGCGACGAGCAGCGCCGACACCACCGCTCCGGCCGACGAGAGCCGCCACCACCGGACCGCGCGCCCCATCCGCTCTCCCCCTGCCGTGCGACCCGGCCGTCGTGCACCACAGGCCGGGATCGCGGGCGGACGGCCCGCGATCCGCACGACGGTGCCGCAGTGGAGCGGCCGAGGCCCCACGGGGGCGTCGACGCGCGCGGCCCGGCGGGTGAAGAGGAGGTGAACGCGACGAACGCGAGGAACGCGAGAAACATGGCCGCGCTACGCCGCCGGGTCCGCCGTCTCCCCCGGCTCCCCCGTCGGCGCGTCGGCCGCGTACGGGTGGACGTAGCGGTCCTCGTGGAAGGGCGTGAACCAGGTCGCGAAGGCCATCGGGGTGATGCCGAGCGACTCCGCCGCCGGGTCCTCGTCTATGCCGTCCATCGAGTCGTCGTAGAGCCACTCGAAGTCCCGGTCCTCGTACACCCCGGCGGCGAAGACCTCCAGCGCGGCGACGACGCCGTCGTCCAGGAGGTCGTAGAGATCGAGCGTGATGTGCGCCTGCTCCAGCAGCAGTTTGAGGACGAGCTGCTCGGCGACGCAGCCGAGCCGGCGGAAGCCGCCGTCGGTGAAGCGGGTGGTGAGGGCGACGGCGGTCACCAGGAAGCGGCGGGCGAACCGTTCGTCGTACTGGAGCGCGTAGCGGGGCGGCAGGTCACCGAGGTGCCACAGGTGGCCTTCGCAGGCGGCGGCGTTCGCGTCCTCCTCGGCCAGGACCTGGACATCGTCGAAGAGCTCGTCGACGAGGAGTTCCGCGGCGTGCACGATCGCCCCCGCCGCGACCTCGGCACTCTCCGGGGACACCCCGGCGGTCGCGCTGCCCGCCGCGCCGCCGCGGTCGGCCCCGGGCTCCCCGAGCCCTTCGGCGACGGCCGCCGTACCGCCACGCGGTGCGCCGGCGTCGGCCTCGCCCCGGGTCGGTCCCGGCTCGGGCGGGCGGACCCCGAAGGCGTCCGGTCCGAAGGAGCGCAGCCGGCCGGCCGTCGCACGGAATCCGGCCCGGTGGTCCGTGCCGTCGGCCGCCCGCTCGGCGGCCGACGCGGCGCCGGCCGTGTGCCGGGCCCGGCGGGCCTCCAGGTCGCTCGGCGGCGCGTCCGGACCCTCGGCCGCCTCCAGGCTCTCGCGGGCACGGTCGGTGTGCAGCTTCACCTCGCTGCTGCGGACCACCCAGTCGGCCAGCAGCTCCGAACGGTCCAGCACCTCCTCCGTCACGGAGCCGACCGCGTCCTCCGCCAGTTCCAGCGACGTCGCGTCGACGAACACCTGCAGCACCGCGCCGCTCGGATGGACCTCCACGAGCGTGTCGATGAGGTCCACCTCCGTGCCGTCGGGTCCCTCGATCCCGGCCACCGCGTCGAATCCCTGCCGGAGGAGCGCGGTCGCCCCCACCCGATGCAGCTCGTCCAGTTCCGGAGCGCCCTCCGGCGTGTGCGTTTCCACCGTCACGACATAGGTCACGACGGCAAGCCTGCCAGGCCCGACCCGCCGGTAACGGGCGAACGGGCAAGCCGGAAAGCCCACATGACCGACAGTCGCCCCCGCCCCGCGTCCGGGTGGCCGGATCACCCGCGCACGGCCGCGATCCGGGCGATCGCCGGTGGGATCCGGGCGCCGCCGATACGGTGGATGCCGTGATCGAATCGATTCTTCCCACGGGCACGGCGGTCTCCGAGGCGTTCGGGGACCCGGCGGAGGCGACCCTGTACCCCGGCGAGGAGGAGCTCATCGCACGGGCGGTGGAGGCACGCCGCCGCGAGTTCACCACCACGCGGCACTGCGCCCGGCTCGCCCTGCGCGAGCTCGGGTACGAGCCGGTGGCGATCCCGAGCGGCGAGAAGCGCGAACCGGTCTGGCCCACGGGGGTCGTCGGTGCGCTGACGCACTGCCTCGGATACCGGGCGGCCGCTCTGGCCCGGGCGGAGGACGTCGTCTCCCTGGGCATCGACGCGGAACCCCATCTCCCGCTGCCCGAAGGCGTTCTGGGATCCGTCTCCCGGCCCGAGGAGCGCGAGCGGATCGCGGAGCTGACGGCGTCCGTGCCCGACGTGCACTGGGACCGCCTGCTGTTCAGCGCGAAGGAGTCCGTCTACAAGGCGTGGTTCCCGCTGGCCCGCCGCTGGCTGGACTTCTCCGAGGCGACCCTGGAGTTCGATCCGTCCGGTCGGGCCTTCCACGCGACGCTCCACCAGGAGGGCCCGCCGGTGGACGGGCGGCCCCTCGCCTCGATGAGCGGGCGCTGGCTCGTCGACAACGGCCTGATCACGACGGCGGTCGCCGTCGTCCGCTGAACGCCAGGACAGGTCCTGGACCCCCGTCGGCCTCGTCGCCAGGCGGGTTCAGGTGCCGGGGCGGCTCGGCGCCGCAGGGCGCGCAGACGTGGTCGTTCCCACCCACGAGGTTCCGCCGCACGCAGCGGGGACAGCGCCGGAAGACGGCGACGTGATCGAAGCCCCCTCGCGGGCGAGGCCCGCGCGGTCGCCCTCCCCTGGGCTTCGCCCGGGAGGTGCCCCCAGCTCGCGGCGCCCGGCACCGCACCTCTGGGGGCCGTCACGGCCGTACGCGACCGCCCCTCCCTTCCAGGCTACTGGCATCATGGCACTGAGTGTGTTTTGCTGAGGGTACTCAGTGCCAAAAGCCTTCAAGGGGAGCTCCAGATCATGGGCAAGGACTTCGACCTGTATCGCCTGTCCGAGGAGCACGACATGCTCCGGGAGACGGTCCGTGCGCTGGCGG
>NZ_JBICYQ010000028.1:0-17974 GCF_043201055.1 Streptomyces sp. NPDC048338
CGTTGGGATACGTCGGGATGCCTTCCGATGCAGGTCAACCGGGCTGCAGCCCGCCGACCAGGTCAGGCGCTTTCCGCCTGGAACATCCAGGCGTGCTTCTCGAGATCGGCCGTCAGACCGATCAGGATGTCCTGCGTGACCGGGTCCGGTGCGTCGGTGGCCTCGATCCGCTCCCGCATCCGCGCGATCACCGCGACCAGGGCGTCCACGAGGATCTTCACCGCGTCGACGTCCTTGATCCAGCCCGCGGGGGTGTCACCGATGGCGCTGCCGGAGGCCACCGAGGCAGCCCGGCCGTCGGGGTTCACACCCACCGCGGAGGCACGCTCGGCCACCACGTCGGAGTGCTGGCGGGCCGTGGCGACGACCTCGTCGAGCTGAAGATGGACGGAGCGGAAGCGCGGCCCCACCACGTTCCAGTGGACCTGCTTGGCGACGAGGGAGAGATCGACGAGGTCGACGAGTGCTCCCTGCAGCGCGTCACCGACCGTCTTCAGGTCGGTCTCGGACAGCGAGCTCTTCACCACGGACATGCGTGTACTCCAACCAGTAGGCGGTTTCCTCACCATGGCACGCATCACCCGAATCGGGCATCTCAAACTCCGCCGCCGAACACACCCGAATGTGCTCGAAGAACGACAAAAGCCCCGGTAGGCACCCTGCCGGGCACCACACCGGGGCTTTCGCCCACTTCGGTTCAGGCAGCGACGACGTCCACCGCTTCCGCGGGCGCCTTGATGGTCACCCGTTCGGTGGGCACACCTGCCACCGACGTCACCGACACCGAATTGAGCCTCGGGCGGACCGGCGCGGACACCGGTTCGCTCGCCGCTGCCGACTCGGCCAGTTCGGCCAGCGACAGCTCGTCGCTCACTTCACGCATGAGCTCGGACATCCGTACGTCAAGCGCGTCGCAGATCGCGGAGAGCAGCTCGGAGGAAGCCTCCTTCTGCCCCCGCTCCACCTCGGAGAGATAGCCGAGAGAAACCCGGGCGGACGAGGAGACTTCGCGCAGAGTACGGCCCTGGCGCTGGCGCTGCCGACGCAGCACGTCACCCAGCAGGCGACGGAGCAGAATCATCGGTGGCTCCCTCCTCGGACCGCGTAGCCGCATCCTTCACGCCCCACCGTACCGCCTCGCGCTGCGGCCGTGCGGGGAGCGATGTCGTGTTCACTCAGGGCTGCAAACATCAATTCCCCCCGTTCTGTTCCGTATCCTGTGCCCGCGCATTTCCCGAGAGTTCGTCGCGGAGCAGTTCCAGCACGCTCCGTACGCTCTCACTACGGATTTCCGCACGGTCGCCGTTCAACCGCAATGCGGCCACTTTCCCGGCACCGGCCGGCCCCGCGACCGCGACGTACACCGTTCCGACGGCCTGGCCGTCCTGCGGCTCGGGCCCGGCGACCCCGGTCGTCGAGACACCCCAGTCGGCGCCGAGGCGATGGCGTACACCCGCCGCCATCTGCAGCGCGACCTCGGGATCCACCGCGCCGCGCTCGCCCAACAGGGTCCCGTCCACCCCGAGCAGATCGCGCTTGAGGGCCGTCGCGTACGCCGTCACGGACCCGCGGAAGCTCCGGGAGGCTCCGGGCACGGAAGTGAGCTCCGCGGCCACCAGACCGCCCGTGAGGGACTCCGCAGCGGCCAGCGTGTGACCACGCTCCGCGAGCAGTTCCAGCACCCGGGCGGCGGCCGTCATCGTGCCGGCCCCGCCTCCGCCGCAGCGGACTCGGCCTCGGCGGCCCGGGCCGCCCGTTCCTCGGCCAGCCCCCGGCGCCTCAGCACGACCGCCTGGCGGACGTAGTCCAGACCGGTGACGACCGTCAGCACGACGGCCACCGCCATCACCCAGAAGCGCAGGGTGGCGAGTGGACCGGTCAGCACGAGCACGTACATCCCGACCGCCGTGCCCTGGGCCAGGGTCTTCATCTTCCCGCCGCGGCTGGCCGGAATGATCCCGTGCCGGATCACCCAGAAGCGCATCAGCGTGATCCCCAGTTCCCGCGCCAGGATCACGATCGTCACCCACCAGGGCAGGTCTCCCAGCGAGGAGAGACAGATCAGACCGGCGGCCATGATCGCCTTGTCGGCGATCGGATCGGCGATCTTCCCGAAGTCGGTGACCAGGTTGTACGCCCGGGCCAGGTGGCCGTCGAAGACGTCCGTGATCATCGCGACGGCGAACGCGGCCCACGCCCAGGCACGCCAGACCGGGTCGTGCCCGCCGTCCTGGAGCAGCAGCACCACGAAGCCGGGGACGAGCACCAGCCGGATCATGGTGAGGATGTTGGCGATGTTCCAGAGGCTGGCCTGGTTCACGGCCGCCGCGCCCAGCTTGCCACCGGGCGCCGGCCTACCGGTTCCGCCCGTCGCGGATGCCGGGACTCCGGTCATCTGCCCGCCTCCTCGAAAAGACACTCGGCCACGAGGTCGACGCCTTCCGTATCCACGACCTTCGCCCTGACCATACGGCCGGGAACGAGTTCCCGGAGTCCTTCGGCGTCGGCGGTGACGATCACCTGGCCGTCCGTCTCGGGCGCCTGGTGGGCGGCACGGCCGATCACGCCGCCGTCCTCCTCGACGGAGTCCACCGACTCGATCAGTACCTCCAGGGTCTCTCCGAGTCGCTCCTCCGCGCGCTGCGAGGTGAGCTCCTCGGCGAGCCGGGAGAGGTGGGCGAGGCGCTCGTCCACCAGCTCCTGGTCGAGCTTGTGCTCGTAGCCGGCCGCCTCCGTGCCGTCCTCGTCCGAGTAGCCGAAGACGCCGATGGCGTCGAGGCGGGCGTGGGTGACGAAGCGTTCCAGCTCGGCGAAGTCGGCCTCGGTCTCGCCGGGGAAGCCGACGATGAAGTTCGAGCGGGCACCGGCGGTGGGGGCCTTGGAGCGGATCGTCTCCAGCAGTTCCAGGAAGCGGTCGGTGTCGCCGAACCGGCGCATCGCCCGCAGCACGTCCGGCGCGCTGTGCTGGAAGGACAGGTCGAAGTACGGCACGACCTTCTCGGTCGAGGTCAGCACGTCGATGAGGCCCGGGCGCATCTCGGCGGGCTGCAGGTAGCTGACCCGGACCCGCTCGATCCCGTCGACGGCGGCCAGCTCGGGCAGCAGCGTCTCCAGGAGGCGGATGTCGCCGAGGTCCTTGCCGTAGGAGGTGTTGTTCTCGGAGACCAGCATGACCTCCTTCACACCCTGCTCGGCGAGCCAGCGCGTCTCGCCGAGCACGTCCGAGGGACGGCGCGAGACGAAGGAGCCGCGGAAGGACGGGATGGCGCAGAAGGAGCAGCGGCGGTCGCAGCCGGAGGCCAGCTTGACGGAGGCGACGGGGCTGCTGTCCAGCCGGCGGCGCAGCGGGGCGCGCGGGCCGGAGGCCGGCGCCAGGCCGTCGGGGAGGTCGCTCGGCACGTTCTGCGGGGTCTCGACGGTGCCGTGTCCGGGCAGCGCCACCTCGGCGGCGGCCTGCTGCCGCTCGACCGGGGACAGCGGCAGCAGCTTGCGCCGGTCGCGGGGGGTGTGAGCCTCGACACTGCCCCCGTTGAGGATGGTCTGGAGGCGGGTGGAGATGTCGGCGTAGTCGTCGAATCCGAGGACGCCGTCGGCTTCGGGGAGGGCCTCGGCCAGCTCCTTGCCGTAGCGCTCGGCCATGCAGCCGACGGCAACGACGGCCTGGGTGCGGCCGTGGTCCTTCAGATCGTTGGCTTCGAGGAGGGCGTCGACGGAGTCCTTCTTGGCGGCCTCGACGAACCCACAGGTGTTGACGACGGCCACGTCCGCGTCCGAGGCGTCCTCGACGAGCTCCCAGCCGTCCGCTGCCAAGCGGCCTGCGAGCTCCTCCGAGTCCACCTCGTTACGGGCGCAGCCAAGAGTGACAAGGGCGACGGTACGGCGTTCGGGCATGGACTCAAGACTACTTTGTCCCGGCCGTGTCCCCGCCGCGCAGGGTTCACCTGCGCGACGTGGGCCTCTGGCGTCACCCGGCCTCGGGGTCTCCCTTGGTGTACGAGAGCCGCTCGACCTGGCCGGACTCGAAGGAGTCCTCGATCTTCTTGCCGTTCACGAAGAGCTCGATCGGTCCGGCGTTGCCGAGGATCAGGTCGATGCGCTCGTCGTCCTGGAAGGTCTTGGACTCGCCCTTGAGCAGCAGCCCGTCGAAGAGGAGCTTGCCGTCGTGGGCCTTGGCCGAGATCCAGCTCTTGTCGTCGACGGCGGTCAGCTTCACCGTGACCTTGTCCTTCGGGACCGCCGCGATGGCGCTCTCGGAGGGCACGGGCTTGGGATCGGCCGGCCTGGTCGGCGTCGGCTTGGGGCTGGTGGTCTTCTTCTCGGGGGCCGGGCCCTCCGCCACGGCGCCGGTGGTCTTGCCGTCCTCGCCGTTGAACATCGTGAATCCGGCGAAGCCGACGACGGCGACGATCGCCGCGACCATGGCGGCGGTCCAGTTGGGCCGGCGCGGCTCGGGACGGATGCGTTCCGCCTCGAACAGCGGCGCGGCGGGCGTGGGCGCGGGCCGGCCGCCGTGGTCGGCGTCGAACTGCTCGATCAGGACCGCGGGATCGAGTCCGACGGCGCGCGCGAGCGTGCGGATGTGACCGCGGGCGTACACGTCGCCGCCGCAGCGCGAGAAGTCGTCCTCCTCGATCGCGTGCACGATCGGGATCCGGACCCGAGTGGAAGCACTGACCTCGTCGACGGTCAGACCCGCGGAGATCCGGGCCTGCTGGAGAGCGCGACCGATCGAATCCCGGTCGTCTGCCGGGAAGTTCCGGTCGTCTTCGGGGGAGTTGCCGATGGACACGAGAGCGCCTTTCGAGCGTGTAACCACCTGCTGGAGGTTCAGTCTATGGCTGGTACGAAAGGGTGGGGCAACCGGGCGGGCACATTTGTACGCCATGAGGCTGGGACATCGTCCGTTCCCTTCCTCCAACTTGACGTACGCCCCCGGGAAACGGTTGCCCGCCGTTCCCTTACGAGTGAGTCTCGGCCAGGTCTCGGTACGGCACGGCGGCCCTCCGAGCGGCCTGGCGGGTCCGGTCCGGGGCCCGGTCCCGCCACTCGCCTACCCCGTTACTCGCCCGGCTCCCCCGACTCGCCGCGGATGACGGCCAGGACCGCGTCCAGCTCGTCCGGCTTGACCAGCACGTCGCGCGCCTTGGACCCCTCGCTCGGCCCCACGATGCCGCGCGACTCCATCAGGTCCATGAGCCGTCCGGCCTTGGCGAAGCCGACGCGCAGCTTGCGCTGGAGCATCGAGGTGGAGCCGAACTGCGTCGAGACGACGAGTTCGGCGGCCTGGCACAGCAGGTCCAGGTCGTCGCCGATGTCCTCGTCGATCTCCTTCTTCTGCTTGGTGCCGACGGTGACGTCGTCCCGGAAGACCGGCGCCATCTGGTCCTTGCAGTGCTGGACGACGGCCGCGACCTCGGCCTCGGTGACGAAGGCGCCCTGCATGCGGGTCGGCTTGTTCGCCCCCATCGGCAGGAACAGACCGTCACCCTTTCCGATGAGCTTCTCGGCACCCGGCTGATCGAGGATGACCCGGCTGTCGGCCAGCGAGGAGGTCGCGAAGGCGAGGCGGGAGGGCACGTTCGCCTTGATCAGACCGGTGACGACGTCGACCGAGGGCCGCTGGGTGGCGAGCACGAGGTGGATGCCGGCCGCTCGCGCCAGCTGGGTGATGCGGACGATGGCGTCCTCGACGTCCCGGGGCGCGACCATCATCAGGTCGGCGAGCTCGTCCACGATCACCAGCAGGTACGGGTAGGGCTGGAGCTCGCGCTCGCTGCCCTCCGGCAGCTTGACCTTGCCGGCCCGGATGGCCTCGTTGAAGTCGTCGATGTGCCGGAAGCCGAAGGCCGCCAGGTCGTCGTAGCGCAGGTCCATCTCGCGGACGACCCACTGCAGGGCCTCCGCCGCCCGCTTCGGGTTGGTGATGATCGGGGTGATCAGGTGCGGGATGCCCTCGTAGGCGGTGAGCTCCACCCGCTTGGGGTCGACGAGCACCATCCGGACGTCCTCGGGGGTCGCCCTTATCATGATCGAAGTGATCAGGCAGTTGATGCACGAGGACTTTCCGGAGCCCGTGGCACCGGCGACCAGGATGTGCGGCATCTTGGCGAGGTTGGCCATCACGTAGCCGCCCTCGACGTCCTTGCCGAGCGCCACCAGCATCGGGTGGTCGTCGCCCGCCGCGTCGGCGAGCCGCAGCACGTCGCCCAGGTTGACCATCTCGCGGTCACTGTTCGGGATCTCGATGCCGACCGCGGACTTGCCCGGGATCGGCGAGATGATCCGCACGTCGGGGCTGGCCACGGCATACGCGATGTTCTTGGTCAGCGCCGTGATCTTCTCGACCTTCACGGCGGGGCCCAGCTCGACCTCGTAGCGCGTGACCGTCGGGCCGCGGGTGAAGCCGGTGACGGCCGCGTCGACCTTGAACTCGCTGAAGACGTTGGAGAGCGAGTCGACGACGGCGTCGTTGGCGGCGCTGCGGGTCTTCCCCGGGCCGCCGCGCTGCAGCAGGTCGAGCGCCGGCAGACCGTAGGTGATGTCGCCGGAGAGCTGGAGCTGCTCGGCGCGGGCCGGCAGCTCGGTGGGCTCCGGCGCGGCCTTGGTCAGGTCCGGTACGGCTCCGGGAGCGCGGCCGGGCTGCCCGCCGCGGGCCGTCGGCACCGGGGCGGCCGGGGAGGCGGGAGGCTTCTCCCCCGCGGCCTTGGCGGCGGCCACCGCGGCGGCCCGCTCGGCGGTGACGTCCCGGGTCAGGTCGGCGACCAGCGGCGAGGGCGGCATGCCGTTGAGCACGGCGCCGTCGAGTGCGGCCGCCGCGGCGGCGGCGACGTCCACGGCGTCCATCTGCCGGTCGAGGGAGGCCGGGGCGCCGGACCTGCGGGGCCGCTTGCGCCGGGTGAGCGCCTCCTCCTCGGCCCGGTCCGCGTCGTACACCTGTCCGGACGACGGTCCGCCGCGCCGCGGGCCCGCGGCGCGGTCGCCCTCGCGCCAGGAGCCGTCGTACTCCCCGTCCGCCGCGGCTCCGGCCGCCTCGGGGTCGTACGCCGGTTCGACGATGCCGAGCTTCGCCCCGAGCGCGCGCAGCCGCTGCGGGATGGCGTTGACGGGGGTGGCGGTGACGACGAGCAGGCCGAAGACGGTGAGCAGCACCAGCATCGGTACGGCGAGGACCTCGCCCATCATGAAGATCAGCGGCTTGGAGGAGGCCCAGCCGATCAGCCCGCCGGCGTCCTGCATGGCCTTGGTTCCGTCGCCGCGCCCCGGGGAGCCGCAGGCGATGTGGACCTGTCCGAGGACGCCGACGACCAGGGCGGACAGGCCGATGACGATCCGTCCGTTGGCCTCGGGCTTCTCCGGGTAGAGGATGAGCCGGACGCCGATGGCGCCGAGCAGCAGGGGGACGAGCAGGTCGAGGCGGCCGAAGGCACCGGTGACCAGCATCTCGACGAGGTCGCCGACCGGGCCGCGGAGGTTGGACCAGGTGCCGGCGGCGACGATCAGG
This sequence comes from Streptomyces sp. NPDC048338, assembly GCF_043201055.1. Taxonomy (NCBI): domain Bacteria; kingdom Bacillati; phylum Actinomycetota; class Actinomycetes; order Kitasatosporales; family Streptomycetaceae; genus Streptomyces; species Streptomyces sp. NPDC048338. Next base: position 7,502 of record NZ_JBICYQ010000028.1, read on the forward strand.
GCGATGCCGAGGAGCAGCAGTGCCATGCCGTCCTTGCGGTGGGCCGGGTCGAGCCCCTTGGCGCCGCGCCCTATGCCCCGGAACATCGCCCCCACGGCGTGGGCGATGCCGAGCCAGAGCCCGCGGGCGAGCCGGTAGATCCCGCCGGTCGGCGACGGGGCGGGCCTGGGGGCCGCCTTCTTGGCGGGCGCGCGCTTCGCGGGTGCCTTCTTCGCCGCGGTCTTCTTCGCGGGAGGCTTGGCGGGGGATCGGGCGGGCGCCGCTTTCTTGGCGGCGCCGGTCGTACGGCCGGCGCGCGGCTTTGCGGTGCCCGCCGTGCCCTGGGAACCCTTGCCGGACGTACGTGAGGCCATGATGCTGAGGTTACCGGTGTGAGCGGCGTCGGACACGTGCGCGTCCGGCCTCACCCGTTCGTGTCGCCACGGACGGGGCACGGAACTGACGCCCGCTCACGACGGGCGACGGCACCGTGACGAGGCGTCAGTTCTGCGAAGGCAGCGTGGGCGTGGCGCCCGTGCCCGGCTCCAGGGCGTCGAGGGCTCGCCGCAGCCCGGTGAGCTTGCGCTCCAGGTGCGCGGCGGTGGCGACGGCGGCCGCGTCGGCGGAATCGTCGTCGAGCTGCTTGGACAGCGCCTCGGCCTGCTCCTCCACCGCGGCGAGGCGGGCGGAGAGTTCGGCCAGCAGTCCCGCGGACTCCTTGACCTGGCCGCCGCTGCCGCCGCCCTCCAGCTGCAGGCGCAGCAGTGCGGCCTGCTCGCGCAGCTGACAGTTCTTCATGTACAGCTCGACGAACACCGAGACCTTCGCGCGCAGAACCCACGGGTCGAAGGGCTTGGAGATGTAGTCCACCGCGCCGGCCGCGTAACCCCGGAAGGTGTGGTGCGGGCCGTGGTTGATGGCGGTCAGGAAGATGATCGGGATGTCCCGCGTCCGCTCGCGCCGCTTGATGTGCGCGGCGGTCTCGAATCCATCCATTCCCGGCATCTGGACATCCAGCAGGATGACCGCGAAATCGTCGGTCAGCAGCGCCTTGAGCGCTTCCTCCCCGGACGATGCCCGCACCAGCGTCTGATCGAGCGCGGAGAGAATGGCCTCCAGCGCCAGCAGATTCTCCGGCCGGTCATCGACCAGGAGGATCTTGGCCTTTTGCACCATGCCCCGTCCTCCTCGCCCCGGCGACGGCTCTCCCCGGCTCATCGAGCCGGAGGTAGCACCGGGTGCCGCCCCAGAAGACGACTCCCTTGCGCCGTCCGTCCTTGTGCCGGTCATGGTAGCCGCACCCCGCCCGTCGCCACACCCTGTCACCGAGATGTCACTGTGCACGTAGCAGAAACGTGGTGAGAGACCAGAAGGTTCCCCGTATCCCGCCCTCTCACACGCTTTCGGCGACAGTCCGTCAGCAAGCTCACCTTCCGGTTCCGCGCATCCACTCCTCCATCACGGACAGCAGGTGGTCCGGGTCGACCGGCTTGGTGACGTAGTCCGAGGCACCGGACTCGATCGCCTTCTCCCGGTCCCCCTTCATCGCCTTGGCCGTGAGCGCGATGATCGGGAGCCCCGCGAACTGCGGCATGCGCCGGATCGCGGTCGTCGTCGCGTACCCGTCCATCTCGGGCATCATGATGTCCATCAGCACCACCGTCACATCGTCGTGCTGCTCCAGGACTTCGATGCCCTCGCGGCCGTTCTCCGCGTACAGCACCGCCAGCCCGTGCTGCTCCAGAACGCTGGTGAGGGCGAAGACGTTGCGGATGTCGTCGTCGACGATGAGGACCTTCTCGCCGCCGAAGGTGAAGACCCGGCGCGGGGCACTCTCCGCCTGGTCGTCCTCGGCCGCCGCGGGCCGCTCCCCCTGCCCGGGCAGCGCCGGCCGTACGTCCGTGCCGGCCTGGGCCGCCTTGCGCCGGTGCCGGAACAGCGCTCCGGCGCCGGAGCGTTCGCCCGGCGCGGCGGGCGTGGCGAAGTGCAGGCCGGCGTCCGCGGCGCCGCTCCGGCCGTCCTCGAAGCCGGTCTGCGGGTCCGTCGCGTCCGGCTCTCCGTGCCCGAAGCCGCTCGGGGGCAGCTCGCTGGGGTTCAGCGGCAGGTACAGCGTGAACGTCGAGCCGCGGCCCGGCTCGCTCGCCGCGTAGATCTCGCCGCCCAGCAGGCGCGCGATCTCCCGGCTGATCGAAAGGCCGAGGCCCGTACCGCCGTACTTGCGGCTGGTCGTCCCGTCCGCCTGCTTGAACGCCTCGAAGATCACCCGCATCTTGCCGGCCGCGATGCCGATGCCGGTGTCCGTCACCGAGAAGGCGATCAGGCCGGCCTCCGGGTCGCGCAGCGAGCCGGCCTCCAGGAGCTGCTCGCGGATCGACTGCGGCACGTCCGCGCCGGCGGGCCGGATCACCAGCTCCACCGCACCGGTGTCGGTGAACTTCACCGCGTTGGACAGCAGGTTGCGCAGCACCTGGAGCAGCCGCTGCTCGTCGGTGTGCAGCGTGGCGGGCAGCTCCGGCGAGACCCGGACGGAGAAGTCGAGCCCCTTCTCCGCGGTCAGCGGCCGGAAGGTCGCCTCGACGTAGTCGACGAGCTGCACCAGCGCGATACGGGTCGGGGAGACGTCCATCTTGCCCGCCTCGACCTTGGACAGGTCGAGGATGTCGTTGATCAGCTGGAGCAGGTCCGAGCCGGCTCCGTGGATGGTCTCGGCGAACTCGACCTGCTTGGGCGAGAGGTTGGCGTCCGCGTTGTCGGCGAGCAGCTTGGCCAGGATCAGCAGCGAGTTGAGCGGGGTGCGCAGCTCGTGCGACATGTTGGCCAGGAACTCGGACTTGTAACGCATGGACACGGCGAGCTGTTCGGCCCGCTCCTCCAGGACCTGCCGGGCCTCCTCGATCTCGGTGTTCTTCACCTCGATGTCGCGGTTCTGCTGGGCGAGCAGCTCGGCCTTCTCCTCCAGCTCGGCGTTGGAGCCCTGGAGCTCCTTCTGCCGGTGCTCCAGTTCGGCCGAGCGCTCGCGCAGCTGCTCGGTCAGCTCCTGGGACTGCTTGAGCAGCACCTCGGTCTTGGTGTTGACGCTGATCGTGTTGACGGTCGTGGCGATCAGCTCGGCGAGCTGGTTGAGGAAGTCCCGCTGGATCTGGGTGAAGGGCTGGAAGGAGGCCAGCTCGATCACGCCGAGGACCTTCCCCTCGAAGAGCACCGGCAGCACGACCACGTGCGCCGGGGCGGCCTCGCCGAGCCCCGAGGAGATCTTGAGATAGCCCGGCGGCACGTTGACCTGGATCGTCCGCTTCTCCTCGGCCGCCGTCCCGATCAGCGTCTCGCCCGGGCGGAAGGAGGTGGGCATGGAGCCGGAGGAGTATCCGTAACTGCCGCGCATCCGCAGCTCGTACGGGACCTCGCCCGGCCCGACCGGTTCGGCGCCGCCCGCCCCGGAACCGGTCGGCATCGCGACGAAGAAGGCACCGTGCTGGGCCGAGACGACCGGGGTCAGCTCGCTCATGATGAGCGAGGCGACGTCGTCGAGGTCGCGCCGGCCCTGCATCAGGCCGGAGATACGGGCCAGGTTGCCCTTCAGCCAGTCCTGCTCCTCGTTGGCGAGGGTGGTGTCGCGCAGGTTGGCGATCATCGTGTTGATGTTGTCCTGGAGCGCCTGGATCTCGCCCGCCGCGTCCACGCCGTCGATCTTCAGGTTGAGATCGCCGCGGGTCACCGCGGTGGCGACGGCCGCGATGGCGCGCACCTGCCGGGTCAGGTTCCCGGCCATCTCGTTCACGGACTCCGTCAGGTCGCGCCAGGTGCCGTCGACGTCCCGGACGCGCGCCTGGCCGCCGAGCTGGCCGTCGGTGCCCACCTCGCGGGCCACCCGGGTGACCTCCTCGGCGAAGTTGGACAGCTGGTCGACCATCGTGTTGATGGTGTTCTTCAGCTCCTGGATCTCGCCCCGGGCGTCGATGTCGATCTTCCGGGTCAGGTCGCCCTTGGCGATGGCGGTGGTGACCGTGGCGATCTGGCGCACCTGACCGGTCAGGTTGGAGGCCATCGAGTTCACCGACTCGGTGAGGTCCTTCCAGGTGCCCGAGACGCCCGGCACCCGCGCCTGACCGCCCAGCTCGCCCTCGGTGCCCACCTCGCGGGCCACCCGGGTCACCTCGTCCGCGAACGACGACAGGGTCGTCACCATGGTGTTGACGGTGTCGGCGAGCTCGGCGACCTCGCCGCGCGCCTCGACCGTCACCTTCTTCGTCAGGTCGCCGTTGGCGACGGCCGCGGAGACCCGGGAGATGTTCCGCACCTGGTTGGTCAGGTTGTTGGCCATCAGGTTGACGTTGTCGCTGAGGTCCTTCCAGGTGCCGGTGACCCCGCGCACCCGGGCCTGGCCGCCGAGGATGCCCTCGGTGCCCACCTCGCGGGCCACCCGGGTCACCTCGTCCGCGAAGTTGGACAGCTGGTCGACCATCGTGTTGACGGTCGTCACCAGCTCCAGGATCTCGCCCTTGGCGTCGACGGTGATCTTCTTCGACAGGTCGCCCTTGGCGACCGCGGTGGTGACCTCGGCGATGTTGCGCACCTGCGACGTCAGGTTGTTCGCCATGAAGTTCACCGACTGGGTGAGGTCCTTCCAGGTGCCGGAGACTCCCTGCACCTCGGCCTGACCGCCCAGGATGCCCTCGGTGCCCACCTCGCGGGCCACCCGGGTCACCTGCTCCGCGAAGCTGGAGAGCTGGTCCACCATCGTGTTGAGGGTGTTCTTCAGCTCCAGGATCTCGCCCCGGGCGTCCACGTCGATCTTCTGCGACAGGTCACCCCGCGCCACCGCCGTGGCGACCTGGGCGATGTTGCGGACCTGGGCGGTGAGGTTCCCGGCCATGCCGTTCACGGAGTCCGTCAGGTCGCGCCACACTCCGGCGACGCCCGGCACCTGCGCCTGGCCGCCGAGCCGGCCGTCCGTACCCACCTCGCGGGCCACCCGGGTCACCTGCTCCGCGAAGGCGGAGAGCTGGTCGACCATCGTGTTGATGGTGTTCTTCAGCTCCAGGATCTCGCCGCGCGCGTCCACGTCGATCTTCTGCGACAGGTCACCCCGCGCCACCGCCGTGGTCACCTGGGCGATCTGCCGCACCTGGGACGTGAGGTTGCCGGCCATGAAGTTGACGGAGTCGGTGAGCTCCTTCCACGTGCCGGAGACCCCGTCGACGCGGGCCTGGCCGCCGAGGCGCCCCTCGGTGCCCACGTCCCGGGCCATCCGCGTCACCTGGTCGGCGAACGACGACAGCTGGGACACCATCGTGTTGACGGTGTTCTTCAGCTCCAGCATCTCGCCCGCGACGTCCACGGTGACCTTCTGCGACAGGTCGCCGTTGGCCACCGCCGTCGTCACCTGCGCGATGTCCCGCACCTGACCGGTGAGGTTGCGGAAGGCCGTGTTCACCGAGTCGGTGAGGTCCTTCCACTTCCCCGCCGCCCCGGGCACCTCGGCCTGACCGCCGAGCAGACCCTCGACACCGACCTCGCGCGCGACGCGGGTCACCTCCGAACCGAAGGCGGAGAGCTGGTCGACCATCGTGTTGACGGTGTTCTTCAGCTCCAGCATCTCGCCGGCCACGTTGACGGTGACCTTCTGCGACAGGTCGCCGTTGGCCACCGCCGTCGTCACCTGCGCGATGTCCCGCACCTGCGTGGTGATGTTCCGGAAGACGGTGTTGACCGAGTCGGTGAGGTCCTTCCAGGTGCCGGCCGCGCCGGGCACCTGCGCCTGACCGCCGAGCAGACCCTGCGCGCCGACCTCGCCGGAGACACGGGTCACCTCGTCGGCGAAGGTCCGCAGCGTCTCCGTCATCTGGTTGATCGTGTCGGCGAGTTGCGCGATCTCGCCACGCGCGCTCACCGTGACCTTCTGGGAGAGGTCGCCGTTGGCGACGGCCGTCGTCACCTCGGCGATACCCCTCACCTGATTGGTGAGATTTCCCGCCATGGTGTTGACGGAGTCCGTGAGGTCCTTCCACACGCCCGCGACGCCGGCCACCTCGGCCTGGCCGCCCAGCTCGCCCTCGGTGCCCACCTCGCGGGCGACCCGGGTCACCTCCGAGGAGAACGAGGACAGCTGGTCCACCATCGTGTTGACGGTGTTCTTGAGTTCCAGCATCTCGCCGTCGACGTGCGCGGTGACCTTCTGCGACAGATCGCCGTTGGCCACCGCCGTCGTGACGAGAGCAATGTCACGCACCTGCGCCGTCAGCCGGTACGCCATCGTGTTGACCGAATCCGTGAGGTCCTTCCACGAACCGGACATACCGCGCACCTGGGCCTGACCGCCCAGCTTGCCCTCGGTACCCACCTCGAGGGCGACCCGCGTCACCTCGTCCGTGAACGCCGACAGCTGGTCGACCAGGTTGTTCACGGTCCGCGCGACCTTCAGGAACTCGCCGCGCAGCGGCCTGGCCGCCCCGTCCGGACCGTCCGACCGCAGGTCCATCCGCTGGTCGAGGTCGCCCTCGGCCACCGCCGACAGCACCCGGCCGACCTCGGACACCGGCCGCGTCATGTCGTCGACCAGCGCGTTCGCGGCCTCGATCGCCGCCGCCCAGGCGCCCTCGCTGGCCCCGGCCTCCAGCCGCTCCGACAGCTTGCCCTCGCGCCCCACCGTCCGGCGCACCCGCGACAGCTCGCCCGTCAGGTGCATCTGCCGGTCCGCGACCTCGTTGAACACGGCGGAGATCTCCGCCATCACCCCGTCGCCGGACACGGTCAGCCGCTTGCGGAAGTTCCCGTCCCGCATCGAGACGAGAGCGGCCAGCAGCCGCTCCATGGCCGCCGCGTCCACCTGCACCGTCCCCACGCTCCGGGACCGTCCGCCTCTCGCGCGCGTACCGCTGCCGCTTCCGCCGCCGCGCCGCGCCGCCGTGCCAGACTCCACCGTGTCCCTCCCGAAGGGGTTGACCGTACTGCTCGGGCCGTACCGCTCGCGGCTGTCGTCGCAAGCCTTCCCAGTGTTTCACCGCAGCCGAACCCGGCCATAACAGTTCGGCAGCTTCGCATAACGTCCCCACCCCCGGAGGACGGAAACAGCGATGACCGGCATCCGCCCGGACAGCGAAGGTAAGTAACCTGGCATCCGGCTGTCCAACCGTCCCCATCCGCCCGGCGGGGGGCAGGGTGGCGCGCAGACGACCACCGGGCAGCAGGAGGGGGCAGACCGACCATGGCACAGCCGGGCGTCGAGACGCGTACGAGGAGTTCTGTGATCACCGCGCGGGCGGCTGCCAGCTTCGACCCTGTCGGGCGGTCCGTCGCGACCGCCCGCGCCTTTGTCCGGGACACCCTCCAGGGATGGGGGTACGGCGAGGTCGTCGACGACGCCGTCGTCCTCACCAGCGAGCTCGTCACCAACGCGGTCGTCCACGCGGGCACCTCGGCCGACGTGCTGTGCCTGCGCAGCGAGGACGGCGTACGGGTCGAGGTCGCCGACCGCTATCCCGAACGCGAGATCCCGGTCCAGGGCGGGCGCACCGTCGCCCATCCCGACCGGGAGAACGGCCGGGGCCTGCTCCTGTGCGCCGCCCTCGCCACCCGCTGGGGCGTGGAGTACACCCCCACCCAGAAGCACGTCTGGTTCCAACTCGATCTGCCCGAAAGGCCGATCGGCACCCGCGCCGCGGGACCGGTGCTGCCCGACGCGCTCCTCCCGGTCGCGGACAGCCGCATCCGGGTGGCCGTCGCCCAGATCGACCGCGGCGGCACCATCAGCGCGTGGAACGAGGACGCCGAGGAGCTCTTCGGGTACAGCTCGGAGCAGGTCACGGGCAAGCCGCTCGGCGACCTCGCCGCCTGGCCCCACACCCCCGGCATCGGCACCGGACTCGCCGAGGCGCTGCGCCTGTCCCGCTGGGAGGGCAGCTACGGCATCCGCTGCGCCGACGGCCGGGTGATCCCCGTCTACGCCTCGCATCTGCGCGTCCGCGACAGCCAGGGCGAGCCGTCCACGGTCTGCCTCCTCGTACGCGAGTACGAGCGCGCGATCCTGCAGACCCCGCAGCGCCCCGCGGTCTCCGACTCCGGTGCCGAGAACCGCTCGACCGACCCCTTCGAGGTCTTCATCGGCTCTCCGGCGCCCGACGACCTCGACGGGCTGCTCCAGCGGACGGTGGAGCGCGCCCGGGACATGCTGGACGGCGACTCCGCCTTCCTGCTGCTCGCGACGGACGACGAGACGGAGCTGGAGGTCCGGGCCACCACCGGCCTCCCCTCGGCCCGCCAGCGCTTCGCCCGCGTCCCCGTCGAGACCGGCGCCAGCCGCTACGGCTCCGCACGGATGCCGGCCGTCCACGAGGACCTGGCCGCCGTCCCCGGCGCGGTCCCGCTCCTCGAGGGCACCGGCATGCGCTCCGTCGTCACGGTGCCGCTCAAGGTGGAGGGCCGTCTCACCGGCTCCCTGGGGGTCGCCGCCGAGGGCTCGCACCGCTACTCGAACGAGGAGGCCCTGCGGCTGCAGTTCGCGGCGGACCGGATCGCCCTCGCCGTCGAGTCCGCCCGCCTGGGTGAGCTCGAACGCCTCCGCCGCGGATCGCTCAGCTTCCTCGTCGAGGCCTCGGACCTGCTCGCCGGCACCCTGGACCGGGACCAGACCCTGGCCCTCATGGCGCAGATGACCGTGCCGACGCTGGCGACCTGGTGCGCCGTCTACACGATCGCCGACCAGGCGTCGGACCCGTACCTCTCGTATGTCCTGCACGAGGACGAGGACCGCATCGACGGCCTCAAGGAACTGCTGTCCTCGATCGCCCCGCCGGACCCGGTGCCGACGCCGGGTGCCCGGGTCTGGGCCGCCCCCGGGGACGCCGCCCACCGGGCCGCCGTGAACACCTCGATGCGCGAACTGGGCGGCACCGGCGGTTCGCTGTCCTCCGGTATCGACGCGACGCTCGCCACGGCCGCGGCGGTCGGCGGCGAGACGGTGGTGCTGCCGCTCGTGGCCCGCAACCGCGTCATCGGCATGCTGACCCTGGGCAAGCCCTCGGACGACCACTTCCGCCAGGAGATCCTGGAGCTCGCCGAGGACCTGTCGCGCCGGGCGGCGCTCGCGCTCGACAACGCCCGCCTCTACTCCGAACGTGTGGCCATCAGCCAGTCCCTCCAGCGCAGCCTGCTGCCGCCCGGCCTGCCCGACGTCCCGGGCGTCGAGGTCGACGTCATCTACCGCGCGGCCGGCGAGGGCAACGAGGTCGGCGGCGACTTCTACGACCTCTTCCCGATCCGCGACAACGCCTACGGCTTCGCCATCGGCGACGTCTGCGGTACGGGCCCGGAGGCCGCGGCGGTCACGGGCCTGGCCCGCCACGCCCTGCGTCTGCTGGCCCGGGAGGGCTTCGGCGGCCCCGCGGTCCTGGAGCGCCTGAACGCCGCCATCCTCGACGAGGGGGCCCGCAGCCGCTTCCTCACCCTGCTCTACGGCGAGCTGTGGCCGCAGGAGGACGGTTCGGCCCTTCTGAAGGTGGTGTGCGCGGGGCATCCGCTGCCGTTGCGGCTGAGCCAGGACGGCACGGTCGTCCCGGCCGCCGACCCGCAGCCGCTGCTGGGCGTCCTGGAGGACCTGGAGCTCTACGAGCAGACCATCACGCTCGATCCGGGTGATGTCCTGCTGTGCGTGACCGACGGTGTGACGGAGCGCCGGGAGGGCACGCGCATGCTCGGTGACGACGGGCTGGCGGAAGTCCTCAAGACCTGTACGGGGCTGACGGCCGGCGCTGTCTCCGCGCGCATCCTGCGCGCGGTGGAGCGTTTCGCCCAGGAGCCGGCGTCGGACGACATGGCGATCCTGGCCATGCGCATCCCGGAACCCGATCACCGCTGAACAGCAAGAAGGCCCCCCGCCGTTGGGCGGGGGGCCTTCTTTGTTTCTGAGCCCCCATGCGGAATCGAACCGCAGACCTTCTCCTTACCATGGAGACGCTCTACCGACTGAGCTATAGGGGCCTGTTGTTCGCGGGGTTTCCCCTGCGGCAACGAGAAGAAGCATACCCCGAACCGAGCGGATCTCCGAATCGCTCCCCGGCCCTTCTTCGGAGCCTCGGTCACCCCTCGCCGGGGGAGGTCTCCGGCGCCGCCAACTTTCCTTTTCCCCAGGTCAGTTGGCGTGGGGAGGGAGGGGACTCCTGTCCCGCATGCCTCCGTGCCGGCAGCGGGACACCGGCTCCCGCGCGGTTGTCGGAGGCGAAACGGCCCGGCTGCCAGGCTGCCGGTACGGCCCCTTCTCCAGGGGTCGTTGAGGCCGGCGAGCGCGGACACGGTCTGCGGGGGTCGGTCCTGACGCGGTGTCCGATCCATTCGCCCTGGGATCCCTCCTGCCCCGGAGGGATCCGAGAGATCCGAGAGATCCAAGAGATCCGAGAAGAAGGTTCTGAACGCAAAAATGCCTCAACCCCCGGACATGGTCCGGGGGTTGAGGCTAAAAATTGTTCGGCGGCGTCCTACTCTCCCACAGGGTCCCCCCTG
>NZ_JBICYQ010000029.1:0-2689 GCF_043201055.1 Streptomyces sp. NPDC048338
TGAGGACAAGCCCTCGGCCTATTAGTACCGGTCAGCTCCACCCATTACTGGGCTTCCACATCCGGCCTATCAACCCAGTCGTCTACTGGGAGCCTTACCCTCTCAAGGAGGTGGGAATACTCATCTCGAAGCAGGCTTCCCGCTTAGATGCTTTCAGCGGTTATCCCTCCCGAACGTAGCCAACCAGCCATGCCCTTGGCAGGACAACTGGCACACCAGAGGTTCGTCCGTCCCGGTCCTCTCGTACTAGGGACAGCCCTTCTCAATATTCCTACGCGCACAGCGGATAGGGACCGAACTGTCTCACGACGTTCTAAACCCAGCTCGCGTACCGCTTTAATGGGCGAACAGCCCAACCCTTGGGACCGACTCCAGCCCCAGGATGCGACGAGCCGACATCGAGGTGCCAAACCATCCCGTCGATATGGACTCTTGGGGAAGATCAGCCTGTTATCCCCGGGGTACCTTTTATCCGTTGAGCGACGGCGCTTCCACAAGCCACCGCCGGATCACTAGTCCCGACTTTCGTCCCTGCTCGACCCGTCGGTCTCACAGTCAAGCTCCCTTGTGCACTTACACTCAACACCTGATTGCCAACCAGGCTGAGGGAACCTTTGGGCGCCTCCGTTACTCTTTGGGAGGCAACCGCCCCAGTTAAACTACCCATCAGACACTGTCCCTGATCCGGATCACGGACCGAGGTTAGACATCCAGCACGACCAGAGTGGTATTTCAACGGCGACTCCACCATGACTGGCGTCACGGCTTCAAAGTCTCCCACCTATCCTACACAAGCCGAACCGAACACCAATATCAAACTGTAGTAAAGGTCCCGGGGTCTTTCCGTCCTGCTGCGCGAAACGAGCATCTTTACTCGTAGTGCAATTTCACCGGGCCTATGGTTGAGACAGTCGAGAAGTCGTTACGCCATTCGTGCAGGTCGGAACTTACCCGACAAGGAATTTCGCTACCTTAGGATGGTTATAGTTACCACCGCCGTTTACTGGCGCTTAAGTTCTCAGCTTCGCAACCCCGAAAGGTCACTAACCGGTCCCCTTAACGTTCCAGCACCGGGCAGGCGTCAGTCCGTATACATCGCCTTACGGCTTCGCACGGACCTGTGTTTTTAGTAAACAGTCGCTTCTCGCTGGTCTCTGCGGCCACCCCCAGCTCACGGAGTAAATCCGATCACCAGTGATGGCCCCCCTTCTCCCGAAGTTACGGGGGCATTTTGCCGAGTTCCTTAACCATAGTTCACCCGAACGCCTCGGTATTCTCTACCTGACCACCTGAGTCGGTTTAGGGTACGGGCCGCCATGAAACTCGCTAGAGGCTTTTCTCGACAGCATAGGATCATCCACTTCACCACAATCGGCTCGGCATCAGGTCTCAGCCTTAATGTGTGACGGATTTGCCTATCACACGGCCTACACCCTTACCCCGGGACAACCACCGCCCGGGCTGGACTACCTTCCTGCGTCACCCCATCGCTTACCTACTACCACCTTGGGTCAGCGGCTCCACCACTCCCCTTTGCCCGAAGGCTCCAGGGCGGCTTCACGGCCTTAGCATTAATGGGCTCGATATTGGGCGTTTCAAAGCGGGTACCGGAATATCAACCGGTTGTCCATCGACTACGCCTGTCGGCCTCGCCTTAGGTCCCGACTTACCCTGGGCAGATCAGCTTGACCCAGGAACCCTTAGTCAATCGGCGCACACGTTTCTCACGTGTGTATCGCTACTCATGCCTGCATTCTCACTCGTGAACCGTCCACAACTCGCTTCCGCGGCTGCTTCACCCGGCACACGACGCTCCCCTACCCATCACAGCACCCGTTGGGGCTTAATTGCTGCAATGACACGACTTCGGCGGTACGCTTGAGCCCCGCTACATTGTCGGCGCGGAATCACTTGACCAGTGAGCTATTACGCACTCTTTCAAGGGTGGCTGCTTCTAAGCCAACCTCCTGGTTGTCTCTGCGACTCCACATCCTTTCCCACTTAGCGTACGCTTAGGGGCCTTAGTCGATGCTCTGGGCTGTTTCCCTCTCGACCATGGAGCTTATCCCCCACAGTCTCACTGCCGTGCTCTCACTTACCGGCATTCGGAGTTTGGCTAAGGTCAGTAACCCGGTAGGGCCCATCGCCTATCCAGTGCTCTACCTCCGGCAAGAAACACACGACGCTGCACCTAAATGCATTTCGGGGAGAACCAGCTATCACGGAGTTTGATTGGCCTTTCACCCCTAACCACAGGTCATCCCCCAGGTTTTCAACCCTGGTGGGTTCGGTCCTCCACGAAGTCTTACCTCCGCTTCAACCTGCCCATGGCTAGATCACTCCGCTTCGGGTCTAGAGCGTGCAACTCAATCGCCCTATTCGGACTCGCTTTCGCTACGGCTTCCCCACACGGGTTAACCTCGCTACACACCGCTAACTCGCAGGCTCATTCTTCAAAAGGCACGCAGTCACGAGATACAGCAAGCTGTATCCGACGCTCCCACGGCTTGTAGGCACACGGTTTCAGGTACTATTTCACTCCGCTCCCGCGGTACTTTTCACCATTCCCTCACGGTACTATCCGCTATCGGTCACCAGGGAATATTTAGGCTTAGCGGGTGGTCCCGCCAGATTCACACGGGATTTCTCGGGCCCCGTGCTACTTGGGTGTCTCTCAAGCAAGCCGTCA